>CAXPEB010000074.1:0-28962 GCA_964215915.1 Bacteroidia bacterium
ACAATTGCTAATAATATTAGAAAACTAATTATATTAGCTGTAGGAAAAATTCAAAAGCATGTCGCATTATCTCGCTCAGAATATCAGGTTTTTACGGAAGAAGATGGGGTTGACCCAGGGTGCTCTGGCTTCCAGATTGGGAATCAATCGTGCTGCCCTGGGGTCGTATGAGGAAGGTCGGGCCGAACCCCGGTTATCGGTTTTGCAGTTCATGGCGCAATGCTTTTCCTGCAGCATCGACGATCTGCTTCATCTTGACCTTGAGCAAGGGAAGCCGGCCCCTGTCGACAAAAAAGGGAAGAGCCTGAGGGTGCTTTCCGTAGCGGTGGATGAGCAGGAACAGGAACGGATTGTGGTGGTTCCGGTAAAAGCGGCGGCGGGTTATCTGAACGGATTCGGGGATGTGGATTATATCGGGAGTCTGCCTTCTTTCCGGTTGCCGCTTCAGGAACTGGGCAGGGAGCGTTCTTACCGGCTTTTCCAGATTAAGGGAGATAGTATGAATCCGGTTCCCGACGGGGCCTATATCATTACGGAATACGTTCAGGACTGGACGCAGATCAAAGACGATCAATGTTATGTATTGATTACCCGGGACGAGGGTATTGTTTATAAAAGGGTGCTTAACCGGCCGGGAGAAGACGCCCTCATTCTGAAATCGGATAACCCCGCATACACCCCTTATCCGGTGGCATTCGGTACGATTGCCGAAGTATGGAAGGCCGTTGGTTACATCAGTCTGCAGCTTCCTGAATCAGGTAGTGACCCGCTGAATGCCGGTCTTATTCTGAACGCCCTTTCCCGGTTGGAGGACGACATGAAGGAGTTGAAAGAACGGGTGAAGAACTAGGGTCTGGAATGGTGTGACTGGGTTTGCCTGGCTCCGGCCGGAAGAACCCCGTAACCGCATAGAAAAAAACCGGCGACCGGAATTGTCCTTGCCTTCGGTTAAAAAGCCGGGGCGCAGGCAACAGGAAAACAAAAAAATAAAGAATGACAGTTGTCCCGGGTTGTAACCCGGGAACCGGAATAACAGAACAGCAGTATGGCAGAAATGTCCCGTTCAATTATGCATATGGATCTCGACACCTTTTTTGTGTCGGTTGAGCGCCTGATGGACTCCCGCCTGATGGGAAAACCCATTCTGCTCGGAGGGGTCAGCGACAGGGGAGTGGTTGCAGCCTGCAGTTACGAAACCCGAACCTTTGGCGTGCATTCCGGCATGAGCATGAAAATGGCCCGCCAGCTTTGTCCGGAAGCCATTGTTATTCGCGGGAATTCCAGCAATTACATGAAGTATTCGGAGATGGTTACGGACATTATCCGGGAGACTTTTCCCTTGTTTGAAAAGAGTTCCATCGACGAGTTTTATGTAGACCTCAGCGGTATGGATCGCTTCTTCGGTTGCCTGAAACTGGCCTCCGAAACCCGGGCTCGTATAATCCGGGAAACCGGCCTGCCTATTTCTTTCGGGCTTTCCGAAAACAAAACCGTTTCCAAAATCGCCACCGGGGAAGCCAAACCCAACAACGAACTCAGGGTTGATTATGGCCTGGAGAAGGCTTTCCTGGCCCCCTTGTCGGTCAAAAAGATCCCGATGGTGGGAGACAAAACCTACCAAACACTTTGTAACCTGGGGGTAAGACAGATCCATACCCTGCAACAAATGGCTCCCGATATGCTGGAAAAAGTACTCGGAAAGAACGGGAGGGTCATCTGGAAAAAAGCGAATGGCATTGATAAAAGTCCGGTGATTCCCTTTTCCGAGAGGAAGTCGATTTCCACCGAACGCACTTTCGATAAAGATACCATTGACGTAAGCAAACTAAAAGGCATTCTCACGGCCATGGCTGAGAACCTGTCCTTTCAACTGCGAAGAGGAAACCGTGTTTGTGCCACAGTTACGGTAAAACTGCGCTACTCCGATTTCAATACCTATACGCTGCAGGCGCAAATCCCGTATACCTCTGCAGATCATATACTCATTCCAAAAGCCCTGGAGCTTTTTGAACGATTATACAACAAGCGGCTGCTTGTACGGCTGATCGGCATACGCTACAGCAGTCTGGTGAGTGGCTCCTACCAGATGAATCTTTTTGAAGACAGCGAAGAGATTGTCAGTCTTTACCAGGCTATGGATAAGATCCGCGACCGCTTTGGCGACCGCTCCCTGATGCGGGCCTCCGGGATACAAGCCAAGACCATCGGGCGTGTGAACCCATTTAACGGACAAGCTCCTGCTTTACTGGCGAACAGAAGACAATAAATGAATGAAGAATAAAAAGTAAAAAGGTGCCGGCATCCGGTACCTGCCTGATAACAAAACCTCAAAATGCTCAACACCCACAGTGCATACAGCCTGCGTTATGGTACGGTAACGATACGGGAATTGCTACGTATCCTGAAAGAGAAGGGGTATTCCGTTGCCGCACTAACCGATATTAACAACACCTCTGCCTGTATCGATTTTGTGCGTATCGCTCCGGAATATGGCATCCGGCCGGTATTGGGCATCGATTTTCGTAACGGAGCCCACCAGCATTTTGTCGGGTTGGCCTGCAACAATGAAGGCTATAAGAATCTCAACGATTACCTGGCCTTCCACCTTCACCAGCAGCTCCCTGTTCCGCAACGGGCGGTTCCCATGCCACATACCTGCATCGTATACCCGTTTCGTCTTTTTCCCGAACACATTCCCCTGGAAGAAAATGAATATATCGGGGTAAGTATTGCCGATATCACCCGGTTGCGCAGGTCGCCCTGGCTTCGGCACCCCGGGAAACTGGTTATCCTGCAAAGCTTCACTTTCAGGCACCGGCGTGATTTTAACGTACACCGGTTGCTAAGAGCAATCGATAACAATACCCTGCTCAGCAAACTTCCTAAAAGCGAGGAGGGAAACGAAAGCGATTGTTTTCTCAACCGTGATGAACTGTATGCCGCCTTCCGCGAGTTTCCCGGGATAATACGGAATACGGAAGAGTTGCTTGAGCGCTGTTGCATCGATTTTGGTTTCGGGGAGGAACAAAAGAACAGGAACCAGAAAACATTCAGCGGAACGGTGGAAGGCGACCGGGAAATGGTGCGGAACCTTTGTCGGGATGCCTTGGCTTATCGTTACCCCAACCCGGGAAAGCATATCCTGGAACGGGTGGATAAAGAGCTTGAGGTTATTGAGCAAAAGGGCTTTCTTTCTTATTTCCTCATCAATTGGGATCTGGTACATTATGCCCGCAGTAAAGGGTACTTTTATGTCGGGCGTGGAAGTGGCGCCAACAGCATTGTCGCTTACCTGTTGCGCATTACGGATGTGGACCCCATCGAGCTGGACCTCTACTTCGAGCGGTTTATCAATCTTTACCGGCAGAATCCTCCTGATTTTGATATTGATTTTTCCTGGACCGACCGGGAAGACATCACCCGTTATATATTCGATCGTTACCCGAATGTAGCGCTGGTAGGCACTTACAATACCTTTCAGGAACGGGCTGTGGTGCGGGAACTGGGCAAGGTATTCGGGCTGCCCGGGCATGAGATCGAAACCCTTTCCGGCGACAGAGCCATTAAAACCGATCGTCTTGGGCAGTTGGTGCTCCATTACGGCAAATGGATGCAGGGATTACCCAGCCAACTGAGCATTCATGCCAGTGGAGTCCTGATCAGTGAAGCGCCTATCCATCAATACGGCTGCACTTTTCTTCCCCCGAAAGGATACCCCACCACACAATTCGATATGGTGGTGGCTGAAGATATCGGCCTGTACAAATTCGATATTCTCAGCCAGCGGGGTTTAGGCAAGATCAAGGACACCCTGCAATTGGTGAAACTCAACCGCCCCCAGGATGCGCCGGTTGATATCCATGATGTAGCACGCTTCAAACGCGATGAAAAAGTAAAGGCGCTGCTGCGGGAAGGGAAGGCCATGGGCTGTTTTTACGTGGAATCTCCCGCTATGCGCATGTTGTTGAAGAAGCTGCAGGTAGATGATTACCTGGGACTGGTTGCCGCAAGTTCCATTATCCGTCCGGGTGTGAGTAAATCCGGGATGATGAAGGAATACGTGCTCAGGCACAGAGACCCTTCAAAGCGACTGGACGCCCACCCGGTGATGCGTTCCATCATGCCCGAAACCTACGGAGTAATGGTGTACCAGGAAGACGTTATCAAAGTGGCGCATTATTTTGCCGGACTTAGCCTGGCGGAGGCTGATGTACTGCGCAGGGGAATGAGTGGCAAGTACCGGTCGAGGGAAGAGTTCCGAAAGGTGGAGCAGAAATTCTTCCGGAATTGCCGCGACAAAGGATATCCGGATCAGCTGAGTGCCGAGGTCTGGAGGCAGATCTCCAGTTTTGCGGGCTATGCTTTTGCAAAAGGGCATTCGGCATCTTATGCCGTAGAAAGTTACCAGAGCCTTTTCCTGAAAGCCCATTACCCCCTGGAATACATGGTGGGTGTGATCAATAATTTCGGTGGATTCTACAGTACCGAAATCTATATACACGAAGCCCGTATGGAAGGAGCGCAGATCCATGCTCCCTGCATCAATACCAGCGATTACCCCACCCTGATACAGGGGAAGGATATTTTTCTGGGATTGATGCACCTAAGCGGACTGGAGAACGGAGTGGCCGTCAATATTCTTGAAAACCGCGATTCCATCGGGCCTTTTGAGTCGCTGGATGATTTTATGGAAAGGCTTCCGGAATTGGGTATCGAACAATTGTCCATCCTGATCCGCATCAATGCCTTCCGCTTTACCGGCCAGCCTAAAAGAGCCCTGCTTTGGGAAGCACATCTCCGCAGGAACAAGGAAAAGCCCAAACCGGGAACCGTCCCTCTTTTCCGGGCGCCACGCAAGCAGTATCTCATCCCGCCATTGCACGCCGACCCACTGGAAGAGGCTTTCGATCAGATCGAGTTACTTGGGTTTCCGCTTTGTTCTCCCTTTGAACTGCTCGCAGAAATCCCAGTAAGCAACCTGATGGCCAAAGACCTGCCCGCATATCATGGAAAAACCATTGTAGTCTATGGCTACCTGGTCACGATCAAAAACACGTCTACCTCTGGCGGAGATCGGATGCACTTCGGGACCTTCCTCGACCAGGAAGGCCATTTTTTCGATTCCGTCCATTTCCCACCTGTGGCCAAACGCTACCCCTTTCGGGGGAAGGGTGTATATGCCATCAGCGGAAAAGTTACCGAAGAGTTTGGTTTCTACTGCCTGGAAGCCCTTGAACTCAGAAAGATCGACACCATACAGGATCCCCGTTACCACGATAAACCGCATAAACCTCAGCTTGTATCATGAAAAAACCGGAAACACCCGAACAAAAGGGACGAGGCGCCCAATACAACACGCATAACCCGTATGAAAAATATGCCCTTACCCGGGAACACCCGGAAGGTATCGATGAGGAAGAACTTCCGGAAAGAGCTGTCCCGACAGAGTACACCGAGGTGTTTCCCAAAAGCATCTTAAACCGGGTAGAAAGTCCGGATATCGGTTTGTCCTGGAGCATGAACCCTTACCAGGGGTGCGAACACGGCTGTATTTACTGCTATGCCCGGAACACCCACAATTACTGGGGGTACAGCGCCGGAAGCGACTTCGAACAAAAGGTGCTGGTTAAGAAGAATGCCCCACAGTTACTTGCTGAAACTCTCAGCAAGGGAACCTGGGACCCTGAGCCCATTATGCTTTCGGGGAATACCGACTGCTATCAGCCGGCAGAACGAAAATTCGGGATAACCCGGAAACTCCTGAACGTATTGCTGGAGTTCCGGCACCCGGTGGGTATCATCACCAAAAACGCCTTGTTGCTCAGGGATCTGGATATCCTGAAAGAACTAAACCGGCTGAACCTCGTTCATGTCAGCATCAGTTTTACCTCTTTGCAGGAAGAAACCCGAAGGGTGATGGAGCCCCGTACTTCCTCCGTTAAAAGCAAGCTAAAAGTAATAGAAACCCTCAGTTCCGAAGGGATTCCGGTAAACGTGATGATGGCACCGGTCATTCCATCCATAAACAGCCATGAAGTCTTTGAGCTCAGTAAAGCCGTGTCGGAAGCAGGGGCAAGCTCCATCAGTCACCTGATCGTTCGCCTGAACGGGGCTATCGGTCCCTTGTTCGAAGACTGGGTCAGGCAAGTATTTCCGGAAAGGGCGGAAAAAGTATTAAACCAGATCCGGTCGCTGCACGGAGGTGAATTGAATGATTCCCGTTTCGGGTTACGGATGCGGGGAGAAGGAACCTTTGCTCAGAGCCTTCAGGATCAGTTTGCTCTTGCCCGGAAAAAATACTTCGCCGGAAAGGAAAGAAAACCGTACGACCTTACTCATTTCGTGCGGCGCAATAAAAAACAACTCTTGTTATTCTGATGCTCCCTGTCGCTTTAGCACTTTCTGAATGCGGTTCAACAGCCCCTTTTGGGTATAGGGACGTTCCTGTTGTGCCAGTGCGATCAGTTCCCCCTTCAGCTCCGGCACCTGGAGACATATCCGTTCCATAACGCTGAAAGCAAATGCCCGTACCGCAATGGCTTCGCTTCGGCTTTCCGCAAAACGGAAAGCAAGATCCCAGGCAATCCCCTGTAGCTCCTCCGGCAAATCGGTGTGCTGGAGCACCCGCATGACATTCCTCTTGACGGCATCACCGGCATCGGGTTGCTCCGCTCTTTCCAGGATACGGGGCCAAAAGGGAAGGAGCCTCTCCGGTGGAAGATTTCCCAGCACCCAGGCGGCCCGTTGAGTGACCCTGTAGTGCCCATGACAAAAGAGGTGTATGAGTGTTTCGAGTTGGGCTGGATCCGATTCAACCAGTTGCCGCACCTGCTCCATATTTCTTTTTGAGTTTTCCCTGAGAAGCAACTGATCAATCGGTATTTTCATGCCTGCAAGTTGAAAAAAAGACCGGAAATTTCCGTCAAAGCCCTATTCTCCTACAGCAGTAAATCAAAAGCATGCGTATTATTGTATACGATCAATTTTATTACCTATGAATGAATGGTGGGAAGCGCTCAGCGGATATGAGCGCATCATGTGGGGACTTGCAATTCCGTCATCCCTGGTTTTTATCATACAAAGCATACTAACATTTCTGGGAATGGATGCCGACTCCGGACTGGAAACCGATTTCGACGGGGATCTTGGGGATGCAGGAGACGGGGATAACGGACAACCCTTCCAGCTATTTACCTTTCGTAACCTGGTGAATTTTTTACTTGGGTTTTCCTGGACCGGTATCTCGTTGTATGAAGAAATACCCAACAAATTTCTGTTGAGCCTAGCTGCCCTTGCTGTGGGAGCTTTGCTGGTTTTCCTGGTTATGATGATCTTTTTGCAACTGGGTAAGATGGTGGAATCCGGCACACTCGATTACAAAAATGCCCTTCAGGAGATTGCGGAAGTATACCTGACCATTCCGGCCAAAAACCAGGGAAGGGGAAAGATACATATCCGGATACAAGGGGCTTTGCGTGAGCTTGATGCCATTACCCGGGAAGAAAACGCTATTCCGTCCGGTTCAACCGTAAGGGTGACCGAGGTAGTCAACAATAAATTACTCGTAGTAGAAAGTATTTGAATTCATGAATCCCATTATTCTCATTGTTGTTGCGGTAGTGGTCCTGGTAGTGACCTTCTCCGCTATTCTGTCGCGTTACAAGCGTTGTCCTTCTGACCGGATTCTCGTGGTATACGGGAGAACCGGTAAAAACAAAAGCGGGGGACAGTCCTCTGCTAAGTGTATCCATGGTGGAGCGGCATTTATCTGGCCCGTTTTCCAAAGCTATGCCTTCCTCGATCTGAAACCCGTATCTATCGAAGCAAACCTCACCAATGCGCTTTCCCGGCAGAATATCCGCGTTGACGTGCCGTGCCGGTTTACAGTGGGAATATCCACAGAGCCGGACATCATGCAGAACGCAGCAGAGCGCTTGCTGGGAATGACTATGGAGCAGGTACAGGAGATTGCCAAGGATATCCTTTTCGGTCAGCTTCGTCTGGTGATCGCTACTATGGATATCGAAGAGATCAATGCGGACAGGGACAAGTTTCTCTCAAACGTTTCTACGAATGTCGACTCGGAATTGAGGAAGATCGGATTAAGACTCATCAACGTAAACGTAACCGACCTCCGCGATGAGTCGGGATATATCGAAGCCCTTGGTAAGGAAGCCGCTGCCAAGGCGATCAACGAAGCCAAAAAGAGCGTTGCCGAACAGGAGCGTTACGGAGAGATTGGTAAGGCAGAAGCCGACCGCGACAAGGATATCCGCATTGCTGAGACCCTGAGAGACCGGGATATTCGTATTGCCGATGCCAACAAGGAGAAGGAGATTATGATTGCAGGGGCATTCCGTGATGAGAATATCGGGAAGGCGGATGCAGAAAGGGATACCCGGGTAAAAGTGGCGGAAGCCAATTCCATTGCCGTGGAAGGGGAGAACAAGGCCAAAATCACCATTGCCGCTTCCGATGCCGAAAGACGGGAAAGGGAAGCAGAAGCCCTGCGCCGGGCTGTAGCTTCGGAGAAAGTGCAGAATGCAAAGGCTTTGGAAGAAGCCTACTCGGCGGAAAAGACGGCGGAAGATGCCCGCGCCAACCGGGAGAAAGCCTCTCAGTACGCAAATATTATTGTGCCTGCCGAGATAGGGAAACAAAAGCAGATCATCGATGCCGAAGCGGAGGCCGAAAAACAAAGAAGGCTGGCCCAGGGCGAAGCCGATGCCATTTTTGCCAAAATGGATGCCGAAGCACGTGGTTTATATGAAATCCTCACCAAGCAAGCCGAAGGGTACAACCGTATCGTGAGCGCAGCAGGTGGAGACCCGCAAAAAGCGGTAATGTTCCTCATTGCGGATAAGTTGCCGGAACTGGTGCGCACCCAGGTGGAGGCCGTTAAAAACATCAAGATCGATAAGATTACCGTTTGGGATCAGGCCGGTGGTAGTGCCGGCGCAAACGGTTCCACCAGCACCTCGAATTTTATCAGCGGACTGATGAAATCGGTGCCTCCGTTGCAAGACCTTTTCAGTATGGCAGGTATGGAACTGCCTTCTTATCTGGGCAATGACGCTAAAAATGCAGAAGCTTCCGATAGCAAAAATGCGGGAAGCGAAAAAAAACCGCAAAGCAAGTCAAAGACCGATAATTCCGAAACGAAGGAATAGCAGGCATTGCCAACGAATTATTTTAGAAGGCCGGTTTTTGCCGGCCTTTTTTTGTCGATTTAAGACAACCTCTTCATACTTTTCTGTCGTCTTATACGTAACTTCCATTAGAAGAATGAGAAAAACCCTGTTAAGTTCCCTGCTAATTTGTGCCTCCTTTACCGTCTTTGCACAAGATTCGGAAAAACGTCTGGAGCACCAGATCGGACTGAATGCCACTAACTTCATTCAAAGTTTGTTCAGCTTCAATGGCACTACTCTTTCCAATACCCCATACGATGTACAGTATAAGGGCTTTTACAGATTCAACCAGGAAGGTGAGGTGAAACACCTGGTCGGTATTCGTGCCGGTTATGGCATGACTAAAAGCGAAAACACACTCGAACGCCCTCTTTCCAATTTTTATACCGAGCAAAACAACAGTAGCATGGACATCCGGTTCGGGTTCGAATACCAGTTCCGGATCAGTGAACGCTGGACGGCTTTCGGAGGGCTCGACTATACCTACCATAAATCCGGTTTCCTGATTAAAAGCACCACCATGTCCGGAAACCAGATCGTCTCCACAGAAACCAAGGAAGACCGGGAAGGCAGTGGCTTTGGCCCTGTTCTCGGATTCCAGTTTAATATTAACCGTTACCTCTCGCTGGGTACCGAACTGAGTTTGTATGGCAGAACCATCCGTTCTTACCGCACAAGTACCAGCAGCAATAACTTCCAGCCACCACAGTGGGAGAACGGATCACAAAAATCTACGCTGATCTTACCGCCTAATTTCATCTATTTCATCCTACGCATCTAAAAAAAGAAGAAGCCATGAAAAAACCCATTTACGCTCTCTTTGTGCTAAGCCTGGCGAGCATCACCTGGTATTCCTGCCAGCGTGAAACCAGTGGACCTGAATTTATGGGGCAAGGCAATTACGAGCCCGCTCTTCCCGAGCAACCCCTGAACTACAATGTCTTTCAGGCCAATCAAAATCTGAGTGCCACAAACATTGACAACAACCTGGCAACACTTGGCCGGGTCTTGTTTTATGACCGTGCACTCTCGGTAAGCAATACCACTTCCTGCGGATCCTGCCACGATCAGGCGCTGGCCTTCAGCGACAAGGTGTCCTTAAGTACCGGTTTCACCGGACAACATACCGACAGGAATTCCATGCCGATCTTTAATGCCGCTCCCAATAACCAGTATTTCTGGGATGTACGGATCAGCGGATTGGAAGAAATGGTGGTAATGCCGGTACAACACACCGTAGAGATGGGATTTGAGCGGATGGAAAATGTGGCCGGTAAACTGGCTAAAATCGATTACTACCCCGAACTCTTTCAGAAAGCCTTTGGCGACAAGCAGATTGACAAAGACCGTATCGGTAAAGCACTGGCTTCTTTCGTGAACAGTATGATGACCGGTAATTCCCGGTTTGATCAAGGTGCTATTAACGGATTTGCCAATTTCACCCCGCAAGAGATGAAAGGATTGCAGCTGTTCAATACACTTCATTGCCGTAACTGTCACGGTGGCGACAATTTCAATAACCTCACCTTAATGGGTAGCAGCGGCGGCGTTGGCGGCGGCGGCGGCTGGGGTGGCGGCGGTAACAACGGTGGCGGCGGTAACAATAACAATAATGCCATTGCGGATGTAGCCAATATCGGCCTGGAAATGGACTATATGGACAAAGGGGTTACCCCGGAACGTCAGCAGCAACTTAACCCGGGCTCAGCTACCCGCGAAGGATTGTTCAAAGTTCCATCCCTGCGTAACATTGCGCTTACCGGACCCTATATGCATGACGGTCGTTTTAAAACGCTTATGGAAGTGATCAATCACTACGATCATGGAATTGTCAATCATCCGGATCTGGACGAACGCCTGATGGAACAGGAATTTGATCCGTTTACCGGCACCTTTATCGTAAAACACACACCGGCCAGACTGAACCTGAGCGAAGAAGACAAGCTGGCTCTGGTAGCATTCCTGAATACCCTTACCGACAATGAGTTTATTACGGCTAAGCGATTCAGCGACCCATTTGTAAGAAAATAGATAAAATTAGTTGCCTGGATTTTCAGGCTTCTTCCTCCTTCGACAGGCGTTCCATCAGGGAGCGCTTGTCGACGGGGTATCTTTCAAAATTCCGGGCGAACGCAAACGATACGGCAGACACCAGCATGATGGGAATCATCAAATCATAGCCCCCGGTAAGTTCAGCAATAAGAAATATCCCTGTCAGCGGGGTATACATAATTCCGGATAACAGTCCGGCCATTCCGACAATCACAAAGTTCGTCTCGCTTACTTGCGTGATCCCCAACAGGTTGATCAGGCGGGCAAAAAAATACCCTACATAGGCTCCGACAAACAGGGAGGGAGCAAAATTGCCTCCGTTACCTCCGCTGGAAATGGTTAGCGTAGTGGCCACTACCTTTACAAAACCCGTCAGACCGATGAAGACCAGGATCGCCCAGGCATTGTCCGTCAGGCGCGAAAAAAAGCTGCTTTCATAAACCAACCTGGCCCGGTCGTTCATGAGGTCTTTGATGCTTTCATACCCTTCCCCGAAAAGAGTCGGGAAAATAAAAATCAATACTGCCAGCAAGAGTCCCCCGCGTATTGCCTTTTGCCAGTCGTTCATACCGCTTTTCCGGTTCCACTGCTGGATCTTCCAGGCCATACGCCCGTAATTGACCGAGGCAATGCCGGTTACCAGGGAAAAAAGCACATAGAGGGGAACATTATGGTAGTCGAATACCAATGCCTGCTTATACGAGAGCAGGATCTCCTCGTTCAATACGATCATGGTTACCAGCGCTCCGCTTACCGAAGCAATGATGATCGGGATAAAAGCACTCAGAGTGGCTTCGGTCATAATGGCCTCCAGGGCAAAGATGACCCCGGCAATAGGAGCATTAAACACCGCAGAGATGCCGGCTGCAGCTCCGCAAGCCAGCATAAGGGTGCGCTCTTTATGAATAAGCCGGTAAACTCTTCCGTAATTGGACCCAATAGCGGCACCCGTTACTACAATCGGGGATTCCAGTCCGGCAGATCCTCCGAGCCCCACGGTAATGGAACTGCTCACCAGGTGAGAGAACATTTTATGCGGACTGATGAGGCTGTATTTCTTTTTTATGGAATACAGAACCGAAGCCAGCCCATGCTCCAGGTCGCCCTTGAGACTATACCTTACATAAGCCACGGTACAGACTATACCTACCAATGGTCCGAGCAGGTAGGCAAGGTTCTGCCAGTCGTATTCGGCAATTAACAGGATCAGTTGACGCACATAATGAACTGCCGTTTTCAGCGTGATAGCCGCAATACCCGCACTGAGCCCAACCAAAACTGCCGACAACAGGATGAACTGATTCCGGGAAAGTTTCTGGCCGATCCATACGATCAGTCGCTCATAAATTCTCAGGTAATACCAGCGGATTTTCATCTGAAACGGTGCAAAGATGGGGATTCTGACGCGTACCAGAAAATCGGCGGGGATACGAATATCGATACTTGAATAATCGGCTAAGTTTGTGCATGAATTTGAGAAAGCCTGTCTTACTCCTTTTCTGCGCCTTTGCTTTTGGTGCAGAGGCACAGATCATTGACTCGCTGAAGTCGGGGCTGGATCAGTACAAACAGGTGCCTGTCTTCCAGGGAACCCGAATCGCTACGAGCCAGGAAGATGTGGACAGCAACGGGCGTCTGACCATCAGCGGCTATGCCTCCGTCTACTATGCGGTGTATTCAGATTCAGCCGGACCGGGTAATTACCACGCTTTTCCTACGGTTTCTCCACAGGGTGATGCTTTCGGACTGAATATCGTTCAGCTATCGGCCAGGTATCGTACCGAGCGATTAAGAGGGGTGATCACCCTGCACGGAGGCGATATTCCAAGGAGTGCCTGGTCGGCACGATACAATTTTCTGCAGGAGGCTAATGTGGGTTTCAGACTGGTGAAAAATCTGTGGCTGGATGCCGGATTCTTTCGTACGCATATCGGACTTGAATCCATACAACCCAGGGAAAACATTACCATGAGCCTGGCTACCACCACCTATTTCGAACCTTATTTTCTCAGCGGAGCCAAGCTTACCTGGTATATCAATCCCAGATTATACCTGCAGCTTAATGCATTCAATTCATTCAATACTTTTGTTGATAACAACAAGAAAAAAGCAATAGGCCTTTCGGCTTATTACGAGGCTAGTAAAAAATTGAACTTCACCTTTAATACTATCGTTACCGATGATGCCCCTAGGGGTAGCCAACAATCCAAGACCCGTAATTACACCAATATTTATATGATCTACCGGGGTAGGAAATGGGATATCGGGGCAGAAATAAATGGCGGTTGGCAGGAGCATAGCAAGTTGAGCGACAGCACTGCTTCTTCAACCTTATTTAGTTCCTTGCTGGCGGTTAAATACCATCTTAATGGGAATTGGTCGGTGTATGGAAGGGGAGAATATTTCAATGATCCTGACGAAATTCTGACAGGACCGGTAGAAGACGAAAATCACCGATTGGTAGGGTTAAGCATCTGGGGAACGACAGCCGGAATCGAATATAAGCCCATTCCAAATGCTTACGTAAGAATAGAGAGCCGGTACCTGGAAGCACTCCCGAAAGACCAAGTCTTTGCTGGCCCCAAAGGCAACCACCACGAGCGTTGGGAGGGAATTTTGGCACTCGGTTTCTGGTTTTGACGAAATGCTATTTGAAAAGTTCCGTCTTTCACTATCTTTACCGAGCAATTTTTAATTACATGAGTACAAAAGTTACCGGAACTATTAAGTTCTTTAATGAGGCCAAAGGTTACGGCTTCATTAGCCATGACGGCACAGAGAAAGAAACCTTCGTCCATGCTACAGGGCTGATCGACAAGGTCCGCCAAGATGACAAAGTAGAATTTGATCTGCAAGAAGGAAGAAAAGGAATGAATGCAGTGAACGTTCGAGTAATAGGATAAAAGAATTCTTTTTCAAAAGTTACAGGGCTGTCTTTCCGACAGCCCTTTTTTTATGCTTCCGTATCAAAATAAAGCTTATAAAACTTCCGTCCGTCGGGATCGGAACCGCGTTCGATCATGTTGCGGTTTCCATGGATGTATACATGGAAGTTTTTGTCAAGTTTGAGTACACTCCTAAATACTTTTCCATGCTTTTTCAGGGCATGCTCGTTAATACCGAAATCTTCCGTAAAGCTAAACCCGCTTTCTTCTTCATTCTGGTCTACATAACGGTTGAAGCTGTCAATTACCCCGGGATCCTGAAACACATTCTGGGCAAACTCATCTTCCTTGAAGCGATCCTGGCTCTTGAAATACTCTGCCGACCGGTTAAGCAAAGCAATCTGATCTGCTCTTGAAATATCGTATTCTTCATTCAGTTGCCGGGTTACAAAATCTTTGGTCAGATTCAGGGCATTTTGTGTAAAGAAGTATTCGTCTTTTCTGGGAACCAGTCCCAGGAAATCATCCTTCCAATAAGCGGCGTCCTGCTGTTTGCCGCTGCGGTCGTAAGAACAGATCTTATATCCTTGTTCCGCTTCCTGGTTCAGGATCAGGCAGGCCTTATCGATCTTATCCAGCGCCACTCCCTCCAATACCTGCGCAGAGTAGTTGGACGCATCCTGGGTGAATCGCAGAAAAGTATCCAGGTGCTCAATCTTATATACCCCGATAGCCTCACTGTGTGAACCGTCGCTTCCCACATGACCGAAATAAACCACAAACAAGTCGCCAGCCTTGATTGAAGGATGTTCGGAAGCATCGTACAAGAGGCCGGCAATGTATTCGCTGGTTTTTTGCAGGTTATCACCTGGGGAGGCAAAAATCTCCGAACTGTATCGGTACATGGGGTGATTTTCGTACCCGGCATCGTCGGCAAAGTGGTAATATTCCGGCGATTTGAACGGATGAAAGAAGAGTTTCACCAGGGCTTCCTGCAAGGCTTCGTCAGAGAAGTCGGGGTAGGCCGGGGAGAGCCTGACTCCCTGGTCTTCAAATTTATTGCCGACACGATGCACCTGCATCAGCCGTATGGTGGTATTCGAAAAATCGAGCATAATGCCGCAAGGTAGCGGCTTTGTCAGGGAAGAAATGCACCAGTTTTCCCCAATCAGGGGAGCAGGGTTAGGTTCCCCTTGAGGTGGTAGACTTTTCCGTCAGTCCCCACGGCATCAATCATATACATATAAACATCTTCCTGGGAAGGAACCTCCTTGTAGGTCCCGTCCCAGTCGTTGCGGAAACGCTGGCTTTCAAACAGCAGTTGCCCCCAGCGGTTATAAATCCGGATGCGGTATTCTCGGATGTACATCCCTTTTACTTCAAAACGATCATTCAAAAGATCGTGATTGGGGGTGAAGGCATTGGGAACGAATATCCGCGATACCACGGGAGCACAGGAAATATTGGAATGGCTCCAGACCTGCCCCGAACTGCGGTAATCTCCGTCTTCCAGGAATGCCGTGATGCGGTAGCAATAGTCTGCACGTCCGGCATCTTCGGTAATCCTATCGGTATAACTGCTGTCAGTAGGAGCAAGAACAGCCAGTTCCACGATGCTGCCATCCGGCTCCATACGTTCTACCAGGTAGTGATGCGGTGGTTTTTCCCAGCCCAGGTAACTGCTCCATTCCAGGTAGGGCCTTTCCAGGCTATCCATAGAGGTCCGCAAAAGAATACTGCGGCTTTCTTTTCCCGGAGGACCGATATCTCCGCAGGAATCGACGCAACGTATCCGGAACCAGTACGATTGATCATCTACGGCCAGCGGCGTTTTGTATTCCTTGTACCGGGTAGCCGGAAACCAGTCTTTTTCGGGTATGAAATCGATGCCGTTGCTGGAATATTCAAGCAGGTAGCCAGTAACCGGAAATCTGCTGAAGGGAGGGGTAGTCCACTCGGCCAGAACCCCCTTATCATTTTCCACGCTGATACGCTTTAGTGCCTGTTGAGGAACTTCCGGCAGGTAAGGCGGAGCATCTTTGGCCGTGTCGCTTTGGGAGAAGAGCAGGCTATCGGACCTCCAACCCTGAACCCGGTATACCGGGGTAGCGTAACAGAGGAAGGTGGAATCTACAAAACTGCTGTCGGAACCGCTTATTTCGGCTATGGTATGAAATTGCCCCGGGTTATACGGGTCTTCGCGTTGTACCCGGTAAAAGGCTACTCCCGGCCAGCCCAGATAGGTGTTCCAGGCGAGGTTAACCACATTGGTATCGGCCTGTGTACGCAACTCGATACTTCCATGAAGAGACGACTGGGAGGGCCCGGAAATTTTTCCGCAGGCATTCCTTTCGCGGAGGCGCATTTCGTATACCCGATGCCTGACATCCAGGGAAGGATGCAACCAGGTTGTGTCATAACGGTTATACCGGGTGGCCGCCTCGAAGAAGCTTCCGCCTCTTTCCCGAAGATCCAGTTGGTAGTTAACGAAGTCCACCCGCGTGCTGGGTTTGTGTTCCAGGAATAGCTGCTGGGCATCGTTTACGCTGATCCGGTAGATTTCCGGTGCGACCGGGGCAATGGTATCGCCCACTACAATATCCGTTAAGGTTACGGTGCTGCTGCATCCGCGCTGACTGGTTACTTCCAGCTTCGGACTGTACCTTCCGATCAGGTCGTAGCGGTGACTGAGCAGACTATCCCGTCCTGCTTGTTCCGTACCGTCCCCGAAATGCCAGTGAAGTGTATCCAGATCGTCATGGAAAAACTGCAGGTTAGCGTTGAACCAGGTAGGACTTCCCAGACAAAGTCCGGTATCTGCAGAATAAGCCATTGCCAGGATACCCGGCACAGCAACCTGATCTTCAAATGTATCACGGCACCCGTATTCCGTTCCCACAACCAATCTTACAGGGTGATACCCCGATTGGGTAAAGGAGTAATTGACTATGGAGTCATCTGCGCTCAGGGTTTGGTCAATCAGCCAATCGACCTCCGTTATCCGGCCTTCCGGACTGCTTCCTATATGGATGAATTTACTGGGTTTGCCGGGACAATCCGCTTCCATCAGGAATAATGCATGCGGCGACTGTCGGACAAAAATGGTATCGATCGGAGGCAATGCATAGGTACAACCCTGATCATTGCTCAGGATCATCAGCGGAATGTATCGGCCCGGGTTGGGGTATGTATGATGGACCGTAGCTCCTGACCCAAGGTTTCCATCGCCAAGATCCCATTCAATTTTACTGGCTCCCTGGGTAGTGGATTCAAAGGTGGCTTCCAGATTTTCACAGGCTTCGGAAGGGGAGAGGCGGTACGTACCCGTAGGGCCGTCAACGATAACCATATCCGGGAATTCCTTTGTATCGACACACCCTTTGGCGTCGGTCACCTTAAGTTTTACGGTATACTTTCCGGGAACCAGGTAGTTCTTTTTGGGATTACGGAGCAAGGAACTGGTTCCATCCCCGAAATCCCATTCCCATTTAACGATGGGATCGGTGCGGCTGTAACTGGAGTCAGCAAAGGAAACCAGGAGAGGCGGGCAGGAGGAATAGGTAGGTGCGGCACGAAGGTTTGCTACGAGGCTGCCCTTACGTCCGAATATCTGAAACGTATCGTTGTTTTCACACCCGAAGCGGTCAACGCTGTTAAGGGTTACCGTATTCCAGACGCCGGTTTGCAAGGGAGTGAGAAACTCATGGTAACTGCTTGTTTTGCCCCCGGGGAAAGTCCAGTGGTAATTCACAATCTCATAACCTGCTGTTCCGTAGTTGATGATCTTAAAACGGTAGTTGGTTTGGGTACAACCGGGTTCCTCAGATATGGTTACGGCAGGTAAGGGGCGAAAAGGGAATGCCTTGAGTACTTTACTGCTTACACAACCGCTATCGTCTTCCACCTTCAGCAACACATCCAGTCCGTACCGCTGTGGGTATGGAGTATGATTGATCCATACGGAAAGCGTATCCTGGTCGGCAGGTATACGACCTATTCCGGCTACATCCCAGAACACATCGCGAATTCCCGGTCCGCTTTTTACCCCCGATATCAGGATAAGCGAATCGGGGATGCAGAAGCTGTCGTGTTCGAGCCAACCCTCCGCCTTATAACCCAGCAGACTGATGGAACCACTGTCATGGTAGACCTTTTTGCATCCCTGATTGCTGGTGACGGTAAGCGTAAAACTCAGTTTTCCGGGTTCCTGAACCAATACCCCGAAAGTGGTGTCGTGGGTGCTGAAACCATTACTGAACTCGTACAAAAGGTCCTGCACATTGTATGATTCCGTTTTGAACTGAACCATGGCCGGAGCGCATTTGGGTACTTCCAGTTTGGGTATGGCGTAAAAGTATTCGCTGTAAGGCTGGCCGATGTCCAAGGTATCTTTACACTGGGTAAGGGTATCGCTCACAATAAAACGCACTTGCCATCCGGTTTGCTGAAAATCATGAACAAGGCTATCCGTACGGAAATAGCTTCCGTCGCTCAGGTACCAATCAAACAGGTGGCCGTATTGAGAGGTATTGATGCCTTTGAAACGTAATGGATCGCATGGATCGGTGAGGTTGGCTACATCAGCATGCGGTGAGAGTACTTCCACGGCATCCTGAAGCACCAGGGAGTCTTTGCAGCCCCTGCTTATTACAGTGAGGGTTACCGTTTTTTTACCGGGAGGAACATGGTAGTGCACATTGGGTTCCCAGTCCTTTACATTAGGTTGTACGTCAGGATCAGCGTCTCCGAAATCCCAGTGCCAGTCGTCAATATAACTTTCCGAAGAATCCCTGGATTGATTCCGGAACTGCACCCACAGCGAATTGCTGCATCCCCGGGTACTGTCCAGGGTAAAAGCGGCTTTGGGCTTTTTCCCCCGTGATACGTATACCGAGTCTATGGCTACACAGCCTTTCTGATCCGTTAATTTTACCGCAGCCATATAAGCTCCGGTATCGGGATAGATATAGACAGGGTTCTGATCGGTGCTTTTGTCACCATTCCCGAAATCCCATTCCCAACTTTTCGGCGGGAACAGGGAGCGGTGCCAGGTGCTGAAGTTTACAGGAGTAGGCCAGCATGCTCTGACGGTATCCGCTATGCCTTCCACGCGTGTTACTACTTGCCGGATATAACCGGGTTTACTGATTACTTTGCTACAGCCGTTGGCATGAAATACCGTAAGCTGTATATCAAACAGGCGGTTTGTGTCTGTAAACACTACCACCGGGTTCGGCCAGGTGTTGTTTGGCGTATGTCCTCCGTCAAAATCCCAGAGATAGTTTTTGACGTCAACTCCCTGTGAAGTGAAATGGACGGTATCCCGAGTACCGCATAACAGGGTGTCGTCTGCCACGAAAGTGGCCTGCGGACTTTCCTTCACGTTTATCCGGCTGTGTTCCTGCACCGTATCGCCGCAACCGTTCCGGAAAACCATCCAGGTAACGCTATAGATACCGGGTTGGGTAAAGACAACCGTAGTATCGGCACTCCTGCTTTTGAAGGGTCCGGATTCCCAGTATACTGCCTGCATGGGAGAAGGGGTAGAGGCGTCTACGAACCTCACGGAGAGCGGCACACAACCGTCATTCACCGAAGTGGTAAATGCTGCTTTGGGCCCCTTGGTACTAATAGCAGCCTTTATCGTGCGGGTGGCGCTACACCCGCTGGCATCTGTTATTTTGAGGCTTACATCGAACGTGCCGGTACCGGTATAGGTTTTTTGGGGTTTGTTTTGTGATGATCCGGTTCCATCCCCGAAATCCCAATCATAGGTGAACGGAGGTTGTCCACCGCTTAGGTTCACTGAAAACCCTGTAGTAAGCGGTGCCGAGCAACCGCTGGGGTTATCGGGACTAAACGTGAACTGAAAAGGATCATTGACCCGCAGGTATCGGGTTTTGGAGATAGAGCTGCCACATCCTTTGCTATCGGTAACCTGCAGGGAAACGGTATGTTCCCCGGCCAGGGAATACGTGTGAGAAGGGTTCTGAACCTGACTGACCGATCCATCCCCGAAATCCCAGACCCAGGAAGTGATCGGGTAGTTTCCGGGAGTGGTGCTGTCCTTAAAATGAACCTGCACGGGCACACAACCCTGTACGGGAGAAGCCAGGGTGAAATCGGCTTTAGGCTTGGGAAACACCCGTATGTATGCGGTTTTTATAACCGAGTCGCTTCCGCTACCATTCCATACTTTCAGCTTTACAGTATACGTTCCTCCCTGGATATAAATTGCCCCGGGGTTTTGCTGTGAAGAGGCATTACCGTTACCGAAATCCCAGGAATAACTCAGGTTACTCCCGGTACTTTGGTCTGTGAAATTAACGACCAGAGGGGCACAACCCTCTGTCACGCTGGCGCTGAAATCAGCAGTTTGGGCATTTAGAAAAGTGACCTGAAAACTTGTCCATAACCAGAAGAAAATACGGTATGTTATACGGGGCTTTGCAGGCATAGGGATACTAAGAAGAGGCCATTCGCCTCTAAAAGGTTGCCGCTAAGCAGAAATAAGGAGTGATTTTTTATCTTATCTGCAGTCGCCTGGTTCTGACGCTGCCATTCCCACTGACACGAATAAAATACAAACCTGCTTCCAGGTCTAGTAAATAAAGGCGAAGGCGGTTCCCATCCCGTGGGATTTCTGTCGCATAATAATGCCTGACTATCACACCCTTTGTATCCATAAGCCAAACCTCTTCAAGTGCATCAGGCAGGCAATTGGGTTCCAAAAACACCTGTTCATCGGTAGGGTTGGGATATACCCGGAAGTCGAACGTTTCCGGTTCTTTTTCCGGACAAGCCTCCAGGTCCTCAGGAACCAGGTAATGGTTAGGGTTCAGGAGAATACGTAACATGCGTTCTTCCAGGTAGGGCGACTTTTTTCTCAGTTGCTCCCTTTTCTCTTTTTTGGGGTTAATTCCACCGGAGGAAGCTGCGTTGTCTTTTTCCAGCGACAACATAAGGTCTTGTATCTCCTTTTCAAATGCGGCTTCCATCACTTCGATACGCCCGAAAAAAGCCCTCTCAAATTCTTTGGGAACCGGATTCATGGTAACCGGGAGCAATTCATCGATAATCGGACGAGGAACGATCCAGAAAACTTTCATTCCCGGGGTCTGGAAATAGCTTTCGTTCCAGGTAGCCAGCATAGCTTCGGCTTCCTTACGGTAAAGTCCTTCCTCAATCAGGGCCTCAATCATCAGGTCGGCGGCCACAACATCCAGCTGCGTATTGCGGGAAAAACCGTCGCAGGCACCGGGTTCCAACCTGCCGTAGTGGTGAACCAGTAATTCTCCGTTTACATATTCCGTACAGATAAAAAAGGGCAGTACTTTATCCATATGATTCAGAACTCTTACCCGTCCCTGCAGGTCGTTTTGTACTTCAATCGGGCAGGAGTAATTGGCAAAACCCCGGTAAAACAGGTACTTCTCCTTTTGCCCCTCTACTTCCACCATATTGGCGTCTACATTCCGGGGATGATTCCATAGGGCGTTGGCCTGTTGGTTGGAATGAGTAAGGGTAGCTTCCGGATCATCCGGGGCAAGTATTTTCCCCTTCCAGCTGCAATATCCGGTATGGCCTTTCAGCTGGAAATTGTATACCGGTACAATAAAGTCTTCCGTTTCGGAAGGACGGGGATAATAACTGGAAACGCTTCCGTTTTGGTATTGCACATCGAAGCGGAACTCTGTTTCCGTGCCGGAATAAAAGTATACCACCGGGGTTTCCATACCGGTATTGGCATCTTCCACATTGGCAAACAACTCACTTTCCGCATTAAACTTCGAATCCCAATAGCGGCACTTGAATTTCTGGTGATAAACAAAATCGGGAAGGGCTTCCAGGCTGTGAATGGGGGTTTCATATTGTTCGCCGGAACTGGAACTCAACGTAGTGAAGGTTCCCCATTCGTGTACGACGAGATCATTCTGAGCAAAAAGCAGGCAGGGAAGAAATAAAGCTGCTATCAGGTTCATCCGAGTTTTCATGGAGTCTTTGTTTTGTATCCTGAAAACTACTTATACAGAGTATTCCGTATAATCCCTTTTCAGATTTCGACGAACTCTTCTGTTTTCCTGATTTTCAATACAATCATTTTGGATGTGGGGGTGTTGCTTTTTTCCGCCACGCTGTCAATCGGCACCAAAACATTGGTTTCCGGAAAATAGGTGGCGGTGCAGCCTTTGGGAATGCTGTAAGGGATGACCAGGAACCGGTGGGCCACACGCTCCACGCCTCCGTGGTAATTGTAAAGATCTACCACATCACCCTTTCGGAAGCCTTCTTTTTTCATGTCTTCCGGGTTCATAAAAATCACCCTTCGTTCATTGTTCACGCCGCGATAACGGTCGTTTAGTCCGTATATAGTGGTATTGAACTGATCATGCGACCGAACAGTCATCATGCGGTATTCGTCTTCACCTACGGGAAATTCTTCCAGCACTCCGGCATTAAATTCGGCCTTTCCGCTCAAGGTATTAAACTTGCCGTCGCGGGCAGAGTTAGGCAGGTAGAACCCTCCCGGGTGGCGAACCCTTTCGTTGTACCTATCGAAGCCGGGGATACAGGCTTCAATATCTTCCCGGATACGATCGTAATGTTCCGTATACCTTACCCAGTCCACTTTGCTTTTTTCTCCCAGCACAGCCATAGCCATTAGGCATACAATAACCGGCTCGCTGAGCAGCTTGTCGGAGACTGGCTTCAGAGATCCTTTCGACATCTGAATAACCCCCATGGAGTTTTCGCAACTGATGAACTGTTCTTCTCCGTGCAACACATCCCGGTCGCTGCGCCCCAGGCAGGGAAGGATCAGCGCCTCATCGCCGTGTACGAGATGTGACCGGTTCAGCTTGGTGGACACCTGGATGGTTAACCGACACTTGCGAAGTGCTTCTGCTGTATAGGTCGTATCCGGTGTGGCAGACAGAAAGTTGCCGCCCATGGCAAAAAACACGCTGGCTTTGCCTTCGTGCATGGCCTTGATACAATCCACCACATCATACCCGTGTTTCCTCGGTATATTGAACCCGAACCGGTTTTCCAGTCGTTCAAGAAAGGCTTCGGGTGGTTTTTCATAAATACCCATGGTGCGGTCGCCCTGCACATTGCTGTGGCCCCTTACGGGACAAGTGCCTGCGCCGGGCTTGCCGATACTGCCTTTCATCAGCAAGACATTCACTACCTCTTTGATGGTATCCACGGCATTTTTATGCTGCGTAAGTCCCATGGCCCAGCAGGCAATGATCTTTTTCCTGTTGCGCAACCCGTCAGCCAATGCCTGAAGCTGATAGGGATCAATACCTGAGATCCGCTCCAGTTCCTCATAGGTGTGACCGGATAATTCGGCTTTTAGTTCCTCAAAACCCCGTGTATGTTCCCGGATGAAATCAAAATCCAGTACTTCTCCCGGTGTTTCTTCTTCGTATTCCAGGAGTTTCTTTTCCAGGGCCTTGACCAGGGCCATATCGCCGTTGATCTTCACCTGCAGGTACAGATCGGTAAGCCGGGCTTTGATACCCAGCGCACCCCGCAGGGTTTGGGGGTCGTTGAAACCGAGTAGTCCGGATTCCGGCAGGGGGTTAATGGATACGATAAAAGCACCGTTGTCTTTGGCCTTTTGCAGGGCCTTGAGCATACGCGGGTGATTGGTTCCGGGATTTTGTCCGATGATCAGGATGGCATCGGCTTCGTAAAAGTCCTCCAGCTTAACCGAACCTTTCCCGATTCCCAGGGATTCGTTCAGGGCCACTCCGCTGGATTCATGGCACATATTCGAGCAGTCGGGGAGGTTGTTGGTGCCGAACTCCCGAACAAACAGCTGGTATAAGAATGCAGCCTCATTGCTGGTTCTCCCGGAGGTGTAAAAAATGGCTTCATCGGGGTGATTCAGCGCTCGCAGGTGATCTGCCAGGATGTCGAAAGCCGTTTCCCAGGTAACAGCCCGGTAATGGGTATCGCCTTTGGCCAGGTACATAGGTTGGGCGATACGGCCCTTTTTCCCGATCTCATAATCGTTGAGTTCTGCCAGTTCTTTTACGGAGTTATTGGCAAAAAACTCATGAGTCAGCCGTTTGCTGGTGGCTTCTTCGGCTATGGCTTTTGCTCCGTTTTCGCAGTATTCGGCAATGGGAGAGCGGTCGTCGTCAGGGTCGGGCCAGGCACAACCCGGACAATCGAATCCTTTTTTCTGGTTGAGTGCCAGCAGGGCTTTGGTGCCCCGTATCAGGTCCATTTCCCCGAATACATGCTGGAGGCTATGCAATACAGCCGGTATGCCCGCCGCTGTTTTTTTTGGTTTTTCCAGCCGGATCCCGGTAAAGGATTCCGGGTTTTCCGCATTAGGAGTATCCGGTTCCTTATGTTCTTTCATGGGTGTTCTCCGGCCAGGGGGTTAGGGTACATATCCGACTGATCTTCAGTCGTGTTATCGAGACATTGAAAATCTTTTTCAAGGAGCAGGTACAGGCTTCCTCCGTCGGCCAGCGGCATTTCACTATCAAAGCCCACACGTTGGGTAGCGACCCATTCATCGGCCCAGTGTTGGGGAATATGAAGGAAGATCCCCCGGGCAGTGAATTCCGCTTCCATACGGGTCAGATCATGGCGGGCTACGATCCCGTAATCGAACTTGCCGTTAATAAAATGGGTGGAGTCGGTAAAATAACCCGAACGCCCGAACTCATCTACCTCCGACTTCGACAGGCGGATGCGCACCGAATCGCCTTTGATCCGTATTTTCATATCCTCAAAGTTACAAATCCGGAGCAACTATCCGTTCCCCGTGTGTATAGAGGTTCAGCCTATCCTGCCGAACAAAGCCCAGCAGGGTGATGCCGGCCTCTTCGGCCAATTCGATAGCCAGGGAAGAAGGAGCCCCCACTGCCGCTACAACCTGTATCCCGGCCATGGAAGCTTTCTGTAAAAGTTCAAAGCTGGCTCTTCCGCTGAGCAGCAGTACCTGTCGGTCGAGAGGAACACGATTTTCCCGCAAGCCCCAACCGATAAGCTTGTCCAGTGCATTGTGCCGGCCCACGTCTTCTCTCAGGTTCAGGAAATCTCCATTTGCCTCAAAAAGCGCTGCAGCGTGAATGGCGCCGGTAGAAGCAAACTCTTTTTGTTTGCTTTCTAACTGAGCTGGCAATTTCCGTATCACGGAAGCGGCTACTTCCAGTTTATGAGGCGATACCCGTGTTTCCACCAGGCTTTGTACGAGGTCTATACTGGTTTTCCCACATACCCCACAGCTACTGGTGGTGTAAAAATGCCGGGTAAGTAATTCCATGCGGGGCCGGAAACCGGGTTTCAGGTTTACCTGTATGATATTGTCGCGCTGGGATTTACGGAACCCGGGATCAAGTCGTTGTACGGATTCTACCTGGTCGGCTTCCCGGATCAGGTTTTCGGTGAACAGGAAACCCAGGGCCAGGTCTTCGTCGTTACCCGGGGTTCGCATGGTAACGGAAACGGTATGCCTTTCTTTTTGCTCTTCTCCATAGAAGGCCAGGCGGATCTCGAGTGGTTCTTCCACGGATACCTGGTCTTCGAATTCCTGCCAGCTCTCGTTTCTCCACCTCTGTATGGCGGTGGTTTTCCTCGCAGTTTGCATCATTCAAAGCTAGTAAAACCGGCACGGATCAGCACATTGGCGATCTCTGCCTTTTCCGGAGTGTCGGCACTCATCAGAGCCTCCGGTTCCGATGCGTTAATCAGGGGAATATGTTGCGCGATCAGTTGTTTTCTCAGAGAACGGGCTCCTTCCTTCCAGGCTTGTTGCAAGGCATCCAACAGGGAAGAGGAATAGTAAGCAATCAAGGGTTCGGGCTGGCCGTCATCGGGAGAAGCAAAGGCCACGGAACCCGACTTATCCGCCCACTCCATCAGGTCTTTCAGCTCCTTGTGCCGCAGAAGCGGGTAATCACACCCGAGCACCAGGAAGTCTTTTCCGGGAAAACGATGGTGCAGGGTAAGAATGCCGCTTATCGGTCCGGAACCGGCGAATTCCGGCGCATCTTCTATCCATACATAAGCATCCTGATCCTTTTTGTCATTCCTTCCGGAGATCAGGACTTCCCCGCAGTATTCTTTCATCAATTCGGCACAGTGTTGCCACTGAGGCAAGCGGTGATACGTCATAAAAGCCTTATTGGCACCCATGCGGCGGCTTTCTCCGCCAGCCAGTACCACCCCTAAACAAGATTGTTCTTCAGCCATGGCTCCAGTTGAGAAATGAGGTTATACGAATAAAGGTCGTAATAATTACGGACTTCCTCCAGCAGGAAGTCGCGGACCACCAGTACCAGGGTGGCCTGTTTGCCGGAACTGCGGTAAGCCTCGATCAGCTTACTCACCGCAGGCTCCAGTCCGGATTTGCGCCGTATTTCCAATTTCCCGATTTCGTCGACAATACAGAAAGCTGGAATTTGCGAAGCGGCATCCTCCAGGACACTACGGGCTTTTTCAAAGCCCTGGTTGGTAAAGTGAAAGCGACCGATCTCCGTAGTTTGGCCCGGTATGGCCTCTGCTACCTGAAAGGGATATTCACGGTCTTCGGCAATACAATACAGGCGACGTAGCCCCTCCCGATCGGGACAGAGAATGCCCTCGCAACCGGGCAGATTCGGCAGGGCATTTCGCAATTCGGTGGTCTTACCGCTGCGTATCGGCCGACTGAAGATCAGGATATCACTCATTCCGGTAAAGACTTAATATGATAAGGTTTGTAAAAAACACGGGCAAACGTTTCCAGCGCGGATAATTCCGGCTAAGCTGCCAGGCGGGCATTACAAGGCGGCGTAATTCCGGCAATTCTTTCATGACCGAACGAAAGCGCGAATTAGCGGCAAAACGATCTGCCAGCTTATCCATACCCCATTTGAGCAAAGGAATGAGCAAGTAAAAATAGCCCAACACAACGGCCAGGGTTCTCAATACACTGAAAAGCGCCTTTTGCCAGGCATCTTCCCTGGAATAGGCAAAAAGGAAACTTCCGGACACAAAGGCCAGCACCAGCACAAAAGCCAGCAATCTGAATTTCTTTTTATGGCGATCGGGCATTTTCGGTCCGGAGGCTTCTCCTTCTTCCAGTTGGGAGAAGGCGTTGAGGATGCTTCCTCTTTTTTGCTCCAGCCAGCGGGGGAGATGCCAGGCGAAAAAGCTAAGAGCCAGTCCCCAGAATGCGTAAACGCCGGTATAAAAAAGGATAACATGCAGGCTGAAATCGGCGGCGTAATTTTTATTTATTCCTAGTTCCGAAGCCAGAGCCAGGGCAGTATGATCAATAGCGACCCAGAGTTGTTTCCCGAAAATCAATGTGGAGATCAATACGCTCTGCAACGCCGACTCCACCATGGCAATTACCATAAAAACCGGCAGGCAAAACCAACGGGGAAGGGGGCTCCCCAGGAGCAAAGCGGCCAAAAGCCCCTGAAACCCAACGGCCAGATAAGCGGGTGCACGGGTATGCGGGCTTACCAGGAATTTCACCAATAAAACTGCCAGGGTAGCCTGCAACAGGGCGCTAAAAGGTTTTTTCGCATGATGGGCGATCAGACTGAGCAGGACCACGGCCCCTCCTCCCACAAAAATACCGGTAAGCGGGATACGCAGGGCATGCATGTATCCGCCCAGCCCTGATTCCACAAGTGCCCACAAAGCAGTAAGCCGCAGGAGGGTGGAGGAAGGATATGTGTTATCAGATTCGATACCGGTTAAATTTAAGGGACTAAATATAACACGGTCAGGATAAAATGAACCAGTAAGTGAAATGGGATCAGGCAAATGCCGTTAACGTTCCGGACAACTCTTACAGCGTTTGCCTTTACGTTTATGTTTTTTGCAGCATTTTTTATGGATGAGCTCGGGCTGAGCCATCGGATAATAGTGCCTTTCGGAGTCCGTTACGGGAAACAGGGTCTGCCAGTCTTGGATAAGCATCGGGACTTACTTTCGCAGGCAAAAGTAATTTATTTAGAATTATTCTAAACAATATTTTTCACAGGAATCCGAGTCCCGGTTCCTGGTAAAGGAACCAGCCGGTGATACTCCTCCGATAGGCTTGGGTGGGCAGCACTTCGTGTTCCAGTTCGTCGCTGCGAAACAGTACCAGTCGGTTCAGCAGGGGCTCGATATCGGAGGGTCCGCTTTCCGGATAGATACGCAGACAGCCCTGGTCGCTTTCTTTCCAATTGGCATTGAGGTACAGGATGCAGGAGATCATCCGGTTGTTGCGTCCTTTAAACTGATCGAGATGCCGTACGTAATAAGAGCCCGGAGGGTAGGAGGCAAAATGGAATTCTTCTCCGGAAAGACTGAGGAAACAGGTGCGGTTGATACGTTGCCGAAGTTCTTGCATCAGTTCCAGGTAAGCGGAATCATCCGGGTTTCCTGTTTCCAGCCAATGGATATAATCGCCGCGCATGGATTCACGTATGCGGTAGTCGCCCAACGTACCGATACCGGCTTTTTCCAGTTCATCGTGTTGCTCCAGTACTTGCATCCGCTCGCGGAGGAGGTGCAGGAGGGGGGCGTCAAGAAAATCATCGACCACGGCAAAACCCCGTTCCGCCAGTTGGTCAAATACAGGTTCCCAGTTCAAGGAATAAAAGGCAAAGATAGGAGGCGGTACAGATTAATTCCGTTTTTTTCAGTAGTGGGTCATTCTGTGATCCGGTAATATTTATAGGGATTATCCGCACATTGGATTATCTTTGTACCGATTTTCAGCAACAATTCATTCTGTCGCGGAAGTATTTTTCCCTAGCGGATTCCTTTCTTCTACTTCATTTAAGCTGAAAATTCGCCGGCAATTCGAATCCTTTATGGAATGA
>CAXPEB010000075.1:0-14061 GCA_964215915.1 Bacteroidia bacterium
CCTACACGACGCTCTTCCGATCTATAAGGTCTTTTAGTAAGCCGGTTTCGGTTTTGCCTCCGGCGTGGGTTTTACCTCAATGGGTTTCTTGGGTGTTGTGCTGCCCGGTGTACCCGGCGTTACGGTGATATTCTTTTTCTTTTTAGGCTTGGTAACCTTTTGCTGTTCCTGCTGGTTATCGTTGTTATTGTTACTGTTATTGGATGGGGCTGTGGAACTGCCTGATCGGCAACTGCCGCAACCGTTAAACCTAATTGTGATGCCTACCGTATAGATGAGCAGATCGGTGGTGGTATAGCTGGTCCGGTAGCTGGTCTCCTGGTTTTCCATGTTCAGGGTATTCATATTTAGCCAGTCGGTTTCACTACCCCTGGAGTAGGTAACGCGTGTATCCACGCTGAAGGTGGAGTTGATTCGGTATTGTACTCCCAGAGAGCCACCGTAGCGCCAGGTCCATCCGTTCATGATCTGTTCGCTCTGTTCACTTTCATAGTCGGGTCTGGGTTCTTTGAAGCTCAGGTATTTGTGTGAATAGAAACCCCGGAGTCCGGTAAAAGCATCGAAATACGGATTCACTCGTCCTTCATCCAGGAAGCTGATGCGCATGATACCGCGAAAACCCAGGTGTGAATTGTTGTAACGCAGGTAGCCCGGATCGTTATCCGGAGTGTTAAGCGTTACGTCGTACTTTTCTTTTCCGGCTGCCTGGTAGTCAAAGGCAAGCCCGAACCGGATACCGACATTGCTAGCGTTAGTTGATTTTCGCAACAGGTTGTTGGATAGAAATTCGAAATTGATCCCATAACCATTGCGGTAGCCGGTATCGCAGAAAGTGTTGAGAGGAGTGGAGCCCACGAAGTGTAACCCCATGTATCCCTGGGAATAGGCCAATCCGCCCATCCCCAGCAGAATGCAGGTGGTAAGAATTTTTTTCATATCTGTAGTGTGTGTCGCGAATAATTCAAGCGCTGTGCCAAATTAATTTTCCCGCTCCTGTTTACCTTTGCGCCTCGTGCAGGAAGCCATTGCACATATTGCCTACGCCTGTTACGACAATGGGGTCAGGGAGGTGGTGATCTGTCCGGGATCAAGAAACGCTCCGCTGACCATAGCATTTGTCCGTTCCGGTTTGTTCCGTTGCCATTCGGTTATGGATGAACGATCGGCTGGATTTATTGCCATGGGAATGGCCCAGGCCAGCGGATGCTGTGTGGCCTTGATCTGCACTTCGGGTTCTGCCCTGGCTAATTTTTATCCGGCTGTGGTGGAAGCCTATTACCAGCGGATACCCATGTTGGTACTGAGCGCCGACCGGCCGGCGGCTTTGATTGACCAGTGGGATGGACAGACCATCCGTCAGAACGGGTTATTTGGCAGTCATGTAAAAGACGGGCAGAGTACCCCGGAGGATTATTCGGATTGTGAGGGCTTTTCCGAAATAACAGGGAAACTCATTCATGAATCCATAACGGGAATACCCGGGCCGGTTCACCTGAATGTTCCGTTGCACGAACCTTTGTACCCTGCTCCTGACCGTCAATACCTGCCTCCTCATCAAGGTGGATCGGTAGGTACGCAGATAAAAGAGAATGCCCGGAAACAGGATGCATTTCCACTCGAATCCATCCGTAACAAAAAAGTTCTGGTGATACGCGGAATGAATCCCCGACGTATGGCGCGACCTCATCCGGAATGGAATATTCATGCGGATATGCTCAGTGGCTCAGGAGCATCAGCCACAGCTCCCGAACAGTTATTTCTCAGCCACGATGCAGAAAAGCTGGAAAGCCTGCGACCGGATATATTGCTAACGGATGGGATGGCGGTCTTATCCAAGCCCTTAAAACAGTTTCTGAGAAAGTACAAGCCTGCCGCTCATTTTCATTTTTCTATGGATGGGGAAATGGCGGATCCGTTCGGTACTGGCCCAAAACTCGTACGCAATGATCTGGACATGTTCCTGGAAGAGGCTGTCCATATGCAGGATGGCACTTTTGTACAACGGTACCGAAGTCTTTCCGGAAGCTTGCCCGATATCCATACCTCCCTGTTCAGACCTACCGACTGGAATGAATTTACCGTCGTACGTCAGGTCTTATCCGAAATTCCGGAAGAAACACCGCTACACGTTTCCAACAGCATGCCCGTTCGGTATCTGGCCTGGATGCAGTTGGAGCAGGGAAGAAATGAGATCTATGCCAACCGTGGTACCAGTGGGATAGACGGCTGTGTTTCCACCGCCTTCGGGATTGCCGGGATGGATAAGCGAACCCACATATTGTTTTGCGGAGATGTGGCTTTTTTCTATGACAGCAATGCTTTCTGGAACAGAATGCCCCGCCCCGATTTAAAGGTGATTCTGCTGAACAACGCGGGTGGCGGGATATTCCGGCTGATAGACGGCCCTTCCGGCCAGCCGGAACTGGAGGATTGGTTTGAGACCAGGCACCAAAGAACAGCATCTGCACTTTGTGATAACCTGGAATTGCCGTATTTCGCAGCACGAAACCGGGATGAACTAAATTCCGGGTTAACGGGTTTATTGAACACAAAGGGAGCGGGAGTACTTGAAGTATTCACCGACCCGAAGGACAATCAGAATTTTTTCACTCAATATAAAAGAGCATTTAATGGAATCTAAATACGCCTGGGAAACCATTCGTGAATTCGAAGAGATCAAATTCGGCTATTACAACGGTATTGCCAAAATCAGTATCAACCGGCCGGAGAAGCACAACGCATTTACTCCGCTTACCGTGAAAGAGATGAGCGAAGCCATGGAACTGGCTCGCCAGGACGATCGGGTAGGTGTGGTCATTCTGACTGGTGAAGGGGGCAAAGCTTTTTGTTCCGGCGGCGATCAGTCGGTGCGTGGCCACGGAGGATATGTGGGAGATGACGGGGTACCTCGTTTGAACGTGCTTGACTTGCAAATGCAAATCCGGAGGATTCCCAAGCCTGTTGTAGCCATGGTAGCCGGCTGGGCAATTGGCGGTGGGCATGTGCTCCATGTGATCTGCGACCTAACCATCGCGGCGGAAAATGCCCGTTTCGGACAAACCGGCCCGAAGGTGGGAAGTTTTGACGGCGGTTTCGGGGCCTCTTACCTGGCGCGGATCGTCGGACAGAAAAAGGCCAGGGAAATCTGGTACCTCTGTGATCAGTACGATGCCCGGGAAGCCCTGGATATGGGCCTGGTGAATAAGGTAGTGCCTCTCGAGAAACTGGAAGAAACCACGATCGAGTGGTGCAACAAGATGCTGGCAAAAAGCCCGATCGCATTGCGTATGCTCAAATCTGCATTTAACGCAGAGCTCGACGGACAGGCAGGTATCCAGGAACTGGCCGGTAATTCCACATTGCTGTATTACCTGAGTGATGAAGCGAAGGAAGGGAAGAACTCCTTCCTGGAAAAACGCAAACCGGACTTCAGCAAATTCCCGAAGTTCCCCTAAGTAACCGGTAAAAGTTAGTTGGCTGCGCTTCCGGCCGTTGCGAGTCAGGCTCCGGAGAATGTCCTGAAAGCGTACATTTGAGCCCTGGTGAAGAACGGTCTGAAAGTACACCTTGCCCTGCTTGTGGTCAGTATGATCTATGGCGCCACTTTTTCCATGGCCAAGATCATCATGCCTTCCCTCATAGAACCTTATGGGTTTATCTTATTGCGGGTAGGCAGCGGTGCCGTGCTTTTCTTTCTGGTACATCGGTGGATGGGAAATGAACCCGTTGAAAGGAAGGATTTACCGGCATTAGCGATCAGCGCCCTGTTTGGGGTGGCGGCCAATATGCTCATGTTCTTTAAGGGGTTGTCCATCACTTCTCCCATCAACGGGTCGGTTCTGATGCTTGTAACGCCTGTTTTTGTATTGATCGGTTCCGCTGTCGTCTATAAAGAGAAGGTGGGATGGCTAAAAGCGGGGGGCATTATACTCGCGGCTGCCGGAGCCCTGTTCCTGATCGGAGGATGGCGACTGAAGTTCGAAGCCGACAGGGTCTTGGGCGATATTTATATCATGCTTAACGCCCTCAGTTATGCGGTCTACCTGGTATATGTCCGGAAGCTTATGAGAAAGTACCACCCTATTACCGTATCCAAATGGAATTTTCTGTTCGGGTGTCTGATTGTCCTGCCTTTCGGGTATTCGGAGCTTATTTCGGTGGATTGGTCCCTGTTTGACGGTGCGGCATGGGGGATTGTTGCTTTTGTATTGATCGGTACCACCTTTCTGACCTACCTGCTGAATGCCTGGGCATTGAAACATGCCAGTGCCACTTTGGTGGGGTCTTATATCTATTTGCAGCCCGTTGTGGCTACCCTGCTGGCCATTGTTTTGGGCCAGGATCAGCTAAATATGCGGAAACTTACGTATATCCTAACCATATTTGCAGGGGTTTACCTGGTAAGCAAAAAAACGAAAAGCACAGCATGACAATTCGCAGTATGACCGGATTTGGCAGTGGAACTGCCGAAAATGAAAACATCATCGCCCAGGTGGAGATTAAGGCACTGAATGGCAAATACCTTGAACTCAACCTGCGTATGCCCAAGGCCTATCAATCCAGGGAACTGGAATTGCGGAAACTCATGCAGACCAGGGTTGAGCGCGGAAGTCTTCAGGTCTATTTCAATATCGAAACCAAAAAGGTGAATACCGGCCAGTACCAGATCAATAAAGAACTGGTAAAGTTTTATTTCGATGAGATCAGTGAATTGGGGTTTGAACTCGGTGCAGGCACCGGTGATCTGCTTACCCGTATCATGGAGTTCCCCGATGTGCTTACGGTGAAAGAAGAAGACCTGCAGATGGAAGCCAACTGGAAGACCATCATCAAAGCCACGGAACAGGCAATAGGTCAACTGGAACAATTCCGGTCTCAGGAAGGACAGGCTCTTGGTCAGGCGCTTGAACAAGCGGTTCTATCCATACAAGAGAACCTGGAAAAGGTGATAGCACTTGAGCCGGAACGCGTAGAAGGCATACGTGAGCGGATTGCCAATAACCTTGAAGAGTTTATTGGGACGGAGAATATAGACCGGAACCGTTTTGAACAGGAAATGGTCTATTTCCTTGAAAAGCTGGACATCGCAGAAGAGAAGACCCGGTTGGCCCAGCACTGCCGTTATTTTCTCGATAACCTGTACAAAAAATCGGGGGGTAAAAAACTGGGATTTATCTCCCAGGAGATGGGCCGTGAAATCAATACGATGGGAGCAAAATCCTACCATTTCGGGATACAGCAGGCAGTGGTAAGTATGAAAGAAGAACTGGAAAAGATCAAAGAGCAGGTGCTCAATATTCTCTGATGCATAAAGTTATCATATTCAGTGCTCCTTCAGGTGCTGGCAAAACCACGGTTGTCAGGCATTTGCTGGGTGCGCGGGATGATCTTGCTTTTTCGGTTTCGGCCACCACCCGCAGTAAAAGGACAGGAGAAGTTGATGGCAGGGATTATTTTTTCCTGGATACGGAGGAGTTCAAAAGACGGATTGAGCACGGTGATTTTGTGGAATACGAAGAAGTATACAAGGGGCTGTTCTACGGCACTCTCAAATCGGAGGTGGAACGGATCTGGGGCGAAGGAAAGGCCGTGCTGTTTGACGTAGATGTGATAGGCGGGCTGAACCTCAAGAAAATTTTCGGGAATGCGGCGCTTTCGGTATTTGTTAAGCCTCCTTCTTTAGAGGTGCTTGAGCAAAGGCTGAGAGCCAGAGGTACTGAAACCGAGGAGAAGGTGATGGAGCGCGTTGCCAAAGCTGCCAGGGAGATGGAATATGAAAACGCGTTTGATGTGGTATTGCTGAATGATCGCCTTGAAGACACAAAAAGCAAGGCGGGAGAATTGGCAGCTGAGTTTTTAGGGATATGAAAATCGGACTTTTCTTTGGCTCGTTCAACCCGATCCATGTGGGTCACCTGATCATTGCCAACTACATGCTTGAGTTTACGGAAATTGAAGAGGTGTGGTTTGTGGTCTCTCCTCAAAACCCGTTCAAGATTCATGATAAACTTGCCGATGAGAAGCACAGGCTGGAAATGGTCAGGCTGGCAGTAGCCGATCATCCCAGGTTGAAGGCGGCGGATATCGAGTTCAATCTCACCAAGCCCTCATTCACCATCCATACCCTGCATTATCTCAATGAAACCCGCCCTGACGATGAGTTTATCCTGATCATGGGCTCCGATAATCTGGCCGGATTACATAAATGGAAGGGATTTGAAGAGATCATCACGGCATACCGTTTATTTGTTTATCACCGTGAAGGCTACGATAACCAGGCTCTGAAGGCCCGATCAAATGTTCGGGTATTCGATGCCCCGGTTTTGAATATCTCCGCCACTTTTATCCGGGAAGTATTGCAGGCAAAGAAGTCCATCCGTTACCTGGTACCACCCGTTGTGGAAACATATATCCGCGAAAAGGTACTTTACTGATCTCCGAAATTTTCCCGGTAGTTGTTACGGATGATGTCCAGGATGTCGTTGAAGCGCTGAAGATCCTTGTCATCCACGCATTTCAGGCGTTTTTCCATTTCCAGCATGGGGCCATCGATCTCTTTAAGTAATGTGAGTCCGTTGTCCGTGATTTTTATCTCTACCTGGCGGCGGTCAAGGCTGGATTGTTTGCGGGTGAGCAGCTTTTTGGCTTCCAGTTTATCTACCAGACGGGAGGCGTTGGACATTTTGTCCAGCATACGCTCCTGGATGCTTAGTACGGTACAGGGGTCCGGATACTGACCCCGGAGTATCCGCAATACATTGAACTGTTCGGGAGAAAGTCCGAAACCTTTCAGAAAGCGGCTATTGGTAGCATATAAGATGTTGGCGGTGAGCAGCACATTCAATACTGCTTTCTGGTATTCACTCTGAAAGGTTTTTTGTTTGATCTCGTCTCCGATTGTTTGCATGTCATACCTGAATTAGGGTGCAGGATTGGGTATAAGCAAGCTGAATGAAAAGCCAATATACTACCTAAATCGGTATTTCAATATGATTCAGGCGTTTAGACGCCAAGCATCAGACGAATTGGATCTTCCAGCAAGTTTTTTACCCGTACCAGGAAGCTAACGCTTTCCCTGCCATCAATAATACGGTGGTCGTAGGATAGCGCGACATACATCATCGGGCGTACCACAATCTCCCCGTTGACCACAACGGCACGCTCTACAATATTGTGCATGCCCAGTATTGCAGACTGAGGGGGGTTGATGATAGGAGTAGACATCATGGAGCCGAACACGCCGCCATTGGTAATGGTGAATGTTCCGCCGGTCATTTCTTCGATACTGAGTTTATTGTCGCGGGCACGGCCAGCCAAACGAGCTACTTCCTTTTCAATTTCTGCCAGGTTCAGACTCTCCGCATTTCGGATAACCGGAACAACCAGGCCTTTAGGAGCCGAAACAGCGATAGACACATCGCAATAGTCGTGGTATTCCACTTCTTCTCCATCGATATATGAGTTAACGGCCGGAAACTCTTTCAGGGCTTCACAAATGGCTTTGGTAAAGAAGGACATGAATCCCAATCCGATCTCATGTTTATCCTTGAAAGCCTCCTTGTATTTTTTCCGGATATCCATGATCGGCTTCATGTCTACCTCGTTGAATGTGGTAAGCATGGCCGTTTCATTCTTCGCCGAAACAAGTCTTTTGGCAACGGTTTTCCGGAGGCTGCTCATTTTTTCCCGGCGCACATTCCTGCTGAAAGCGGCATTGTCAGCTCCGGAAGGTGAGGCGGTCTCCACCGGTTTCTCTTTGGGAGCAGCGGATTTTTCTGCTTTCAGGGCATCGTCTTTGGTAATCCTGCCATCTTTGCCCGTTCCATTAACGGAAGAAGGATCAATTCCTTTCTCAGCCAAAATTTTCTGAGCGGCAGGAGAGGGCACCCCACTGGCATAAGTGGTTCGGCTTTCTTCGGCAACCGGCGCTTTGGATTCTTCTTTTTGAGAAGGAGCAGCAGCCTTTTCCTCTTCTTTTTTGGAATCTCCTCCTGCAGGAGCGGAAGCTTCCGTATCGATACTACAGATCACCGCACCTACTTCGATGGTGTCCCCTTCGGCGGCCATGGTTTTAAGTACACCCGAGGCTTCGGCATTCAACTCAAAGGTGGCTTTGTCGGATTCCAGTTCACAAATCACTTCGTCCATTTCCACATAATCACCGTCTTGCTTCAGCCATTGTGAAACGGTTACTTCGGTGATGGATTCTCCTACTGCCGGTACTTTGATTTCTAATGCCATGGATGCAATTGTTTTGGCAAAAATAGCATTACTCTTTGGATAATGACCAACGGAATCCCGATTTATGCCATTATAGCCGAATATATATTCATTATAGGCGCTTCTGATAAAACAGGTAGGGTCAATAAAAGTAAGAAGCCCGAACCCCATTACGGGCCCGGGACTCTTTACCACTTGTATCGAAGATGAAGGTTTTCAGATTTTGCGAACAAAACGAAGCTGGAGTCCGAATTGCCGCTGATATTGTTGTACGTAGTGTTTGAAACGCACATTGGATTGCAGGGAAACGGAAACGGAAGGGTGGATACCCAGGCTGTAAGAATTCCCAAGCCGGTAGTTGATGCCTATTCCTCCCTGGAACTGCCAGGTGCTTCGAATACCGGGATAGTATTCCGGGCCGTTGAGGTATACCATGCCTACATTATCAATGTCTGGCAGGTAAATACTGGTAGAGCGGACCCACCGGAAGCTTGCGCCGATATGAGAAACCAGTTCCAGTTTTTCCGTTAGGGGATAATGGAAATTAAAATGAACCGGGATTTCTCTTGCGAAATATTTGTTCTGTGTACGAATGGTATTGCCCGGAATGATGGAATCATTCGGGTAGACATAAACACCCCCCGGTCCGAGGTACGTGTATTCCGGGAAATCGCCCGGGCTCCGGATGGAGTCGTTGCCACTCTTAACAAAATCAAACTTCAGTGTCTGTGTGGTTTGCATCATGCTGACTCCGGCACTCAGGCTCAGGTATTGGCTAAACCGGTAATTAACCCACAGACTCTGGTTGAAGGCGTACCCTCCTTTTTCAATTTGTTGACGAAGGGCATGATTCCGGCTGACCATATTCCTGTCAATTGCCGCATAATTCCCGACACTCTCGGGCATTTTCGGGGTGAAGTAAGAATACCAGGCCGATACCCCAATACCGATACTTAAAACGGGGAATTCCTTATCCTCTTTTTCTTTTTTCACCCTAGAAGGGTCGGGAGTGGGGTTCGATGTTGGCGGTGGGATTTCCTCTTCTTTTGTTTCTTTCTTATCACTTTCGGAATTCAAACGTTCACCTTCCTGAAGGTCATGTGTGTCTCCGGAAGGATCGTTCTCCGTGTTTTCGGGTTCACTAAGCGGGGCTTCGTCTTCCTTTGCAGGAGTTTCTTCAGGAATGGATGCAGACGATTCTTCCTGCAGTTCGGATTCAGCTTCATGTTCCCTTACAGGACTGAGGGAATTGTCAGGATTTGCATTCGAAAAAGTCGGGTTCAGGATATTCCCGGTGTTTCTAGTTTCCGTACTGTTTTCAGTGGGAGTGGTGATGATATCCGTATCCGGGCTTGCGCTTGCATTTTGCCGAACAGGGGAAGTAGGTTCTGTGGCATGATCTCCGACAGAGGAGGTTCCTTTATCCGGTTGCGCGGTTTCCCGGTTAGCTAGAGTTTGCTGAGGGTTATCTTCATTTTGCAGGGAAAAGAAAGTAATGCCACTTCCGGCAAGGAACAACCCGATCCCCAAAAGCCAGAATGCCGCCCGGCGTTTTTTCTTTTTAGGAAGTGCGGCTTCTATCTGATTCCACCGGTCATTGTGGTCAGCTTCAAAATCCTCCAGCTTCCTGCGGAATATGTTTTCCATATCATGCTCTGACATGCTTATCCTCCTTTCTGATCTTCAGCCTTTCTGCAAGCATCACCACCAGGTGTGCTTTGGCTCTCGAATACTGTGATTTGCTGGTTCCTTCGGAAATACCCATGATCTCCGATATGTCTTTATGGGTATATCCTTCAACTGCATACAGATTAAAGACCATCCGGTAACCCTCAGGCAATCGTTTGATCAGTTCGGTAATTTCGTCGGCGCCCATTTTTTCCAGTATGTTCGGGTCATAGCTGTCTTCCAGCGGTCCCTCATAAGCGTCAACAAATACCAGGCGTTTGCTTTTCCGGTAAACTTCAATGGCATGATTGATACTGATTCGTTTGATCCACCCGGAGAAGGATCCACCGGGTGTGTATTGGTGCATGCGGGTAAAGATTTTGATGAATGTTTCCTGCATCATGTCTTCCGCTTCCATTTCGGATGCGGCATAACGCAGGCATATTCCATAGATTTTCCTGGAATATTTTCTGTACAGAGCCTCCTGATGTTTACGGCTGTTATCCTTGCATCCTTTGATCAGCTCTTCTTCCGTCATACCAATATAGTAACCCGGTCCGGCCATCTTTTATCCATAACGAGGCCCATGGCAGGAACGGTTGCACCGTTAAAAATAAAAAATCCCCTCGGTTGAGGGGATATGGGTGGAATCCAGTTTAAGGTCGTCGTTGTTCCGGATCAACTTTGTCAGGAAGATAAAACTCAGAATGACGATCAGGTTGACGATCGCCAGAATCACGAACATCCAGATTTTTTTATTACGTTTCATCAGGCCAATGGCGTCACATAACGGGCTTCTTTGTTGCTAAGGGCTTCCCTTACCCAACGACCCCGTTCTTCGGCCATTTTTCTAACTGCCAGACGTTCTTTGTTCAAAGGACCGTTGCCATTGATGACACGTTTGAACTCATCCCAATCGGGTTCCGTGTATTCCCACAGTCCGGTTGATTCGTTCTTTTTCAGGTTAGGGTCGGGGAGTTCAAGTCCGAGGTCCCAGATCTTGGGCACATACATATTCAGGAATTGCTGCCTCATGTCGTCATTGGTAGCCATCTTGACTTTCCATTTCATGAGTTTTTCGGTATGCACCGACATTTTATCGGGGGGGCCGAAGAAATGCATGATGGGAGGCCACCAACGGGTAAGAGCTTCCTGAACCATTTGCCTTTGAACCTTGGTGCCGGTAGCGAGGAATACCACATTATCGTGTCCGTATTTAAGGTGGAAGGACTCTTCTGCACAGATCCGTTCCAGGGCTCTGCAGTATGGGCCATATGAACCTTTGGAGTTGGCTACCTGGTTTACGATTGCTCCTGCGTCAATCAGCCAGGCAATAACAGCGGTATCGCCCCAGGTAAAAGCAGGGTAGTTAAATACGTTGGAGTATTTCGATTTTCCGCTGATCAGGTCGTTAATCATGTCCTCTCTGGATTTCCCCAGGGTCTCAGCTGCACTGTACAATAACTGAGCATGCCCGATTTCGTCCTGAACCTTAGCCATCAGCGCCAGTTTTCTCCGGAATCCCGGTGCACGGGTAATCCAGGTGCCTTCCGGAAGGGCTCCGATGATTTCGGAATGAGCATGTTGTTCGATCATCCGTACCAGCTGACGACGGTATTCTTTCGGCATCCAGTCTTTGGGCTCGATTTTTTCCCCGGCGGTAATCCGGGCTTCAAACTCCTGGAGCTTTACCGGATCGTCAGCTTCCTCTTGCTGCACTTTTGCATCCGGATCGATATAGGCATTTCCGTACATAATTTGAGTTATTAAAAGGGTTCGGCTTTTTTCAGGCCGGTCAGAATAAAGTCACATAATTTCATGGCCACTTGCTCAGGACTCATTTTCCCGTCAGGCTTGTACCATTCAACAATCCAGTTCACGGACGAAAGGATATTGAGAGCAGCAAATTTCTTATCGATATCCTGAAACACATTTTCATCGATGCCTGTTTGCAGAATATTCTCAATGCCGTCTTCGTACTGGTCCCTCAAGCGGATAAAAGCATCCAGGTTTTCACTGCCAAGGTGTCTCCAGTCTTTCAGGAAGACCTGAGCTTCTGCCAGATTCTGCGTTAGAATGCGAACGTGATTCTGCACCGCCATACGCAGCTTTTGTTCTCCGTTGAAGTAAATATCATTCACTTCTTCGATGGCATTCAAAAAACGGTCGGCCATGCCGAAGCAGATACTATGAAGAATCTCTTCTTTGGAACTAATATGATTATACAGGCTTGCTGCCTCCATACCTATATGTTCGGCGATGTCGCGCATGGAAGTTGCGCTGTACCCGTTGCGACTGAATAACTCAGCGGCAACATGGATGATTTCCTCTTTTCTGTTCGCGAAACGTGCGGGCATTGCTAACGCTTGTTAGTCAAAGGTAAAAGGGATAATTCAAAAAAGCAAGTCAACGGCTGTAGAGCAGGAATACTGCCGGTTTTTTGTGCAGATCCGGTTTGTTTTTTTTCCAGGCAGCTGCAGGCATGGATTGAATTTGTTCTTCATCGGTTTGCAGGTTCCAGGCAATGCAGATCCGTGTAGTCGGTTTGAGCAGGCTGAGCAACAGATCAAGGAGTTTATCGTTGCGGTATGGCGTTTCGATAAAGAGCTGAGTCATGTTTCGTCTGAGTGACTCTTCTTCCAGCAAGCGGATACTTCTGGAGCGTTCCGGTTCGGCGATGGGCAAATAACCGTGAAAAGCAAAACACTGTCCGTTGAAACCGCTGCCCATCAGAGCCAGCATCAGGGAACTTGGTCCTACCAACGGCTTGATCTGGAAATTAAGGTGATGTGCCTTTTCCACCACCAATGCTCCCGGGTCTGCCACGCAGGGGAGTCCTGCATCCGATAACAAGCCGATGTCTTCATTTTCCTTTTTTGCCGATTGAAGAAAGGTCTGTATTTCCTGAGCATTGATCTGGTTTTTATTGATTTCCAGAAAGCGGCACTCGTTGATGTTAAGTTCAGGAAAGCAGGCCTTAAGAAAGCGCCTTCCGTCCCGGATATTTTCCACGATAAACCTTCGCAGTGAGGAAGTGTTCTCGGGAAGATTGAAATGATCGCCTATTGGTGCCGGAAGCAGATAGAGCACAGACATGCTGCAAAATAAAAAAAGCGAGGGAATTCCCTCGCTTTTACTAGTTAGCGTCTTATTTGCCTTGAAGGTTTACCGGGAAACTACTTTTAGAGTCTCCCGCAGATTTCCCTGCTGGTCCAGCACCTGTATCAGGTAATATCCGGCCTTGGTAACGGTGATTCCGGCTGAGTTGTTTTCTATGGGAAAGGTGCCAACGGTTTGTCCCAGCATATTCATCACCAGGATCTTCCCTTGTATAAGGTTTTCACATTGCAGCGTGAACTGACCGTTTGAGGAAGGGTTGGGATATACGACAGTGCCTGTATTTTCGACGTTTTCAGGAGCAAGTGCGGTAGCGGTATTGTTGTAGAGCTGAGCAACTTCCGAGGCGTCAAGGGCTCTTTTCCATATGCGTACATCATCAATGTATCCTCTGAAGAAAGTGGAATTTTTATGCCTGCAACCGATATAGATTCCATTGTTTACCCCGGAATACCCGGCATCGTCTCCAGTTGCATCGGCACCGTAATAATTTCCATCAACATAAAAAATGATAGAATCATTGGAACGTGCACTGACAAGGTGGTGCCAATTGGTATCACCCAATCCGTCAGCAAGCACATAGGAGACTTGTTGAGCGGAAGACTTATACGAATAAATCCCGTAACCTACTATTTGATCCCCATACTTGTTGTTTAGACTCATTCCGTTGTCTTTAATAGTACCTCCTACTCCGATTACCGTTCTGACGGTCCCAACATTGGGAAGCTCACTTGATTTCACCCAAACGGAATAGGTATATTCATTCAGGTAAAAAACACTTGCATTGACTTTGTATATGGAGGCATCAATACCGTTAAAATAATAAGCTGCCCCAGGTTGTCCGTTTCTATCCGGAGCAGGTACGGCCCCGTCTACAAGGAGATCATTTCCGTTACCACTGGTATCATGGGCATTGCCGTTGAACTGGTATTCCGCAAGCAAGGAGTCGGAGAGGGATTGACCGCTTACGTGGATGGAGAAAGCAACTAATAGGAAGAGGTATAGGTACTTCATGTTTTTTCATTTATAGAAAGATCGGAAGAGCGTCGTGTAGGG
>CAXPEB010000076.1:0-28936 GCA_964215915.1 Bacteroidia bacterium
AAAGAAGGCAGAATTTATTTTACTTTTATTCGATATTCTTGCTTACCCATTTGTAAATATTGATGTAACGAAAAGAAAACTTCTGAAGCTCTACAAAATTACAGACGTAGGTCTGCAAACAAACATTATTGAAGCGAGAAATAATTGGTTTACAACTTGGTCAGAGTTTGATTTCGGAAAGGCTCTTGACGCAAAACAAAGCCAAGAAGTATATTAAGAAACTGAAACAGTCCGACCGTTAACGCCATAGGTGGCACACACACAAGCAGAGTCAGGCATCACTATGAATGAGGTGTTTGACGACAAGAGCAGCAGGGACTGGCTGCTCTTTTTTAAAGACAAAACAGAAATAAAAAAGTGGCAAGAATAATACGAAAAACGAGACAGTAAAGAAGAAGAATGCGGCGACAGACAGAAAAGCACAGCCACCAACAATGTGTATAAGTGTAAGTAGCCCCTTCTCCGAACCAGGTATAAATTGGATACTCAAAGATGTTGATTTTGTTCCAAATACATAATGCGACTGAGGTTATTTAAAGCTTGATTGGGGTGATTGGCATTGTAATCTTCCTTCCATGAAAAGGATAAATCCTGAAGTTCTTCCAGGGTATGGAACAGGTAAGCATCCAGGATATCTTCCCTGTAGCTTTGTTCGTTCGCGACCCCTTAAAGGGTGGCAATAAAGCAGAAGGCGTGAGATTTTAGTCAGAGGAATATTCGTTTGCCTTCGCTTTATCGCATGCCTGCAATGAAGCGTAACAGAAAACGGCCTGCGGCCCCTTTTTGATTTATAGCCTGCGCTTATGCAAGTCTGCGACTTTCAACGCTACACTGCCGGGATTACTCCTTCCGCTGCGCTACAGTCGTGATCCCTTGAGGGGCGTAGCAATGAAGCGTAACAGAAAACGGCCTGCGGCCTCTTTTTGATTTATAGCCTGCGCTTATGCAAGTCTGCGACTTTCAACGCTCCGCCTATAAATCAAAAAACCCGCTTATCGCGGGTTTTCTGTTTCTGCTTCATTGCGGAGAGAGAGGGATTCGAACCCCCGGACCTGTTACAGTCAACGGTTTTCAAGACCGCCGCAATCGACCACTCTGCCATCTCTCCGGGGGGCAAAAGTACAAAAACAGCCTATTCAATCCATACCCGCCACAAAATTATTTCCCCAAGCTTGAATCCGGGTTCATCCGGTTCTCCCGGCCCATTTGCTCTTCCCTCCTCTTCCGAACCTGGTCCAGCAGAATATTGAACTCAAACCCAATAAGCGTCACCACGCAGTTCCAGTACACCCAAAGCAGGATAACCAGCAAGGTCCCGATGCTGCCATACACCCTGTTATACGTATTAAAACGGTCCACATAATAGCTCAGCACCAGGCTCATCAATATGATCAGCACCGTGGTGATCACCGACCCGGGATTCAGAAAAGGTCCCTTCGAACGCTGGTACGGACCGAAACGGTACAGGGAAGAAACGGTCAGCTGGATCAATGCCACAATCACCAGCCAGTTGAGCACCTGCCACAAGCCGGTAGCCATACGGTCACCCAGTATCCCCTGCTCGTTCAGCATCCTCCAGGCTGAATCGCCCAGGGTGATCAACACCAAAGCCAGCATCAGCAAAGCGGAAAAGTAAAGGTTCAGCCAGATCGAATACAGCTTCTTCTTGTAATACGGCCGCTTGTCGCGGATATTCAGCGAACGGTGGAAACTCCGGATCATGCTGTCGATAGCCGAGGTGGAAAAATACACGGCGGCCAGAAAACCCACCGACAACAAGCCTCCCCGCTGCTTGCCCAACAGATCCTTCAGGGTATCGGCCAGGGTCTCGTAAGCAGCATCCGGCATGAGCCGGTTGAGCAGAGCCAAAAGGTCTTCGTAACGGGTTTCCAGCGGCAGGTAAGCCACCAGAGTAAAGAAAAAGATGGTAGCCGGAAATACCGCCAGCACCAGGTGAAAAGCCATAAAAGAAGCACGCATGCGGATATCTTCCCGGTCGGCACGGATAAAGTAAAAACTGAGCAGCCGGTACCAGCTGATACGGTCAAGGCCAGGCACATACCGGGCTTTCCAGGATTTGGGCAAACGGCTCTGCAGCCTGTTCCAGAAATGGAATCTCCGGCTCATGAAAAATAAGGAAGCATGGCCTGCAGAAGGGAATCCGGGCAACGAATGGGCCGCATGTCGGAGCTGCGCACGAAAACCAGCTCCACGCCCGCCGTATGCAACAACTCCCCCCGTTCATTCTCCAGCTCGAATTCAAAATGGATACGGGCGGTAGGCAATTGCTTCAGGATGGTCCGGATGGTGATCAGGTCGTCGTAACGGGCAGGCTTGAGAAAGCGGGAACGGATATCCAGCACGGGCATCATCACCCCTTCCTCTTCCAGTCCCTTATAACTTAACCCTACCTGCCGCAGGGCTTCCACCCTGCCGATCTCGTAATACTGGGCATAGTTGCCGTGGTACATGTACCCCATCTGATCGGTTTCCCCGTAACGTACCCGTGTTTTGGTTTCGCTGACAAACATTAGCGTATTCCTCTTTTATTCAGTTCCAGCCGGTATTTCCGGCTGTTCACCAGGTGTTGGTTGTAGTCGTGGGTAAAGTTATGATAACCGGAGAAATCCTCTTTGGCGCAGAAATACAGGTAATTGTGCTTGTCCGGATTCAGCACTGCCTCAATGGCCTGCACGGAAGGCATGCAGATTGGTCCGGGAGGAAGTCCGGTTACGTAATAGGTATTGTAAGGCGACTCTATCTCGGTCATGGCATAGGTTACCCGCCGTATATCCGGGTTACCCACAGCGAAGATCACCGTAGGATCCGCTTCCAGCTTCATCCCTTTTTTCAACCGGTTCAGGTAGACACCCGCAATGGTAGGCATCTCGTCGGCTTTGCTGGTTTCTTTGTCTACGACGGAAGCCAGGATGCTTACCTCCAGCGGGGTGAGTCCCACTGCCTGCGCCTGTTGCTTCCTTTCCGTATTCCAGTAACGATCATACTCCCTTTGCATCCTTTCCATAAACTGGTCGGCGGAAGTCGTCCACCAGAAATTGTAGGTATTCGGGATGAAGAGCGCCAGAACCGTTTCGGGGGTCCAGCCCAGGCGCGACAAAGCCGTGCTGTCGTTCAGTAACTGCACCAGGGTCATACTGTCGGCCGTAATTTCGCTGCTTACATACCCGATCAGCCTTTCTTTGGACCAGCGCCCGCGCAGCACCAGGCGGATCTCGGTTTGACGTCCCGAGGCCAGCATGCGAAGCAGTTCCAGGTTATTCATCCCCGGAGTAATGCGGTAATAGCCGGGCTTGACCATATCTCCATAGCCACTCCATTCCGCCACCCGGTTAAGGGTATTGAGGTTCAGCACCGCCGAATCATCCCTCAATAGCTGCATTACATCCTGCCAATCCGATCCTTCGGGAATAAGCAGGCGGTGTTTTTTCACCGGGTCCGTATTTTCGCGGTACACATGTTCCCAACCCTGCCAGGCAAGCAGCAGGCAGCCGGCGAAAAAGAGAATAAGAAACCAAAAAAATCTCCGCATCGCCGCAAATATAGCGGATGGTGCTTGCTTGTAAGGCAGGGTGGGATGTACTAAGTTTGTCGCAAGCAGAAAAAAAGTGAAGATCGCATTAATCGGATACGGAAAAATGGGTAGAGCCATTGAAAACGCAGCCATCTCACGCGAACATGAGATCGTGGCCCGGATCAATGAAGACTCGCCCGAGAGTGAAAAAGACAAACTCCGGGAAGCCGATATTGCCATTGAGTTTACCGCGCCTCATGCCGCGGTGGAGAATATCCGCCGCTGCTTTGAGCTGGGTGTTCCGGTGGTGGTGGGCACTACCGGCTGGTACGACCATTACGAAGCGCTTGCGGCAGAATCCCGGGAAAAGGAATGCAGCCTGCTAACGGCTACCAATTTCAGCCTGGGGGTGAACATCTTTTTCGAGATCAACAAACGCCTGGCCGAGTTGATGGCGCCGCATGATTCCTACGACCTGCGGATGGAAGAAGTTCATCATACCCAAAAAGCCGATGCCCCCAGCGGCACGGCCATTACCCTGGCTACACAGGCCATCGAGCGGCTTCCCTGGAAAAAGACCTGGAAGCTGGTGCTCGACGAAAACGAAGAACAGGCTCCGACCACCCTGGGCATCGTCGCCAAACGTATCGACGAAGTGCCCGGCACCCATACCCTGCTGTACGAATCGGCTATCGATTCCATAGAGATCACACATACGGCCCACAGCCGGGCCGGCTTTGCCTTCGGTGCGGTACTGGCAGCGGAATGGCTCCTTGGCAAACAAGGGGTGTTCACCATGGAGCATGTCATAAAAAACACCACTCAACTAGACTGATTTTTCATGAAAAACATTGTGGAACGTATCCGTAAATTCTCCCGTAAGGAGTGGATTTACATCTGCATCTGGAGCAGCCTCAACCTGATCTTCTTCTTTGTGCTGCTGCTGGCCGCCGGCGCCGGTTTCGGTGCCTCCCTGGTTTACTTCCTCTTCTGGGAGCTGGTCCTTTTCGGATACTACCTCATCCGCGTGCGTAAGGGAGAAAAGAACACCAAAGGCCGCGAATGGGTGGATGCCATTTCCTTCGCCGTGATCATGGCCACCCTCATCAAAACCTTCCTGGTGGATGCCTTCACCATCCCTACTCCTTCCATGGAAAAAAGTATGATGGTGGGCGACTTCCTCTTTGTAAGTAAATGGAATTACGGCACCCGTATCCCCATGACCCCGGTATCCTTCCCCTTCGTGCACAATACCATGCCCGGAGGCGGCAGCGACAGCTACTCGGAATCACTGGAACTGCCCTACTACCGTTTCCCGGGCTTCCAGGAGATCAAACGCAAAGACATTGTGGTGTTCAACTACCCCGGACAGGACGATATGAATAACGAATCGCGGCCGGTTGACAAACGTGAAAACTATATCAAACGCTGTATTGCCATTGCCGGCGACAGCCTGTTTATCAGGGAAGGCCAGGTTTACGTGAATGGCGAGGCCCAGGAATTCCCGGAAAAAGCCCGGCCGCAGCATGCCTGGCTGGTGGTCTACCAAACGGCTACCGGTCCCGACAAAAGGCAGCTTAAGGCAAAATACGATATCGATCCGGATGCGGTCATTTCGCAGAACTACGATATGGAAGCCGACTCTTTCCTGATCCATATCCCCGACCACGAAGCAGAACGTTTCAAAAAGGAACAGCCGGTGGCCGATATGGTGCAGATCGATATGCAAAACGGAATGGTACGCAGCCTCTATTTCCCGGATACCTATATCGGTCAGGCGGTATACCAGTGGACGGCAGATAACTTCGGGCCGATCTACCTGCCCAAAGCCGGAGAAACCGTTGCCATCAATCAGCGCAACTACTACATCTATCACCGTTGCATCACCCTGTACGAAGGCAATACCATGGATTACAAAAACGGGCAGATCCTCATTAACGGACAACCCGCCGACTCCTATACCTTCCACTACAATTATTACTGGATGATGGGCGATAACCGCCATAACTCCCTCGACTCCCGTTCCTGGGGTTTTGTTCCGGAAAACCACATCGTGGGCAAGGCCTGGTTTGTTTGGTTCAGCTGGGACAAGAATGCTTCAGGCATGAAAAAGATCCGCTGGGATCGTCTGTTCCGCGGAGTCAACTAAGGTTTTGTATCCGGCATTGTAAGGGTTATGTAAGATTATGCAAGGGCAGGAGGTTTTCTGCCCTTCTATAGAATACTAATCTACCTCACTCTTCTACGTAATTCAGCTCCTTATGGAAGCTTTCTTTCAGGTATAGAATGCTTAACAGAGCCAGGATCATCACTACCACACCCACAATAGCTGCCGCCTGAATGACGCCTGTGGCAGGGCGAAGAAACTGGAAAGCCCCCATTACCAGGGGAACCGAACCGCGAACAAAATTGGGGACGGTATTGGTTACCGTAGAGCGAATATTGGTGCCGAACTGCTCGGAGGCAATGATCACAAAAAGGGCCCAGTACCCGGTAGCACAACCGATCCAGAAAGTCAGCCAGTAGAAAGCATTGACGCTTATTCCATCCGCAATAAAAAGGAAATAGGCCGTGAGCAGCGTGCTGAGGATAAGGTAGATAACCACCACCTTTTTTCTGCTTTTCAGCCACTGGGAAAGAAGTCCGCTCACAAAATCACCGGCCGATAGCCCGAGGTAACAATACATCAGGGCCTTGCCGTTAATGACCTTGCCCTGCACATTCAGCAGCGGGGCAAAAATCTCCTCCGAATTGGAAACGAGTAAACCGATCATGTACCAGATAGGCACCCCTACCAGGATACAAGCCAGGTACTTCATGAGGTTGGCCCGACTCTGAAACAGCAGGCGGATATCCCCTCTCCGTATACCGGACTGGTGGCGGATGTCGGCAAACATCCCCGACTCAAACACCCCTATACGCAACAGCAGAAGTACCAGGCCGAGAGAGCCTCCCATCACATACGCCACCCGCCAGTTGGGGAACGGATAATGGAACAACGACTCCAGGAAAGCCCCGATGGCCTCGCCCTGAACGCCGATGAAGCCAGCAACTACGGCTCCCAGCGCACCGAAAGTCACCACGATCATAGTACCTATTCCGCGCTTTTTGGTTTCCATCGTCTCGGAGATCAGGGTAATCCCGGCCCCGAGTTCACCCGCCAGCCCGATACCGGCGATCAGTCTCACCGCCACATAAGCGGGCATGCTTGTTACAAAGGCATTGATGATATTGGCTGCGGAATACAGGAGTATTGATCCGAAAAGTACCTGCACCCTTCCGCGTTTGTCGCCAAGAATACCCCAGAGCAGTCCGCCCAGCAACATGCCGGTCATCTGGATATTGAACAGGAAAATCCCGGTATTGGTAACAAATTCGGGTCCCCTGTCGGGGAAGAGGTACTGCAGACTTTCCTTTTTGACTACGTTAAACAGTACCAGATCATAGATATCGACGAAGTAGCCTAAAGCAGCTACGACGATGAGCATGGCGGTCTTGCGATTCATGGTTAGGAGCGCTAAGAAAGCGATTTTCCCCCTGAGGCGCAACGCCTTTCCCTTTTCAGGGGCTATTTGGCAAGCAGGCTGAGCAGTTGGCTGAGGTAATATTCGTCGGTAGTATCGAAGGTATTCAGGGTGTCGCTATCGATATCCAGCACCCCGGTAATGTCCCCGTTAATTCCTCTCAGCGGGAGTACGATCTCTGATTTGGAAAGGGCGCTACAGGCAATATGCCCGGGAAAAGCGTCGACATCCGGAACCACCACAACACGTTCTTCTTTCCATGCCGTACCGCAAACTCCTTTTCCGTATGCAATACGCGTACAGGCCACCGGACCCTGAAAGGGACCGAGAACAAGTTCTTCGCCCTCAACCAGGTAAAACCCCACCCAGAGCCAGGGAAATACTTCTTTTAAAGCAGCGGTAAAATTGGCCATATTGGCCAGTCGGGAGGATTCTCCCTCCATCAATCCCTTCATCATAGGCAACAGGGCCTCATACTTCTCCGACTTACTCAGGGAAGCAGGGATATGGATATTTTCGGCCATTATTCGGCGGTGGTGGTATCCGCAGCAGGAGCGTCTTCTCCTTCTCCGCCCTCAGTAGTCTGAGTACCGGTTTCAACGGCGGCTTCTGCAGGAAGAGCGGTTGCCGCTTCCTTTTCCGCGCTTTTGGACTTGTACTCTTCGTTGCGCTCAAGGTCTTTTTTAACCGCTTCGGATCCGTAGTGACAGGCGCTCATGCCCAAAACCAGGGCAATAACAAAAGCAAAGGCAATTCTGGATTTCATGCTCAATTCTTAGATGGCGACAAAGATAAGGATGAGGGGCAAAAATAAAAGACCGCCAGGAGGGAGAGATTTCGGAATGCGATCCGACACCGGTTGAAGTTCATACACGCTACTTTCTTTTAAATCGTTACCTTTATAAAGTTATGTCTATTCGGCAAACACGATACGGAAGAGAATGCGACCGCGATTGGGGCAGCATGGAGTTGCAAAACGGAGAAAAGTACTGCACCGACTGCAACAAATGTGTGAAGGATTTCACCCATTGGGACCGCGATGCCATCAAAACCTGGTACGCCAGTCATCCCGAAACCTGCGGCTACTTTAAGCGGGAGGATATCGAATACGACATGATCCCGCTGGAACGGGTATTCCCGTTTCGACGCTGGGCAATGCTTATTCTCGGAGCCCTCTTTACCGGTGCCGGGCTTTCCGCCCAATCCATAAACGACACCACCGAAACGGAAACCGTTCAGGAACCGGTACAGCAAATCCCCGTGGTCATCCCTAACAGGCATACGGACAGCACCCGTCACGAAGCCACCGGATTGAACGACGAAAAACAAATCAAAACAGTTGCTGTCAGAAAGCCTCCCGGCAAGATCCGGAAGCGGTATTACCTTTCCTGGCGATTCCCTTTCCTGCACAAACGGCGCGCACATCGGAAATTAATGGGATGCCCGGTATTTTAAACGCATGAATCTGAATCAGGTAACCGCCCCCTGCACCGATCTGGAAGCTTCCATTCGCTTTTACCAGGATCTGGGACTTGAACTCATCGTAGCCGGTAACGGACATTATGCCCGCTTTCTTTGTCCGGAAGGCCACTCGACTTTTTCATTACAACTGACAGATTCCCTGCCTTCAGCTCCGGGAGTACATCTCTATTTCGAATGCCGGAACCTCGACCAAACCGTAAAGGAATTGTTGGAGAAGGGGTTCCTTTTCACCGAGCTACCTAACGACAAACCCTGGCTCTGGCGGGAAGCCCGCCTCTCAGATCCCTCCGGGAACGTACTCATTCTGTACTTTGCCGGGGAAAACCGCGTTAATCCACCATGGCGACTGGCATCAAAAAACGGATCGGAAGGCTGATTCTGGGAGTACTTATTATCTGGCTGGGCGGTATGCTTCTTCCGCAACGGGTAATCATGCCGGTAGAAGGTGCAGGTTCCGCCGATTACCATCCGCAATCCTTCTGGTATCATCCCTGGGGACGATCAGGCACCCATAAGGGAGTGGACATTTTCGCCAAAAAAGGAACTCCTGTCAATGCGGCTACTTACGGACTGGTTGTTTATACCGGGCAAATCGGGATGGGCGGTAATGTGGTTCTGGTACTCGGACCGAAATGGCGGATGCACTACTATGCGCATCTTGACAGCATCAAAACCTGTTCATTCAGCTGGCTCAGCCGCGGTGAAAACCTGGGCACTGTAGGGAACAGCGGAAATGCTGCCGGAAAACCCGCGCACCTGCACTATACCATTGCCACCCCGATACCCTATCCCTGGAGGGCCGATTCTTCTCCGCAGGGATGGAAAAAGATGTTCTACCTGAATCCTATCCCCTGTCTCCGGGCGGGAGAACAAAACCGATAATGCCGTATATTGTTCAGGGGTTGCCCCTTGCAGAACTGTAATAATCAATCTATGGCTTATAACGAACACCTTGCGGAAAGAGTCAGACAGCGCCTTGCGGGTCAGGGTGATACCGAAGAAAAGAAAATGATGGGAGGCCTCGTCTTCATGGTTAACGGGAAGATGTGTATGGGTATCAACTTCGATAAACAAACACAACTTGACCGCATCATGGTGCGCGTGGGGAAACTCCCCTATGAGTCGTTGTTGCAACGTAAGGGCAGCCGGGTGATGGACTTTACCGGAAGGGTGATGCGCGGGTTCCTGTTTATCGATCCGGAAGGCTTTGACCGCGACGAAGACCTGGATTTCTGGGTAGAGCAGGCCCTGGCCTTCAACAGGATGATCGAATGATTCCGGAACTTCCGGACACCACTACTCCTGAACAAGACTGGGGTGGTGTTCTCCGGAATCTGCCGTGCCCGCGGGAGGCTCAGGCATATCCGATACGGATTGATCAGAAGAAATATCCGTTTTTCGGGACGGTTCATTTGATTCACCGATCGGGTTTTCATACACCATCTTATTGATCCTGTACATTAGCAGCAGGGTAATGGCCACCGTTCCGGTCACAACGTACCCCAGGGTATCATAGTGTTGCAACGCACCTCCTTCATTTTGTACCACGATCATTCCGGCAATCATGGAAGCAATACCCCCGCTGATCTGCATGAAGGAAGAATTGATTCCCATATACGCTCCGCGATCCTTCGGTGCAGGCACCGCAGAGATCAGGGCCTGTGAAGCTACCATCCGGGAGGTGATCCCGGCAAACATGATCACGTTAAGCGCAATAACCACCCAAAGCGGGGTCAGTCCGAGGTTGCAGTAATACGCGATGATACCCGCCGCCAGGATAGAACCACCCATAAACACCTTGAACTTCCCTACCTTGTCTGCAAGCCGGCCGGCCAGCGGGCCAAAAACCATGGAGAAGATGCCCGTTGCCATATACACCATAGGCAGCTGGTCGAGGCTGATGCCCAGGTTGTTGACGCTGAATGCCGCTCCGAAAGGCATAAGCATAAAACCGCCTGTTGCCAGGAAAACCGTCACCGAAAAGCCGCGCAGGTAGCGCGGGTTAGAGATCGTCCGGAACATATGCCCAAAAGCATTCTGCCGATCCTGAAGACCGAGGTGACCGGTAATGGGTTTCATAAAAAATACCACCAGGGCCCAAACCACAACGCTCAGTCCCACGATCATCAGAAAAGGAAAATGCCAGCCCAGGTGGTTGGCCAGATAAAGCCCGATGGGAATTCCCAGTACCTGGCTGCTGGCAAAGGCCATTTGCACGAATCCCATAACCCGGCCCCTTCTTTCAAGCGGAAAGAGATCGGTGATGATGGCAAAACTGATGGAACTCATCACTCCGCCGAAAAGCCCTGTAAGCACCCTGGCCCCGAGAAGAAGCTCGTAGGTGGGCGCAATTCCGCAGAGGAAGGTGCCGATTATAAAGCCACTATAGAAAAAGAGCAGCAGCTTTTTCCTGTCGAAACGATCCGCAAAACCGGAGGCCAGCAAACCGGCGGAACCGGCACTAAAGGCATAGGCGGATACCACCAACCCGAATTGTTGCGTGGTGATCTCCAGTTCTTCGAGCAATATGGCTGACAGTGGCGACAGCACCATGAAGTCCAGCACCACCGTAAACTGGAGGATAGCCAGAATAGCGATGATAAAGACCTCGTAGCGGCCGAACGGATTTTTATTTTTCTTGATTTTCTCGGGCATGGATTAGGGCTTAAGTCCTTTGATTACCAGGGATACAGCCAAATCAAGCGTCTTTTCGTCGATCACGAAAGGCTTGCCGTGCATCCCTTTTTTGTTGATATGAAATTTGATCAGTTGATAAAGCGGGGCAAAAGCCACCGCCCAGTATACTTCTATGGGCAACCGCACCAATTCTCCCCTTTCGATGGCATGATGCACGAATTCCGACATCTTTTTCACGAACTCTCCTTTGGCACAACGCCAAACCTCCTCATTAAAGCGGGAATAGCGGATCTGCTCCATGAAGTACATGCTTTGCGGATTCTCCAGGTAATATTTTGCCCGGTTCCTCCATTGGTTCCTCAACCCTTCGTCAAAAGGCATTTCCGGGTGAAAACCCTCCAGGGTAGCATGGAACATACGCAGCTCCTCGTGTATGCTCACCTGTAAAAGCAGGTCGTCGCGGTCTTTGTAATAGATATAAATCGTTGCCGGAGAAACCCCGGCTTCGCGGGCCAGCTTCTGCATGGTCAATCCATCAAAGCCTTCCCTTACTACTATTTCCACCGCTTTCTTGCGTATGGCTTCCTCTTTTTGCAGGTCTCTGGGTCGCATTGCGGTGCAAATTTATAAATGAATGTTCATTTAGTTATTATGTTCTTGTAAATACTTGAAAGAAAAGGGCTCATATTAATTCTTTCCTCTTTTGCTAAAAAACTTACACAAACCGTGTGTACTTTTTACATTTGTATATCATGATTTCCCCACTCAACTTACCCAATGAGGAAGAACGTCTGAAGGTTATTGATTCTCTGGAATTTCTAAACCAGCGTGCCGATCAGCAACTGCAGGAGATTGCAGAGCTGACTGCCCGTTTTTGCGAAGTACCGATTGTATTGCTAAGCGTAGTCCGGGAGAACGACCAGGTTTTCCATGTTTCCTACGGGCTGGATACCCCTTCCACTTCGCGTGAGGTATCTTTTTGCGGGCATGCCATACACGGTGATGATTTATTTCTCATACAGGATGCACATTCTGACATACGCTTTGCCGACAATCCTCTGGTAACCGGTGACCCGAATATCCGTTTTTACGCCGGGTATCCCCTGGAGGTGTCCGGTCAGAAAATCGGGACTTTCTGCCTCATCGACCGAAATGCCAGGAGCTTAACCCCGCTTCAGGAGGAATTTCACCGGGTAATGAGCCGTCAGGTAGAAAACCTGATAAACCAGAAAGCATCGGGAGAATATTACCTCCAGCTTATCGACCGATACGCGGCAGGCCTGGAGGAAATGGAAGACAGCTTTTCCAAAATGCGGGAGGTGCTCAGTGCTATCTCTCACGATGCCATTGCCCCGGTAAGAACCATCCGAACACTTTTCCAGATGTCGAAAGAAGATGACTCGGTGCGGATTGAGGATTTTGTCCAGGATATTCACCAATCCCTGGAAGCTTCGGAGTCTTTGTTAAAAAACCTTATACAATGGGGACTGGAACTGGTGAACCAGCCCGTCAATACCAACAGTCAGGTACCCATTCATCAGTTGATGGGTGAGTTACAGGAAGAATTAGGCCAGGACATGAAAAGAAAAAACAACAGCCTGAGTTGGCAGGGCCCCGACCTTGCCATAAGTACGGAACCCAATAAGCTGCGTTTCATTTTACGAAACCTGCTGCGGAACAGCAACAAGTTCAGCAGAAACAGTCAGATCCTGCTAAGCTGGGAATTAATCAACGGGGAACTTAACCTGCAGGTAACCGATCAGGGAACGGGTATGGATGAAGAACAGCTACAGCGGATACGTCTGCTGCACGGAACTGACTCCAAATCGGGTACAGATGGCGAAAGCGGTTTCGGTCTCGGCCTGGCACTGGTTCATCGCTTCGCCCGTAACATAGGGGCCCGGCTGGATTTTGAATCGGAAAAAGGGGTGGGTACAGTATGTAATATCAGTTTTCCATTAAATTGAGCCTTTTTTTACATTTGCCTGATGCTTAGTTTTTGGGAAGAAGACGCGTTATGCGCGCAGGACATTCTGATCGTGGGAGGCGGCCTGCTGGGATTGTCCACGGCACTGTCGGTGAAAGAGAAATCACCCAGGGCCAGAATTTGTGTTCTGGAACGGGGTATTTTCCCTTCAGGAGCGAGTACCCGGAATGCCGGGTTTGCCTGTTTTGCCAAGGCTGCGGAGCTTCTGGAAGATATCCGGCTGCAAGGCGAGGAACAAGCTGCCAAACTGGTTGCCGATCGTTATGCCGGACTCAAACTCCTGAGAAGCCGGATCAGCGATTCTGCCATGGAATACGAAGAACTGGGTGGATACGAGCTTATCCGGGAAGAGGACAAATCCATCGATAAAAAAGACCTTGACCGCCTCAATGAACTTCTTTCCCGCCATTTTGAAACACCGGTTTTCCGGGAAGATAACGACCGCATTGCCCAACTCGGGTTCAAAGGGATCAAACAGGTAGTTGCCAACCCTCTTGAAGGACAGATCCATAGCGGAAAACTGGTATCGGCACTCTGGCGGCTCATCAATGCATTGGGAATCCGGGTTATTACCGGTGCCGAGGTTTCGCATATAGAAGAGACCAACAACAACGTGGAGGTCTATGTCAAACACCTCTACCTGAACGAAGAGGTTAAATTCACCGCCGGTAAAGTAGGTATCTGTACCAATGCCCTCTCACAAGCTTTGCATTCCGGACAGGCCAATACCAAGCCCGGCCGCGGACAGGTACTCATCACCGAGCAGATGCCCGGTTTGAGCCTGCAGGGAAGTTTTCACTTCGATGCGGGGTACTACTATTTCCGAAACTACGAAAACCGACTGCTGTTTGGCGGCGGAAGGAACCTGGATTTCGATACGGAAAGCACAGACCGCTTCGGTATCAATAAAGAAATTCAGAACCACCTGGAAAAATTGCTGCAGGAAATGATCCTGCCCGGCAAGAAGGTGAAGATTGCTCGCAGTTGGTCGGGTATCATGGGATTCAATGAAACCAAAACCCCTTATGTGAAGGCCATCAGCAAACGGGTATATGCCGGTTTCACCTGCAACGGAATGGGAGTGGCACTTTCCAGTATTACCGGGGAAAAGCTGGCCGATGAACTGGCGTTAAAATAACCCTGCTACGACGAAAAAATTTCTGCCGCAACAAGAAAAATAACCGGTTTCCAATTCAATTAAAACGGTTGCTCAGTAGGTAAGCAAAGCGTTTGGTGGATTCAAAATTATTCAGGAAAATCCGGGTCAGGGCGGTTAGAGGAAGGCTAAGCACCATTCCGGCAATGCCCCAGTAGAAGCCCCCTACAATCAATGCCACAATAGCAATCAGAGGATTGATGCTCACCTTGTCGCCCACAATCTTGGGGGTGATATAATTGCCCTCTATCGTTTGTACCACCTGGTACATCACCACCACGGCAATCGGTCGCCAAAGTTCGTCGTAATTCAGCAAAGCATAAAGGAATGGCAAGGTTCCTCCCAGTGTGGTCCCGATATAGGGAATGATGGTTAGGAAGGCAGCAAAAAAACCGAACAGGAAAGCGTGGTCGATCCCGATCAGGAAAAGGCCCAGGGTATTGATGGTACCCAGGATCATAATGGCGATGAGTAATCCCCCGAAATAGCTTTGGGTAACCTGCTGAAACTGATAGAGCATCTCACGGATCTCTTCTTTTCGCTTGCCATTGAACCAGGAAAGAATGAACTCCTTGAAAGCCGAACGGTATAGCAGGAAGAGGAAAACATACACCGCCACCATACCGGCATAAGCCAGAAATGCCGTAGATGAAGCCAGGGTGTTACCCAGCATGGAGCTCGCTTCTTTCAATAGTCCGCTTCCCCCCTCTTTGAGTATGGATTCCACATTATTTTTCAGGAAAGGAACTTCCGCGAGCAGATCAAGAGCGGCTTCCAGGGTTTCGTATATCTTGGCTTTGAAATTCTCCAGGTCGGCAAACAGGTTCAGGAACTGAGAAGAGAACAACCACATAATTCCGCTGAGAACCAGCACCACGCTCAACATGCTGCAGAGAATAGCCAGTATCCGGTGAAATTTCCACCGCTCGAACAAACGACATAGCGGATACAGCAGAAAGGAGAAAACTACTCCGAATACAATGGGCACAATTACGGCTTTCCCGATATAAAACAGGAACCCGAGGGCAATGAATATGATCAGGAAATAAGCCGTATTGGCCAATCTGGGGTTGAGCTGCTGCATAGCCAAAGATACATCAAGCTCCCTCTTCAAACCACCTTTTGAAGGCGGAGGCTTTCTCCCGGCTCACCACAATATCCAAACCGTCGTGCCCGCTGAGGTGTACGAGTATTTTCCCGGTATAATGCGATTTGTAATCGCGGATTTTATCTATATGGATGATGTACTGCCTGTTAGCCCGAAAGAAAATAGCCGGATCCAGCAGGTCTTCCAACTCATCCAGGGTGTGGTAATCGGTGATCAGTTTCTGCCCGTCGCTTCCCAGCAAAAAAATGATCTCATCCTTCATGAAGCCCGCCACCCGCTCAGCAGCTACCGGCACTACAGCTTGCCCCAAATGGGCGGTAAACCGACTCTTGTATTTTTTACCCACCTTCAGGTCCTGCAGCAGGTGTTGAAACTGATCTTTCAGCAAGTCGCCGCTGATGCGGGTATGGAATTGCCTGAATTTGTTGATGGCCTTCACCAGATCCTCCTGCCGTATGGGTTTTAGCAGGTAATCGATGCTGTTCAGACGAAACGCGCGTATGGCATATTCGTCATAGGCCGTAGTAAAGATGATCGGACAGTTCAGTTCCTTCCCTTCGAATATCTCAAAGCTTACCCCGTCGGACAGCTGAATATCGCTGAAGATCAAATCAGGCAGGGTATGCTGGCTGAGCCAGGCTTTCCCTTCTTCCACCCCGGTGATAACCGCCAGTATCTCCGCCCCTTCCAGTTCCGCCATCACCTGCCTTTTCAGCTCTTCGGCCACCAGTAACTCATCTTCTATTATCAGTACTTTCATCGTTTAGTCTATCAACGGTATCCGGATACGGAATTCTCCCTCATCCTCTTCCCAACTCACTTCCTTGTACACCAGGTAATGATACAGCTTTTTCAGGTTTTCCAGACCCAACCCGTTGCTGCCGTCCACCCTTCTTTTTTTCTGCAGGTTATTGCTCATTACCAGGAAATCGCCTTCCAGTCTGAGACAGACTTTGAGCGGTTTCTGGGTATTGATGACGTTGTGTTTGAGGGCATTTTCCAACAATATCTGAAGGGTAACCGGTACAATGCCTTTTTCCTTTTTGTCTTCCGGCACCTCACAACGGAACTCAAACGCTTCTCCGAAACGCGTTTCCATCAGAAACAGGTACTCCCGGATAAACTCAAGTTCCTCATTCAGGGAAACCAGATCCTTATCCTTGTGTTTCAGCACATAGCGGTATACGCGGCTCATATTCTGCAGGAAACGCGAAGCCAGTTCCGGATCGGTTTTGATGAGGCTGTCGAGTGAGCTGAGTGCATTGAACAGGAAATGCGGGTTGAGTTGGTTTTTCAGATTATCAAACTGCACCTGTGCCTTTTCCTTTTCCAGGCGCTGGTTCTTGGCAATACTCTGTTTCCATACCCCTATATATTCCCGGATAAAAAAGAAAGCGTTGAGGCAGGCGGAAAAGAAGAAATCGATTACAAAAATGGCCGCCCGGAAGGCCCAGTTAAATTCAAGAGGGAAATAATCCCCAACCAGGTAAATTCCCAGTCCGCGCAGTATATACACAAACAGGGTTCCTATCCCGATCTGCACGATCACCCTTGGGATGAGGGCCTCCTGGATCGGATACCGTTTGGAAAGAATGCGGTTGATGAAGCGGAAGAATTCCCAGGTTCCCAAACCCACCACAATGGACACCACCAGCAGGATCAGGTTAAGCTGCCCGGTCATCTTGTCAAAATAGATGGCCCGGCCAAAATAACCGGTTACACACATGCTGAGGATTACCAGGTGTACCTGGTACCGTTTGGGAATGCGTTTCATACTCCGTTGACGATTCTTCCGTCGCTCATTTCGATGATCCGGTCGCTGTTGGCAGCAAAATCGGTATCATGCGTAACAGCGATAATGGTCTGTCCCATCGACGCAAGTTCGCGGAATATTCCGAATACCACATCGGTATTCGCCTTATCCAGGTTCCCGGTAGGCTCATCTCCCATTATGATAGCCGGGTCATTAATCAGGGCCCGGGCAATAGCCACACGCTGTTGCTGCCCGCCCGAAAGTTTGCTGCTCTTTTTGGTGGCATGCTCGTGCATATCCAGAAGCCGGAGCTTTTCGTACGCCCGTTCCTCAATCTCTTTGTGGGAGTACTCTCCCAACCGCATGGCCGGCAGCATGACATTATGCAGGGCGGTAAATTCCGGAAGCAGGTAGTGGAACTGGAACACAAAGCCCAGGTTTTTGTTGCGGAAAGCCGCCAGTTGATTCTGACTTTTCCCGGTGACCAGCTCCCCGTTCATCTCGATTTGCCCTTCGTAATCCGTATCCATGGTGCTGAGCAGGTACAGCAGGGTAGATTTCCCGCAACCCGATTTCCCGACGATGCTCAGAAACTCGCCCTTGTCCACCGAAAAACTGATGTCTTTCAATACCTGGAAGCGAGTCGGTTCGTTGAAGAATTTATTCAGCCCGATGGCCTTTAGTACCTCTGCCATACTTTATCCTCTTAATATTTCCACCGGATCGATGCGCGATGCTTTTTTCGACGGGAAGTAGCCGGCCAGCAGGGTGGTCAGTATCCCGAATACAATTCCGAAAACATAGAAGCGCGGATCAAAATTCACCGGGAAGGAGTCCACACTAAGGAACTCTCCCCCATCAAAGGGAACCTGCGAAACCAGGTAGCTCAGCGCAAACCCGATACACAAGCCGATAAAGGCTCCGATGATCCCGATAAATGCCGACTGTGAAAGGAATATTCCCACAATATCACGTCCCTGGAATCCGGTGGCTTTTAATATGGCGATGTCCTTCATTTTGTCGTACACGGTCATGTTCATGATATTGTAAATACCGAAACCGGCCACAACCAGCAAGGTTATCACCACCACTCCGGTCATGATATTCCGGATGGTAAAACTGACCAATATGGTCGCATTGGCCGTTTCCCAGTCTTCGGCCCGGTACCCGAACCGCTCCTGCCATTCCTTCGCAAGCGGCGTGGCCTGTTCCAGTTTAAACAGTTTGACATGGATATCGGTAATGTAACGGGTATCCTCCTGGAGTATCTTCTGCACCGTTTGCAGGGAGGTGTAGCAGCGGATATTGTCTATCGCTCCTATTCCCATCTGGAAAATGCCCACCACGCGAAGCAGCATCACCTCCCCTTTCGGTGTGGTCACGGTGACCTTGTCGCCGGTTTTCACCTGCATCTTATCGGCCAGTCCTTTGCCCATCAATACCCCGTCGTTAGAGGACATCAGGGCTTCCATACTTCCGCTTTTGATCTTGCTTTTTACCTGGTACAGCTTGTCTTCCCGCTCCATATCCACCCCTACCAAAGAACCGCTTAGCTGGGCAGGGCCGTAGTTGAAAAACACCTGGGTACTTACCTGGGGCGATACCCCGATCACCCGGGGATCCGCTTCGATAGTCCGTGCGATGAGCAGTCCGTTCCGCAGGTTCAACGGTTCGTCTTTGGGTTTCTGATGATGGACGAGGTTCCAGTTGTTTTCTCCCGGGTTGTATTGACTGAGCAAGGTGGGACGCTCATTGGAAATATCCCGGTAAATGCGGATATGCGGGGTACTGGTGAGCTGGGTGTCTTCCAGCAGCTTGTTCACACCGGTCATCACTGAGATCATCAGGATGAACATGGCAATCCCGAAGGTTACTCCCAGCGAAGCAATGGCTGTCTGCTTCTTCTTGGAAGTAAGGTGTGTCCGTGCAATCTGAAGATTAATCCGGTTGAACCACATCAGCGTTTGATCAATTCGGTTGAGGCATCGAGGCCTTCCCTGATTTCCACGAAATCCCAATCCATGGTGCCGGTTTCCACTTTGATTTTTACGGCCTCACCATTTTGTTTCACCATTACCGAATCTCCGCTAAGCAGCAGCGATCGCGGGATGCAAAGCACCTGGGAGCGGTGACCGATCACGATATTGGCTTCCAGGGTCAGGCCATACAGGGAAGGCGGCCGCTTCCCGGTAAATGCGGCATCCACCCGGAAACTCTGGTCTACTTTATTCAGGCGGGGATAGATACGGGTAATCCGGCCCTTATATACTTCCTGCTGATCGATATCAAAACGGATAAGGACCTCCTGACCGGGTTTTACGCGGCTGATATCCAGCTCATCCACGTTGAGCCGAACTTCCATAGAATCATACGATCCCAGAATAGCCAGCAACTCTCCGGGATGCACGGCCTCTCCTTCTTCCTTAAACAACTCGTATACCCGGCCCCGAATCCGGCTGAGGGGAACATGCTCGTCATAGGCATCCAGCAAAGCCTCATAATTGGATTGTGCCTGAGCCAGTTCCACCTGAACCTGGTCGGAGGTCCGGCGGTAATTTTCCCTGCGCGATTGCAGTTCATTGCGACTGGCTTCAAAACCGAGCTGAAATTGCTCGAATGTTTTTTTATCGATAGCCTCCTTATCAAACAGGTCTTTGTAGCGGGTATAATTGAGCGAGTCCAGCCGGTATTTTTCTTCTGCCGTTTTCAGGGCTGCCCTGAGCTCACTCAACAGCGGCGAACTGCTTCCTGCATTGCTCCTGGCCAGTTCCAGGGCCTTTTTGGCTGCTTCCAGACGGCTAAGATCCACGCCCCGGTCGAGCACAAAAAGCCGGTCGCCAGGTTCCACACTGTCGCCGGATTCCACCAACCTTTCCAGCAAGGTTCCCTCCGCATTGGAGAAAAGCTTGTATTCATTCGCCGGATACAGGTTCCCCGATGCATACACCGCTTCGGTCAGGTCTCTGGTCTCAGGCCGGGTGGTTTCCTTTTTATCGCCGCAGGAAGTGCTGAGCAACACCAGGCCCAGAAGAGATAGAAAATACGTGTTTCGAATCATTCCGAATCAATTACGTTACAAAGGTGACGGCTTCGATACAAAAGAGAAAACAGCATGCTGCGAAACAGGAGAAAAGTACGTTGAAACGGGAAATGGCGCCTTAACCCTGTATGAGAATGGTTCCGGACTTCGGATCAAACGGTGCCGGAATAATTCTACCCAATAAGAACAGATCTTTCTTTGCCGTTTGGCTATTTTCCTATAATGGAAGTTCAATGATAAAGCTGCTGCCTCCTCGGGGATTTTCTTCGAAATAGATCCGTCCGGCATGGGCTTCCACAATTTGCCGGCAAATGGCCAGTCCAAGGCCGTACGAAGGTTCTCCGTCCGTTCCCGTTCGCCCGATCCCTTCCTTGGTTTCAAACAGGTTCCCGCGTAGCTCTATGGGTACCCCTATCCCATCATCTTCCACACGAACTTCGGCCACCTCTTTTTTCTGGCGCAGAAATACCCGTATCTCCGCCGATTCATGGCTGAATTTAATCGCATTGGAGATCAGGTTATTCAATACCCTCCAGATCTGGTCACGGTCTATCCTGGCCCGTACCTTTTGAAGGCTGCTGGTGAAACGGATATTTTTGCGGCTGGCATCCTGTTTATGGATGCGGATGGAAGACTCAATCACCTGATCAAGCGGAGTCATACTTGGGTGCAGGTTTCGTTTGACACTTTCACTGGACAGAATTTCCTGGATGAGGTTCAGGGCCTTTTGCCCCGATTCTTCCACCATATTCACTACCTCGTCCACCTCAGGTCGGGCAGGCGGATCAAGTCGTAACAGGTAAATCGCTCCGAGGATACCGGCAATAGGGTTCCGCAGGTCATGGGCCACGATACGGGTGAGGCGTTTGTTTTCCTCATGACTTTCCTGCAGGGCATTGAGACTTTCCTGCAAACGCTGGTTGCTGTGCTGCACTTCCTGGTTCAGCTGACTTAGTTCCCGGATATGTTCGCGGTTATTCCGTGATCTTCCCCAGATCACCAGCAACAGAATGATAAACAAACCAGCCGCTATGGCGATGAGGGCAATCACCCGATCCTTTTCCAGGTCGCTTTCCCGCAGCCTGTTAAGCTCATCATAACGGGCCTCTTCATCAAAGCGTTCCCTGAGCGACAAGGCGGCATTGACCTGGTTACTACCCGACTCCTCATGACGAATGGAATCCGCATGCCGGTAAGCCACCAGTGCTTTCTCGTATTCGCCGTTATGCGTGAGGTATTCGGAATAGAGGGAATAAAGCCGCATACTTGCCAGCGAATTGCGCTGTATGAGCGGGTTTTTCAGCAGGCGGTTCAGTATCTGTCCGGCTGAATCCGGTCGGCTCGTATTCAGGTACAGGTGTGCCAGTTTGATCTCCGTGATCCGGGCATCCATGTATTCTCCGCCTTTTACGGAATTCAGGGCAATGCTGTTCAGCAGATCCTCTTCCGCTCCGGCATAATCCCCGGCCAATGCCCGGGCACCGCCCCGGTTTCCTTTGATGATACCGATGGCTCGGCGATCCAATGCGGTGTCTGTTGTTTCAAACGGCGTGGATTCAATAAAAGCCAGCGCACTATCATAATAAAGGATAGCGGTATCGGGGTATCCCATCCGCTCATAACAAATCCCGATATTATCCAGGTTACCCTGCGTTCGCACGTACCACTCTGCGCCTATTTCCTCACAGCCATCCAGGACTTCCAGGGCACGTTTGTAAAAGGGTAATGCTCCTTTATAGTCTTCCTGCCGGAACTGCATATTGGCCATGGCCTGGTAATAGATAAAATCCGTACACCTTTTACCGGTGGTATCCAACCAGCGACTGCCCCGGTAAAACTGATGGAAGGCCTCGTCAGTATAGCCTTGTTCCAGGTACCATTTCCCCCGTACTACCGAGATCCACACCAACTTACTACGGCCCGATTCAAGGGAAGGGTCCGCCAGTTCCTGCATCTGATCCAGGATTTTGAGCACCTGAATGTCTTTGGGGTATTCTGCAAATTGCAGATCCAGACGGGTTTTTAGTATCAGGTACCGCTCTTCGGTATTAAGATCGGGGAGGTTTTCCAGGGAATCCAGACCGGCATGAACTTGTTCGAACTGTTTATTGAAGGTTTGGAGCTGTAGTTCTGCCAGGCGGCTTTGCAGGAAATCCCTGGCAAGCGGTTCTTCCCGGGTACCCGGATTACAGGACAATAACAGTATCAGCGATAGTACCGGAACCGGTCTTGTTACGCGTACTATCCAGGACATTATCGGCTTTCTGGAATGGATGAGGCTCATTGATCCACTGCCCAATTCCCTATTCCATCAATCTCTTCCCTTCTGCGTTTTTGGGCCGCGCGATATTAGTGGAAATAAGACACTTATCCAGTCACTACAGGCATCTTCGTTCGATTTGAGAGATTATTAATATTAACTCCTGAATTATCGTTAATAATCGGGGTTGCGGAGGTCAACATCCAGGTCAAATTCGAGTTCGGCAGCTTCCCGGGCATCTACCGGTTGAAACCAACCAATGATCTGTTCGTAGCGGGGTGGGATACAAAATTTCCCATCCAAACCGATCACTCCCCAGAGTCCATTGAACTGTACCACGGCTTTGCCGTAGGAAAACGGGTATACCCGGCTAAAGATACAGGGGATAACTACTTCCCCCTGTCTATTGATGTACCCCCATTTTTCGCCAAGCTGAACGGCCGCCAGTCCCTGGCTGAAGCTCTTGCTTTGCTGGAACTTGGCCGGGTAAAGCACCTTCCTAAAGGTATCGATCAGTCCCCATTTACCCTCCTGGTAAAAGAAATATACGTCACCCGAACGCAGGCTCAGGTTATTGTATTCCGGAGGAATCAACCAGGAAGAGTCTCTGCGCATGATTCCCAGCTTGCCATTGGAAAAATGCCTGAAATAAAAGCTGGGAGTCAGGTTGGGTTCTACCCTTTTCCCTTTTTTATCGATATAGAACATATCCTCTCCGTCATCCACCAGCGCAATGCCCTGGCTGAATGGAGAAGCATAAACAAACATGGGTGGAATGGCCCAGCTACCGGTAGAATCGATGAATCCGACATTTCCTTCCAGTTTGCTGGCTCCGGCAAGGCCCTCCTGGAAAAACTCCACCTCCAGGTACTGCGGTTCAATGCGGGTTTTTCCATCGATGGAAATGAAACCCCAGTAATTCCCGTCATAAACCGGAATCTTCCCTTCTTCCTCGAAATAGAGCTCCTTCCATAAAGGCGGAGAGATAAGACGCCCTTCCGCACTCAGTATTCCCCACTTGCCGTTTACGTAATACCCCACCGAACGGTGGTAAAAAGCCGACATGGAATCGTATTTCGGTTCGAGGTACCATTTGCCGCTGCTGTCCAGTAACCCGTACTTCCCGTTCAGCTTGGCGCTCACCAATACCTGGGAGCTGACCGACCCTGAGAACAGGAGACCAAGAAAGAAGAAAAGACAGCCTATTAACCGGAATTCCCGCATCCCGCAAAACAAGGAATTATCTATCCATACTCAAAGTCAGCGTACCAGCACTTTCTGCACGCTCTTACTTCCGTCGGCGGTAATTAGTTTAATAAAGTAGACACCGGAAGGCCAGTCGAAGCGAATACCTTCCCCGGTACGCGTGAATTCCATCTGCCGTCCATCCAGGGCATACACCTCTACCGATTCCACTGACTCATGCAGGTTCAACCGGTTTTGTGTTGGGTTGGGGTAGCACAACTGAGAGAAGGAATGTGGGCCCTCCACTGCGGTGGAACCTCCGCCGCCACCTCCTCCACCGCCGCCGCTCTGCTTCGGCTCCAGGTTGAGGTAACGGGCCTGGGCGGGAACAAACATGCCGCCTACTTCCGTACCGGTAATTTCGGCAACCGGGCTATGGTGTTCCAGGCTCAGCCAGCGGTATTCCACACGGTGGCTGGGGAACCCGAATTTGGTGAACTGGGTTTCAATGGTATCGGACCCGATAATATCCGAGCGGACCATCAGGCATTCGAGGGTATCGGTAACCACCACTACTTTTCCGTATCCCAATACTTCAGTAATGCGGTACCCCGACTGCTGGTAGGCGCCCACCAGGGGCAGGCTTACTTTAACGCGGAAGGGCGTGCTGTCGCGGTCCTGGTATTCCAGCGGGAAACGAAACACCACATCTTCCTGCTGGTAGTTTCCCGCCATAGGAGCCGGCACCAGGCTAATCTTAAAGCCAATTCCCTCAATGCGGTAAGAAGTAGCGTTGCTTGAATAAAACTGATATACGTCCTCAAGCTGAAACTGCCCCAAACCCACATTCTCCGAAACCAGCTTACCTACGGTATTGAAAAAATAGAAGGCATAGGGAGTCTTCAGCGAACTTTTGTATTCATCGAGTTGTGTAACCGGAGAAGAAGCCTGGGGAAACACCCAGAAACGGTTGGCTCCGGTTATGGAAGTGAGGGAGGAATAATTCACCGCAGCTGCCGTAACGTAACGGAAGGTATCGTTAGCCTTTGGCATCTGCGACGAGGTAACCGTAATTTGGGCAGAGGCGGAAAGCGCCATGCTGATCAAGGCGATTCCTAGAGCGGTTGGTTTGAGCATACGATCAAAGTTAAACAATTGAAGGTATCCGGATGCCATCCTACGAAAACACTTAGACCAATGCAATCCCGGCAGTCAGCAGAAACAGGGAGGCCGTCAAGAAAACAGGCCTTTCGGTAAACGTATCCTCTTCCTCCGTTTGTGGCTGTATTTATTTTGCGGGAAAAGACCATATTCGTACGGCATATTCAACCTATGAAAAACCCGGCGGTAAGTTTCATTTTTATCACCCTCCTGCTTGATGTGATCGGGCTGGGCATTATTATCCCCGTTATTCCCAATCTTATTGTGGAATTGACGGGTGTGGAACTCAGCGAGGCCTCGCGCTACGGAGGCATCCTGCTTTTCGTATATGCCCTGGTACAGTTTGTTTGTGCCCCCATTGTAGGGGCCCTGAGCGACCGCTATGGCCGGCGACCGGTATTGTTGCTCAGCCTGTTTGGCTTCGGACTTGATTACCTGCTCCTGGCCGTGGCCCCCACTTATTCCTGGCTTTTTGTGGGACGGATACTGGCCGGATTGTTCGGTGCCAGCTTCACTACCTGCTCGGCGTATATCGCAGATGTGTCTACTCCGGAGAACAAAGCCCAGAATTTCGGGATGATCGGGGTGGCTTTTGGGATCGGGTTCATCCTGGGGCCCTTTTTCGGCGGACTGCTCGGACAGTTCGGAACACGGGTTCCTTTTTATGCTTCCGCCTGTGTGAGCCTGCTTAACATGATCTATGGCTACTTCATCCTTCCGGAATCCCTGTCTAAAGAGAACCGCAGGGCTTTCGACTGGAAACGGGCCAATCCGGCAGGCACGCTGATGAAGATCTTCCGCTTCCCGAAACTCAATGCCATGCTCTTCGGGCTGTTTTTCGTTTATATCGCCTCCCATGCGGTACAATCTACCTGGAACTACTTCACCATGGACCAGTTCTCCTGGGATGAAAAAATGGTAGGATACTCCCTGGGCTTCGTCGGATTGCTTTCTGCCCTGGTGCAGGGGCTGCTCATTCGTATTGCCATTCCCCGGCTGGGTCAGAAACGCGCCATCCTGGTGGGTTTTCTCTTTTATATTTTCGGATTGATCCTGTTTGCTTTTGCTACGGAGGGATGGATGATGTTTGCCATCCTGGTACCCTATTGCCTCGGAGGTATCGCCGGACCGGCCATACAGGGACTGATGTCGGACCTTGTCGGAAAGAATGAGCAAGGCGAATTGCAGGGTGCCATTTCCGCTATGATGAGCCTTTCGCTGATCGTGGGTCCGCTGCTGATGACCACTGTCTATGCCGAATTTGCTTCCAGCGACGCTGCTTTCACCTTTCCGGGCGCAGCCTTTATGGTGGGAGCTATCATGGCCCTTACCAGCCTGGTCTTGCTAATGCGGGCCATGCGCAATGCACAACCTGTTGCGAAAGGGTATGAAGGGAATACGGAAACGGGGGTACAGGCCGGTGTTCAGGAAGGGTGATCCCTTTCTTGTTTAAGGATATAACAAATACCGGCTCCTCATTTTCCGGTAAGCCTGCAGGTCGTTTTCCCAGCTTTCCCGGATCTCTTTTTCGGGCACTCCATCAAGGATTTGCCGGCGTAATGTATCGGTACCGGCCAGCTTTTCGAAAAAGTCATTAAAAAACTTCTGCTTCTCCGAAGAAGCATGATAAGCCCGTATCAGGTAACTCAGGTCCAGTCTGTCCATACGAAAACTCGTATCATACAGCTTACCCCGGAAAGAATGCCCAAAACACAAACGATCCTCATAAGGAGGATGCGGCGCACTGCCCGGCATCGCCACCGGCCGGAAGCTGGTATCCCAATCGCCCATCAGAAACGGACTCCCGAATACCTGGAAAGGAGCTCCGGTCCCACGTCCCACACTCACACTTGTCCCTTCGAAAAAACACAACGAAGGATAAAGGGCAATACTTAAGGAATTGGGCAGGTTGGGTGAAGGAGGCACCGGCAGTACATAAGGCATATCATGCCGGTAGTTTTCCATCTCCATCACCTCCAGGTTGCAGCGCAGCCCGGCTCCAAGCCAGCCTTCCTCATTGAGCATGATGGCATACTCCCCTACCGTCAGGCCATGCAATACCGGAATGGGATCCATCCCTACAAAAGATTCAAATCCCGGCTTCAGAACCGGACCATCCACAATATGTCCATTGGGGTTAGGTCGGTCGAGAACCAGTACCGGGATTTCAAGCTCGGCACAGGCACGCATTACATAATGCAGGGTAGAGATGTATGTATAGAAGCGGGCTCCTACATCCTGGATGTCGAAAACTACCAACCCTACTCCCCTCAGGTCATTGGGTGTGGGTTTTTTATGATCGCCATACAGGGAGATCACCGGGATGCCGGTAACAGGATCCAAGCCCGATTTTACCTTCTCTCCGGCCCCGTGGTTTCCGCGGATTCCATGTTCCGGGGCAAACAGACACCGTATCCGGATAGTATGATCCAGGAGGGTATCCACCAGGTGGCGGTCGCCTACCCGGCTTGTCTGGTTCACTACCAGGGCCACATCACGGTCGCGCAGAAAAGGCAGGTAGTCATGGATACGTTCGGCTCCGGTATGGAATTGTGCCCGGGCCGGAAAGAGCATGAGGAGGAAGACAGAAAGAAAAAAAGTTTTGTGCATTTTTGAGGTTTATTCAGAAACCGCGCCGCAACGAAAATATGCAATTCACCCTTTTCACCGCCCGTCGGCTTGCACTCGGACATAAATCCTTCTCCGCATCCATCATCCGACTTGGTATTGCTGCAGTTGCGATTTCAGTGGCGGTGATGATCCTGGCGGTGGGAATCATGAGTGGATACAAGCGTGAGATTACGGAAAAGATCACCGGATTCAATGCCCACCTGCTCATCAATGCACTGGATTTTAACAAATCATACGAGGCCCGTCCTATCCCGGCTGACGAAGATTACCTGAAACAGATACAGGCACACCCGGATGTGCTGAATACCCAGGTATTCATCCAAAAAGCAGGTATCATCAAAACGGATGAGTTCATCGAAGGCGTGATCCTCAAGGGCATCGGAAATGACTACGACACCCGTTTCCTGGAAAAAACCCTGCAAAGGGGCAGGTTACCCGAACTGAGCGACAGTACGGCGAGTGACGAGATCGCGCTGAGCCGCTTTACGGCAAATAAGCTCAAGCTGGATACGGGACAAAAGGTTACGGTAATTTTCATTCAAAGCGAAGGACAGCCGGTACGCATTCGCCGCTTTACGATCACGGGAATCTTTGAAACCGGCCTCGATAACTACGACAAAACGTATGGCATCGTTGATCTCCGGCACCTGCGCCGCCTGTATGGGTGGGGCGAGAACCAGGTGGAAGGAATTGAAATCCGGGTAAAGGATTTTTCGCGTATCGATGCGCTGAGCTCGGAGATAGAACCCCTGGTGCCACCGGTATACGAAGTTCAGAATGCCCGGGAACTGAGACCACAGATCTTCGACTGGCTCTCGCTGCTGGACACCAATGTGCTGATCATCCTGGTTTTGATGATCGTGGTAGCCGCCATCAACATCATTACCTCCCTGCTTATCCTGATCCTGGAAAGAACGAACATGATTGGGATCTTCAAAGCAATGGGCGCCAGCAACCGGCAGATCAGGAGGATTTTTTTATGGAAAGCCGCCTACCTGGTCTTTCTTGGCTTGTTGTATGGAAATGTCGCCGGATTAGGTCTGGGAATGCTCCAGCAAACCACACAGATATTCAAGCTGGATCCGGGCTCCTATTACCTGAATCACGTGCCTTTTGACAGCATAAGCTGGCATATGCTGGCCATCAATGCCGGCACTTTCCTTTTCTGCCTGATCAGCCTTTTGCTTCCTGCCCGGCTCGTAAGCCGGATCAGACCGGTAAAAGCGATACGGTTTAATTGATTCACTGCAAGCTATTCTGTTACAGGTATTACCTGGATTAATCTCTGTGAGCAGCCACTTCGACTTTTCGATCGTTGTGTTCTTTCCTGGATGCCCATTTTTTACTTGTCTAAAAAATGGGTATTCAAAAAAGTTGACGTGTTCTCATGCTCCACAACTTATTGACTTATTCCCATTCCGGAATGCCTTTTCAACCGTAAAGGCTACAATAGTCGTAAACAAAAAATCCCCGCCTTTCG
>CAXPEB010000077.1:0-58952 GCA_964215915.1 Bacteroidia bacterium
TGCTCTTCCGATCTATTCCGGTTATCATCATTCTCCTCATTCAAAAAAGACCCGATATCCCTTTTCTGCCCGTATTCTGGCTGTTCGGAGCTTTTATAGTTTTATGTGGTATGACCCATTTGCTGGATGCTGTCATATTCTGGTGGCCTGCTTATCGTCTAAGTGCATTTGTGCGGTTTCTCACAGCTATAGTGAGTTTTGTAACCGTGTTTGTATTGATCCGGGATGTGCCCAAGCTCTTTACCAGGCAGAGCATACACCGGGATTCCGAAACCCTGCAGGAAACCACCAAAGATCTGGAAATCGCTAAATTGAAGCGGGAAATAAAAGAGCTTAAATCCCGGTTGCCCGGGTAGTTTGCCTGTAGTTTGAAATTCACGATCCATACTGTCTTTCTGGTTGGGCTGGCCCTATTTCTTGCTGCGGTCATCTTCGTGGCGCAGCTGCACATAACCGTCGATATTGCCTTTGGCGTAATGTACTGTATCGTAATTTTATACAGTTGGCTCTTGCCCGGCCAATTCAGTTCCATACTGGTTGCCATTTTATGTACCGTATTAAGCCTGATCGCTTTCTCACAGGTTCCTCAGGAAGGAGGAAGCGTTCATTACCAGGGCATCAATATGCTGATATCCATATTCAGCATCTGGCTGTCTGCAGCACTGGTAACCATGGCCAAACGCAGTTTCAATGACCTGGAAGGAATACGGGACGAACTGAAATTCGAGGTGGAGCGGAAAACGGAACTGCTGGACTCCCGTGTGAGTGAACTCAAACTGATCAATATTGCCATCAACGAAGTACAGGACTATTCTATCCTCATACTCGATATTAACGGGAATATACGTTCCTGGAACCTTGGTGCACAGCGCATTAAGGGCTACCAGGCACACGAGGCCATAGGAAAAAAGTTCACGATTTTTTATCCCCCCGAAGACCTGGAATCCGGGAAACCGGAACGTTTGCTCCGGACGGCAATTGAGAAAAAGCGGGTACAGGATGAAGGCTGGAGACTCAGAAAGGACGGGACACGTTTCTGGGCTTCCGTAACCTTCAGTACCATACACGACGAATCGGGAGAGTTGATGGGCTTCAGTAAAGTCACCAGAGACTTGACGGAAAGCAGAAAGATACAGGAAGCCCGGGAGTCCTATTCGCGGTTGCTTGAAGTGAGAAACAAAGAACTGGAACAGTTTGCCTACATCGCATCGCATGACTTGCAGGAACCCCTGCGAACCGTTGCAAGTATGAACCAGCTTATTGAAGAAGAGTATGGAAGCGGTTTCGATGAAATGGGCAAAAAATGCCTGAATTACACCAAGCAGGCTACGGAGCGAATGACCGGACTGATCCGCGGCCTTTTGGAATACAGCCGGATTGGTAAAGATCAGGAAGTCGGACAGGTGAATGTTTCGGAGCTTATGGATGAAATAAAGGAAGACCTGCAGGTGCTGATTAAGGAAACCGGATCCATACTCGAAACCGGACCGCTTCCGGTAATCACAGGAAGAAGAACCTTGTTTCGGATGTTGCTGCAAAACCTGGTGGGAAATGCCATAAAATTCAGAAAGGAAGGGCAACAGCCGGTAGTAGAAGTCCGTGCCCAAAGACGTAATACCGAATGGGAGTTTAGTGTGAAAGACAACGGTATCGGAATCGATCCCAAGTACTTTGATCGTATATTTCTCATATTTCAAATCCTGCACAAACGCGGGGAATATGAAGGGTCTGGTATTGGACTTGCTCATTGCCAGAGAATTGTGGAAATTCACAATGGAAGGATATGGGTGGAGTCCGAGCCGAACAAAGGAGCAAAATTCTTTTTCACTGTTCCGTTTCAACCCGTTAATCAAAACGAATGAACCAAATACTGAAATGTGTGCTGCTGATCGATGATGATGCGGCGACCAATTTTTTCAATGAAACGATAATCAGCCGCGCCGGTTTTGCCGAACTGGTCAGGAGTTTTCTTTCCGCAGAAGAAGCGCTGGATTACCTGAAGGAATCGCATCAGGGGCAAGGTCATTTCCCTGAGCTGATCTTCCTGGATATAAACATGCCGGGAATGAATGGATGGGAGTTTCTGGAGGCCTTCCGGGCTGCAGGGTTTTTACCGGAAAGAAAAGTCGTGATCATTATGCTGACCACCTCCATCAATCCGGATGATCAGGTTAGAGCAGCTTTTATCAAGGAGGTTCAGGAGTTTGTGCACAAACCGCTGACCCTGGAAAAACTGAACCATTCCATCAGCACCTATTTTCCCGGTTAACAGGGAATATGCCCGGTTACTCACCCGAATTGGCCGGGTGGGTTATTGCACCGTCATTCAAATCTTTTATATCAGGGAGTACCCATTCCTTTCGTGCCCGAACCGAAAAAAGAAGCTCTTCGCTGTAGTAGTTCAGTGGGTATCTGCTGCCTCCGTATTCCGAACGAATAAACGCGTTGCATGCTTCTGCCTGACTGAGGTTCTTTTTCTTTTCCAGGAAAGAGGCGGCTAACCACATCCAGAATCTAGTGATGGTTTCATGATATCCACTGGAATCGGTATTGAGGGTGCCGACAGATTCATTATGCCGAATGATAAACTCCCTTACCAGGTTCATGGCCTGTTCCCGTTCATGTTTTAAGGAATAACAGATAGCCACCACCAGGTGCGCAGCATGGGTCCATTCTGCTTTAGGCAGGCAGCTGGCCTCAAAACGCTCAATCAAAGCCCCTATCTCTTCTTCCGTGTAATGATCGGTAGTCATCTTTTCTGTTTAATATGGATTTGAAAGGGTTAGGTTAATACCCATAACCAGGCATCGCCAATTTCCTCATCCCGGACCACCTCCGTATGTACAAATCCGTTCTTTTCCAGGATATGGGTAGATGGATTGGATTCCGGGGCGGTTTTGGCAACGACCTTCATATCCGGGTTTACGCTCCTGGCTATAGCGATCAGTTCCATACAGGCAAAAGAAGCAATGCCCTTTCCTTCGAAGGCTTTGAAAGTCCAGTACGCAATTTCTACCTGATTGTCTTGCGGCTCTCCGGTAAATCCGCAGGTACCCACAACCTGATTGTTTTTCAGAATCAGATAGCCTACCCATGGAGGCACAAAACCGCTTTTCGGATAATAGGAGGCATACATATCCAGCAGCTGTTGGCATTCCGGACTGTCAAACAAATTGTTGTTACGGTCCTCATGGAATTGAATGGTTCTGAGCAACAGGGTCATAGTTATGTGTCGACTGGTAACCCGGGCATCTCCCGGCTTTTTATCCGGTAGAAATGCAGCAACGCCTCTTTTCTTTCTTTACTCAGCGAATGCCAGCGAATACCCTGAATCGCTCCCTCAAGAGCATAAAGCATATTGATACAGGCTCCACTGTTTTCCTGTTCAGCGATCCTCAATAGCGCGTCTTCACTCCCGCAGGCTATCAGGTCCTCCGGATAATGAATACCCGCCTGGTTCAGCTTGTCCGCAAGGGATTTACCTATATTCGGCAGTGAAGTCAGGGTTTGGTCCATAAACAGTGGATTTAACAGACCGGCCTGAGCCGAAGGGCGTAACCGCCGGACTGTTTCCATTAGCCGTAGCAATTTAGAAAATTCAGGTAATTATTGTCCGTTTACCCGGATTATACACATCCGGTATGAGACGTTTCGTATTTACCCTATTGTTTCCTAACCTCCGAGCTTTCTTAACAGCATCATAGCAATATTTTAACAATACAATAGGTTGGTTAGCTGGTTATAACTACATTTACATCAATGTTAACTACTATGAAATACAGCTTACTGATAATCGCTGGATTCCTGGGCATGAGTGCCTGGGCTCAGCCTACACTGACCAAAAATGACAATGCACCCCGTCACCTGGATTCCGTGGCGGCCAAGTGGCATGACTTTCCTACTCAGGCCGACCCGGGAAATGCCGGAGCCAACCAGACCTGGGACATGCGCCAAAGGCAACATGACTACACCTACAGCCTGGTATTCCGAAACATAGACCAGAGCTATCCCCTCAGGGATCGTTTTCCCGGGGCTACGCTGGTCTACGACTTGCCAACCGTAACCGGGTGGATACTGCATTATTACTCCGTTGGAGACAGCAGCCTTCGCTATCACGGATACATCACCCTGAATCATCTGGACGACACCAGCACCGTTAAGAGTGCGATAAGCTATAACCCGCCGATTGAAGAAATCCGTTACCCGATGACCTTTGGCAAAAGCTATGTACAGGAGGATACGATCATGATTATCAATATCAATCCTCTCAATCCCGATGACACTTCGTACCTGGTTGCCAACAGCCATGCAGATGCCTACGGTGTTTTCGAATCACCGGATCAAAAAGATTACGACGTGTTGCGCGTGAAGGCTCAGCGGGATTATCTCGATGAAAACAAAGCCCCCACAGGCAATTACGATATCAATTACTATTTCTACGATGAAGACGCGCGTATTCATCTCTTATTTGTGACTACCAGCAAACGCGCAAGCCAAATCGTTACTTCCGGGTATACCACAGAACGTATCCCCGCAGGTCCCAACTCCGTTCAATGGATACAGGAAGACGGACTCAGTATCTTCCCCAACCCGGTTCAGGCCGGAGGAACCCTGCAGCTGGAGTATCCGGGAACGGATCTGACTTCCGGCCGGATTCAGCTGATCTCTGCAGAAGGAAAAACGATTGACCTGGACTTCAACAACGGAGAAGTTCTTCTTCCCCAGGATTTGCCTGCCGGTATTTATCAGTACCTCATTAAAAGTGAAGGTATTCAGGGACGTGGGCGTATTTCGGTACGCTAACCCCTTACGGACAGTATAAACAGTATGATCTGAGGCCGCCTTATGGCGGCCTTTTTTTATTGGTATCGGGCAGGCTATCTTCCCGTTACGGAAAATCGCCATGAAGTCATCATCAAATACAACCCAAACAATCCGGTTCAGGTACCTGAGTTCAGGGTTTGTGGCCTTTCTTTTCAGCATGTTGTTCCTGGCCTGCGGTTCGGGAAAGGAACCCGACAATAACCAGTCAGCACCGGTTTCGGGGCGGATTGATTCGCTGTATCCCGAATTTCAGCAAATACTGGATTCCCATCAGCTTAAGGGCTCCATCCTGATTGCCCGGGTAGAGGACTCGCTGTACCTCTCCAATGATCCTAAAAGAACATGGAACCGTTACCTGCCTGCCTCCACCTTCAAGATCATTAATTCCATCATTGCCCTGGAAACCGGGGTGGTGGAAGATGACAGCACCCTGTTTCCCTGGAACGGAGAAAAACGACGGCTTCCGGTTTGGGAACAGGACCTGATCTTCCGTCAGGCTTTTCATTATTCCTGTGTCCCCTGCTACCAGCAGATTGCGCGGAAAATAGGCCCGGTGAGAATGCGCCATTACCTGGACACTCTCCGGTATGGGAAGATGGTGGTAGACTCCTCTTCCATCGATGTATTCTGGCTGGAAGGTACTTCGGGGATCAGCCAGCAGGAGCAGGTCGGTTTTCTTCATCGTTTTTATGAAAAGCAACTTCCGGTATCGGAGCATACTTACGAAGTCATGAAACGTATGATGGTTATCGATACCCTTCCCAATGGAGTGCTTAGCGGAAAATCGGGTTGGGTGATCCGTAATGGAACCGACATAGGTTGGTTTGTCGGGTATTACGAAACAGAGAATGCCGTCTGGTACCTGGCTACCAATGTGGAGCCCTTACCGGGAAGAGATATGGAGGATTTCCCATCCGTTCGTCTGCAGGTAACCCGCGAAGCTTTGCGTATGCTTGGTCTTTAGTTGGTCCCGACATCTTTTGCGTCTTGCTGCCAATATTCGATGCCCAATCTGTTCCGTATTCCCGAAAGGGATATTACTTATGGCACTTCCTCCTTATTTTTACGGCCTCTTCCGATGAAAAAAGCAGAAGGAATTCTTAAAGGAGTGCAGTGGGGACTGGTGTTGCTTACCGGCATCTATATCCTGCTTCGTGCGATCCGCATTCCTTTTTTCAGTGATGAGGTGTCCACGTTTTTCCGTTATGTTCAAATCGGACAGTTCAATCCGTTTTTGCACGATGCCAATGCCAACAACCATCCGCTGAATTCCTTGCTGATGTGGTTTTGTTACCGGCTTTTCGGCGATGGACCGCTTTCCCTGAGGCTGCCCAACGTGCTGGCTTTTTTTCTGTATGGATATTATGTGATCAAGCTGGGCCGGCAGTTTAAGTCGCCCTGGTTGTCGCTGGCCTGGGTTATGGTGATGATCGGGTCCCATTACGTGGTCAGTTTCTTTCATCTGGCTAGGGGATATGGCCTTTCTCTGGCTTTTCTGATGATGGCCCTTTACCACCTGCAAGCCCTGGCTACTGCCTACTCACGTAAGAACCTGGTGCTCTCATTATGCGGGATCAGCCTCGCGCTATGGGCGAACCTTTCGCTACTTACACCTGGCCTGGCACTCGCCGGACTGAGCGGATTACTGCTTCTGCTTTTTCATAACAAAAATCGAAATCGATCCGCTTTCCTCACTGATCTGGGCCTGGGAACGGTTTTCGGGCTTCTGCCCATTGCCTTTGCCATTAAACTCGCTCTGTACCTAAAAAAGGGAGGCGCACTCTACCATGGGGTGGATGAAGGCTTTATTTCGGTGGTCATTAACCGGTTTATGATGGAAGTGGTTCCCAGGGATTCCGATGCTGGCCTGTATTACTTCTGGCCTTTTTTCGGCGTATATATTATTGGACTTGGCTATGCGCTATTTACGGGGAAATGGAAAAACAGCTATGCCCTGCAACTGATACTGTGGCTCACGGTTGTTGGCACAATTCTGCAGCATGTGCTTATGGATGTCTTTTACCCGCTTGACAGGGCAGCCCTGCATTTCTTCCCTTTGTTTGCAACTGCTTTCTTTTTTGTATTGAAGGAGTTACCCCGTTTCCTGGCAGTGCCTGTCGGGGCCATACCTGCTGTTCTGCTCGGAATACAACAGCTGGATTTCTATAATTATAACCGCACCTCCCACTGGGTGCACGAACATGTTCCGGAAGATCTGTATCACCGCCTGCTTCACTGGCAGGACAGTGCGGGTATCGATCCCCTTATTTCCATTCATGGCTTATCCGGCAGAACCCTTGTCTATCATGGACTACAGAATGGGAATGAGTTGAATTCACCTACGTTTGAGTTTTTCCCGTCACGTGTCGCTGATTTTGTGGTCAGTCACCCCTGGGTGTCTTTCGATACCTCCGGGTTCCGGAGTTTTGTGACTTACCCCGATCTGGACATATTGGTCTATGAACGTATGGAACACTACGATTGGATTCCTGTGGACAGCGTCTCTGTGGAGCGGCTTGACCCGGATATTGCTTCCCGAACTCTGGGCGAATTTGACCTTAAGGGAAGACATGCCCGAGCTGTTGCCATTGAAGTTTCGGGAGTGTTTCAAACCGAAACCGATCTATACAGAGGATGGATGGCGCTTTATCACAGCGATACCCTCGATCAGGAACTTGGGTTCTATTATTTGGATATGGCCCGTATGATCCCCGATCTGAGGGAAGGGAAACGTATCCATAAAAGAATGCTCCTCGACCAATTGACAGGAACGGAGGGACATGCCCGGCTGTATATTTTGAATGTTGGCGAGAGCCCATATGAAGTCCGCGACCTGAAGGTCCGCCTTTCCATACTTCCTGAAAATAATTGAGCTTCATCTGAACCAAGGACGTTTCCGGGCGTATACCTCTCAAAATTTTCGCCCATGAAACACTGTTTGATCTTATTGCTACTCTTTACACAGGCATTGCCCGGTGTAGCACAGAAAGCTGAACCCGTTTACAGTTTTGCCCGTGAGCAACACGAAATAAACTGGTACCTGGAACAGGCCGAGGCCTGGAAAAAGGAAACGCAGAAAAACCCGAAAAACGGACTGGCCTGGTATTACTGCTATTATGCCAACCGCATCCTCCTTTACCATGAGCATGGAAAGGAAAACAACACGGAATTGTACAAGAAGCGTATTGATGATCTCCTGGAGGAGATGAAAAAAAATATCCCCGACAGTTACGAATACAACCTCTGTGTTTGGGCTCATGGCGGGCTCAACCTGGAGCTTCTTCCCTACCTGGAAAAAGCAAACGAACTTGGCCCCAACCGGGTGGAACACCTCGACCATATGGTCAATATCGCCGAGATCAATCGAAATATGAAGGAGCGCGACCGGTACACCCTGAAACTAAAAGAAGGAGGGGTAGTCTCACCGGGGATGCTGAATTACAACTACAATGTACTGAGCGGACTGGAAGAAAATGCCATACTGCTTACCGCAGGCGATAACGACACCTATCCCGCCTTTGTGCTTCAGGCTATGGGCATACGCCGGGATGTGACCGTCATCAACTTCAGCCTGCTACAGATTGATGACTACCGCGAAAAGATTTTCCGGGAGTTGGGTGTTGAATCGCTGGGTTTCCGCATCTGGGACGAACCCGATTCTGTTGGGGTACGTATAAAAAGAATGGAGAAACTGCTCCTCGGTTTGCTGGCAGGGAACAAAAAAGAGCATCCCGTATATGTGGCCCTGACCGCAGCAGGCAGTGAAAGGCATGTCAAGCCCTACGAAGACAAACTGTACCTGACCGGACTGGCTTACCAGTTTTGTGAAACCCAACCCGATCATATTGCCCGGCTGCGCAGGAATTTTGAGAAGACATACCGGCTTGATTACCTGGGGACGCATTTCTACAGCGATATTTCCGAAGAGCTGGTTCGCACCATTAACCGGAATTACCTGGTGCCTATGATCAAGTTATTTGAGCATTACCAAAACAGCGACGAACAAAACCGGGCTGCCTGGATAAAAGCACTTATTTTAGAGGTGGCCACCGGAACTCCGGATGAAAAGGCCGTGAAAGAAATGCTAAAGGAAAAATAGGTTTGCGGCTCTTTCGTCAACGGTCCCTGCGGTCTCAGTCGGATGAAGCGCTTTACCGTGCACTCTGCGACGGAGACCGCTCGGCGCTTGAAGTACTCTACGACCGTTACTTCGACCGCCTGAGTTGGTATGCCATACAGTTTCTGGGCGAAGAAGAAACTGCCAGGGACCTGGTGCAGGATGTATTCCTGAAGATTATACAAAAACCGGCCAGCTTCGATACACGGAGAAATTTCGCTACCTGGGTTTATAGCGTGGTCAGCAATGCCTGCAAGAGCCAGTTGCGGAGCGGAGCCAACCGCCGGCGAATTCTCTCCGGGCAGGCTGCCGGGGCCATTCAGCAACCGGCGTCCAATCACTCAGGCGATTTGGAATGGAAAAGAAAGCTGATGGCTCATGCTTTTACCGGCTTGTCGGACCGGGAACAGCTGCTGTTTGTATTCCGGTTTCAGTATGAATTAAAGATTCGGGAGATAGCGGAAAGGATGGATATACCGGAAGGTACCGTAAAATCAGGGTTGTATAACCTGCTAAAAAAATTGAATCAGGCACTTAAAGCGCACAAAGATGAATTTGAATATTGAAGAACTACCCGATTGGCTGTACAACCTGCTTTGTCACAAAGCGTATGAGGAGCTGGACAGTTCGGAAAAGGAGCGGGTAAACGCTTGGATGGAGGAAGAGACCTATACCGATTTCCGGGAAATCATTAGGATGGGCAGGGTGGAGGAAAGCAATGACGGCAGGAAGGAAGCTCTCCTTGCGGCTTTTGATGCCCGGCCTACAGTACTGTGGAAACGCCATGTCCCCTTGTGGCAGGCTGCTGCGGCGCTGGTATTATTGCTTTGCGTCAGCTGGGTTTTCTTATGGATAGGAAAACCGGAAGTAAGGGAAAAGGTGGTCTATATCGACAGTATCAAGCTGGATACGGTGTATATAGAAAAGCCTTCCGATACCTTTTACATAGAGAAGCCGGTAAATATCTATATCCCTCAGAGCCAAAGCCCGGTTCCCCTGGTCCGTCATGAATCGCCTGCGCGTCAGGCAGCACCGGTAACCGGTATCCATGTGGTAAGACCCGATAAGGCCGACAGTATGCTCAATACCCTGCGGGGAGGCAGCATGCAAGACGACAGCCTCCGGCGCAGGTTCTCCTTTGTGACACTCTGAACCCCTCAAAAAGCTTTGAAGCGTTCAATGCTGGGGTCGCGTTTGTAGCGGATATTGAAACAAAGGCCGGTGTACAGCGAGAGGTTATGTGCTTTGGTACGGAAGGGTACAAAAACATTGTTCGTGCCCAGGAAAAAGGGACCTGCTTTCATCAGGGCTCCGATTCCCAGCGACCTGCTTTCCGGTACAATACGGAGCGGGAACCCGAAAGTGAAGTACGCCGATTCCTTGCGGATAAAGAGGCTCAGCGAGCTGGGCTGATACAGGTTTTCCATCACCGAACGATCCCTGAGATTCTGAATGTACTCGGTGTACAGAAACCATTTCCGGTTCAGCCGGATGTCCACTGCTACCCTCAGGTTGGCCGGGAGCTTCATGCTTAGCTGGTTGCTGCTGCTGATCACATCCGATTTTTCCGCCCATTCTTTAAAATTTGGCTTTTGGGGTTCCTTGGGGTTTGGTGCCGGTTGTGGTTCCAGTCTTTGGTTGAAGTTGTATTCCGCATCCTGTATACCTGCCCCTTCCATATTCACATAACCAAGGTCGTTCAATGAAACCGCTACCCGCCAGTTGTAGAGGGTTTCCGTACGTTGCCGGAAATGTTTGGTTTTTTTCCCGGGGTTATTGATACGGAAACGGTGCCGCATCCTTGCCGGCCGGCTTTCAAAGACCATCCCGATGTCGGCTCCCATTCCCGTACCGATTCCTCCACCGAACCCGAACAGGTCGCTGGTAGACGGGTATTTCTGTTTGAGGTTGGTGCTGGCCAGGCGGAAGCGGGCATTTAGTCCGGCTTCTGTGCCATTATGCTCTACCGAAACATTTCTCAGTTCGACAATATATGCGAAGCGCGAAACGGTGTATTTAAAGGTGGCACCTAAGATGATCCGGTAGTTCAGCTCGTTGACAATCACCTGGCTGATACCCGCCCCGTATTCGCGGTAGCCGGCCATACGTATCTTCAAAGCCAGGTCGGGTTGGCCGGCGAGTGGATCAATTTGTTGTTGGGTCAGCACAGGCAGTAGCGAGCTGCCAAGTTCCGTATTACTACCTACTATCCGATCGCGGGCATAGGCAAAGAGCGCGCTGTGTTCGGTAAGTTTTACCCGGAAGGAGGGAAGGAGGATTTGCGCATTAAGGTGCATCACCGGTTTTTTAGGCAATGGATCATCAAGTGCATAAAGGGGATAGGTTACACCCGGGCGCTGCTGTCGTTTGGGTTTGCCGGACAGCATTTGCCAAAGCGAGTAATCGAGCGAAAGGTAAAGCGCATTGCTTTCCATGCTTGCACCGGCTCCGGCCAGATTTACACTGAGCCAATCCGGACCGTTAAGTCCGTAGGCGGGGTTGTTCAGGCAGGAATAAATGCCGGAGGTGTTTCCGGCACCTACAAGATCAAGACTTTGTCCATAAACCAAACTGCCTGCAAATTGAAAGAACAAGAGTAGTTTTTTCATGGCGCAGGGATTTATTCCTAAGACGACACATTTGTGGCTGGCGTTGTACAGGTCCACGAAAAATACCTACAGGAAATCGTTAAAGGTATATCCCTTAAACCATTAAAAAGCCCGACAGACCAAAATCTGCCGGGCTTGCGGTAATTTTATTTATGGATGGATAGCCTAGAGATGGATGCACTCGCCGTATGCTTCGGCGGCAGCTTCCATAATGGCTTCGCTCATGGTCGGGTGCGGGTGTACGGTTGTGATGATCTCATGGCCGGTGGTTTCCAGTTTTCGGGCGGCAACCACTTCCGCGATCATCTCGGTAACATTGGCACCGATCATATGGGCTCCCAGCCATTCACCGTATTTGGCGTCGAAAATCACTTTGACAAAACCGTCTTTGGCTCCGGCGGCAGAAGCTTTTCCGGATGCCGAGAAGGGGAACTTACCTACCTTGATCTCATAACCTGCCTCTTTGGCCTGTTTTTCCGTCATACCAACGGAAGCCACTTCCGGCCAGCAGTAGGTACAGCTTGGGATATTGCCGTAGTCCAGCGGGTGCGGGTTCATACCGGCTATTTTTTCTACACAGATGATTCCTTCTGCGGAGGCCACGTGAGCCAGTGCCGGTCCTTTAACGATATCCCCGATGGCGTAAACACCGTCGACATTGGTTTTGTAGTAGTCGTCTACCAGCACCTTGCCTTTTTCGGTTTTAACACCCAGGGTTTCCAGTCCGATATTTTCCAGGTTGGTGCTTACTCCCACGGCGGAGATCACCACGTCGCATTCCAGCTTCTCTTCTCCTTTTTTGGTTTTCACCGTTACAGTACATCCCTTTCCGGCAGTGTCCACATGTGTCACTTCCGATTCGGTCATGATACTCATGCCGTTCTTTTTATAGATTCTGGTAAGCTGTTTGGAAACTTCTTCGTCTTCCAGGGGAAGGATATTGGGCAGGAACTCCACGATGGTTACCTCAGCACCCATGGCGTGGTAGAAATAAGCAAACTCGCAACCGATGGCACCGGATCCCACTACCACTACCTTTTTCGGCATTTTGGGCAGAACCATGGCATCGCGGTAACCCACGATCTTTTTGCCGTCGATTTTCATAGCCGGCAATTCGCGTGAACGGGCACCCGTTGCCAGGATGATATTCTTCGCTTCGTGTACTTCTTTCTTCCCGTCCTCGGCGGCTACTTCCACCTTGCCTTTGGCAACCAGCTTACCGTAACCGTTCAGTACCGTGATATTGTTCTTTTTCATCAGGAACTGAACCCCTTTACTCATGCCTTCGGCTACACCACGGGAACGTTTGATCACCGATTCGAAATCAACGGATGAATCCTTCACGGAGATGCCATAATCCGAGGCGTGATTGATGTATTCAAACACCTGTGCCGATTTCAACAGGGCTTTGGTAGGGATACAGCCCCAGTTGAGGCAAATGCCGCCGAGGCTTTCTTTTTCCACGATGGCCACTTTCATTTTCAACTGGGCTGCCCGGATAGCTGCTACGTAACCTCCGGGGCCACTGCCTATAACGATAAGATCAAAATTCATATGCGGATTTTTTGCGCCCGCAAGTTAATAAAAGTGAGCCTTACACCTTCACCTCTTTCCATTTCCCACGGCGAAACAGGGCTATGGCTGCAATGGCATACAGAGAATGGGCAATGGCAATGGTGGCAAAGACTCCGTCGCTGCCCATTTCCAGGGTGATTGCCAACAAATACGCCAGCGGGATCTGTATGGCCCAGAAGACGATCAGGCTGATATACATGGGAGTATAGGTATCACCTGCCCCGTTGAAGGCCTGTCCGATCACCATTCCATAGCTAAAGAAGATATACCCCAGACAGATGATCTTAAGTGCCGATCTTCCTATTTCTGTCACGTTTTCGTTCTGACCGAAAAGCGAAAGAATGGGGCCGGCGAAGAAAAAGAAGACCAATGACACCGCAAGCAGGAAGGCCGTATTGTACAAGGCCGTCCGCCAAACGGAAGTCTCTGCCCTGTCAGGTGCCCCCGCACCCAGGTTCTGTCCCACCAGGGTGGCCGCGGCATTGGCCATGCCCCAGGAAGGCAGCAGGGTGAAGACGATCACCCGGAAGGCAATGGTATACCCCGCCAGTGCTTCCTCCCCGAATTCCGACATGATCCTCACCAGGAAGATCCAGCTGGCCGATTCAATCAGGAACTGGGAAACACCACCTGCCGAAAGCCGTACCATTTCCCAGATGGTTTTGGCCCTGATGACCACATTTTCTTTGACCAGGTGTATGATGGAAGAACCGTTCAGCAAACGGTATAATTGGAACAATACCCCCGCCGATCGTCCGATGGTGGTGGCCACAGCCGCACCCGTTACACCCATTGCCGGGATAGGCCCCCAGCCGAAGATGAGGATAGGATCCAGGATGATGTTCAGTCCGTTGGCCAGCCAAAGCGATTGCATGGCGATGGTTGGGTTACCCGCGCCGCGGAATACCGCGTTGAGCAGGAAGAGCAGCAGGATGCTGAGGTTTCCGCCGTACATGACCCGGGTATAACCGATCCCTTCATCGATCAATTCCTCGGAACCGCCCATCAGCGAAAGCACACTGTGGGCGCCGAAAAAGCCGGATACACCGAGAACCACCCCGATGATCAGGGCCAGCGTAATGGCCTGAAAGGCGGCATCAGCCGCCCGCTTCGGGTTTTTTTCGCCGATCCTGCGCGAAATGATGGCGGTAGTAGCCATGCTCATGCCCACCGCCATGGAATACAGGATCATCATCACCGATTCGGTGAGCCCTACTGTGGCAACGGCATTGACGCTAACCTTGGAAACAAAGTACACGTCGATCACCGCAAACAGCGATTCCATGATCATTTCCGCGATCATAGGCACAGCCAGCAACAGGATCGCCCGGTTGATGGAGCCGCTGGTATAATCGTACTCCTTCCCCATGAGCGCACCTGCCAATAATTTAAGCGCAGATGTTTTTTCTGTACCCTGTTCAGACATAGGCCGCGAATTTACGGGCTCTTGTATTGCCTATGCATGAAAATAGATGAGTGCCGCATTTTGTTTAATGGATGATGATTCGATGCTAAGAAAAGAGTGAGGTAGTGGGTGGGATGGCCTTCAGCCTTACAAATCCACTTCGCCTTTTCCCTGCCGAACCAATACCGGCTCTCCGTCCACGCAGTCGATAATCGTTGAGGGCTGGTGGTCTCCGGGACCTCCGTCGATAAACAGATCGATCTGGGACCCGAATTTTTCGTAGATCTCATCAGGATCGGTCAGGTATTCGCGGATCTCGTCTTCCGAGTGTATGGATGACGAAACAAGCGGGTAGTCCAACGCGGCAAGTAACTCATGGACGATGGTATTGTCCGGAACCCGGATACCCACGGTCTTTTTGTTGGTCTGAAACAGCTTGGGCACGAGTCGGCTGGCCTTCAGAATAAAGGTATACGGCCCGGGCAGGCAATGCTTCATCAGCTTAAAAACCGTGGAATTGATCGGCGCGGTATAATTGCTAAGGTGCCTGAGGTCGGCACAGATCAGCGACAGGTTGGCCTTTTCCGGCTTTTTTCCCAGGATGCGGCATACGCGTTCTATCGCCCGGTTATTGTCCAGGTCACAGCCCAGGGCATAGATGGAATCCGTAGGAAAGATCACCACCCCTCCCGACCGGATGACCTCAGCGGCTTGCTGGATCTTGCGTGGTTCCGGGTTGACGGGATGGATCTGCAGACGCATGGGTTCAGGTTTTTTTCACCGGACGCTCCATACGCTGCCCGCAATTCTTGCAGGTGCTGTGCTCTGCGTTGTCGTAAAAACGTTCGAAAATCGGAGGGAGCTGCTTTACAATATCGGTCACGTACTCATACTCCTCGTACAGCTTTTCCCCGCAGTTTTCGCAGTACCACAGGAAACCGTCCAGTTCCTTCTTCTCGCGTTTTCTTTCGATAACAAGTCCGACGGTATTCGGTCCGCGTTGCGGACTGTGCGGCACGCGCGGGGGAAGCAGGAAAATATCGCCTTCTTTGATATGGATATCACGGGGCTTTCCCTCGTCGATAATCTTCACGGTGACATCGCCCTCAAGCTGGTAAAAAAATTCTTCACCCTCGTTGTAATGGTAGTCTTTACGTGAATTGGGGCCTCCGACCACCATGACGATGAACTCGGAATCTTCCCAAACCTGTACATTCCCCACCGGTGGCTTGAGCAGGTGGCGGTGTTCATCGATCCATTGCCTGAAATTAAAAGGAGCAGCTACAGCCATGATTACCTGAATTTTTCGGCAAGGTAGCAATTCGCCTCAGCTTCTTCAAGCCGCGAATGGCTCCGAATTCATCGACGCTTAATACGAACTCATCCCTCAATTGCTATTTTCGTGCATTCTTTCATGAAAAAGCTCCAGTCAATCCTTGTCGCCCTAATCCTCTTTTCAGGAGTCGCGTATGCTCAGGATAGCAGCAAGGTAGCTACCGTTTTCGGGAAACTTACGGATGCTGCCGACGGCTCTGAACTCATCGGGGTGAATGTTATCATCAAAGGGACCACCACCGGGGTCGCTACCAATGTAAACGGGGAATATGTGCTCAAGATCAAACCCGGCGAATACAATATCGAGTTCACCTATATCGGGTACGAAACCGTATTGTATACCGGCGTGAAACTCACTGCCGGCGAAAACAAACGGATGGATGTGCAGATGCACGCCAGTACCGTCACTTTCGGGAAAGATGTGGTGGTGGTAGGAGAGAAGCCCCTGGTGGATACCGAGGTGCCCAAAACCGTTTCCACCATCGACCGCGACAAGCTGGAGGTACAACCGGTAAGGCAGATACAATCCATCATCAATACCCAGGCAGGTGTCATCAACAGCCCCAGCGGGGTGCATATCCGCGGAGGCCGTACCTATGAAACAGGCTTTATGATCGATGGAGTCAATGCCAAAGACCCCTTGGCAGGTACCGGTTTCGGGATTGACATCGGTTCCAATGCCATAGATGATATTGACATCACCACAGGCGGAGTAGGTGCCGAATACGGCGATGCCACTACCGGTGTGGTCAATGCCAAAACCCGCTCCGGTTCCGATCAGTTTAAGGCCAGCTTCCTTGCTAAAAGGGATAATTTCGGCTTCAATAGGAACTGGAACTCTGTTTTCAATGAATCGTTGTACGAGCTGAGCCTGGGAGGTACCAGCAAATGGCTCAATAAAAAAACCGGCGACAAGCTGTATTACTTCACCTCCTTCCGCGCCTACAATTCCGACCTCTATACGCAAAATCCGCCTAACCGGCTTCGTTCCGGGTTATATGACGGGCTGTTCTGGTCACCCCGGCACGATAACCGTTGGTCGGCTATGCTTAGGCTCGACTACCAGATCAACGACCGGAGGAAATTGTCGATGACCTATAACCGCACCCTGGCGATCAACCAGGATGTGAACATGCTCCGGATCACCGGCAATGATCTGCCTTATACCCCCGGCTACCAGTTTGAGTTTGCCGAGCAGATGGATAATGCCAACACCTTTACGCATGATGCCAACCTGCTGATCCTGAACTACAGCGACGCTTCCCATAAGCGCTTTGCATACAACATCACCGCTTCCCGCTTTTTTGCCAGGCTTAGGGCCGATGCCAATGGCCGCGACTGGAGACCGGATGTGGTCGACTCCGAGCTGGACCCGCGTTCCATTGTGGTTCCTCCGGTGACCTACTACAACCCCAACGATACGGTGGTAGCTGTTAACCCGCCCTCAGGGCTGTATAACAACGGAGGGGTTGCTACACTCTGGCACGATCACTACATAGAAGAGTACGCTCTGAAATTCTCCGGGAACCTGTATTCCAAAGATGCCCTGAACCGACTCAATTTCGGAGCGGAGATCAAAATACAGGACCTGCAGTGGATCGATATCGGACGCCCCTGGGTGGGAGCCCCGATACAACTGGCTGATGGCAGCTATACGCAGAGCTACCGCCTGGGCGAGTATTCCGAAATCTGGCGGGTAAAACCCTCCCGCGGAGGAGCCTGGGTTTCCGAGAAGATCAAGTACAAAGGACTAATTGCCGAAGTTGGTGCCCGACTGGAATACTGGATGCCCGGCAAATACATCGATGATGCCATCAACGACCCGGAGGCACAAATCCGTGATGAGATACGGGAAGAGTACAAACGTCAGACGCTGATGCTTTTCGGAAGAGGATTCAAATTCCGCTTCCTGCCAAAAATTGCTGCCAGCTTCCCTATCCGCGAAAACCAGGTGATGTACTTCAACTACGGCCACAGCACTATCCTTCCCCACCCTTCTTATGTGTATACGGGCCTCAACCCTTACTACTCCGACCGCTCCACCATCAGCAGGCTCGGTAACCCGAATATTAATCCGGAAGTGAGCATTTCTTATGAGTTGGGGCTGAAGTCGCAGATCACGAATAATGACGCCCTCAATGTGGCTGCTTACTACCGCGACAACTACGATTTTGTGACCACAACCACCATCCTGGTGAAAGATGCCACCGGCAGAGAGGTGAACCGTTCCATGCGTATCAATTCCGATTATGCCCGCGTTCGCGGAGTGGAAGTGAGCTATATCAAACGGATCAAAAAATGGTTCAGCGGACAGGTATCCGTTTCGTATATGGTGGCTACCGGTCAGTCGGCTTCCGCATCCGAAAGCCTCAAAGAAATTCTGAACAACGGAGCCCGGGAAGACACCAAAGAGTTTGCGCTGCCATGGAGTTCTCCCTGGGATATCAAAGGCAATGCACTTTTCACCCTCAACCAGGAGAACGGTCTCTGGGGCAAGAAGTGGCTGAACAAGATGAGCTGCTACCTGGAATTTGTGTACCGCTCCGGAAGAAGATATACCCCTTACTATTACAACGGCACGGAACCCGAAACCGGGCGACCTGTCTATATTCAGGTGCAGGGAGCAGAGAACCGCTACTCTGCCATCGGGCAAAATACCTGGTGGGTAGACCTGAGCTACAAAAAGTGGTGGAATATCAATAAGGTATCGGTTGCCTGGACCATTGAGATCACCAACCTGCTCAATATCAAAAATCCCGTAAGGATCAATCCCGTTACCGGGAAAGCCTGGGAATCCGGAGATCCGGTGCCAACTGAGTGGCGTGACCCCTCTTACCTGGATCCGCGTGATTCCCGCTCCTACGGTCTTCCTCCCAATGACCCTAGCCGCTACATGCAGCAAAGGCATTTTCTTACCGGCATCCAGGTGAAGTTCTGATCGTACCGGTTAGGTATTTCGTTTTACTGAAAGACGTTCTGTTTCCAGTTTGTGCTTCCTACCCGGAGCAAATTGTTATCCCTTCACTACCTTTGCAGTTCCATGTCGGATGCAAAGATCCATATACGCTCCCTTAAGCCCGAGGAACTAAGTGCTCAACTCACGGAACTCGGGGAGAAGCCCTTTCGTGCCAAACAGGTGTACGAGTGGTTATGGAAGAAATCTGCCCATTCTTTTGACGAGATGACCAACCTGAGCAAAGACCTGCGGGCTTTGCTTGAAACACGTTATGAAATTCGTCCGGTAACCGTGGCTACCAGTCAGGTCAGCCGCGACCGTACCATCAAGTTCGGGTTTCGTCTGTATGACGGTCATCTGGTGGAAGGAGTATTAATCCCTTCGGGGGATCGGATGACGGCCTGTGTTTCCTCCCAGGTAGGCTGCAGCCTGAGCTGTAAATTCTGTGCAACAGGTTATATGGAGAGAAAGCGGAACCTGACGGGTGACGAGATCTACGACCAGGTGGTATTGATCAACCGTACCGCGATGGCCGAGTACGGGAAACCGCTCAGCAATATCGTGTACATGGGAATGGGAGAACCCCTCCTGAATTATTCCGGCATGATGAATTCCGTAGAGCGCATCACCGCTCCCGATGGCTTGGGTATGAGTCCGCAGCGTATTACCGTATCAACGGCAGGGGTGGCCAAGATGATCAAAAAACTCGCGGATGACCAGGTGAGGTTTAACCTGGCGCTTTCCCTGCATGCTGCCAATGACGACAAGCGCAATGAGATCATGCCCATTAACGAGAGCAACTCATTGGATGCTCTCGCGGAAGCCCTGCACTATTTTTATGAAAAGACCGGTACCCGCGTCACCTTCGAATATATTGTTTTCAATGAATTCAATGACCACGAGAGCGATGCTGAGGAGTTGTACCGCTTCTGGAAAAGGGTGCCCAGCAAGATCAATATCATCGAATACAACCCGATTGAGTTTGCGGACTTTGTCAATACTTCAGACGAAAAACTCGATGCCTTCATTGATTACCTGGAACGGCATAAGGTGATCGTGAACGTGCGAAGAAGCCGGGGTAAGGATATTGATGCGGCCTGCGGGCAGCTGGCAGTTAAAAATTAACGAAAAGATAAAGGGCTGGGATGCAGGTCTATTTTCCCCAGCTTTCCGGCGCTTTTCTCCATTCCGAAAGGTCTGCGACGTCGCTTTCCTCCACATATCCTCCGGCAACCGCAGTATCAATCAGTACGTTATAATTGCTCAGGGCAAACCAGGGACAAGAGGCATTGCGGAAATTTTCTTCGGCGATAGGGAATCCATACGTAAAGATGGCTGCCAGGCCGATCACTTCAAGCCCCATCTCCCGAAGCACTTCTACGGCTTTCAGGCTGCTTTTTCCCGTGGAGATGAGGTCTTCGAGCACTACCACACGGGTTCCGGGTTTCAGGTCTCCCTCCAGCTGGTTTTTTCTACCGTGGCTTTTGGGTTCCGGACGAACATAAGCAGCAGGCAGTCCCATTTCTTCTGCAACCAGTGCCCCCTGTGGGATACCGGCCGTTGCTACGCCGACAATGGCTTCCGCGTTCGGGTATTCCCGGCGAATCCTTTCTGCCAGCGCCTTTTTGATGTCGCTGCGGATGGCTGGATAAGACAAACTAACCCGGTTGTCACAGTATATCGGACTTTTCCATCCGGAAGCCCAGGTGAACGGTTCTCTGGGTTGCAGCTTAATCGCTTTGATTTGAAGCAGATATTCTGCTATTTTCGCGGCATCAATCGGTTCCTGCATAGCGCGGCAAATGTATAAAATATTCATCAACGAGTACCCGTTGGTTATCACCGACAATGAGCAGGACTTTTTTGAGGGCGGAAATTACCGTATGGTCGATGACACGCCCGAAGCTATCGCTACAGCAATAGAAACACTGGAGAAATCGGTAAAGCTCTCAGCACCATTCGGATTGATGGTTATGTGTGAGGATGCTAACCGGACCTTTGCGGCTTTTTCAAAACCTTATGAGAAGATTACGGCGGCAGGTGGACTGGTTTATAATGAAAAAGCAGAACTGCTGCTGATACTCCGCCAGGGGAAATGGGACCTGCCTAAAGGAAAAGTGGACGAAGGGGAGACGATTCCCGAAGCTGCTGTCAGGGAAGTTCAGGAAGAGTGCTCTATCGACCGCATACAGCTTGGGCCTTTGCTCACGCAAACCTTCCATACCTATATACTCGACAACCGAAAGGTGTTAAAAACCACGCATTGGTACCGCATGCTGGCTAAAGATTACCGCAGAATGAGTCCGCAACTGGAGGAGAATATCACCGAGCTGAAATGGTTCAACCCGGAGGAGCTTGATCTCCAGTCACTCGACACCTACAATTCCATACGCGAATTGCTCCGGGAAAATCGCTAAGATTACTTCACGTGTTCCACACGCACGGCTTCGGGAACGAAGGGTTTGTAGTCGCCACCTTTGATAATCACGTCGCGTACTATCTTAGAGCTGATCGGGGTATATGCCGGGGTTGCTATGATAAATACGGTTTCGATATCCGGGTTCAGACCTTTATTGACCTGCGAGATCTGGAACTCATATTCGAAATCCGTAACGGAACGCAATCCCCGAAGGATAAAGCCAGCTCCTTTGTACCGGGCGAAATCCACCGTAAGGCCGGGATAATGGTCAACGGAAACTTTGGGTTCATCCTGGAAGATCTCCCTGATCCAGTTCAGGCGGGTATCCAGCTCGAACAGGTGGGTTTTGTCGTTGTTTCTTCCCACACCGATAACGATCTCGTCAAAAAGGGGAAGCGCTCTGCGTACAATGTCCACATGTCCGATGGTGATAGGATCGAATGTTCCGGGAAATACTGCTTTTCTCATGCTTTGCCTTTGCTTCAAAAGTAGCTCATTTTTGGTAAAAGCTGAAGGCACTTTGCCCGTATACCCGGCGGTCTTCCAGTTGTTCGGTCCCTGGCTCGAACTGTACGGCATGTTCCAGGATGAGCAGGCCTCCGGGTTCGAGGATCTCTCCAGAAAGGATGCGGTCCTTCATATCGGAGGTGCCGTTCCATCCGTAGGGCGGATCGGCAAAGATGAGGGAATAGCTTTCCCGGCAGCGTTTCAGGAAGGGCATCACTCCTGAGCGAAAGGCCTTTCCCTGTTCGTAACCCAGTTTAGCAAAGGTTTCATTGATAAAGGGTGCCGCAGCAGCGTGCTGGTCTACGGCATGCACCAGGGTTGCGCCCCTGGAGGCAAACTCGTATGCCATATTTCCCGTTCCGCTGAACAAGTCCAGCACCCGTTGTTCCTCCAGGTTTAGCCTGTTTTGCAGGATATTGAATAATGATTCCTTGGAGCGGTCTGTAGTTGGACGAGCGGGGATATTCTTCGGGGCATGAATGCTGTGTCCGCGAAATTTTCCGGAGACAATTCTCATAGCAGGTTAAGCAGGAGGGGCATATGTTCCGGGTAAGGTTTAAGTGCTTCGGGTACAGGTACCCTTACAATTTTCACTTTCCGGATATAGGTATCGAGCAGCTGGAATACCGGGCTTTGTGAGGATGTGCCCAGTAGATGGATGGTTGCGTTTTCACGATTGATCTGCAGCCGTTCCATGGCATTAAGCACATGGTAGGCAGCTTCCGTATCGTTGCTGAAAGGAAAGCTTTGCATCACCTGCAGGCGGCCATGTTCGGCAAGGTAGAATTCCAGGTACTTGTCGTGGAGGATCACCAGGGCTTCGTTTTCCAGGGTGCCATCCAGGTACCAGCTCAGCAAACGGGAACTCAGGTGCCGGTGTGTGGCATTTGGGAAACGGTTACGAACCGTATAGTAAAGAGATTCCTGAACGGGGTAAAGCAGTTGTTTTTCCGCATCTACCGCATCATAACGCAGCTGTTCCTGGTGGGCGGTGCGGAAGGAATGACGGGCAAGTGCAGCGGCATTGCCGGATTCGGCCAGCTCTTTGGGTACCAGGCTGTAGCGGTCTCCCGACCACAGAATCTCCACCTGGTCATAACTTCTTTTCAGCCATTCGTCGGAACGGAACCAGTCCAGGAGTTCATTATCTCCTCCCCCCGATTCGCTGACGCTGAAGCGGATCAGCTGCCGTTCGCGGGCATAGACCGTGTATGAAAACAAATTGCTCCTGATGCAGACATCAAGAGCAAGCTGTTTGCCTTCCACCTGGTCGGGTGTCAGGGTGTTATAGTTAACCAGTTCTTTCAGATCATTCCCAGTTACCGCTGTACACCGGTTGGGTAATATCGCCGAGTGTCAGCGCACGTTTCGGATTATACGGATCCGGATCCTGAACCTGGAATACCGGAACATTGGTACCATTCACTTCGATCACAGAAGCTTCCAAATCGAATTTAGCGCCGTCTTTGTTAAAAGGTACATAAGGCAGGCTGTCGAGCTTCACTTCTTTGGACGGGAATGCATATTTCACCAGTTTGATGTACGAGGTGTCGTAACTCATCACGGAAGTGGAATCTTCCGGATCCCCGGTCACTTTGATTACGGGCCAGTCCTGGTTGCGCATGCTGTAAATCAGGCTGTCGAAGGAACTGGCAAATTTCCCGTTAAGATCGCGGTAAGCGAACTGTGCCGACTTGATGTCTTCCAGTCGTTCGATGATCTGGCTTTCGATCATTTCAATTTTTTTCTGCTCCCGTATGGGTTTGGCGATGGACTCAAAGAGCAGGTAAGCCAATCCGATGATGACGATAGGAAGTATGATTCTCAGAGCTTTTTCCATGAAGCTAGCTTTTGCGCAATTATAACAATTTTCTGTGGTATGAAGGTAAAGCAGGCCTTCTGTACCCGGAGATTTAACGTGGAGTCCTTTCCTTCGGTTGGAATCAGCCTATACGGCGGTTCCCCACCCATACAAAACGACGGTTGACAAAATCAGGATTGGCAAAGCTGGCATTTCCTGCGGGGTTTCCACCTGTTACATGGAAGTCCGAGAAAGCCGCATGCTGGTTTACGAAGATGGCTCCCGTAAAGTTAAAGGATACCGGGGTAAATACCTCGTTCATCTCCTCCTCCACATGCTGCATGAAAGCATTATCCGTGCTGTATGCCAGGCAGGTGATGGCACCTTTGGTAGCAGCGGCCTGCTTCATCCTTTGCAAAGAGTCTTCGCTGTTTTTGGTTTTTATGATGAAAGCCACCGGCCCGAAGCATTCTCCCTGGTATACCGACTCCTGATCGGCATTTAATTCCAGGAGAGTAGGGCTGGCTACCCGGGCACTGTCGAATTCCGGGTTTTCAATGGCTTCGGATTTCAACAAAACCGAACCTCCCAGTTTATCCGCATTTTTTACCCGTTCAAGCGTGGCTTCTGCCTGAATGCCACCCAGTGTTCCGGCACCCATTTTCGGGTGGTGTACCAGTCCGTTTACCGCGTCGGTAAGGGCTTTTACCACGTCATCGTAGCTCATCTGGCCTTCGGCGGTTTTGATCCCGTTTTCCGGGATGAAGATATTCTGCGGAGCCGTACACATTTGTCCGGAGTATAGAGCCAGCGAAAAGGCAATATTCTGAACCACCGGTCCCAGGTCTGTTACGGAATCAATCATACAGGAATTCACACCTGCTTTCTCCGTAAACACGGTTTTTCCCGGCAGCGATTCCACGTATTCTCCGAAAGCCGAGCTTCCGGTAAAATCGATCAGTTTCACCCTGGAATCTTCAGCCAGGTGTTTGGTGATCGGTTCGCTTTGGGTATCGGCAGCAAGTTGACAGATATCGGCGCTGAAGCCGTTTTCTTCCAACACGTTCTGCAATTCTTCGATGACAATGGCAATGGGGAGGATAGCCTTCGGGTGTGGTTTTACGATTACCGGATTGCCGGTGATCAGGCTGGCATACATGCCCGGCACCGTATTCCAGGTAGGGAAGGTGGAACATCCGATCACCAGGGAGACCCCTTTGGGCACGGCTTTCCAGTTTTTATGAAGGCGGATCTCAAACTTACCCATGGGTTTTACCCATTCTTTTTCTCCGGGAAAACGTTTCAATTCCTCGTAACCCATGGCAATGGCTTCCAGGGCGCGGTCATTGGCGTGAGGGCCCGAAGCCTGAAAAGACATGATGAACGATTGCCCGGTAGTATGCATGGTGGCATAGGCGATCTCAAAAAAACGGTTCTTCACACGTTCCAGGGATTCGATCAGGATGCCGGCACGTACTTCGGGGCTGGCAGCCGACCAGGATTTGCGGGCTTTTTCCGCCCGATCCACCAGCTGTTCCGCGCTGTATTTCGGGTAACGGATGCCCAGACCAAGTTGCAGATAGGGTGAAATTTCTTCGCCGACAAAGCCACTTTCTCCGGTTTGTTTCAGCCCGGTGAAGTTTTCGTTCATCTGTTTGCTGAAAGCTGATTTTCCTTCTTCATCGCCATTTTCCCCGTAGGCTTTGGGGTGCTCGGGATAGGGGGTCCAGAATCCGCGATCGTGTATGGCGGTAACAGCCGCTTTGAGCGTTTCTTCGTGCTTCTGAAAGAGGGAAAGTGCTTGTGACATGATCCTTAGATTTATGCGGACAAAGCTACAGATTTTTTTACTCGACAGGGCACTATTTTCAATACTTTCAGCGGATTTTGTAACTTGCTGCAATGTCTGAATTCAGCCGGTTGTTTATGAATCTAGCGGTGACCTATGCCATGATGAACCGTGAGCAGTTTACCGAACGTTTTGCGTCCCTTTTTGAGCAGTATCAAATGGATGAGGAGAAACTCATGCAGCTCAGCAATGCCATCATGGATGAAATAGCCAACTGGCGCGATCGCAAAAACATGGCGAGCATGATGAAAGACGCTACCGAAGGAAACAGCGAGGCCCTGAAGGAACAGCTGGCCGCGCTTACCGAGGAGATCAGGAAGCTGAACGAACAGTTAAACAAAAAAGGCGACGACTAAATGTTCTTCTTCCGCATCCGTATTGCCTGGCTCCAGTTTTGGAGAGCGCTGGATATTATCCTGGTCCTGATCCGTCAGCTGTTTATGGAATTTGCGAGCAAACAGAAATGGCTGCGGCGCATCTTCCGGCTTAATCATCCTGAAAAACATAAGGTACGCACCACCGAAGAGCGTATCCGGATCATTATAGAAGACCTTGGTCCGACCTTCATCAAATTCGGACAGATACTGGCCGACCGGCCCGACCTGATCTCGGAAACACTCCGAAGGGAACTGAAACACCTGCAAACCGAGGCCCGTCCCATTGACGACAACCTGTGCCTTTCCATATTGGAAAAAGAGCTGGGAAGCAAGGTGGAGGACATCTTCCTGGAATTCGATAAGGTCCACATGGCTTCCGCATCCATCGGCCAAACCTATCGTGGGAAACTGCGCTCGGGCGAAAATGTCATCATCAAGGTACAACGACCGCATATCGAGGCTAAGATCAAACTCGACCTCGTACTGATGAAACACCTGGCCAAGCGGGTCATCAAAGACTATCCCTACCTGGCCAATATGGGACTGGAGGACATTGTTTCCGAGTTCGGGGAGACTATCATGAAGGAACTCAACTACCTTAATGAAGCCTCCAACGCGTTTCGTTTCGGGGAAATGTTCAAGACCAACCCCAATGTGCATATCCCCCGGGTATTCCTGGAGTACTGTACCCGGAAGGTAATGGTGATGGAATTTATCGAAGGGATTCCCCCGGATGATATTGATCTCCTGAAAGAGCGCGGGTATAACCTCAGTGAAATTGCCCGCAACGGGGCCGAAGCGCTATTGCAGATGATTTTTGTTCATGGACATTTTCATGCCGACCCGCACCCGGGGAATATTTTCGTGATGCGTAACAACGTCATTTCCTTCATTGATTTTGGGATGGTTGGGACCCTGAAGCCGGCGCATATGGATTTCCTTGCAGGGTTTATCCTCGGCTTTGCCCGGCAGGATTCCAAAATGATCACCCGGGCACTGTTGCGTCTCAGTGGTAAAAAGTTTTATGAGTACTCGGAAGAACTGGAGTTCGAGGTGGAGGATCTCATCAAACGAAACAGCTATTTACCCTACGAAAAACTGGATTTTGCGCAGCTGCTGACCGACTGTGTCAACATGATCCTGAAATACGACCTGCATATCCATTCCAGTATCTACCTGTTGCTGAAAGCCATTGCCACCATACAGCGTTTTGCTGAAAAACTGGAGCCGGAACTGTCTTTTGCGGAAACCGTGCTGCCCTATGCCAGGGAGCTTGTTCGGAAAAAATTCAGCCCCCGTAAAGTTGCCGGTGATCTATACAACGCCATTGGTGATTATGTCAGCCTGTTCCGGAACTTCCCCGGAGAGGTGAATTCCATTCTGGGCAAGATCAAAGACGGGAAACTCGTCCATGAAATAAAGATGCACGACAACAGGATGGCCCAGCGACTTATCCGAACCTTTACCCGGCGAATTGCATTGGCTGTATTGATGGCGTCGCTTATCATCTGCTCCACCATTTTATTGGGCAATCATCCGGAAAGTACGTTTGTGAAACTCTTATTTGCCGTGTCTTCCCTTCTGGCTTTGTTTGTTATTCTTCGCTTTCTGTTTGGCGGACAAAACCGTTAACGGAACGTAGCCTTTATTGGAAAGATCTCAGGAATGGAGAATGCATTCCTCGATCACCCGCGGGTAATGGGTATGTTCCAGTTTATGGATTTTCTCCGCAAGCGATTCCGGTGATTCACCGGCTTCAAGAGACACCCTGGCCTGGAAGATAGGTTCTCCCTCATCGTATTTTTCGTCGACAAAATGAACCGTGATCCCGCTTTCTTTTTCCCCGTTCTTTACTACAGCCTCATGAACATGATGCCCGTACATCCCTTTTCCTCCGTAGGCGGGCAGCAGGGCTGGATGGATATTGATGATCCTGCCGGGATAGGCTTCCAACAGGTTGTCGGGGATCAGCCACAGGAAACCGGCCAGGATAACCCAGTCGATATGGTCAGCTACCAGCATACCCAAAACATCTCCTGATTTTAACTCTTCCCTGTCGAATACCCGGGAGGGTATCCCCAGCTTGTCGGCGCGTTCCAGCACATAGGCCTCCGGGTTATTGCAGTATACCGCCGCTACTTCGATACGGGCACTGTCCCGGAAATATTCGGCAATACGCTGAACATTGGTCCCGCTTCCAGAAGCAAACAAGGCAAGTCGCGTTTTCATCAGAATTTCAATTCAGTGTTCAGTATCCTGTCAAACCAACTATCCATAGAGGCATTGTTCTCAAAGACATAAATCGGTACCATCATCAGGATGAAGTCCGTATTGTTATCGGATTTTCTGACTCTTCTGGCTCCCAAAACCGAGTTGCCTTTCCATATCCCGATATTTCCCGATGAATCCTGCGTGATCACTCCTTTATAAAGTGCTTCAAAGCGGTAGTTGCTGTTGTCCTGAGCAAGCTCCAGAGGACGCAGGCCGCTGATGATCTGCGAGGTATTGAGCAGGGCGGGGTACCCCGGGCTGGCACCGTAAAGGGAATCATTGAGGTTAAAGAGCAGGGACACATTGGCGGGTCTTGCCGAATAGGCGGCTGCAGGCGCAAAATCGAGGTAAGCCGGTTGATCTTCGATCACATCATTGCCTTCGGTGATGAGCAGGAGTTTGCCTCCTTGTTGAAAGAACCGGGTGGTGGTTTTTTGCATCAACGATAACACAAACTCGGAGTTCTCGCTATAAACGAAGATCTTTTTGAAGAAGCTGAAAACCCTGTCCTGGGTAATAGGGTCCGGCGACAAATCAGTAACGGTAGCACCTTCGGGGCCAGCCTGGAGGGTATCGAAACTTTTGTTAAGGGCCTGGAATATTTTCCCGGCATAAAAATTCTGTACGTTGGCCCGGTTAAAGCTGGAGCGCTGGGCATTGATCAGCAGAATATCTGAAACGGGTTTACGGATGAAGATCTCCGGTGCGGCGATCCAGTCGCTGGTTGCCCCGACCTTATCCACGGCACGGATATACAGGATGTTCTTGTCATCCAGCTTCATGCCGTTTAGTTTGGAGGCGTGCGGAGTGGTGAGGGTGCCGGGATAAACCGTGCAGGGGCTGGTGGCTCCGCTGATATTGTCGGCTACGATACCGGCTTCACTAAAGCTTGGGCTAAGCTCGATTGGGGTAACTGTGGTATCGTTCCATACCAGTTCATAATGGTCCAGGCTGGCGTCACCATCCGGGTCGGAACCGGTCCAGAAATATTTTACGGCAGGGAAAGATCGGGTTGGGTTTCCTGCGGGTATGACAAAGTGTACTTCCGGATCAGAGTTCTTCACCGGGTAAACCAGGCTTGCCGGGGTGGGGTCTGCCAGGTTCATGTTATCGATAGCTCGCACATAGAAGCGGAAATCGGCAGTGTCTGACGCTCCTGGAAGGCTCAGCGTGAAGCTGCTGTCTTGTCTTTCGGTATAGGTCCAGAGTTGTCCGTCAAGCGACACTTCATACCCTTTGATATACCCGTCGGGGTCATCACCGCCCCACTGCACTTCCACCACCGATTCGTAGCGATTATCCCCGAAACGTACGATGGTATCGGCCAGCATGTAGGTTTCCGGCGCTTCATTGTCCTTCAATTCTCCGGCGTATTCTCTCCGGCATGCGCAAAGGCTAAGTACGGCGAGCAGAAACAGGGCAGCGGATTTCATTCCTGCAAACATACATCATCGCTCCAAAATCCGGCTTTCCGAACAGATCAAGAAATCGTGAAAACTTAGAAGCGTATGCCGAAAAGGATACCTTTCAGTTCACGCAGGTAGCGGGTCTTTTCCTTGTCGGGCGCATAGACAAAACCTTCCAGGGTGATGAGGCGTTCGTGCTTTTCATCCACCACGGTTACGGAATAATAGGGCCCTCCCATAAAATCGTTTTCCAATGTCCAGTACCCGTTGTAAGCCCGGGCATAGTGCCCGTTAAAGTCTACCGTTTCCAGGTAATAAGAGAACTGGTTGTCAGTGGCCATATAACTGCCGGCCGCTTCGCCGGTTATATAGGGCTTAACCACCGAATCACGACGGGCGATAAGGTTTTTCAGTTCCAGCTGGTTGGTATCCGTATAGGGTTGGTAATGGATGACTATGTTGAGATCCGTTTCCGAACCTTCGCTTCGCAGCCAGACAAATCCTTCTTTTTCGTTGATCTTGCTGTTGGACGCAATGTGGTAGGAGCCCGGAGCTTTAACACTGATACCATGCTTTTCTTCAATCTCCTTGCTGATCAGTTCATTGGGAACATGGGTTACCCTACCAGTGATCTCCTGCAGTTCCAGCTCCAGCATTTTTTGCCTCACCAGTCCCTGGTTCTGCCGGATAAACGTTGCCGCCGAATCGCCATTGTCGGTAAGCAGAAAGAGAATCCGCTGCGGGCTCGACCAGATATCTTTTTGGATAAAGTTGGAAACTCCTGTCCGTTTTTTTGACGTGATGAAGCTATCAAGGGGTGAGGGCATGAGCTTCGCAATTCCCGACTTCAGTCCGCTGCGGGTTACCACCAGCATGGTACCTTCGTAAACCAGGCTGCCTCGGATTCCGGCAGGTGTAAGGAAGGCAATATTGAAATACGGCTCCTCGCCACCGTATAGTAACTGAGGTGCTGCAAGGCTTTCCCTCACCGCGGAACGAAGGTTCTCGTTCATCAGATCCTCGTCCACCACCACGAATATTTCTCCGAACTGACCGGTAGATACCGGTTTTATTGAGGAGGTATTGCTGCAGGAGAGCAGCAGGGAAAATAGAGCGATGCCGAGTACCTGTTTCATGGATTAGCTGCCTTCCGCCACTTTCAATACCCTGCCCGGATGGATGATCTCATTGTCTCCGATACGGTTCCACTTCTTCAATAATTCCACGGTTACGCCATCGTAAGCGGCGGCAATACTATATAGCGTATCTCCCGATTTTACGGTATGGTGGGTGGGGCCGGCTTTTTCCTGTACTTTCTCTGCCAGAACAGGTTGATCCGGCATATCCAGGTAAACGATTTCTTTATGCTCCACCAGGATAGTCAGATAACGACCCGGCACCACCCGGTTCCTGGAAATGATGTTCCATTCTTTGATGTCCGCACTGGAAACATGGTATTTTTTGGCAATGGAGTAGAGGTTGTCTCCCCTCCGAACCTTGTAGCGCACCTTTTCCACGCTGATGTCCATACGGTATGGCCTTCCTTCCTCGTCGTACATCGGCATGTTGCGAATGCTGTCGCGGATGCTGGCGTAAAGCATGGCCTGCTGGTAGGGGAGATAGATGGATTGGGTAATTCCCAGGTCCGGCACCATCTCCTTTTTCATGTGCGGGTTCAGGTCGTAAAGGTGTTCGGGACTGATCTTTAATGCTGAGGCAAGTTGTTCGAAAGTCAGCATCTGGTCTACCTCTACACGTTCTATCACACTGTGAAGGTCTGCAGGGGTAGGTTTCAACCCATGCTCCTCGGCGTAGTTCATCAGGTAAACCACTGCAATGAAGGCAGGAACATAGCCACGGGTTTCACGGGGCAGGTAATGCTGGATTTCCCAGAAGTTCTTTTTGCCACCGGAGCGGCGTATTGCTTTGTTGACATTTCCGGGGCCACAGTTGTATGAGGCAATCACCAGAAGCCAGTCGCCATAGAGTTTGTAACTGTCATTGAAATAATCGCAGGCGGCCTGAGTGGATTTGTACACATCGCGTCGTTCGTCCACATAGGAATTGATGGTCAGGCCGTAGCGGATACCCGTGGAGTAGATAAACTGCCAAGGACCTGCGGCTCCTGCCCAGGAAGTAGCTTTGGGGTTGAGCGCAGATTCCACCACACTCAGGTATTTCAATTCCAGGGGTAGGTTATTCTTATCCAGGACTTCCTCATAGATGGGGAAGTAGTAGTCGGAAAGACCCAGTATTCTGGAGGTCAGTTCTTTTTTCTTCCTTCCATACAGGTCGATAAAGCCCTTAACATACGAGTTGTATTCCAGCTGTACCTCAGAACCGAGGTTGTTCATCCGCTGCTGGATGAGGGTAGCGGGAAATTCCGGGAGTTCACCGTTTTCGCTGAAGTCAAGCTCTTCAGGATTGACAAAGCTCGAATTATTCAGGAATCCGTTCTGATGGAGTAAGAGGGTCATGCTGTCCAGACCGGCAATGATCGGGACTGCGCTCTGTTTTTTTTCGGTCGATTGTGCGGCTGCGCCAAGCGGAGATTGTATCAACCCCGCCAAACCAAGCCAGAAAATGTATTTTTTCATCTCCGTGTTCGGTTTAGTAATTAATGGTCAAAAACAAATGTACGTGCTGTACACAAGGATTTCAACAGGATTTTCCACAAGCGTCAAGAATCATTCCGGTATATCGTCTTCCCAATTGGGCACTTCGTCCTCTTTTTCCCCGTTATCTTCCTTCTTTCCAATGCCGAATTCCTGCTTCAGTATCTCTTTAACGGTTTTCCCCTCCTTTTTCATCTCCTGCTTGAAACTTTGCCGTGCTTTTTTCCGGTCGTGACGGAAAGTGAGCTTATCGGGAGTGCCGCTCATCCGGATATGTGCCCGGATTCCTTCTTCCTCTTCCTCCTCAAATTCATCCGGGGTGTTCTGTCTGCGGTAACGACTGGCCAGCACGTCCCGCAGCTCCATTTCCAGGCTGTAGTCCATGAAGTTATCGAACTGGTGTTTCCCTTCTATCTTCAGGTTCAGGGCGTTGTTCCGGATCTCCATGGCAGGGATGAAGATGGTTTCGTCGCGGATTTCTATCTCATTTTTCAGCGTGCTGAAGCGGATATTTTTCAGGTCATCGACATGCACGAAACGCGACAGAGCCATCATCGGTTCGTAGTCGTTCAGCTCTCCTTCTTCTATCTTCAGGTCGAGGAAGGCATAGAGGCTTTTCGACAGGAAGTTATTCCGGTGGTCGAGCAGGAAGCCGGCATCGACAATTCCGCTGAGCTTCCCGTTCAGGTTTTTTTCCGTGAGGTTGTCCTGGCCAAAGTTGTTGAACTCATGGAAGAGTCGGCGGATATTCACTTTTTCCAGCCGGGCATTCACCACTATGGGTTGTTCTCCGTTCGGGCGGATGCTCCAGTGGCCGTTCAGGGTAACCTTTCCCTCGCAGGAGTTAAAGGCCAGGCGTTTTACTTCCAGGTAATTGTTATGGATAACGGTACGCCCACGGATTTCGGAGGCGCTGAACTTCCCTACCTCCAACTGTCCCAGTTCCACTTCGGCTTCCAGTCGGATGCGGCGGGGCAGGCTGAACCCGGAAGTGTCTGCCGGCTTTTCTCCTCCGCTTTCCGGCAGTTTCAGGCTCAGTTTGTTCATCTTCAGCCGACCCAGCAGGGTAAGCTCTTCGTCGTTGAAGAGGTAGGCCAGGAAATTTTTTGCCTGGCCCTGTACCTGCACCCGTTGATTTTTCCAAGTGGCATCAAGCCGGTGAATGCGGCATAGCGACTGGTCGAGTTCGATAAAGGTATTGACCTCACTGAGCCGTTCTTCGGTGGAGTCTGAGCCGAAATTGAGTCCCGAGCCTTTGATCTTTCCATCCAGGAAAATGGAGCGGTACTTTTTGGGATCTTTGAGTTCACTGAGTTTGGCTCTAAGGGAGAGGTCGATATGGGTACGGCCGCTGCTTTCGTTGTAGCTGCCGAGGTCGGCGATACGTTTGAGGTTTTGCAGGTTGAACTCTCCCAAAAGGAAGGCATCGATGAAGGGGTCTTCGAACCCATCGAGCCGCAGCACTCCTTTGATCACATCGTCCATCAGCCGGGCCTGAAACTTTTCCAGGTGAAGCTGCTGTTTGTTTCCGGCGTAATCAAGGCGGCCCTTGAGGGTGATGCCGTTGAGCCCTTCCCCGAATTCGCGCAGGAACAGTTTTCCGTTATCGATGGAAAAGTCGGCATGGATGGAAACCGGCTTCTTTTCTTTCTGCAGGATATTGCCTCGCAGGCGGATGAACCCGTTGCTTTCGTATTCTTCCAGCCGGTTGCGTGTTTCTCCGGGTAGCAGGCTGAGCAGCTGTTTGATTTCTGTTTTTTCGGTTTGTATGGATAGCTTTCCTTCGTTGTGGCTGAGTCCCCAGCGGCCGTTCAGTTCGAAAGCCAGGGCTTCCAGCCCGACAAAAGTCTTGTTGAAGCGGAGTTCTTCTTTTTTACGGTCGACTTCCAGCGAGCTGTTCAGGCGGATTTTCCGGGGGCTCAGACTGAATTCCTTGCTGGCATAACCCGTGAGCAGTTCGCCTTCCAGCGTGGTGCTGAAAACCTCTTCGCTGAAATTGCCGGAGCAGGTGAGGGCAGGGACCTCGCTGCTGAGAGTAAGGTTAGGGTTGCGGTAGCTGATCCGGACTTCCCGGAGGAGTACTTTTTTGAAACTCAGCTCTCCGCCACCTTCGGGAGTAGATGAGGTGTCGGGAGAGAGCACCTGGAAGTTCACTGTTCCTTTTTTGTTTTCGGCTAGGCTGAGGTAGCCCTTTTCCAGGATCAGGGATTTGATTTTGGCCTTTTTGCGAAGGACATCCCAGAGGTTGAGGGTGAGGCTGATACGATCGAAGCGGGCGAGGGCGGAGTCGTTCACTGCTTCCGACTCTTGTACGGATACCTGGTGGAAGGAGACGCTGGCCTGCGGGAATTCCCGGAAAACATCGAAGCGGATTTCTCCTACGCTGACATCGGTAGACAGGTGGCGGTTCACTTCGGTGATAACCTGTTGCTGGATGGAGTCGGAAAAGGCATAGGCCAGGCCGATGGCAATAAGCAGAAGAGCCAGCGGAATGCCGGTGATCCAGGCCAGTATTTTGAGGAAACGCCGCATCAAAGAGAAAACGCAAAAATAGAAAAGCGATTATGCAGGAAAAAAAATTAAAAAAAATTCCTGCCTGCTTGGAAATGTAATTCCCGATCGTATTTTTGCACTCCCTTAGCGCAGCGGCGGTAGGGGAAACGTTCTGAAAGGGAGTTTAGCTCAGTTGGTTCAGAGCATCTGCCTTACAAGCAGAGGGTCGGGGGTTCGAATCCCTCAACTCCCACAAACAAAGGAAAGCCGGTCCGGAAAGGGTCGGCTTTTTTGTGTTAAAGGGATTTCCCAACTTTAATAGGATCAGGAACAAAACGGATCAAAACAAAAAGTTGTGGGGACCTTAGTTATTCAAAAGAAGAGAACCCTATCCAACGAATCAAAAGAATGCCCATCGCCATAAGGAATAGGGTATTTGGGAATATTAAGCGTATATCTTTCTCCGCCGTCAGGCCGTTTTCCTGCAGCGCGTGCCGCAACAAAAGCGCGCGGGAGCTTGTGCGCCAAATCGCCTTAATCTTTTCTTATGAAACAGGAGGTTGCCTGTTCCGTTATCTTGAAAACCGAAGTTCTCCAAAGGAATACGGTCATGGAAAAGATTCCAGCGATGGCCAGGCTTTTGTTGCGGAGGGAGGCTGGTGCGGCGGGAAGGCGCCTTCAGGAAAAGGGTCCTTTTTTCGCCCATTTTTTAGACAAGTAAAAAATGGGCATCTAAGCAAGAATACAAGGATCGAATAGGATTCAACGGAAATGTCTCTCTGCCCACAGGTTTTGGTCTTGATCCTGCATTCCCTGTTTCTGAAAGGGCAAAGGCACAAAAAAAGCCGGCTATTAAGCCGGCCTGTATGATTAGCCTCCGAAGTCGTCGAAGGAAACATTCTCAGGTGGTACTCCCCAGTCGTCGCACATTTTCAGTACGGCTTGGTTCATAAGAGGAGGTCCGCAGAAATAGAACTCAATATCTTCCGGAGCCGCGTGTTTGCTCAGGTAGTTGTCGATCAGAGCCTGGTGAACGAATCCAACAAACCCATCCCCTTCGTCTTCAATCGAAGACTTTGCTTTCCAGTTGTCTTCCGGCAGAGGCTCGGAAAGTACGATGTGGAAGCTGAAGTTCGGGAATTCCTTTTCGATCTCACGGAAGTCATCGATATAAAACAGCTCTCGCTTGGAACGACCTCCATACCAGAAGCTCACTTTCCGGTTTCTTTCTTTCAGCGTATGGAAGAGGTGGAAAAGGTGAGACCGCAGCGGGGCCATACCTGCACCACCGCCCACATAAATCATCTCGGCTCCGGTGTCCTTGATAAAGAATTCACCGTATGGTCCGGAGATGGTTACCTTATCTCCCGGTTTTTGATCAAACACATAGGAAGAGCAAATACCCGGGTTCACATCCATCCAGCCGTTTTTGGAACGGTCCCAGGGCGGAGTGGCAATACGGATATTCAGCATGATGATATTTCCTTCGGCCGGGTGGTTGGCCATGGAATAGGCCCGGAAGATCGGCTCCGGGTTCTTCATCTTCAGATCCCAGAGTTTGAATTTATCCCATTCCGCCTGGAATTCATCCGGTGCTTTACCCATTCTCGGGTGTGAAGTGATGTCGATATTTTTGAAATCCACTTCGCAGGGAGGAACATCCACCTGGATATATCCGCCCGCCTCGAAATCAAGGGTTTCGCCTTCAGGCAGTCTTACCACAAATTCTTTGATAAAGGAGGCCACGTTGTAGTTGGATACCACTTCGCACTCCCATTTCTTGATCCCGAATACCTCTTCCGGTATATGGATCTTCATGTCATTTTTCACCTTCACCTGGCAGGCCAGACGGTAATGTTCCTTCTGCTGGCGACGGTTGATATGACCGGTTTCCGTAGGCAGTATCTCCCCTCCTCCTTCGGTGATCTGGCACTTGCACATGGCACAGGTACCCCCGCCACCGCAGGCAGACGGAAGGAAAAGTTTTTCGTTGGACAGCGCGGAAAGCAAGGTGCCACCTGCCGGTACGGTAATGGTTTTTTCGTCGTTGATGAGGATCTTGACATCGCCCTGCTGCACCAGCTTTTTGGCAGCAGCCTGAAGCATCAGCACCAACAGGATAATTACCAGGGTAAAGATTACCGCGCTGGCAAGAACGATGGCTATATTGATTTCAAGTAGTACCATGATTCAATTTTCTTAGATGCTGAATCCCATAAAGCTGAGGAATCCGAATGACATCAATCCGACAATAATAAAGGTGATACCCAGTCCGCGCAGAGGTGCCGGTACCTGGGAGTATTTCAATTTTTCACGTATTGCAGCCAGGGCCACAACGGCAAGGAACCAACCGATACCGGAACCCAGTCCGAAGGTAGTGGCCTCCGCCAGGTTATACGGGCGACCGATCATAAACAGGGCTCCTCCGAGGATGGAGCAGTTTACCGCGATCAGGGGAAGGAAAATCCCGAGAGCGGCATACAAGGCCGGGGAAAGTTTCTCCACCGCCATTTCGGTAAGCTGCACAAAGGCAGCAATAACCGAGATATAAATGATCAATCCGATAAAGCTCAGGTCAATGTCTTTCAGGGCATCTATGCCGGTCCAGGCCATAGCTCCCGGTTTCAGGAAGTAGTTATAGACAAGCCAGTTCAGAGGAATGGTGATACCCAGTACAAAGATTACCGCAGCACCCAGTCCGATAGCTGTTTTTACTTTTTTCGATACAGCCAGGTACGAACACATACCCAGGAAGTAGGCGAAGATCATGTTGTCGACAAAGATCGACCGAACACCTATGCTGATTAAGTTTTCCATGTTGTTGTCTCCTTTGTCCTTATTCTGTTTCCACCATTCCGTTACGTGCACGCTGAGCCCAGATCACCAGACCGATTACGATACAGGCTCCTACCGGGTAAACCATCACGCCGTTTCCGATGTAATTGATGCCCATCGCTTCGAATACCTTAAACCCGAACACGGAGCCTGATCCCAGCAATTCGCGGAAGAAGGCTACCACCATCAGGATGGCACCGTAACCGATTCCGTTTCCGATTCCGTCGATCAGGGATGGGAAGGGTTTATTGCCCATGGCAAATGCTTCCAGTCGTCCCATTACAATACAGTTGGTTACGATCAGTCCCACAAACACGGAAAGCTGTTTGGACACATCGTAGAAATAGGCTTTCAATACCTGATCCACCAGGATCACGAAAGACGAAACCACGGCAAGTTGCACAATGATCCGCACCCGTGCCGGAATGGCATTCCGGAGCAGGGATATGAACAGGTTCGACATCATGGTCACAAAGATCACCCCGAGTGACATGAAGAATGCCGGTTTCATCTGTACCGTAACCGCCAATGCCGAACAGATACCGAGTACCTGCACCGTGATGGGGTTATTGCTGTCCAGAGGATCGGAAAGCAACTTGCGCTCTTTTCTCCCGAATACGGGTTGCGCAGGGGTTGCGGCCTTTTTTTCTTCAGTTGCTGTTGCCATGCCTTTTAGTTGATTGTGGCGGTAGCGCCTTTTTGGTTGTTGAAATAGTTTATGTACGCCTGAAAATACGTTTCAAGCATTGCATTTACTCCTTTTGCGGTAAGGGTAGCTCCCGACATCCCATCGACTTTATGCGGTTTGTCTTCGAAGGCTGCGATACTTTTATCTCCTCCGCCGTTCTCGCCTTTCATCATCGTCACGGAAACCACGTCGCCACCTTCACCCCGTATGGTTTTACCCACATAACGGCTCTGGATCTCATCGGTGGTGATCCGTGCACCCAGTCCGGGAGTTTCTCCTTTATGATCAAACACAACTCCTTTGATAGTGTTCATATCGCTTTCCAGGGCTACGTATCCCCAGATATTGTCCCAGAGACCGAATCCATAAGTAGGAAGTACGTAATACTCCACTTCTCCCGATTCTCCGGAAATGGTATACAAGGGCAGGATACGTTCGGACAATTCCTTTTTGTATTCTTTGGCAATGTCTACGTCTTCCGCTTTCCGGTCAACGGCCTGGCCTTCAAAGTTCACCACAATGGGTTTCACCTTGGCGGCATAGGTTTCATTTACCTTCTCTTTATCCATTGCACTTACGGCTTCTTTACCGAGGAAGGTGGAAAGGATGAACTGCTTTTTTTCGAATGCCACATTCGCGGCCTGCTTGTCCTTCAATGACTCGTAGGTGAGTGAGAGGACCACGGCACAGATCAGCGTCAGCGCCGTGATGAACATCAGAATATAGGAATTAGACCGTTGCACGTTTCAATCTCCTTTTCTTGTTGGATTCAATTACAAAATAGTCGATCAGCGGGGCCAGTACGTTCATCAGCAGGATAGCCATCATCATTCCTTCCGGATAGGCCGGGTTGGCTACCCGGATCATCACGGTAAGGATACCGATAAGCAATCCATAAATGATCTTCCCTTTCTCCGTCTGAGAAGCCGAAACCGGGTCGGTGGCCATGTAAACGGCACCGAAGGCAAAGCCACCCATAAGCAGGTGCTGGTAGGCAGGAATATCCAGGAATGTGGTTCCTCCGACCCAATTGAAGATAGTACCCATGATCAATCCTCCGGCAAATACGGAAGTCATGATCTTCCAGCTTCCGATTCCGGTTATGATAAGAATAGCCGCACCGATCAAACAGGCCAGCACGGATGTTTCTCCGATTGATCCGATCTCAGTACCGATAAACATCTCCCAGGGAGTATATACCGGCTGACTTTGTTCGGCCAGGCGGCCCAGGGACGTAGCCCCGGTAAACCCGTCGGCAAGTGTAGCCCGGTCGCCCATAAACCAAACCGCTTCACCGCTACTCATAAACTCTCCCGACATGTATGCGGGATACGCAAAGAAGAGGAACACACGGGCGGTAAGGGCCGGGTTAAGCAGGTTCATTCCGGTACCCCCGAATACTTCTTTACCGATGATCACGGAAAAAGCGGTACCGAGAGCCACCATCCAAAGCGGAATAGTCGGCGGAAGGCAAAGCGGAATAAGCATCCCGGTAACCAGGAAGCCTTCGTTCACCGGATGCCCTTTAATCTGACAGGCGGCAAACTCAATTCCCAGACCTACCACATAGGATACTACCACGATGGGAAGCACCTGGATAGCTCCATAGATGAAGTTCTGCATCAGGGTACTGCTTTCTCCCATTGAGAGATAATGCTGGTACCCCACGTTCCACATACCGAAAAGTAATACGGGCAGCATGGATACTACTACCGTAAACATGGTTCGTTTCAGGTCTATTCCGTCACGCACGTGAACTTTGCCGTGAGTGGTATGGCCCGGAACGAATAAAAAGGTTTCAAACGCATCGAAGGTCGAATGCAGGAAGTGAAGCTTTCCTCCCTTTTCGAAATTGGGCTTCAGGTTGTCGAGGGTTTTTCTTAAAAACTTCATTATCCTTCTTTTTCAATCAAAGCCAAACCATCGGAAAGTATGTCCTGCACCGGCATTTTCGAAGTACATACGAACTCACAAAGCGACAGGTCTTCTTCCACTACTTCATAAATGCCAAGGGCCTCCATGGCTTCCAGGTCTCCGGCCATACAGGCTTTTAACAACTGAACCGGGTAAAGGTCCATAGGAAGCACTTTTTCATATTCATTGGTCACCACATAGGCACGTTCTTCCCCGTGCATGCTGGTATTCACCTTGTATTTTTTACCTGGCATGAGGTAAGAAAGGAAGGTCTTAGAGATACTCGGGCGGGAATAAGTAGGAATCAGCCACCCCAGGAACTCAGGGTCATCTCCTTCCGGAATTACCGTAACCTGGTGATCGAAATAACCCAGGTATCCGTTTTCGTTACAGGCCGTACCCATGAGTACATTACCCGAAATGATCCGGTTATTACCTTCACTTATCCGGTCTTTCAGCAGGGTATCCAGGCAAGCGCCCAGGCGCAGCTTGGCATATCCGGCAGATTTCACCTCCGAACCGCAGAGTGCGATCACGCGCTCCGGATCAAAAATCCCATCGGTGAAAAGTTTACCGAGAGTGGCAAGGTCCTGGGCATTGATTGTCCATACGACCTCTCCTTTGTTGATAGGAGCTATATGATGAATCTGAACCCCAACGTTACCGGCAGGATGCGGACCACTGAAATAGTATTTCTCCACGCCATGTAGCCCGTCGAAGGTGCTGTTATCGGCTTTGTGCTTCAGTCCGAGGAAAACCTTTCCGTCAGTCAGCATAGCCAGGGCATTGATCCCGGCCTGCAGATGCGGTTGTCTTCCTTTGAGTGCATAATTCAGGTCGGTAGCCAGCGGCGCAGAATCAAACCCGGAAATAAAAATATTCCTTGGGGTAAGCTCGGAGTTTGCGATGCTGTTATACGGCCGTTGGCGCAGGAAGGTCCAGGCCCCGCTTTTCAGCAGCAGCTCTTTTACTCCGTTGCGCCCGAGGCTTTTCGGGTCGCTTTGTCCGAATTGTTCATACGTGTTGCTGGAATCGGCAAGTATCCTTACCTCCATGATTCGTCTCTTTTCTCCGCGAACAATCTCAACCACTTCACCGCTCACCGGAGAGGTGAACATGACCTTGGGTTGGTTTTTCGCAAAAAAGAGGGGGGTTCCGCATTTTACTTCGCTGCCAACTTCCACCTGAAGTTTAGGTGTCAACCCCTTGATATCCGGGGGTTGAATGGCGTAAGTTTTTGGAGCTTCGAAGCTGATCGTCTCCTTTGCAGCTTCTCCAACGAGTTTAATGTCGTAGCCCTTTGAGAGTCTGATTAGATTTGCCATCTGACGTTTTCGTCGCCTACTGTTTTTAAACGTTAATCGGGAAAACCCGAAAACGGGTGCAAATCTAATAAAAAATCAATAGGACCAAGGGTTTTGAATGGATTGTTAAGAAGATTTTAAGCGATTACAACTAGTTGATTTTCAACTACCTGTTTCTTCTCTCGTCGCGTAGCCTTTCGACTAACTCCCTTTTGAACTCAAATTCAGCCTTATAGATCATCGCCACTTTTTTTATGGGCAGAACCTTTTTGAATGCTTCGGTATAGCGGTTCATGATCTCCAGCTCTTTGGCTTTAAAAGCCTGTACATCATGGATGAGTTTTTCGCATTCGGTATCGGTCATGAAGGTAAGATCAGCATCCCTCAGATCTACTTCCTGCCGGTAATAGCGGTGCAGGGAATCCAGTTCGTCCAGCATACTTTCATAAAGAGGCACAAAAGCCTTTTCCTCTTCCGGGGTAAGGGCCAGTTTTTTCTTCATGAATTCGATCCTGGCTTTACGAATGCGTTCGGCGCCTCTTTTGGGTTGGGCAACCGCGCCCAGGCTTATCAACAGGGTAAGGGTAATCAGTAAACTTTTCATAACTCACTATTTAAATCAAGGTAATCGACCAGGTAATCTTCTATATCCTCTGTCCGGAGATCGGCCAGCGGGTCTTCCTCAGATTCTTCATCCAGGTATTCGTACTGCAGGTCTTCGGCTACTACCTCTGCCTGCAGGTTTTCATATTGTTCCAGGTTTTTTGCTTCTGCAACGGTCTGGCTGTCGATCTCAGGCAAAATGGTTTCTTCGGTTTGAATCCGGTACCATTGCTCAACGGCTTCTCCCATCAAAGCCGGGTTTTGCGGAACCTCTGGTTGTACGTTCTCTCTGTTCAGTAGAAAGAAGGTCAGTGCTGCAGCCAGCGGAAGTATTGCGGCGGCCCAAAGGTAGGTCCTGGCCGTTTTTTTCCTTTTTACCGGCAGATCCATACGAAGACGGATCCGGTCTTCCAGGTTGTCAAAATAGCCATCCGACACCGGGAAGCGCTCTCCGTCAGCGCCGAGATGCTTGTTAAGTTCTTCTTCCCATTTTTTCTGTTTGTCGTTCATGGTGTTCTTAGGAGTTTATCGCTTATGGATGGTTTAAGGCATCACCACATATTTTTCGAGTTTCTTAACGGCATGGTGGTAGCTGGCCTTGAGGGCACCCACGGAAGTTCCGAGTATTTCCGAAATCTCCTCGTACTTCAGGTCTTCGAAATACTTCATCTGAAAAACCAGCTTCTGCTTCTCGGGCAAACGAAGTAAGGCCTTAAACAGTTTCTTTTCAATTTCATTTCCACTGAAGCATGCCGGGTCATCCACTTTGTTTGCCAGCTCGGCTCCTGCATTCTCCATACTGAGAAATCCCCGCCTTTTCTTTTTCCGGATATGAGCCAGCGCTTCATTGGTGGCGATGCGGTATATCCAGGTAAACAGTTTGCTCTCTTCCCGGAACTTATCGATATTCTGCCAGACCAGTATAAAGGTATTCTGGGTAGCGTCATCGCTTTCGTCGGGATCGATCAGCATCTTACGGACATGCCAGTAAACACGTTCACGGTACATCCGTATCAAAAGTGAAAAAGCCAGATCACGGGAATCCGGATCCCGCAACCTGGCTACTAATTCTTCGTCGGTGATATGTTCTGTTTTAAGGCTCAACAGGGATTTACGCTATTTGCGTTTCATCACCCGCTCTGCTGCCTCCACAATGTTGACGGTATCGATGCCGTATTTACTCATCAGTTCGTTGGGCTTTCCCGATTCACCGAAAGAGTCGTTTACCGCTACCATTTCCACCGGCAACGGATTCTCCCTGGAAAGCAGCTGACAAATGCTGTCTCCGAGTCCTCCGTTCATCTGGTGTTCTTCTGCAGTTACCGCACAGCGGGTTTTGGAAACCGACTTTAAGATGGCTTCAGAATCCAAAGGTTTAATCGTATGGATATTGATAATTTCCGCATCGATTCCTTTTTCTGCCAGAATTTGTCCCGCCTCGATGGCTTTCCATACAAGATGGCCGGTAGCAAAAATGCTGACATCAGCGCCTTCGTTGAGCATCAGGGCTTTACCGATCTCGAATTTCTGATCGGGGTCGGTGAAATTAGGCACCTTAGGCCTTCCGAAGCGCAGGTAAACCGGACCTTCGTAATCGGCGATGGCCAGCGTGGCTGCTTTGGTCTGGTTAAAGTCGCAAGGATTGATCACCGTCATGCCAGGAAGCATCCTCATCATTCCCAGGTCTTCCAGAATCTGGTGAGTCGCTCCGTCCTCGCCCAGGGTCAACCCGGCATGCGAAGCACATATCTTCACATTTTTCCCGGAATAGGCAATCGACTGACGGATCTGGTCGTATACCCTGCCGGTGGAAAAATTCGCAAAGGTTCCGGTAAACGGAACTTTTCCTGCAGTGGCCAGTCCCGCAGCAACCCCCATCATATTGGCTTCCGCAATCCCAACCTGGTAAAAGCGTTCGGGATGTTGTTTGGCAAAGGCATCCATTTTCAGGGAGCCGGTGAGGTCGGCACAAAGGGCCACCACATCGTCCCGCTTGTTGCCCAGTTCTTCCAAACCTGCCCCGAACCCGGAACGGGTGTCTTTTTCATTCTGAACGGTGTATTTCTTCATGGTCGTCCGCTAAAACATATTAAGGTGCGTGCTGGCCCCCGATTGTATTTCAAATATTTTCTCAATGGTCATATAGGTCTTGGTTACCCGCCTGGCCCTGTAAATCAGTTTGTATTTCCCGGGCTGCAGGGTAAGCATCTGCCTTTTCTGGGTGGGATCAATATCGCAAACCCATTCCAGGTAATTTCCCTTCATCTGGTATATCGCTCCGAAATACTCGGTATTACCGATAAGGTTCAACTTACCCGGTTGGGGAATATTTACGGTGGTTTGCTCACTCTGGGTCACCCTAACCGTAAGGTATATCCTCGGAAGGGTCAGAATTTCCAGGTCGTAGTTACCCACGATCATTTTCTGGGTTTTATTGAAATCCTGCACGATCAGGGTCTGCATCTCCCCTTTCCGCCTAACAATGGCCTGCAGGTCAGGGTAGGCCGTTACTCCGTCTACCTTCAGATTCAAGTCTCCCTGCGGGGCATCTATGGCAATAACATTATGCCGCCCCGGGATCAGCTTTACATTTTCTTTAAAAACGGGAGGCACGGTATGCACCTGGATGTTGTATATAAAGCTGGGATCGACAGTCAGGGTATCAGGTACCCCGCGGTCGTTCATGGTATGGATAAAGTTATGGATGATGCGTTTACCCTTCGCATCATAAAAGGTCATGTTCACATTGGTTTCCAGGGCGCGTCCGTTAATATCCAGCAGGTTCACCTGGCAAGTGGTTTCGTTGATCGCCTGAGAAACCACCACTCCCAAAATGGTTTCAAACTCGGCTTCCGTGCTGGCGTCGAAATACCGCCCGACACAATCGTAAAACTGGAGGAAACTGTCATCCCCGCCTACCCCGATAATAAACGGTTTCAGGATCACTCCCTGCCGTTGCAGCGCTTCTGATACGGCGCAGGGATCGCCTTTACACTCCTCAATCCCGTCTGTAATCAGGATAATGACATTACGGGCATCAGGGTCTTTGGGGAAATCGTAAGCCGACTCCTGCAGGGAATACGAGATCAGGGTGGTTCCCTTGGGAGTCAGGGATTTGATCACCCCTAACATCTCATCATGATTATTAGGAGAAAAGGGAACCTCAAGCTTGGTATCCTTACAATCCTGCTGGGAGCTTGGGCTTCGGTGGCCGTAGATACGCAGGGCAATCTCCAGGTTCTCCACATTCCGAAGGCTGTCCACCATATTGCTGAGCAGTCGTTTCGCCGCAGAAATACGGGTTTCCGTCTGCATCTTAGCGTACATACTCCCCGAACCGTCAAGCAGGAAGAGGATACGGGTCTTTTTCTGTGCTTCCGCAGTACTCAGAAGCAGGAACAGGAATGTAAAGCAAAGGAGGAGTCGTTTCATCAATAATCGCCGAGGGTTTCTTCCAATTGAGACAATGCGGATTCCAGCTGGGCATCGTTCGGTGCGATCCCGTGCCATTCATGCGAACCCACCATAAAATCAACCGGATAACCCATTTCTGTTTCCATAACGATCACAACCGGCTTTCCATTGCCACTGAGGGATTTGGCTTTTCCAAGCCCGTCACATACGGCCTGCATGTCATTGCCTTTCATGTGCATCACTTCACAACCGAAAGCTGCAAAACGAGGAGCCAGGTCACCAAAGCCCATGATGTCTTTAGTATCTCCGTCGATCTGTCTGCCGTTGGCATCGATGGTAATGATCAGGTTATCCATCCGGTTATGCACCGCAAACATGATGGCCTCCCAGATCTGTCCTTCCTGGAGCTCTCCGTCGCCGCAGAGTGCAAATACATGTTTGTCTTCTCCGTCGGCTTTTTTGGCCAAGGCAATGCCCACGGCTACGGAAAGTCCCTGCCCGAGCGACCCGGTAGCCACACGGATACCCGGAAGATGCTCATGGGTGGCAGGATGCCCCTGCAGGCGGGAGTTGATTTTTCGGAAACTGGCCAGTTCACTCACCGGGAAATACCCGGAGCGGGCAAGGCAACTGTAGTATACCGGAGAGATATGCCCGTTTGACAGGATAAATACGTCTTCTCCCTTTCCACTCATGTTGAATGGTTGGGCATGATGGTCCATCACGTCAAAAAACAGGGCGGTGAAAAAATCCGCACAGCCCAGGGAACCTCCCGGGTGACCGGATTGTACCCCATGTACCATACGCACTATATCCCGGCGTACCTGAGATGCAATACGCTCTAAATGTTGAATGTCGGCCATGAATTTAAAATTACGGCAAAAATGGGCTTTTGCAGAGAATTAAGGAAATTTGCCCCCGTTTTAGGATAGTTACCTAACCTCATTATGCACACTGTCGAGCTTTACCTCAGTCCGGAAATCGCGGCTAACGACGATCTCATCAAAAAAGCTGCTGCCCGGCAGTTGTCCCTTCCTGTTGAAAAGATTTCGGCAATCCGCTTTAAAAAACGTTCTATCGATGCACGCAGAGCGCCCGTGCGAATCCGTCTGGTGATCGATGTCTATACCGACAGCCTTCCGGAAACAGAAGCTCATTCCCAATACCACCGTCCCGGATCTTCCGCCCGAAAAGTGATTATTATCGGTTGCGGGCCAGCAGGGGCCTTTGCCGCACTCAGGCTACTGGAACTTGGTATAAAACCGATACTGCTGGAAAGAGGCAAGCCCGTCAGGGAACGGAGGCGCGACCTGGCCGCCATCAATAAGGATCGGATTGTAAACCCGGACAGCAACTATTGTTTCGGGGAAGGAGGTGCGGGAACTTATTCCGATGGTAAGCTTTATACCCGAAGCGGGAAAAGAGGAAGCATCGACCGGATTCTGAAGGTTTTTACGGAGCACGGGGCCGACGAACGTATCCGCTACGAGGCTCATCCGCATATCGGGACCAATAAACTGCCGGCTATTGTATCGGCAATGAGCGACACGATAAGGGAATACGGCGGCGAGATCCATTTCAATTGCCACGTCATCGATTTTATGCTGGATCAGGGGCAAATCCGGACGGTTATTGCAGCAGACGGAAGGGAGTTCCGTGGTGATTCGGTGATCCTGGCTACCGGTCACAGTGCCCGTGACATTTTTGAGCTTCTTGAAACCAAGGGCATCCGTATTGAAGCCAAACCGTATGCTCTGGGAGTAAGGATAGAACACCCCCAGGAACAGATCGACCGGATACAGTACCATTGCGACAGTCGGGGGCCTTACCTCCCTCCTGCCTCGTATTCCCTGGTAGAACAGGTAGGAGGAAGAGGGGTATTCAGTTTTTGCATGTGTCCGGGCGGTATCATTGCCCCCGCAGCCACTGCTCCCGGAGAAGTAGTGGTTAACGGATGGTCGCCCAGCAAACGCAATAACCCTTTTGCCAACTCCGGAATGGTGGTGGCCTTAAACGAACACGACTTCCATCCATACCGGCAAAAAGGAGCGCTTGCGGGAATGTTTTACCAGCAAGACATCGAACAAAGGGCTTTTCGTTTGGCCGGATCCGACCTGAGTGCGCCGGCTCAGCGGCTGCTTGACTTCATCCATAAAAAAAGCAGCACGGACCTCCCCTCCTGCTCCTATATCCCTGGAATACGCCCTGTTGCACTCGACGAGCTGCTCCCGGCTGAAATTGCACGTGCCCTTCGCGGTGGTTTGCAGGCGATGGGCAAAAAGATGAAAGGGTATCTCAGCGCCGAATCTGTTCTGGTGGGAGTGGAATCACGCACGTCTTCACCGGTTCGGGTTCCCCGCCACCGGGAAACCCTGAATCACCCCGAGGTCGGTAACTTGTTTCCCTGCGGCGAAGGAGCCGGTTATGCCGGAGGGATCGTAAGCGCTGCCATTGACGGAGAACGGTGTGCGGAGGCTTGTTTTGCTTTGCTGTCCGATACGGGAAAGAACGGGTAATACGGAAACGGATTCCGGATAACTCCACTCCCGTTCTCCTTTTTTTCTATTTAACATGAGTTGGTCAACACTTCCACCCTGCAGATATTTTTTTACGAATAACTTGGCATCCATACAGGGATATTTTAGTTTTGGCCCCATGCCGCATTATTAATTGGGGACAAGGGGATAATTCGTAAGAATAATCAACCTAATCAATTAATAATTATGCAAAACAAATTTATTGAAGAGCTTCTGTCTAAGCTGGATGAAGCGGAAAAGGCCATTCAGGCCGAAGGTGGTGCCCAGGCAGCCACACAACCTCTTCCTGAAGTTTCCCTCACGGCACACGGTGCTGAAATTGCCCCCTGGGATGTTATTAAGTACATCTGGCGGGCTAAGGATGTTATAGCGGAAAATGCTGCTAGTATTGCCGAAGGAGCCGCTGCCGTTCAGGGCATAATCCACAGTCGCGACGGGCTTGAAATGGTTAACGACATGCAGGGAATGCGCGACCCGGAATGGGTCAACCACCCGGATTTCAGCGCAGCCGAAAGGTTGTATGATTCGCATCACCTTTCCTCTTACCGGAAAACGGCAAACGAAAAAGGAAGGCAAGACCGGCCTTTATCCATCTACCTGGGGCTTGATGTCGGGGCACATGCCTTATTAGGAGGGGAAGCCGGAATTGCCGTGGCGTTCCCTTGCAGAGGAAGCAACAGCATCAAAGGAGTGGGTTTTGTAGGCGGTCGGGCAGTTATTGGCCTGGAAGCCTCGTTTAATGTCAGCCTGGGCCTGTTCAACATGACTCCTCCTTCATTAGCAGGTCCATATGTTGCCGTGGGAATTTCAGTCGGAGTATTCCTGACCGGTGGGTTTACCGTAGTACTGAACGCAAAAAATGAAAAGGAAGGAGGATTTATCCTTTCCGGAGGAATCGGTGCAACCATTGGGCTTCCCACCGTTGCAGGAGGCTATACCTGGACATTCCCCGTTGATGCCCCACAGCCCCGACCGATCAAAAATTTCCATGTGGTTACCCGCGACTGGGATTCCACGCAATTTGCCGCCTCAAAAAATAGTCTGTACTGGACGGATACCGACAGAATACTGCGCGGTGGACATTTCCATGACGGAAAGATCAGCGATGTAAAACACCTGCATACCGAATGGTCCGGGACTCAGCTTGCTGCTCAGGGAGATTACCTGTATTGGACAGATGGCGATTCCAAACTGCGTCAGGGGAAAGTACAGGATGGTAAAATCACCGATGTACATTGGTTATCCGAAAGCTGGACCGCCAAGGTGCTAGCCGCCGATGAGGATTACCTGTACTGGGCGGATGATGACCATATTCTGAGAAGAGGGAAAGTGGAAGGCCACAAAATTACCCATATCGAACACATCGATACCAAGTGTAATGCGATCGTGCTCAAGGCATCAAAAGGAGTGCTTTACTGGCAGGACGGAAACAACGACAAGAACCTGAGATTCGGTAAGGTGCAGGATGGTAAACTTCATTCGGAAGGCCTCCTTTCAACAGACTGGAAAAGCCCACAGGAACAATTCGCCGTTAATGACGGAACGATGTTGTGGTGTGATCAGGATAAAATTCTGCGTTCCGGAACCCCCGGATAATTCGAACTGTTCCCTGCCCAATGTTCGCGTTATGGCAGGGAAATTAGGATTACCGGAATGCCCCCGTATGCATTTCGGGGGTATTCCTTTCTGTCGCTTGCATTACTATTTTGTACTATGCCTTAAAGAATTTTGCCAATAAGCCGGGTGTTACTTTTTTTTGTGCAAGGCTGCAATCATTTGAAGCCATAACAACACAGGGTATAATTATTTATTCGGTATAACGGGTTATTTATGAGCCAGGCAAAGGGGGTATATATCCTGTTGATGGTGTTGGGCATCGGTTCTTATACCTATGGCCAGAAATATTCCTTTCAGCAGTTCACGGTTAACGAAGGACTTCCTTCCAACGAAACTTATTGTGCCATCCAAGACGACCAGGGAGACCTGCTTATCGGCACCGATAACGGGGTAGCCCGCTTTGACGGACAGGGCTTCTCCAGGGTGGAATTTGAGAACAAACAACTCAACAATGCGGTAATCTTCGAAATGTTCCGTGACAGGCAGAACCGCGTATGGGCCAAATCTTACCGACACGGATTGTTCTTGCTGGAAAACGGCCGGTTCACTGCTTTTGAACACAACAAAAAAATCCTGCAGGTAATCGGTAATTCGTATATCGATCAGATCCGGGTGGACAAAAACAGCCGGTTCTGGTTTACCGTTGCCGGAGCCTGGGAAACACTGTATCGCCTGGACATGAAAGGGAATCTGGAAGTACTGCAACCCGACAGTGTACGGGCAAAAACCATTCGCTGGATTGCAGTACCGGAAGGAGCGGAAAGCCTTCAGGTGATTACGGATTATTCCCCGGGGAAACCGGGTAATGCCCGAGCAAAGAAAGATTGCCAATTAATCCCGGGAGAAAACGAATTCCTCGTCCTGACTTGCAGCCACGATATACCCAATGCCCGGACTACAAAAAAAGCGGGCTGTATGATTTCGGAGGGGGATTATACCTTTCTGAATATTCATCGCCAACTGCTGGTCTTTGACCGGAACGGACAACTGCAGGAGGAAAAACTATTCGAAGGACAAATCCTGAACCTGCAGAAAGACCATTCCGGAAATCTGTTGATCGCAACGCGCAATGGGGCCTATATCCGGTACCGTAATAACGGAGAATATGTTTCCCTTCTCCAGAAAGAAACCATTAACTGGATCTACCAGGACCATGAAGGAGGATACTGGTTTACCTCCATCCATAGCGGAATCTTTTACCTTCCCGACCCTAACCTGTTTTCACTCCCCTATCACTGGGAACCCGGAGATATCCTTATGGCAATCGCCGGAAATGAGAAATTTCTGCTTATCGCCAACCACACACAGAATTCCATCCATGTGCTAAAAAAGAATGGCGACCGTCTGGAACCTCAGCGCAATTTTCCGGTCCGTCTCCAGCCATACATCACCGATAACCTCCATATTTATGGGGATACCTTGTTTATCGGACTATCGTATTTCCGTCTGTCAACAGGAAAAGAATATCCCTTTCTCCCCTCTCAAATCGGTGAGTATATCCGCAGGTTTTTTGTCAATGACTCGCTATTCGGTATGGTCTACGAAGGTGGTTTTCGGGTATACAATCACCGTAGCGCCACCATGCTATCGGACGTACTCAGCGACTCCATCATGTTTACCTGTATCATCCAATCGGGCGACCGCTACCTGACAGGTAGTGACAAAGGCGTGTTTGAATACCGGCCGGAAACCGGATTGCGGCAACTTTTCAGGGATACCCTCAATCAGATGGTTCGGGATATCCGGGAAATCGGGAACGGGCAAATTCTGGTCAGCACCTGGGGGCAGGGAATCTTTATTCTGGAAGAAAACAAGCTGGTACACCTGGGTAAGCAATCCGGACTTACCAGTATGTATTGCGGGAAAACAGTCATAGAAAAAAACGGGGTTATCTGGATTGCTACGGATAACGGATTGAACCGGCTCGAATATTCGGGAGAGGGCAAGTATGGATTGAGTTACCTGACCACTTCTGACGGACTAGCTTCCAATTATATTCAAAACCTGTGTACATCCGGCAACCTGCTGGTTATTCAGACCACCAATGGAATCAACTACCTGAATTTGTCGCGCTACCGGGCAAAAAAACACCGGTTGACCCGTATCAGTGTTCAGGTAAACGGAAACCCTGCCTTTCCGGACAGCGTAATTCGGATCGGTCCGGGTATCCGCGACCTGAGTTTGGGTGCACTGGCATCCGGACTCCGGAAACCGGATGGAATGGCGTATTCCTTCCTGTTGGAAGGTGAGGACATTCGTCTCTTTCAACAAACGGCCTCCGGAATTACCTCATTCCATGATATTCCACCCGGTTTATACCGGCTAAAAGTAGATGCCGAAGCCCTCAACCATAGCCTGCTTCCGGGGGAAACATTCTATACCCTGCGTATAGAAGCTTTCTTTTTTGAACAAACCTGGTTCAAAGTGGGTATGATCGTGTTGGTGATCCTGATCCTGCTGGTAAGTACCTGGTATTTCTTTTACCGGAGGGAACAACAACGTAAGGCGCGTCACCAGTATCACGAATTGCAGATGGAGGCTCTCAGCTTGCAGATCTCCCCGCATTTTTTATTCAACTCGCTGAATAGCATCCAATACCTGGCGTTGAAAGACGACTACCGTACTTTAAACCGCTTTGTATCCCGTTTGTCTTCCCTGTTGAGGCGTATTCTGAACAACTCACTGATCCATTCCATTTCCCTGAAAGAAGAATTGGAAAATACCGGCCGGTACCTGGAAATGGAGCAGTTCCGTTTCGGGAAGGAGGCTTTTGAATATGAAGTGGACATTTCGGGGACTGCTCCCGCCCCGGAAAAAGAGAAAGTCCCCCCCTTTATCCTTCAGCCACTGGTGGAAAACGCCATCTGGCACGGTGTGCTTCCCAAAGAGCAAGGTGGTAAGATCCGTATTACGGTAAGAAGCGTCGAAGGCGGTTTCTGTGTCCTTATTGAAGACAACGGGGTTGGGTTAAGCGCCACTTCATCGAGTAAAAAGAAAGAGGCGGGACAATCCTTCGGGTTGAAAAACGTGGAAAGGCGTGTGGAACTATACCGGAAAATGAATCTTGGCAAAGCGTATATCGAATTCGGGATACCGGATGACTTCGGAGGAGCCGGAACCCGGGTACAGTTGATTTTTTTACCCAAACGTAACAAAACATAATGCTGCTGAAGGCACTTATCGTAGACGACGAACCCCAGAACAGAGGGGTTTTGGAAGAATACCTCAAGAGGTTTCCCGATATACAAACCGTGGGATCCGTGGGAAATGTCAGGAACGCCGCAGAAATGATTCAGAAGCATGATCCTGACATTTTATTACTGGATATATCCATGCCCGGACAAGATGGTTTCGATTTGTTGGCACAGTTCCCGGACAACGATTTTATGATCGTATTTACCACCGCTTACCACCAGTATGCCGTTAAGGCTTTTGACGTACGGGCCATCCATTACCTGATGAAACCCATCGACCTGGATCATTTCGAAGAGGCTATAGCCCGCTGCCGCAGGGAGGTCCAAATGCGTGTTGATTCCGGTAAGTCGCCTTCTCAAACGGAAAAGCAAACAAAAAATAACGGAAAGCTATCCATTCCATCCGGCGACAGTCATCTGCTGATCAATACCGATGATATTTATTGGGTAGAAGCTGACGGAAGCTATTGTCACCTGCACATGAAAACCGGGAAAAGCCATGTGGTATCCAAGAATGTCAAAACGATGGAAGGCCTCCTGGATGAGTTCGGGTTTCTGCGCACGCACAAAAGTTACCTGGTTAATACCCGCTTCGTCATTCGCTACTTTTCCAATGACACTCCCCACCTTGTCATGCAGGACAACACAGAGATTCCGGTATCCTTCCGCAGGAAAAAGGACTGCCTGCGCGAACTAAAAAACCTGGGATAAAAAACGGTGACCGCAAATACTCACGGTCACCGTAGCCAGATTACTCCGTAAAGAGCGGGTTAGTGGGGAAACCCCACATTTCAGGTTGTTGCAGGGCTATTCTACGATTAGGGATCTTGAATCCATGGTCTTATTACCTACGATAAGCACCACATGATATACCCCAGGCTTAAGGTCGCTCACATTACAGTTTATTGTGTCATAGTGCAGATCAAGCGAATAACTTTTTAAGGTAGTCCCATTTCCATCAACTATTGAAACAGAAGCAACTGAAGCAGATCCATCCACTTCATAACCTATTGTCAATTGATTATCGGCAGGGTTGGGAGAGAGTGATTCTATCCAGCTTGTAAGTACCTCGACGTTCACGATGTCATAATCCTTGGTACCATCGGAAGTAGCTATTACCTCTAACTTATAATCTGCGGTAAGGGTTGGGTTAAGCGGACAAGAGGTCCCCGTATAGATCAAAGTCCCGGAGGAATTATACCAATTATAAATGGCATCCTCACCAATATCTTCTGCCAGGAGTTCAATGCTTTGATTTTTATGAACCTGTTGATCCGGTCCTGCATCCGCCTCAAATTGTTGTCTTTGCTCTTTTTGAACCAGGAAATGTTCTGCTCCGAATAAATTTCCCCTTCCTGACTCCCACTGAGAAACATGAATCTCGTATGAAGCTTCATCCTCAGCAGATTCTACTAGAAAATTGAAGCCCACATAAATGGGGAACCGAACATCGGCTGGAATTTCAATCCCCTGAAGTACGGCCGTATTCTTTTTCATCAGTAAACGGTACTCACCGATAATCTCAAAATCAGGATTACCAAGTGCCGCAGACTCAATGTACTCCCAGGCATTTTCATCAAATGTTATGGTCACCTCTGCCTTTTCCGGAATATAATCTTGGTCGGAGTTCGGGGTAGCTTTAATTTCTATATCAAAGGTATTAGCCTCATCCGTTGGGTTCCCAATAAACATATAACGTCCATGCGGAAAAGGCTCATCATTAATCACAGGCAGATGAGAAAGCGGGCTGATGTCAATAATGGTTACATTATGAAGTGCAATATTGTTGTTATTGAAAACATCGTATTCCAGGTGCATCGGATATACGGTAATTGGATCACCACTTAAATTTTCAATCCGCGCCAGAAGACAGGAGGCCCAATTGGCATGGATGTATGGATTGATGATTTCCCATTCGAATTCCAGAATAATGCTCTCACCCGGAGGGATATTGGGAATGGATTGGGAACCAATAAGGTCTCCAACATTTGGATCTGTTCCGTCCCAGTTTTGTGGCCAACCCGATGCTGAAGAGGCCTTGGACCAATACAAGGACAACTCGCCTTCGCCGTTACTGGGTACACAGGATTTATTCCAGACTCTTACATAAACATAAACCGGATGGTTCGCACTATACTCAGGATCTTCATGTTCGAAATTCGTGTACCCGTCAGCCTGGTTTCTCACCCAGATATCCGGACTGTGATCAAACCACCACCCCCAGGCATAGCTTCCGGCATAACCGAAATCTTCCGGTCTGTCTTTCATATAAAGATCCAAATCTTGCGAGTATGCACCCTGAGCTGCCAGAACCGCCTTATGCGCATTAATTCGTCCTGTACCCACTGCGCCAGGGAAATTCTGCGCATCCGTTATTGGGTCAGCCGTATACCGAAGAATATCCTGAGTCCAGTTGGAGCTTAGGCACCCATTGACGGAATACATGAGTGCTGCTGTTCCGGAAACGATTGGTGTTGATTGAGAAGTCCCTCCCCAACAGCCATAATAAGGCCAAGCCGGAAATTCAGAAACGGGTATACCCCCCATTAGTTCGTAACCTGGTGCAGAGACATCCACCTGGGCATAGTGACTGTTTGTGCTAAAATTCGTACATGAATGGGTATTTACATGCCTGTCATCTTTTCCCACACTGGTCACTACAATCGTTCGATCATCTTCCAAGCCTGAAAAGGGATAAAGACGCCCTCCATTGCAAAAATCAGGTCCGTTTCCAGCACCTCTTACGATCGTAGTTCCATTATCCAAAATTTCCTGTTCGGCCAAAAGAGCGGCAGGATATGAACTGCAGGATGTATACCAGCTGATAGAAATAACATCCACCCCTTCAACGGTACTGGCATATACACTTGCCTGAAGTCCTACGCTGGATGAGGCAAACATTATTTGGGTATTGTAGCCAATGGACGCCATTTGTCCGTTGGAAGGCTGGCCTGCATCCACCGTTTCAGCAGCTAGAATTGTCGCAACGGATGTACCATGAGACAAGGGGGCAATAGCGTTTCCGGTATAAAAATCAACCGTAGGTGACACTTTTCCAACCAGGTCAGGATGAGTTAAATCCAAACCGTTATCGATAACCGCCACCTTAACCGACGGACTTCCCTTAGTAATATCCCATGCCTGAGGAGCGTCAATATTATCCAATGACCAGAGCCAATCATTGTTCGGATCACTGTCATTCATGAGATACCACATCCAATCCGCAGGATCAGACAGTGTTTTGGGTACTGGCACTAACTCTACGGAAGCAAAAAATTGCCCGTCCCGATTAAACTCCTGCAGGGAATTGAACAATTCTATTTCATCTCCCTGCGTATTAAACTCATAATATTGTTGGAGTGCCACGGTACGAGCAAACCAAAAAGGACGATTGATGTTCCCGACTTCGAATGCCTGAAGAATTTCATTGAGTATCGGGTTTTCCGTTGCTCCTTCTTCATTCGGGATACACGCACCATCAATAATACGGACCCAGACTTTACCCGATTCGTATTCTGTGGGGTCCTGGGTTTGGGCGCTTACGTTGATCACCAGCATCATCATGCAACTGACCAGAATAATTACTTTTTTCATAATCATTTTCTTTTGATTCCGGGTCAATTGTAAACGCCTCTATTTCTTTTTCTCAGAACTTATTTAGTACCGTAAGCACTTCTCTTATTATCGTTAATTTCCAAATGCACCAAAAGGATCTCTCTGTATGTTTGGGGGTGCTGGAGCTGCCACTGGCATGCAGGGAAAAATACCGGAAGCTACTTCCCGAATCCAGGCCTCTCTGTTTCGTAGCTTACGTATACGCTTGTTCTCCACCACCTGAAAGCGGCGGTATTCCAGTTCGTCGTTCATTGAGGCTTCCGACCGTCCAGGCAGGGTTTGCAGAAAGGCCTTAATACTTTCGTCGGAGCTGAGTTGCCAGTCCAGAGTATAGGTTCCCGGTTCCAGTTTATCCAGCGTACAGGCATACAGCGAGTCTCCCCGGTAAGCCAGGGCCACAAAACGGTAGTTTAGGCTGGCATTCAGCTTTTCCGCCCATTGCCCATCGCGGCGTTCAACCCGCTGGAAACTGCTCAGAGAATCGGGAAGCAGGTAGAGGAATAGTCGTTCAAAGGAGGCTTCTTCGGTCACGCGGAAGCTTACCGGTTCGTAAGTCAATACAGCCTGTTTTCCACTTACCGGATCTGTGTAGCGCATACTTTCCCTGTTTTGGGTTGACGCGAACACGTATTGATCCAGGTTTTTCCAGCCGGGCCTGCTTACCGGAAACACATACGCCGTTTTCCCTGGGTTAGCGGCTATCCGCATAGGGCATTCCCGCTTCACTCCGATCTGGGCATAGGCATTGACAAGGTTTCGGCAATACTCTTCTCCGAATACCTGTTTCTCTCGTAAAGCCTCTGCCGCACGGAACTTTTCATTCTTCAGACGAGCCTGTTCCTCCAGGCTATCCAGTTCACGGTAATGGTTCTTCCAGGTGGCGCGTGACGCCTCTTTCCATACTTCCTGCTTCTGCCGGTATTTTTCCCGGAGTTCCGCTTCCAGGGCGGCACCTACCCTTACCCCGCCCTCTTTTCTTTCATAAAACTCACGAAACTTTTGCCCTCCTGCCTCGAAACCGCTAATCATACATAAGCTATCAATCCGGTACAGGGGTTTGTTCAGGTTGTTCACATAAATATCCAGGTAGCGCGGTTCACAGGTGGTATGGATATAGCGAAGTCGCTCCTCAAAGGCACGGGTTGCCAGAAGGGTTCCGTTAAAGGATTCATTCCAGATGGCTTTGATACGTGCCGGATCGATTTCCATATTCCTGTAATCCCTGGTTTCTGCAGCTGGAACCGTGGAATCCGAAAGTGGAGCAGATGGAGCATTACCTGTAGGGGGTGCTTTCCAAAAGGTATCGGTTGCATCACTTTTCTTTTCTGAACCCGCTGACAGCAAAACCTCCGTGGTGGATGCTTCCTCATCCCTTTGACCTGTATAACCGGAAAACGAATAATAAAGGCTGTCGGTATATGCTTTGTCGCCGATGTCTTCTCCCAGTCTTTGTAAGGTTGGTAAAAAGGTGGGCGGGTAAAAATCCAGTGTTCGGATATCTACGGCAGGTAACTCGTCAAAAACCCGTTGGGGGTTTACCCAGTTGACAGTCCCATCTTCCTTCAGCGCTCCTTCAAAAAGCATCATATTGCGGTTGAGGCTGTCTGCAGGGATCAGTACCGACAATTCCTTTTTCCATTCCAGTTCCGATTCGCCGGAATAGGCCCGGATGGAAAACATTCCTGCGGTTTGTAACAGTTCGCCGTTGCTGGTGGTGGTGAGTCCGGATTTAAGTATGGATAGTTCGTCCAATGCTTCCTGCACTTCCAACCGAACAGGCTTGGCACTTTCACCGAAAGCTCCGGCGGGGATGGCTACGAACATACCACCGGGGCACTCCAGTACCGTATCCTTTCGGGTATCGATCTCCGCCTCAAATACCGGAACAATGGGCGCGGATACCGCAGCCGGCGGCGTGTTTCTTTCCAAAGTTATGTTCTCATTGACACCGCGGAAATAATAGATTCCCAATACCAGAGCACCGGTAAGGACAATGATCAGGGACGTAAACCCAAGATTTCTTAGTTGCCGGATATGTTTCATCGTACGGCCTATTTCTGCCTTGAGTCCCATACGGTACAGTTGCCTGCTCAGATCCTGCTGAAGTTCAAATTCCTTTTTCAATTCCGCATCAAGCGCTAGTTCCTGCTCAAATGCTGCTTTTTCCTGCGGGTTCATTTCGTCCAGCAGGTAACGGTCTATTCTTTCGGTGTGCTTATTCATGACCTTCGGCTTTAAGGGTGAGGTAATTTGATTTGGCTTTTTCCAGACAGCGGTACTTTTGGTTCTTAGCCACTTTATCGTTCCGGAATTCCAGCTTTTGTGCGATTTTCCGGAATGACCAGCGGTGGTAATAGAACATAACCAGCAGCTGCCTGCATTTTTCACCCAGTTGTGCAATGGCCTTTTCGGCCAGAATCAACTTGTTTTCCTCCACCTGTGGATCGGCTTCCGTTTCTGCTTCCGCATCTGGCAGAGGCTTTCCCCGTCTGCGCAATTCCTTTCTCCAAAGATTCAGGGCAATGGCATAGAGGTAAGTCTTCAGAGAGGCAGTCAGTTCGAAACCGGGTTGAACCAGCTTATCCATCACTACCAGCAACACTTCCTGGAACAAGTCTTCGGCATCTTCCCTGCTTCCGCTGTTGGACTTTACCATGCTGCGGATAGGCGGA
>CAXPEB010000078.1:0-25951 GCA_964215915.1 Bacteroidia bacterium
TTTGATAATAATAAAGTAAAATATTAATTTCGCAACCCCAAAAAAATCGAGATTTCGCGTGGCAAAACAACCGAGTATAAAACAAGACGGTACCATTACGGAAGCACTTTCCAATGCCATGTTCCGGGTAGTTCTGGAAAACGGGCATGAGATCATAGCAACGATCTCGGGGAAGATGAGGATGCACTACATCAAGATCCTTCCGGGCGACCGTGTTGCGGTGGAAATGTCACCCTATGATTTATCGAGGGGCCGGATTACTTACCGATACAAATAAGAGGGCAATGAAAGTTAGACCGTCCATAAAGAAAAGATCAGCGGATTGCAAGATTGTAAGACGCAAAGGGAAGCTTTACGTGATCAACAAGAAGAACCCTAAGTTTAAACAAAGACAAGGCTAAGCATATATGGCAAGGATATCTGGTATAGATTTACCCAAAAACAAAAGGGGTGTGATAGGCCTGACCTACATTTACGGTATTGGTCAGACCACTGCAGCAAAAATTCTTACTGCCTGCAGTATTGATCACGATAAAAAGGTGCAGGACTGGAACGATGATGAGCTTTCTGCAATTCGTTCCTTCATTCAGGACAACCTCCTGGTGGAAGGGGAACTTCGTTCCGAGACTCAGTTGAACATCAAACGTTTACTGGACATTGGCTGTTACCGTGGACTTCGTCATCGGAAGGGGCTTCCCCTCCGCGGACAACGTACCCGTACCAATGCCCGTACCCGTAAAGGTAAGAGAAAGACTGTGGCCGGTAAGAAAAAGGCTACGAAATAATCGGAATTGATACATGGCGAAAGCAAAGAAAACAGGAAAGAAGAGAGTGGTTACCGTGGAGTCTCACGGTCAGGCCCACATTCAGGCTACTTTCAATAACATCATCATTTCCCTCACCAACAATACCGGTCAGGTTATTTCCTGGTCATCTGCTGGCAAAATGGGATTCCGTGGTTCCAAGAAGAACACACCGTATGCAGCACAAACAGCTGCTCAGGATTGCGGTAAGGTTGCCTTTGACCAGGGTTTGAGAAAGGTGGATGTATTCGTGAAAGGACCCGGCTCCGGACGTGAGTCCGCCATCCGGAACCTGCAGGCAATCGGATTGGAAGTGCTGTCTATCAAAGACATCACCCCGATGCCTCACAACGGTTGCAGACCTCCGAAAAGAAGAAGAATTTAATCCATAGAACAGAGAAGAAATGGCAAGATATACCGGCCCTAAGTCGAAAATTGCACGGAAGTTCAAAGAGCCCATCTTCGGACCCGATAAAGCCCTGGACAAAAAGAACTACGGTCCGGGTATGCATGGCAACAGCCGTAAAAGAAAGAAGCAATCGGAATACGCAATCCAGCTGAGCGAAAAGCAGAAAGCCAAATATACCTACGGAGTATTGGAGAAGCAGTTCCGCAACGTCTTTAAAAAAGCGTCTCGTCGAACCGGTGTTACCGGTGAGAACCTGCTTCGTTTGCTTGAAGCCCGTTTGGATAACACTGTTTATCGTCTCGGACTTTCCAGTACACGTAGTGGCGCACGCCAATTGGTAGCACACAAACACATTACCGTAAACGGAGAGATTGTGAATGTTCCGTCATTCGAACTTCGTCCGGGTGACGTGATAAGTGTACGTACCAAATCCAGATCACTCGAAGCAATCAGCGAATCACTTTCCCGTTCCGGAAAGCGTTTTAACTGGCTCGAATGGAACGGAAGTGAAATGAAGGGTACCTTTATCGGATATCCTGAACGTGAGCAGATCCCTGAAAACATCAAGGAACAGCTCATCGTCGAACTTTACTCGAAATAATCAATTCATTAATCTGATTGTAACCCTATGGCAATACTTGCTTTTCAGAAACCTGACAAGGTGATCATGCATAAAGAAACTGACTTCTTCGGTCAGTTTGAATTCCGTCCGTTGGAGAAAGGATACGGCGTAACCATCGGTAATGCCCTGAGAAGAATCCTGCTTTCCTCCCTGGAAGGATATGCCATCACTTCCATCAAAATCCCGGGTGTGGAACATGAGTTCTCCACTATCAAGGGGGTAGTGGAAGACGTTGTGGAGATTGTGCTGAACCTCAAGCAGGTGCGTTTCAAGAAAATCGGCGAGGTTGCGGATAACGAAAAAATCTTCGTATCGATCAAAGGTCGTGAGCAATTCACCGCCGGTGACATTTCCAGATTCACTACTGCATTTGAAGTGTTGAATCCGGACCTGGTGATCTGCAACATGGAACCTTTCGTGAACTTTGAGATCGAACTGACGGTTAATAAAGGTCGCGGTTATGTTCCCGCTGAAGAGAATAAAATGAAAGATGCTCCGATCGGTATGGTACCGATTGACTCCATCTTCACTCCGATCAAAAATGTGAAATACATGGTAGAAGACTACCGTGTGGAACAAAAGACCGACTACGAAAAACTCGTTCTGGAAATCAGCACCGATGGATCTATCCATCCGGAAGATGCCCTGAAGGAGTCTGCCCGCATCCTGATCCAACACTTCATGCTGTTCTCGGATGAAAAAATCACCCTGGATAACCAGGTGAAATCCGCTCCGGCAGAAGTCGATGAGAACATGCTTCACATGCGTAAGCTGCTCAAAACTTCCCTGGCCGATCTGGACCTTTCCGTTCGTGCCTATAACTGTCTTAAAGCCGCTGAAATCAAAACCCTCGGCGAGCTGGTGAGCTATGATATTGCCGACCTCCTTAAATTCAGAAACTTCGGTAAGAAGTCGCTGACAGAACTGGAAGAACTGGTTCGTGAAAAAGGCCTTTCTTTCGGTATGGATGTGTCGAAATACAATTTGGACGAAGACTAAGAGGGTTTTTTAGGAATTAGTAAAAATGAGACACGGAAAGAAATTCAATCACCTGGGCAGGACCTCTTCTCACAGAAAGGCGTTGTTGTCAAACATGGCTTCTTCGCTGATCCTGCACAAGCGCATTACCACTACCCTGGCCAAAGCCAAGGAACTGCGTAAATACGTGGAGCCCCTGATCACCAAGTCAAAAGACAATACCACTCACAATCGTCGTCTGGTATTCAGTTACCTCGGAAACAAACATTCCGTGAGTGAACTGTTCGGTGAAGTGGCTACTAAAGTTGCCGACCGTCCGGGTGGTTATACCCGTATCCTTAAGCTGGGTAACCGGCTGGGTGATAATGCGGAAATGGCTTTGATCGAATTGGTGGATTATAACGAGTACATGCTCGAAGCCAAAAAAGAGAAAAAGGCCGGTGCAGCCAAAACACGCAGAAGCCGTCGTGGCGGCGGTGCTACCAAAGCTAAAGAAGCTGCTGAGAAAGCTGCTCCCGTTGCAGAAGCTGAAGTAGTGGAAACCGTTGAAGAGGTGAAAGCAGAAGCCGTTGAGGCGGAAGTTGCCGAAGAAGTAAAAGAAGAAAGCAACGAAGAAGTAACAGCTGAATCTTCCGAAGAACCTAAAGCGGAAACCACTGAAGAAGCCCCTGAGGCTAAAAGTGAAGATGCTTCTGAAGAAGAGGAAAAGAAAGACTAAGCTTCCTCAATACTACGATCTACCGGAGACTGTCTCGAAAGGGCAGTCTCTTTTTTTGGTATTGGGTTTTGGGTATTGGGTTTTTGCAGTTGGCTGTTAGCTCCTGGTTTCCTGTTGAAAGGTGACATTCTTATTTCCAAATAGCATTAGGAGATGTGCCTGCCGGATCAATGCATAGACAGGAGGCGGACTATCCTCCCCCTCTGGAGGCTTGCCTGCCGAAGCTTTGTGAAGGCATGGGGCGGGGGGAGGATTTTTCTTGGCATTCGGTTCTTGGTTTTAGGTTTTTGCCCTTCACTCTTCGCTCTGTTTCTATAACCGTTACGCCTTACCGTTCCGAACTTATTCTGTCAGGCTGAGCCTATCGAAGGATGAGCCCTTTCTCCGAAACTGACACCAAACTGGTGTCAATACCACCTTATGGTCTTTTCTACAAAAACCAAGTACCCAAACACCCTCATCCAATTCCCAGCTATTCCTTCCAATCGATATAAGGCATCAGTTTCCTGACAAGGCTGTCAGAGAGTACCCCGCATTTTTTGAGATCTTCCGGGCTGTGGTAAGGACCGTGTTGTTGCCGGTAGCGGACAATAATGGCTGCCTTGTATCGGATATACGGGTGTTCCTGCAGTTCTGATTCGGTAGTTCGGTTGATGGCAAGTTGCCGTGGGGTGCCGGATTGCAGCAGGCCGTATTTTCTGAGTGTATCGATCTGCTCGGTTTTCAGCCCCTTGATCTCCGATAACTGTTCCATACTTACGAAGCCTCCTAACCAGTTACGGTACCGAATGACCCTGGAGGCCGTATAAGCCCCGATACCTCTTATGGAAACCAATTCCACCGAATCAACCGCGTTGAGATCGAATTGGGTTTGTTTGAACGCTTCCTTGGATGGAGGCACTCGCGTCTCTTTCTCCGGGAGATCTACCCAGGGTTTCAGTGCTTCAAAGAAACTGTCATTCATAAAGTACATCCGCTGTAAGTCGGATAATTCCCGGAATTGCCCTCCTTTATGCCGGTAGCGCATGACTGAACGTACCTGGTAGGGTCGGAAGCCAAGCTCAAGCAGTCCCAGTGAGTCTTCGTTGTTAGGATTAAAGCGGTGAAGGCGTAAGGGGAGAACTGTCTGTTGCCGGGAGGAGGAAATGGAATTCCCTGCTGGTTCAGGTGCGGATACGATGAAATCGAGTATCTGCGCCTGATTTTCTTCCACCAGATTTAACGCATCTGTCCGGTACCAGTACGGAATACTGATTCGGATTCCAAGTAAACAAAAAAGGATGCCGGCCAAAACCAGCATCCCTTTTTTTTCTTTTTCTGAGAAGGAGAAATACTCCCTCAGAAATTGCAGGATATGTTTATTCATGGCCTTAATTCACGGCCACGATACTTTCTACTTTGTAAGCTCCACTATCCAGTTTGCCTTTGATCTCACTGAAAGCACGGATGGTTTCCTCCACATCTTCCAGCGTATGAACTGCCGTTGGAATCAGGCGAAGTAAGATCACTCCTCTGGGAACAACGGGGTAAACCACTATAGAACAGAAAATATCGTAGTTCTCTCTCAGGTCATGCGTAAGGGCTGTGGCTTCCGGAATGGTACCGTTAAGCAATACCGGAGTTACCGGGGTGGTAGTCACGCCAATATTGAAGCCGGCATTACGTAAACCGCTTTGCAGCGCTCCTACGATCTTCCAGAGATTGTCTTTCAGTGCCGGTTCTTTTTGTAGCAGTTCAAGCCGTTTCAGTGCTCCCATTACCAAAGGCATGGGCAGTGATTTGGCAAAGATCTGCGAACGCATGTTGTAGCGCAGGTGCTTGGTGACCATTTTATTGGAAGCGATAAAACCTCCGATCATGGCCATAGATTTGGCAAAGGTGCCAAAATAGATGTCCACGCCATCAATCACCCCTTGTTTTTCATGGGTTCCTGCACCAGTCGGTCCCATGGTTCCAAAGCCGTGTGCATCATCCACAAACAGGCGGAACTGGTATTTGGATTTGAGTGCGACGATCTCTTTCAGGTTTCCTTCTGCACCCGACATACCGAAAACTCCTTCGGTGATCACCAGGATAGCGCCACCTGTTTCAGCAGCCATTTTGGTGGCTCGTTTGAGCTGGGTTTCCAGGTTTCCGATATCGTTGTGGGCATAGACAAAACGTTTGCCCATATGCAAACGAACCCCGTCTACAATACAGGCATGAGACTCGGCATCGTACACGATAATGTCATGGCGGTCTACCAGGCAATCGATGGCAGAAACCATCCCCTGATAACCGTAGTTCACCAGTACAGCGTCATCTTTCCCTACAAAGCGGGCAAGCTCGGCCTCCAGGCGTTCATGGTTGTCGCTGTTGCCCGACATCATGCGTGCACCCATAGGCAATGCCAGTCCATATTCCCGGGCTGCTTCCGCGTCGGCTTTACGCACTTCCGGATGATTGGCCAGCCCCAGGTAGTTGTTCAGGCTCCAAATGAGTTTTTCCTTACCTCTGAATACCATGCGGTTCGAGATGTCCCCTTCCAGTTTGGGGAACATATAGTACCCGTGCGCGTCATCGGCATGCATGCCGAGCGGACCCGGACGGGTAGGTAGTTTTTCGAAAAGATCCATATGATTTAATCTTTGCCGCAAAGTAAACACAGAGTGAACACAATATAGGTACGCCAGCCCTTGTTTCTTATGCACAGACGTGAATTTGTTTAGCTTGGCAGAGTAATTTTACGTTGAGCTGACAAATCCTCCTTTTTTCGGCGGAAATTGTAGTCATTCGGGCTTTTTTTCCGTTATACCGGAGAGGCAGAATTCTTCAGGGATTTGCTAAAAAAGATTGTAATTTTGCGGGCTAATGCAGAAACGACTGCTTACATATATACTTCCGCTGATGCTGGTAATTTTCCTGGCATCCTGCAGCGGCTTCAACAAGGTTCTGAAAAGTAAGGACCCGGAAAAGAAGTACGAGGCGGCATTGAAGTATTACGAGAAAAAGGACTACTACAAGGCGGGCATTCTTTTCGATGATTTGCTGGTATCCTTCAAGGGCGACAAACGCTTCGAAGAGGTTTATTACTACTATGCCTATTGCAAGTATGCCAATGGGGAGATGATCATGGCCAGCTATCATTTCAAAAACTTCTTCGAATCTTTCCCGAATAGTAAAAAGGCGGAAGAAGCTCTGTACATGCACGTTTACTGTGATTACCTGGAATCATACCCATATTACCTGGATCCATCCGTAACCCGTTTGGCCATGGATAACCTGCAGCTGTTCATCAATATCTATCCGAACAGCGAGCACGTTGCCGATTGCAATAAATACATCGACGACCTGCGGGGCAGGTTACGGAAAAAGTCGCTGGAATCGGCCAAGCTCTATTACCGCATGCAGGATTACCAGGCGGCCATCATCGCCTTCAACAATACCATTAAAGATTATCCGGAGTTGGAGAATATGGATGAGGTGGAAGCCCTGCTGGTTCGCTGTCAGTACCTTCTGGCTTATCATAGCGTGGAGTCCAAAAAGATTGAGCGGTATAAAGAGATCGAAGGAATGGTCAGTCAGTTTGAGGCCAGCTACGGTAAGGATAACAAGTATTACCGTGAAGTGGCTTCTTTCTGGAAAAAAGCACAATCGGCTATTAGCCGGCTGGCGCTGGATAAAGGACTGAATCTTATGGAGCGGAGCCAGTTTGCCCAGGCGGCAACGGTATTTCGTGAACAGCTTCAGACCGGAGATTACTCAAAGAAAGACGAATTGCACTACCTGCTTGTCAAGGCCCTGTATAAGGCCGGTAAGAAAAGCAAGAGCAAAGAAGTCTTTACCGAATGCGTGAGGGAGGCAGAGGCCTTTCTTGCCGAATACAGTGGCAGCGCGTACGCTAAAAAAGTGAAGCGTTACCTGAGCAAGGCGAAGAACAGACAATAACGAGAAAAATTACCATGGGAAATATTATCAATAATCTGCAGAACGTAGCGGGAACTACCATTCCCCGCGACCTTCCGAAGTTGGAAACAGAGACGCACAACCTCTATGAGAGTATTGCCATCATTGCCAAAAGGGCAAACCAGATCGGCATCCAACTGAAGGAAGAATTGCACGGCAAACTGGCTGAATTTGCAACGGAAAGCGATAACCTGGAAGAGGTATTCGAAAACCGCGAGCAAATTGAGATTGCCACTTTCTACGAGCAATTACCGAAACCTACCCTGATCGCCACCCAGGAATTCCTGGAAGGAAAAGTGTATTTCCGTAACCCGGCGAAAGAAAATGCTGAAAAATAAGAAGATACTGCTTGGAGTAAGCGGTAGTATCGCCGCATACAAAGCAGCTCTTCTAACCCGCCTGTTGGTAAAAGGAGGGGCGGAGGTGAAGGTGGTCATGACCCATGCCGCCTGCGATTTTATCACTCCCCTGACTTTATCAACGCTATCGGGTAACCCTGTGATCACTGATTTCAGCTCCCAGGACGACGGTACCTGGAATAACCATGTGGAGCTCGGCTTATGGGCCGATGTGATGCTGGTGGCTCCTGCCTCTGCCAACACCCTGGCCAAATTTGCCGGAGGTCTTTGCGATAACATGCTTAGTGCCTGTTACCTGTCGGCACGATGCCCGGTATGGGTAGCTCCGGCAATGGACCTTGATATGTGGAAGCATCCAGCCACGCAAAGAAACATCGAACAACTGCGCAGTTTTGGCAATACGGTTATTGAACCGGCAGAAGGGGAGTTGGCAAGCGGACTGGAAGGAAAGGGCAGGCTGGAGGAACCGGAGCAGATCGTGGAGAAGCTTCATGCCTGGTTTGCCGAATCGCATAAACTGGGAGGAAAAAAAGCGCTTGTAACTGCCGGACCTACCTATGAGAATCTGGATCCGGTGCGGTTTATCGGGAATTATTCCAGCGGGAAGATGGGCTTTGCCATAGCCGAATCCCTGGCTGCACATGGAGCGGAGGTAACCTTGGTATCGGGTCCGACGCATCTGAAAACCCGACACCCCAATATCCGGAGGATCAATATCGTGTCAGCCGGAGAAATGCTCGATGCCTGCACGCAAGAGGCCCCGGAGAAGGATATTGTGGTGATGAGCGCTGCCGTTGCCGATTATCGGCCGGAGAATATTGCCCAGCAAAAGATCAAGAAAAAGGACCTCATCTTCCTGTTGAAACTCACAAAAACAGAAGATATCCTGAAAACGCTGGGTTCCGGTAAACCAAAAAAACAGGTTCTGGTAGGTTTTGCACTGGAAACGGAGAATGAACTCAAGAATGCCAGGGAGAAGCTAAAATCCAAAAACCTGGACTTTATCGTGCTGAATTCCATGAACGATGAGCAGGCGGCATTCGGGAGCGACTTCAACAAAATCACACTCATCGATAAGAAAAACAAAGTCACCACGTTTCCCCTGAAACCCAAAGAAGAGGTTGCCGAAGATATCGTACTTAAAATTAGTGAACTGGTCAATGCGTAGTGCCCTCGTCATACTGTTTGTCTTCCTGATGGGAAGCGCCTATTCCCAGGATTTTAATGCTCGGGTAACCGTGAACCATAACCAGGTGCAGACACAGAATGTACAAATCTTCAAAAATCTGGAGACGTCCATCCTGCGTTTCATTCTTGATACCAAATGGGCTGATTTTACGATGAAAGCCAATGAGAGGATTGACCTGAACATGGTAGTGAACATTACCAGTTTCGATAATGCCTCGTCTTTTTCGGCCAGCATGGTGATCAATGCCTCGCGACCGGTGTTCGGAAGCACCTACAATTCGGTAATCCTGAACCACGAAGACAACGACATGAAGTTCAGCTACGTTCCCTTCCAGCAGATGAACTTCAACGACCAGACTTTCAACGATAACCTCACTTCCATTATCGGGTATTATATGGAGATCGTGCTGGGGATGACCATGGATACTTATTCGGAATTCGGGGGAACCCCTTATTTCACCAAAGCCAATAACGTACTGATTGCGGCTCAGAGTGCCGGCCAACCCGGGTGGAACGCTACGGACGGATCCAGCAACAAGAACCGCTATTACCTGATCGATGACCTCACCAGCGACCGTTTCCGGGATATGCGCAAAGCCTTCTATACCTACCACCGGAAGGGACTGGATTTTATGTATAAAGATCTGGAGAGCGCCAGGAATGAGGTGACAAATGCCATCAAGGACATTCAGAAGGTGGCCCAGATACAGCCGAACTCCATGCTGATGAAGACCTTCTTCAATGCCAAGGTCAATGAGATCATTTCCATCTACTCCAATGCGCTGGCCACGGAAAAGAACAAGATCATTGAGATTCTTACAAAGATTGACCCTGCCAACTCCAATCGCTGGCAGGAAATAAAAAACGGTTAAGCCGGGCCCCTGCTTTTCCCCTTTCATCCCTTATTTTTGGGTCGTGCTGAAATCACTTCGCATAAAGAACTATGCCCTGATCCATGAATTGGATCTGCGCCTGGAAGGCGGCTTGCTTATTATCACGGGTGAAACCGGAGCGGGAAAATCCATTCTGCTCGGGGCACTCGGACTGGTGATCGGTGAACGGGCTGACAGCAGCGTGGTGGAAGGACATGCTTCCAAATGTGTGGTAGAGGCGGAATTTGATGTATCGGCTTATGGATTGAAGCCCTTTTTTGAGGAACATGAGCTGGATTATGAGTCCTTCTGTATCCTTCGGCGTGAAATCTCCGTACAGGGCAAATCGCGTGCGTTTATCAACGATACCCCCGTAAGTATTCAGCAACTGAAGGAATTGGGAGAACAGCTTATCGATATCCATACCCAACACGAGACCCTCTCTCTCAAAGACCGAAGCTACCAGGTACAACTGGTGGATGCTTTTGCCCAAAATGCGGCATTGCTTCGGGAGTACCGAAGTGCTTTGCAAAAGAGGAATACGCTTAAAAAGCAACTGGACTCCCTGTTAGCGCGGGAGTCGGATTGGAAATCCGAGTATGATTTTAATCTCTTTCAATTCCGGGAATTGAAGGATGCCGACCTGAAAGAGGGGGAGGAGTCTGAACTGGAAATTGAACTGGAACGCCTGGAACATGCTGCCGATATTGCACGAACCGCCTTTGAGGGAGCCGAGGGTATTAAGAACTCCGACGGAGCTGCCCTGGTTGTGCTCAGAATGCTGGAACACCAGTTGGGGCAACAAAGCAAGGTGGAGCCTCGTTTCGAATCGCTGAAAGAACGGCTGCGTTCGGTAAATATTGAGCTGGATGATCTGGCTGCCGAACTGGACGACATTGCTCAAAATACGCAGGCCGATGAGAACAGGCAGCAGCTTGTTTCCGAACGCCTCGACCGGATCAACGGACTTTTGAAAAAACACCGCTGTACCGACAGCGCTACCCTGATTTCCAGGATGTACGAGCTGGAGGACCTTACGGCTAAGGTGGAATCCATAGAAGAAGAAAAAGCAAAACTTCAGGTTGAGCTGGATGAATCTGCGACTGCTTTGGAAAAAGCCGCAACAGCGCTGCGAGAGTCCAGGCAGAAGGCTGCTCCCGGGCTTGTGTCTACACTGGGTAGCCTGTTGGCAGAAGTCGGGATGCCCAATACCCGTATGCAGGTTGAGCAGGTGCCGCGAGAGCATTATGGCCCGGATGGCCCTGATGAGATCAGCCTGCTGTTTTCCTCCAATCCCGGGGCTCCGTTGCAACCGGTGAATAAAGTGGCTTCCGGTGGTGAACTTTCACGGCTTATGCTTTGTTTTAAATCCGTGTTAGCTGAATCTCTTGCGCTGCCGACTTTGATCTTTGACGAGATTGATACGGGTATCTCCGGGGAAGTGGCTTCACGGGTAGGCCAAAGAATGCGGAAACTATCGGTTGGGCATCAGGTCGTTTGTATCACCCACCTGCCTCAGATAGCGGGATGTGGCGATGCACATTTCCGTGTTTACAAAGAAGTGAACGACAACCAGACTCGCACACAAATGATTCGGTTGACGGATGCCGAAAGGGTAGAAGAGTTGGCGAAGATGCTTAGCGGCGACCGGCTTTCTGATTCTGCAATCGCCAATGCAAAAGAATTACTAAGGGCAAACTAGTGGCACGAAGTAAGGACCCCCGGAATAGAAAACTCAGGCTGGACCTTGCGCCGGGAAAGAACTTTTGGGTTGTGCCCACATTGGTGGTGCTTGAAATACTGGTGTTTCTGGCAATGGTGATGATGGGAGCCAGTGCTCTTTCTCCAGGAGCCATTACCCTGTTTGAATGGGGAGGAAACCAGCGTACTGCCGTTCTCGACGGTGAATTCTGGCGCTTCTTTACTGCTCTGTTTATCCATGACGGAGCCTTTCACCTGCTGGTTAACCTGTTCTCAATCTGGTTGGCGGGCCGCATCCTTGAACCCCTTCTGGGAAGTTTGAATACCTTTTTATTGATTTTGTTATGCGGCCTAACCTCCAGCCTGGGAAGCTTTATGGGAAACCCTGTGCTGATCAGTGTCGGGGCTTCGGGAATTGGGTATGGACTGATCTCCGCTACCTTCCTGGCGCTTTTTGTACGCGCTTCTTATTTCAGGGAATTGGTGCCGCACGTTCTGCTTCTGCTGATCTTGTTTGTGCTGCAGGTGGTTTTCGGAACGTTCAATGATCACCTGGACCGTTCGGCGCATTGGGGAGGTTCCGTTGCCGGAGCCTTGTTTATGCTGCTTTTTGGCTTTCATTTTAATACCTGGACCACTATGCGTCAAACTCGCGCATTGGTGGGGGTATTGTTTATCGCCCTGGTGTCAGTGACCTGGTATACAGCCCGGGATTTGAAGAATCCCCTGGGTGAATACCGGCAGGCCCTCCGGGTGTTTCGGGCGGAGTCCGATTCTGCCGAACAGGCTTATCTCCGTCTTTATGATACGCTGGCTTTCCGTGAAGGAATGGAGCACTGGGACCGGGCCGCAGCGGCCTTTGACCACCTTGACCGCAGCAGTACACCGCCTGTGCTCCTGGAAGAGGTAAGCCGTATCCAGCTCTACTGCCAGCTCAGGAAAAAGGAATTCAGTTTACGCATCGATTACCTGAGGCAAGATGGCACCTTTGCTCCTGAGATCTACAGATCGCTGAGGCAGCAGATCGATATGCTGGAATCCGGCAAACCTGCGCGGGTGCTGTTTTAATGGATGATTTGTATCCGCTTGCTAAAACTCCCGGAATCTCCGTGCAGCCGGATCACATACACACCTTCAGACCAGCTTTGTGAATTGATTCGGTGCTCTTCATTTATGCCTTCATGGTGAACAATCCTTCCGTCAGGGGCAATTATTTCCAGGGATAGAGGTTGGTTGCCGAATACGGTAAACGCGGTATTTCCCGGATTCGGGTAAACCTGCAATTCGTAGGGGTCTGCAGTATGGATACTGCTGGGGATGAAGGTAATGCAGGCGGAGGTATCCACACAGGCTCCATTGTCCACCAGAACGGCATAATTACCGGGAGAAGGCGGCAGGAAATCTTTGTCGGTTGCTCCTGATACAGGCTGGAACTGGTTGTCGCAGTCCATCCATTGATAAGACACTCCCATGCTGCTGACATGTACATCGGCGTGTAATCCATTGATGTCTGTTAGGGCATACGCGGTTATAGATTGCCGGATATCCACGGAAACCAGGATCATGCTGTCGCAACCGGCTTGGTTTTCAATTATCCGTACATAAGATCCACTTACGCGTACGGTATCCGGGTTCCCCGGAAGGATATAATAGTCACAGACCGTTACCTTGAAGCTGGAGCTGGTAGGATCGCAGGCATGCAGTTTCCCGGATATACCGGTGATAAAAAGCAATAAAAAGGAGAGGTAAAGTAAACGTTTCATAAGCAGGGTTTTACTTATTGGATATCACCTTGCTTTCAGAGTTGCCTCAAAAAAAAGACCTTCGGGAGAAGGCCTTTGTTAGAGATACTGTTTGGATACGGCGTTTAGTCGTGCGCTTTTGCCAGTTCGATGAGTTTCGTGCGGACATCTTCACGGACATTGGCCAGGGGAAGGCGGACACCGGTTTCGCAGATACCCATGTACTTGAGGATTTCTTTGATCCCTCCCGGACTGCCGTCTGCGAAGATGGTGGTCATCAGGTCAAACAAAGCGTAATGCAGTTCGCGGGCGGCCTTGAAGTTGCCGTTCAGTCCCATGCGCACCATTTCCGAAAAATTGCGCGGATAAGCATTGGCAATCACCGAGATCACGCCATCCATCCCCATGCTGAGAAAGGGAAGGGTGAGGGCATCGTCGCCGGAGAGAACAAAAAACCCGTCCGGACGATTTTTCAGGATTTCCATACACTGTTCCAGGTTACCGCTCGCCTCTTTGGTTGCGATGATATTGGCATGTTCGGCAAGGCGCAGGGTAGTGGCTGCACTGACATTGGAACCGGTTCTTCCAGGTACGTTATAAAGGATGACCGGAAGAGGAGAGGCATCGGCCACGGCGGAATAATGCCGGAAGATTCCTTCCTGATTCGGTTTGTTGTAGTAGGGACTTACAGAAAGAATGGCGCTGATCCCATTGAGGTCAAATGACTTCAGGGTGCCGGTAACCTCTGCAGTATTGTTACCGCCAACACCCAGAATTACGGGCAGACGGCCATGGTTTTCGTCGAGGACTACATCCAGCACTTCCCGTTTTTCTTCCCGGTTGAGTGTGGCACTTTCTCCGGTAGTGCCCATCACCACCAGGTATTCTACCTTGTTATCGACAAGGTGCCGGGTGAGTTTTCGCAATGCCGTGTAATCCACATTTCCGTCGGTAGTAAAGGGAGTAACCATGGCTACTCCTGTTCCTTTTAGGTTTATCATGCTTTCAGTTGTTTGAGGTAATGCTCGGAGAGCGTCACCAAATTAGGCAAATCGCCTGAACCTTTCAGGTCGATCATCATGTCAAAACTATCGGAAAAATCTGCGCGGTAAGCCCCGATCCGGAATTTCGCCCTGCTTGCTGCCGCCAAGTGCAGGAGGTGCAGCGATTCATCGGTAAATACACCGATGAGGTAGTCGAGGTCCAGGCCATTCAGCTTTTGTACGATCTCCGGCTTGGCCAGGCGCCGCCAGTCCAGATCTTTCCGGTTGAAATAATCGAATCCGGGTTTGAAAACGAGGTCGGGCGGGAATTCCTTTTCATCGATAAAGCCTAATGCCGTTACTTCCGCTCCTTCCTTTACCAGCCATTCCCGCATATTTTCAAGGAGCTTTCGGGTTCCCGGATCATCTCCGTCAAAGAGCAACCCGATCTTCACCCCTTTTCCCAGGGCTTTGACCCGTCTTTCCCGCTTGGCTGCTTTTTGTGCCTGCAGGCGAATCGCTCTTTTTGCAAAGAATTTTCTCAAGAGTGCAAAGGTAGGCAATCAGGCATTAAGGAGCAGGGGAGCGAGGTAATTTCATACTATTATATAATGCCCTAACAGTCAGTCGTTCCAAGTGACGTTTAATGCATTAGATTGAAGTATGAAAAATAGTATCCTGTTTTTTATTGGCCTGGTTGCAGTGGGTGTGCTGAACGGGCAAACACCTGTCACCATTATACATGGTGAGGGGTCACACCTTTTTTATGCAGTTACCGGGGAGGGATATTATCAAATCCAATCTTCGGAAGTTTGGCTCAATCCAGGCGGTTCACAGACTTTCATCGATCCGCAGTATGTGCCCGTGGCTCCTCCATTGGATCAAACGGGTGGACCTATGCCGGTAGGCCGGATGACGTGCCAACAAGCGCATCATTTTGCTCAGACTCCGGGAGCATATGCAGAATGTGGTCCTACGCGCTCCGATCCTGTTCCTGGTACCAATGACAGAACACTAAGTTGTCTGAATAATGACATTTGGATGTGTAAGCTGCAAACATTTACACCGGCAGGTATTCCGGTTACCTATTGGGGATTTGAATTTCCATAATCATTAACCCATGAGCAGATCGGTTGTTTTAATCTTGCTACAGGTAGGAATATTCCTGAATTTTTCCATCAATGAAAGTAAGGGAAAGGATATTTACGTGTTCGTTCTGAATTATCATAACCAATGTACCGGTTGTCTTACACCGGTAGCCGCATTTGTGAATAATGAGCAAGCAAGTGGTTATGAAGTAAAATTTCATATACGGAATCTGGAATTGGCATATGCGGAAGAATATCTTCAACTAGCTGTCGGATTAAGCGATTTAAAAGGAATTGATCTATTACCTGATTCCGAACTCCGAAAACTGAATCTGGTTCCTTCTGAGGAACATATAGTGGTCCATATCCGGAATGGAATGGTAGTATCTCGGGAGACTTGTACTGAGTTCTTCTGGAAACTCCATCAAAACGCATATAAAACCATCAATCAATTAAAAGACTCAATTGAGCTTAGAGGTAACTACAATAGCCTGAAATACCGTAACCTTTCTGTTCAGAAGATGGATGAGGACCGGTACATTCTTACGGGCTATGAATACGAGAACACCCTTGAACTGTATAACAAAAACACGAGGAAAACGACCGACTGGCTAAAGCTGGTTTCGGACAGGAGTTTGATTGCACAGTTCTATAAGTACTATTACGGCGCTGCAAAAGCACGTGAGACACTTGTAATCAGAGATCAAATGATGAAGACAAGCCGTAAAATTGGTGGACGGCGGGAATTTGCTATGGACAACCTCCAGGTTGAAAAAGGAAGGTGCTACGTATTCTTCAATTTTACCATGGCGACTCCCGATAGTTTTTCTGTCAGCACGAACTTGGTGGTTTTATTTGATAGCACGGGCATTCTTGACTATTGGGTGGATTCTCCGGACCTGGCATTGGGAAAATACCGTATGTTCATTTCACCGGGCGACTATTATCTCCAAGCGGGTGAAGACTGGATCTTACCCATTTATCAATCCGACCCTCTTCCCAATGACACCTTATACAATTTTGCCCTTTTTTCTTTGGATCAAAATCATCGTTTCATTTTCCGCAAGCTATTGCCGTTTTATGTCCCCAAAGAAAAACATGTCATACTGGGCAGGGTCTACAATTGGTTTGCTGCAAGCCGGATGTTCAGGATAAACGGTCAATTGCAGGTGAGTTACAGCATGCTTCCCTTTCTTTATGATTCCACAAACAGCATAGTCGATACGTTACATGTAGAGCCAAATCTATTTGTCGGAGACCCCTCTTTTCGGGCAGTTTATGACTCGGTGCGAAATCAGGGTGGAAGTTTTGGTGTACCCTATTGGCACCATATTTCTTCCTATAATGCTGGTTACGTAGTAGTTGCGAAGGAATTTGGCAAATTGAGTATTGCTGTATATGATTCTTCGTTTGCAATGCTTCATAAGGCCTATTTTGCCGGTAACTCTTTCCATCCTGTACCACATGGAAACAAGCTTGTGTATATGAAGAAGTTTGAAGAAAAGTCGGATACAGAAGTAAAAAGAAGTTGGTTTGTTTATGAAATGGATATTGAGCGCCTAATGCAGTATAGGTAGTCAAAAACATCCTGGCTTCAACCCGGATTCATTTTGTTACGGTCATGCTTCTCAAAACAACTTCCCCTGTTCTTCCTTGTTCCCGCTCTGTTCTCCCCCGATCATTTCGAGGTAATCGTCCTCACTGATAATAGGAATCTTCAATGACTCAGCCTTTTTGAGTTTTTCCGGTCCCATCTTATCACCGGCAATGAGGTAGTTCAGCTTGGAAGAAACACTGCTCACATTGCGGCCGCCATGAGCCTCTATACTGGCCTTCAGTTCATCCCGGCTGAATTTGCCGAAAACACCGGAAACCAGGAAACTTTTCCCGGCAAGCACATCCGACTTCGGCCCTTCGCTTTCCTCCATCTCCATCTGCAATCCGCTGGCCTTAAGATCGGCTACCACTTCGCGATTTTTTTCATCGGCAAAAAAGGCGATCACCTGTTCGGCAATCTTTCCCCCGATCTCGTCTACCGCAATCAGCTCCTCGTAACTGGCTTCTGACAAGGCATCCATAGATCCGAACCTACGTGCCAGCTTCTTGGCTACCGTTTCTCCCACCATACGGATGCCCAGCCCGAAAAGTACACGCTCAAAGGGGATCTCTTTGGATTTTTCTACCCCTTCCAACAGGTTCCTGACCGATTTGTCGGCCATACGCTCCAGTTGAATAAGGTCCTCATACTGCAGGTGGTAGAGCCCTGCGTAATTGGCAATCAGTCCCTGGTCGAAGAGCAAATCAACGGTTTCAGCTCCCATGCTGTCGATGTCCATGGCCTTGCGTCCGATAAAGTGCACGACCCTTCCGCGCAACTGCGGTCCGCATCCGGAGGCATTGGGGCAATAATGCAGGGCCTCTCCCTCCCGGCGCACGAGTTCGGTGCCACATTCCGGACAGTGGGTTGCATATTCCAGCGGACGGGCATCGGGCTTTCTTTTGGAAAGATCCACCCCGGTAACTTTCGGGATGATCTCTCCGCCTTTTTCCACGAAAACGGTATCTCCGATTCGCAAATCCAGCTTCCCGATCTGGTCTTCGTTATAAAGCGAGGCCCGCTTCACCGTGGTGCCGGCAAGGAATACGGGTTTCAGGTTGGCTACGGGCGTGATGGCCCCGGTACGGCCTACCTGATACGTCACCGACTCCAGGATGGTGGAAGCTGCTTCTGCCTTGAATTTATAGGCAATAGCCCAACGCGGGGTTTTGGCGGTATATCCCAGCTCCTCCTGTTGATCGTAGCTGTTTACCTTAATCACCACCCCGTCGATATCAAAACTCAGTTCATGCCGGGCGGCATCCCAGCGTTCGATAAACTGCATGACTTCCTCCAGGTTCCGGCATTTGCGCAGATGTTCGGAGACAGGGAAACCCCAGCTTTTGGCTTTCTGCAAGTTTTCAAAGTGAAGGCGGTATTCGGCTCCGTCGGCCAGCAGGTTGTAAAGAAACACATCGAGCGGCCTTCGGGCCACCTCAGCACTGTCCTGCATTTTGATGGTTCCGGCTGCCGAATTCCTCGGGTTGGCGAATCCGGTCAGTCCCTCGGCCTCACGTTCGGCATTCATCCTTTCAAAAGCAGCCCGGTGCATGAACACCTCTCCGCGGATCTCCAGGCTGGGAGGGAAATCCCCATGAAGCCGGGTAGGCAGGTTTCTCACCGTGCGCATATTGGTAGTTACGTCATCTCCCTGCACCCCGTCGCCACGCGTCAGAGCCTGGGTAAGCGCTCCGTTTTCGTAATGCAGGCTGATGGCGAAGCCGTCGAACTTCAACTCACAGACATATTCAAAATCATCCCTGCCCAAACCTTTACGCACCCTTTCGTCAAATTCCGAAAGCTCTTCCTTGCTGTAAGTATTGCCCAGGGAAAGCATGGGGTAGCGGTGTTTAACCGTTTTGAACTCCTTGGTGAGGTCGCCGCCCACCTTTTGTGTGGGGGAATCGGGGTCGGCAAATTCCGGGAATTCCGCTTCCAGCTTCTGCAGCTTTTCCAGCATCATGTCAAACTCATAGTCGCTTATGACGGGCTGCGCCAATACATAGTAGCGGTAGTTGTGTTCTTTGAGTTCGGCGGTTAGCTTTTCGATCTTTTCCTTGGCTTCCTGTGCGTTCATGCGTGTTTATCGGGATTGAGAATATCCTGCAACGGATAATCCATACGTTGATTGACTACCTGCCCTCTTTTGATCAGGGCGAGGTGCAGGGGAATATACATGTCTTTTTCTTTCGGGCTCCAGCCCATTCCGGCAACCAGTCCGTTCAGCGAACTCAGCACCGAAGGCCAGTTGAACAGGCTCAGTTCCTTCAGTCCGAGCAGGTCGCCTACCTGGTTGCCCAGCAGGTAACGGATCATTTGGCTTCCATAGTCGGGGGCCAAAGGCCTTTCCACTTCATGGATAAAATCCAGCAGAGCCCGGTTGAGTATTTGCCCTTCTTCCGATTTTCGGAATAGCCGGCGGATAATCTGTTTTTCAAGCTTGAGCGCCTCTTCGTAGTTCTGAGCTAACAGGGTTTCATCAAGCCCCAGCAGATAGGAAACAATATTCCATTTATGGATGAATGCGTCCTTGGTTAGGGTGTCCACCTCAGCCCCCATGCGTTCCATGGCTTTCAGCACCACCAGCGAGAACGCCAGGTTGGTACCGGCCATATCCTCCATATTGGTAGGCTGGCCCCAGTTTTTGTCCCAGTCTCCGGATTTGAGCAAGCGGTGCCGCACAGCTGCATGGATCAGCCTTACTTTGGCAATACTTTTAAACGCTTTGCCTCCGGGTAAAAAGGAGCCATTTTCCGAAACATCCATAATAAACTGACCGGTTTCGCTAAGGCGTTTACCGGTATTCTCGCGGATGCGGTTGGAGCCAGCCAGAACCCGCGCTCCGTCGGCGGCCGCATAACAATAGGGCAGGGAGGCAAAGAGCAGGGCGCTGTATACATAAACCTGGTATTCCTGGAAGAACTGTTCCGCTCTTTCGATCTTCTCCGGGTCGGCCCAATCGGGAAGCCGGTGGCAACGTTCCACCAGGTCCTGCAGAAGCGGATGCATCGGAGGCAGGGTATCGGCATTATGTTCCAGTTTCATCAATGCCCCGAACTGGTCATGCTGTCCTTCTTCCGACAGGGTACGAATGACCTCATCGGCGAGGGTATCGGTGCTTTCCCGCATCGAATTCAGCAGCGTGTCGTCCCAGTTGGTAGCCATATTCAGGTTGTTTTATAGGTATGGATGAGTTCTTCCATCAGTCTGGGAAGACCGGCAGCGGAGTTTTCCTGAAGAATGTGAAGTCCGCGGGCCCGGGCAGTATCGTTGGCAGATGGATCCACGTAATACATAGGAATTCCGTCGGGTATGGAATGGATCAGTCCGGCGGCCGGGTACACCTGCAGTGAGGTTCCCGCAACGATAAAGATATCCGCCCGGTTACACACTTCCATCGCTTCCACCATGGCAGGCACCGGTTCCCCGAACCAGACGATATGCGGCCGCAACTGGTAACCCCTTTCGCAAAGGTCGCCTAGCTTCAGTTCCCAGCCTTCAAGCCGTCGGATAAGTTCCGGATACCGGCTGCTCCGAACCTTTTTCAGTTCCCCGTGCAGGTGAATCACCTTTCCGGAACCGGCTCGCTCGTGGAGGTCATCCACATTCTGGGTGACAATACTGACCTCAAAATGGTTCTGCAAAGCAGCAAGCGCAAAATGGCCCGCATTGGGTTCCACTTCATAAAGCTGTTTCCGTCGCTGGTTATAGAATTCGAGCACCAATTGCGGATTCCGGGCAAATGCTTCAGGGGTGGCGACATCTTCTATGGAATGTCCTTCCCAGAGGCCACCTGCATCCCGAAAGGTTTTCAGTCCGCTTTCGGCACTGACCCCTGCTCCAGAAAGGACCACAACATGCTTTTTCTCCGGCATAGACTTGTCGCCTCAAATATAGGTGATCTGGGTGCTCGGATGGGAGGGAGAACCGGGGTTTTACGAATGGACTCTGCTTGTTGAAAGGGGTATTGGGTTCTGGGTTTTGGGTACCCGGCTCTTAGCCTTTCATATTGAGATTCTTAGAATAATTACTAACCTAACCAAGAGTGTTTTTGATCTGGTTTGTAAAGCTTATCCCTGCACCCAACCGCGTTACATCTTCTCCACTTCCGGGATGCCTAGCATAGCGAAGCAGGCAGCCATAGCTTTTGCCGTGGCCTGACTCAGCAAGAGACGGAAATTCCGACGGGAGGTATTGTCTTCCTTCAATACGGAAAGGTCGTGGTAGAAGCGGTTATAGGTCTTTACCAAATCGTACACGTAATTGGCGATTATCGCCGGGCTGTAGTTCCGGGCTGCCGTACGGATGGTATCCGGCAGTGCATAGAGCGAACGGATCAGGGCCTTTTCCTGATCCTCAAGGGCACCTTCATACCCCTCGAACTTCCATTCTCCTGCATTGGCTATCAGGGAATGGATACGGGCATAGGTATATTGCAGGAAGGGACCGGTATTTCCCTGGAAGTCGATGGATTCCCTAGGGTCGAAAAGGATCCGTTTTCCAGGATCCACTTTGAGCAGGAAGTATTTGAGAGCACCCAGCCCGACCTTTTCAAACAGGTCTTCCAGCTCTTTTTCGTTCAGACCTTCTATCTTTCCCAGTTCCGTGGTGATCTCCTTGGCCGTCTTATGCATTTCGTCCATAAGATCGTCGGCATCCACCACGGTTCCCTCCCTCGATTTCATTTTGCCGCTGGGCAGGTCCACCATACCGTAGCTCAGGTGATAAAGTCCGGGAGCGTAGGAACGCCCCATTTTTTCGAGTATCCGGAAAAGTACCTTGAAGTGGTAGTCCTGTTCGTTTCCTACCACATAAATGCTGCGTTCCATCCCGAACTCTTCGTATTTTTTGTCGGCCGTTCCCAGGTCCTGGGTCATATAAACGGAGGTGCCGTCGGAACGCAGCAGAAGTTTTTGATCCAGGCCATCGTCACTCAGGTCGCACCAAACCGAGCCATCCTCTTTCCGGTAGAGTACGCCTTTTTCCAGGCCTTCCGTTACAATATCTTTTCCCAGCAGGTAGGTTTGTGACTCGTAATAGAACTTGTCGAAAGCCACACCCAATCGGGAGTAGCTGGCTTCAAAGCCTTCATAGACCCAGCCGTTCATCATTTCCCAGATACGGGTAACCTCGGAGTCTTTGGCTTCCCATTTCCGCAGCATGTCCTGGGCTTCCAGCAGAATGGGGGCTTGTTTTTTGGCTTCCTCCTCGCTCTTTCCCTGTTCCATGAGGGAGCGGATTTCCTGCCGGTAGGCTTTGTCAAACTCCACGTAATACTTACCAACCAGGTGATCGCCTTTGATTTCTGAGGATTCGGGAGTTTCTCCGTTCCCAAAACGCATCCAGGCCAACATGGATTTGCAGATATGGATGCCCCGGTCGTTGATCAGGTTAGCTTTTATCACCTCGTAGCCGCAATGTTCCAGTATCCGGGAAACCGAGTAGCCGAGCAGGTTGTTCCGGATATGCCCCAGGTGCAGGGGTTTATTGGTGTTGGGGGAAGAGTATTCCACCATGACCTTGCTGCCTTTGCCGTCGTCCGTTTTTCCCAGGTTTTCAGCCTGTGGCAGTTGTTCGTTTGCAAATTGTACCCAATAGGAAGGGGCAATCACGAGGTTCAGAAAACCTTTGATTACGTTGAAACCGGCAACCCACTCACTCTGTTCCTGAAGGAAGCTGCCGATATCTTGTGCAGTCTGTTCCGGTGATTTTTTGGATTGACGCAGGTACGGGAAAACCACCAGGGTATAATCGCCTTCGAATTCCGGTCGGGTATTGTCCAGCTTCGGAATATCGATGCTTGCGGAATAAAGCTGTTCAAAGGCCAGCCGGATTTGTTCGGTCAGGTGATTTTCTATTTTCATCAGGGCTGCAAAAATCAGAAAAAAAATGCAGGAATGGCGGCATCAGCGGCCTTTTGTAAAAGGAGAATTCAATTCCCGGCTCATCCTGTTCGCCACGATACGATCGACAAAGCGGGGGAAAAGCGCACGCATCCACCAAACCAGCCTGCCTTGCAGGTCGGGGATGACCATTCGTTTCCGTTTCAATACCCCCTTAACTACGGCAATAGCCACTTCTTCGGGTTGCATCATGCTTCCTTCGTTTCTCGGACTTTCATTCTGGCTGCTTCCGTCAGCCTTAAGGGCGGATTTCCGGATATTGGAGGCAACAAAACCGGGGAAACACAGGCAGACATGCAGGTTGTCGTAGTAATGTTCAGCCCTCAGGGTATCGAAAAAGCCATGCAGCGCAAACTTTGAGGCTGAGTATCCGGTACGGCCCGGGAGTCCGATTAGTCCGGCGGTGGTAGACATGGCTACCAATGAACCCCTGGATTGCAGCAGATACGGAAGGGCATAACGGGTACAGAATACCGCTCCCCAGAAATTGACCTGCATCAGGCGCTCCAGTACTTCCTGTTTGCAGTCGCGGAACAAGGCGCGCATGGAGAGTCCGGCATTGACGATAAGAATATCGATACCCCCGAAACGTTCTACACTGGCTTCCACCAGCCTTCGGCAGTCTTCCTCTTTGCTTACGTCGCAAATTACGGTGAGGTGCTCGCCCGATATGGATTCCGAGGCTTCCTGCAGTTTCTCTGCGTTGCGGGCGGCAAGCACCACAGAGGCTCCCTGGCGGGAAAATTCCCTGGCACAAGCCAACCCGATGCCGGAAGAGGCACCGGTGATAATTACTGTTTTATTCCGGAGAGAGGCGATAGGAGAGGGGTTATTTCCAGATTATCGGGCAGCCTTCGGCAGGAATTTCCGGGAAATCCACTTCCAGTCCGTCGAGGCAGTATTCGATGGCGTCTTCCAGGTAGACCCGCGTAACCAGTTGGGAATTCTGCCAGTTGTCGTCAATGGCGCCCCGGTACACCAGCTCCCTTTTGGAGTTGAAAAGGAATACTTCGGGAGTAACTTTTGCTCCATACGCTTTGGCTACCGCCTGGTCTTTGTCGTGCAGGTACATGAAGTTAAGTTTCTCCAACCCGAGCTTCTCACTGATCTCTACCATACGTTCGTAGCTGTCCGACGGACTTTTCTCGGTATCGTTCGAGTTGATCCCGATGATGCCGAAATTGTCGTCCTCGTATTTGTTCAGCAGTTTGATCAGGCGCTGGCCATAGGCTTTGGAATAGGGACAGCTGTTGCAGGTAAACACGATACACAGGGCATACTTGTCGGCATACTCATAGATATTGTGCATTTTGCCGTCGGCCCCTTTCAGGTTGAACTCAATGAATTTATCTCCTATTTCCATGGCGCATGAATTTGCTTCTTATTTTTGATCCCCGCGAATATCAGTGATCGGCAGTAGAAATGGAAGTAGTAGAAGTTACGGATTTCGGGCAGGAAAAGCAATTTCTGAAATTACCGCTAAGCCTTTATGCGGGCGACCCTAACTGGGTTTGCCCTCCCTTTGCCGACATCGCCTCCCGCTTTGATCCGGCTAAGAACCCGGCACTGGAAAAGGGAGCCGCGTGCCGGTGGATCCTTAGGGAAGGGGAGAATGTTTTGGGCCGGATCGCAGCCTTTCATTATGGTGCCGAAGACCGGGAAGCGGGGATGGGTTTTTTCGAATGTATCGATAATGAACAAGCTGCTGCCATGCTTTTTGATACGGCAGCAGAATGGTTACGCAGACAGGGGCACCATCGGTGTGAGGCTCCGGTGAACTTCGGGCAGCGTGAGAGTTATTGGGGCTTGCTGGTGGATGGATTCGAAAGGCCGTCGTTTCAGGACAATTACCAATTACCATATTACAAAAAACTCTTCGAGGCTTACGGGTTTGAAGTGGCCGTCCGTCAAACCACGGCCAAAATGACTTTTGCCAGTTTCCGTGCCGAACGTCTTTCCAAACTGGCGGAACGCGTGAACCGGAACGGGGAATATCGTTTTACCGGATTTGACCGTAGTCGTCCGGATAAAATGGCGGAGGATATCGTCCGCATATACAACGAGGCCTGGCCGGTTCATGAGCATTTTGAACCTGTTGAGCAGGAAGAGATAAAGGGTATGATCGAAGAAATGAAGCCCCTCTTGCTCGACGATCTGGTGATCCTGGCATATTGCGGGGAGCGTCCCATCGGTTTTTTTATTTCCCTTCGTGATATCAATCCCCAAATCCGGGATTTCCGGGGGCGGTTCGGGTGGAGGGAGAAACTCCTGCTCTTTCTTCGGTTACGTTTCAGAAAACCGGAGCGTCTGCGGTCCATCGTATTCGGAGTGGTACCCGATTTTCAGAATAAAGGTATTGAAACCGGTATGATCTGGAAATTCTATCAATCCATAAGAAACCACCCTTCTATCCGGGAAGTGGAACTCAGCTGGGTAGGCGATTTTAACCCGCGAATGCTCAGCTTGCTGGAAGGTATAGGAGCTCAGCCCTGGAAAACCCATATCACCTACCGGTTGAAAATCAGTGACTCTGCGGGCAGCTGAAAATTTTTTCCATCCCGGATTTGCAATATTGGACCATCCACTTACCTTTGCAGTCCCTTTAGGACCAACACGATTCCTTAGCTCAGTTGGTAGAGCACATCCCTTTTAAGGATGGGGTCCTGGGTTCGAGCCCCAGAGGGATCACGTTAAGTGATCAGAAGCCTTCCGCGAGTAAAATTGCGGGAGGCTTTATTGTTTTCCGTAGCATGTGAAATTCTGGATCACGTCAAAAAGTTGTAGGGATAGTCTGTCCATTCAGAAGTGGAGCAACTTTTCTTCCTGCCTAGCGAATCAAATGGATGCCCGTTGCTGGAATTAGAAGGAGAGGTGATTAATCTGCCGGGTAGTGAGAATAGATCTTTCTCTGCCGTCAGGCCGTTTTCCTGCAGCGCGTGCCGCAACAAAAGCGTGCGGGAGCCTGTGCGCCAAATCGCCTTAATCTTTTCTTATGAAGCAGGAAGCTTCCTATTCCTTTATCTTGAAAACGGATGCTCTCTAA
>CAXPEB010000079.1:0-12655 GCA_964215915.1 Bacteroidia bacterium
CCAGGCTTTTGTTGCGGAGGGAGGCTGGTGCGGCAGGAAGGCGCCTTCAGGAAAACTGTCCTTTTTTCGCCCATTTTTTAGACAAGTAAAAAATGGGCATCCAAGCAAGAACACAAAGATCGAGAGGCATTCAATGGGATTGAAGTATCTCTATGCCCACAGATTTTGATCCTGATCCGTAAAACCCAAAAAGAAAGGCTCCCCGAATTTCGGAGAGCCTTGATCCTTTTAGCGTAGTCCGTTTTTATTCTTTTCCGGCCAGCTCTTTCAGTTTTTCTTCCAGCTCGAATTCATCGCCCGGTTGATAGCCCAGGTGCGTGTAAACGATATTGCCGTTCTGATCAATGATGACGGTAAATGGAACATTTGGCGCATTCAGTGCCCGCATGAGATCCTGGTTGACATCCAGTAAAACATCGAAGGTCCATCCCTGACCGTTTACAAAGGGTTTAACTTTAACGGTGTTCCTGGAATCATCGGTGGAAACGGCTACCAACTGCATGTTGTACAGGTCTTGCCATTCTTCCAGGTATTCGTTGATATTCTTGAGTTCTTTTTTACAGGGACCGCACCAGGTGGCCCAGAAAGAGATCACGGTAATTTTCCCGCTTTTCCCATAGCTGCTTATGTCAACCGGGTTCCCGTTCATGTCCTTGAGGATCACGCTCGGAAGTGTTTTTACCGCGGTGGAATCCTGAGCGCCTGCCAGGGCTACGGTACAGGCGAAAACCAGAGTAAAGAAAATTTTCATATCTGCCTATTTTGCAATTAAAGTTCCAAAGAAAGGGATGTAGAAGGAATTGTACAACACCGGGCCTCCGTGCAAAACTCCGGAGCGCCATTTCTGCGCCTCGGTTATATTTGCATGGAATGATCCGTGTAGCGATACTTTTTGGAGGCAGTTCGCGGGAAAGGGAGGTTTCTTTTTCCGGTGGGCGCACCGTTTATGATAACCTGGACAAAAGCCGTTTTGAGGCTATCCCCATATTCGTCGATTCTTACAATCAGCTGACCCTGCTGGACTGGCAGTATGTGTACAAGGGCAGTATCCGCGATTTTTACCCCCCTATCGATTACCTCCCGGATTCCCCGCATGCCTACCAGATTTATGCGGAAAGTCTTGACCCTGCCCAAAACGATGAAATGCGAAGGAAGATCGGGAAACCGATCAGGCTTGAAGACCTCAAAACGCTGTGCGATATGGTTTTCCTCGCCCTGCACGGCACACATGCCGAAGACGGAAGCATTCAGGGGGCATTGGAATGGCTGGGCATACCCTATACCGGATCCGGAATATTTCCTTCGGCTTTCGGTATCAATAAACGCATTCAAAAAGAACTCCGGGTGGGAAATGACTGGTCGGTACCCGAATGGATTTCCATACACCGGGAAGACTGGATACGCGACCCCGAAAATTGCCTGAACGCCGTTTCCATCCCCTCGGAAAACCTGGTGGTGAAAGCGGCCACACAAGGTAGTTCCATTGGCATCAGTGTAGTGCCAGCGGATAGTAGGGAAGTGCTTACGAAAGCGATAGATAAGGCATTTTTCCGCATGAAGCTTCACTTTTCGGAATGGTCGCAACTTTCAGAATACCAGCAGGTAGAGTGGGTCAGACAACTCTGTGATATCCGGGAAGGTTTGGGCTTGCCGCTTTTGATGGATAAGCAGGAAATCCGTTTGCCGGAAGAGGTTCTTTCTGAAATCCGGAACACCTTTACCAAGGGCAACGAAACCATTCTACTGGAAGCCCTGGAAGGGGAAACAGAAGTCGTTATTGAAACCTTCATAGAAGGACGGGAATTCTCCTGTATCGTGATCCAGCAACTTGACGGCACCCCGGTGGCGTTGCCTCCTACGGAAATTGTCAAAGGCCGGGAAATGTTCGATTACCGGTCGAAATACCTGCCCGGACTTTCCCGCAAGCTTACCCCGATAGATCTGGAAATTGCGGAGATAGCACGTATTCGCGAGAGTTGTGTACGCCTGTTCCGGACCTATTCGTTTAATGTTTATGCGCGTATCGATGGGTTTTATGCACCTGACGGGCAGATATTCCTCAACGACCCCAATACGACATCGGGAATGATGCCCAGCAGTTTTTTCTTTCATCAGGCGGCAGAAATAGGCTTGAGCCCCAGTGCTTTCCTTACCTACCTGCTGGAAACCTCGCTGAAGGAACGCATACGCAGTCAATCCTCCGGGAAAGCAGCCGAGGCCCTGTTGCAACGCTTTGAAGCGGAACAGGCCCTGGAAAAAGGAGAAGACCGGCGCAAAAAGGTGGCGGTCATTATGGGGGGCTACTCTTCGGAAAGGCATATTTCGGTGGAAAGCGGGAGGAATATCTTTGAAAAACTTTCTTCCTCAGTGAATTATAACCCGGTTCCGGTATTCCTCACAGGCAGTGATGACCACTATGAGATGTACCTTATCCCGGTGAATATCATGTTGAAAGACAATGCCGACGATATCCGGGAAAAAGTACTGAACTACCGGGAGCACCCGGTTATTGCATCCATACGGGAAGAAACACAACAGATCACCCGGCGCTATAAGTCTGACTCAGCGGTTATGCAACCCAGACGAATTGGGTTTGAGGAACTCGCGGAAGAGGTGGATGAGGTATTTATTGCGCTTCATGGCCGACCGGGTGAAGACGGCTCGCTGCAAAAGGAACTTGAACGGGTTGGACTGACCTATAACGGATCAGGGATAAACAGCTCGCAATTGACCATCAATAAGTACCTGACCAACCGAAAACTGGCCGAAAACGGTTTTCACGTTGCCAGTGCCGTATTGGTGAGGAAGGACGAATGGCAGACAAACAAGGCCGCCCTCCTGGAGGAGATCGAAACCCTCTGCCATTATCCACTAATTGCCAAACCAGCCGATGACGGTTGCAGTTCTGCCGTTAAAAAAATCAGAGATGCAGAAGAACTGGATCACTTTGCCAGCCTCATGTTTCGCGACGAGGCAGCATTGGATCCGGAAAGCGCACGTATCCTGAATATCGATCCCAAAGAAGAGATCCCGCAAAAGACCTTCTTTGTGGTGGAAGAACTGATTGATCGTAAAGACGCCAGGCATTTCCTGGAAATTACGGGTGGGTTACTTACGCATCGAAATCCCGACGGGAGTATCCGGTATGAGATATTCGAAGCCAGTGAATCGTTGGCAGAAAAGGGTATCTTGTCGCTGGCAGAGAAGTTTCTGGCCGGTCAGGGACAGAATATTACGCCTGCACGTTATGCCCGGGAGCCGGAAGAAAGGCAACGGATTTCCGATGAGGTAAAGCGTACTTTTGAGGCCGCGGCCCGCGTGCTGGAGATAGAAGGCTATGCACGGATCGATGCGTTTGTACGAATTGACAATGATGGAAGGGTGGAAGTGATCTTTATTGAAGTGAACTCTCTGCCCGGAATGACACCGGCTACCTGCATCTTCCATCAAACGGCACTAAATGGCTATCCGCCTTACTCATTTATTGATAAGATACTGGAATACGGACGCAGCCGGATTCCGCAACCTGAACCGAACGCATGAAAAAAACTGTCCTGAACCTGTCGCTGGCAATTGCCCTGATCATTTTCCTGCTTTTAGGAGTGAATTATGGACTTTCCATGTACACGCATCACGGCGAAAAAATCCCGGTTCCGGATCTGCACGGACTGGAACTGGATGAAGTGAAGAACCTACTTGATGAGCTGGAACTTCGCTATGAAATCCGCGACTCGCTGTTTGAAGAGAATATGCCGCGCAATTCCGTATTGAAACAAGACCCCGATACCGGTGAATTTGTAAAAGAAGGAAGGATCATTTACCTGAGCATCAATAACAATGAGGTGCCCAAGGTGAAAATGCCCGACCTTACGGATAAAAATATCCATCAGGCCTTGATGATCCTGGAAAGTCTCGGTATTGTGCCAGGTAAGATCGACACTACGGAAAATATAGCGGAAGACGCAGTGATCGAACAACGCCACAAAGGCAAAATTATTCGTCCGGATACCGAAATTCCCCAGGGTAGCGTTATTGACCTGGTGATCGGTGACGGAAGCGGAGGAGGAGCCCCTGACGGGGAAGTCAGTGTTCCGGACCTGATCGGGAGTACCCTGGGTGATGCCCGGATCATATTGGATGCATACGGGCTTGCCATTGGGGCAATCAGCAGTCAGGGGAAAATCACTGACAGCAGTGAGGCAACGATTGTCTCCCAGAATCCGTCGTATGAACCGGACACCCGTATAACAAAAGGAACAGCGGTCTCATTAACTATCCAACAATAAGTGAAGTACAGAAAATTAGGAGGAATTGCAGCGGCCATGCTTTTGGTTGTGGTAGCATCGGCTCAGGATTCCGCAGAGCAATTATTACCCCTCAGGGGAAATCCCGTATTAAAAGCCTGGCGTTCCCAGAAGCCGATAGGATATACGCTGAATAAATCAGGGATCAAGGACACCCTTCAGTTGCCCTTTTTCGATGATTTCTCAGCGCTTGGGGTATTTCCCGATGAAGTACGCTGGACCGATAAGCAGGTGTTTATCAACCCCGATTTTCCGCTTAATCCACCCAGCCTTGGCGCAGCTACGTTTGATGGACTGGATTCGGAAGGAAATGCGTATGAAAATATCAATGCCAACCTGCAGGGTCCGGCAGATACGCTCACTTCTCAGCCCATTGATCTAAGTAACCTGTCGCCGGCTGACAACGTATACCTGAGTTTCTTCTGGCAGGCGCAGGGACGAAGCCTGGAGACACTGGTTCCTTCCGATTCACTCGTCTTGCAGTTCAAAAATAACAACGGCGCCTGGATAAATGTCTGGACAGAGCGTGGAGACAGCCTCCATGAGTTTGAAGCAGCTATTATCCGGGTGAATGATCCGCTGTATTTTCATGCCGGCTTCCAGTTCCGCTGGATGAATTACATGATCTATATCGGCAATCTTAAACAGTGGCATATCGATTACGTATACCTCAACTCCGGTCGTAACGGGGCGGACACGGTATTCGACGATCAATCCATTGCCTCGCTGCCGCAATTTCCCCTGGAGGCCTATACGTATATGCCCTGGAAGCAGTTGGTTCAAAACCCGGGTAAGTACCTGCGTGACGATTATTTTGTAGAGGTAGCCAATCTGAATACGGCTGCAAAGGATGCAGATATCACCTTAAGTATCAGGGATAATGATGGCTTTATCGGAAGTGAACAATTCAATGCACAAAGCCTCCCTGGAAAAAGCGTAACCCGCTATGTGTTCTCGCCGGTGGTAAACCTGCCTGTGCCCGACAGGGATACTACTTTTATTACCCTGAAATCGCAGTTGAGCGGGATACCGGGCGGCAATAGTTACGGCTATAACGATTCTGCCACAAGGGTTGTGGCACTTTCCAATTTCTATGCGTATGACGACGGAACGGCAGAAACCGGTTACGGTATCCGAAACAGCAATGGCTCCGTTGCATACGGGTTTGAGCTGGAGGGAGCGGATAGTATCAGAGGGATTAAGTTTCATTTCACTCAGGCAGAAGCCCGGGTAGTAAATGGGTTTGTTTTGAATGTATGGAAGAGTATAACCTCGGTGGGGCAACCCAGCACGCAGGATGAACTGATATACGCTAAAGAAGCCGGGGTGCCGGTATATACGGATACGCTCAACGGTTTTCATTATTACGCTCTTGATTCGGCTTTGTTCCTGGAAAAAGGCGTGTTTTATGTGGGCTGGACTCAAAGCAGCAGCTTTCTGATCAATGTTGGCTTTGACCGGAATTATACCATCAACGGTCAGGAAAGCGAAAACCCGAACCTGTTCTACAATGTGGGGGGTACCTGGAAGCAAACTTCCGTGGTGGGTACTCCCATGATCCGACCGGTTCTGGGTGATGACTGGACGATCAGTTCCGTAAGAAAAAGCGCTGCAAAAAGCAGCATAACGGTTTACCCGAATCCGGCGCAGGATTATCTCAAAGTAGCATCTCAGGTACCTGTAAAGAATGCCTCCCTGATTGATATGCAGGGCCGGAACAGGACAGTACGGTTTAATGATGAAACAGTGGATTTGTCGGATGTGCCCATGGGTGTATATTTGCTGAACCTCGAACTGGAGAACGGGGAGATACACCGAATTAAACTAATCGTACAAGACTGATGCAGGACATTACCGTTGAAGAACTGAAAAATCGTCGCGAGCAGGGAGAATCCCTGGTGGTGATAGATGTTAGAGAGCCTTACGAATACGAAGAATTCAATATCGGGGGGACGCTGATTCCTTTGGGAAGTCTGCCCTCCAGGCTGGATGAACTGGAAGAATACAAAGACCGGGAGATTGTCGTGCATTGTCGTTCAGGGGCTCGCTCGGCCAATGCCAAAGCATTCCTGAATTCAGTTGGCTTCGGGAAAGTCAGAAACCTCATAGGTGGGGTTATGGAATGGCAGGCCCGGTTCCCGGGATAAAGAAGATATGGATTTCAGGAAGATCGGCATTGCTGGCTTTTTATGCGCCATTGCCCTCGTCCTGGTTTATTGCAATGACCCGCAGCAACCCAAGACGGCGGAAAAGGAACCGTACTGGCTGAATCACAGCGATTCGGTCAAGTACGTCGGTATCCAGGCTTGTGCCGAATGCCATTCCGATAAATTCGAGAGCTTCCTGCATACGGGAATGGGTCAGAGTTTTGCCCCGGCCAGCCTTGAAAAATCAGCGGCCGGTTTCCATCTGGAACATGCCGTTTATGATCCGTACTCCGATTTTTACTACCGCCCGTTCTGGAAAGACAGTGTGCTTTATTTCCTGGAATTCCGGCTTGGAAAAGGCGGAGACACCCTGCACAGCCGCTTGGAGCGAATCGACTACATCATTGGCTCGGGCCAGCACACCAATTCACATATTCTTTCCCGGAACGGCTTTCTATACCAGGCTCCGCTTACCTTTTATACCCAACAGCAACGATGGGATCTTCCTCCCGGATTCGAGAACGGGAACAACAGCCGCTTTTCCCGGTTAATCGGGGATGAATGCATGAGCTGTCACAATGCCCTTCCCGATTTCGACCGAAATAGTGTAAACCGGTTTAATTCTGTTCCCTCCGGCATCGATTGCGAGCGGTGTCATGGTCCGGGTTCTCTTCATATACAGCAAAAGAAGGCCGGTATACTTGTCGATATCAGTAAGGAAGCAGACCGTACGATTGTTAATCCGCGCCGGCTCCCCTGGGACCTGCAGGTGGATGTATGCCAGCGTTGCCATTTGCAGGGTAACGCCGTTCTGGAGCCGGGGAAAAACTTCCATGATTTTCGTCCGGGCATGAAACTCAGTAGCGTCATGAATGTGTTCATGCCCAGGTATGAGGGCCAGGAAGACCGTTTTATCATGGCCTCCCACGCCCAGCGCTTTCAAAAAAGTGCCTGTTTCATACAAAGTAACAAAGCAGGAGAGGAGCTTCAGTTTACCTGTATCTCCTGCCATAACCCGCATATATCCGTTAAGTTCACCGGTAAAAAAGTCTTCAACCAGGCCTGCTCCCGTTGCCATGAGACGAAAGACTGTACCGTGGAATCGCATCAGATGACAGAAGCCCGAGAGAACTGTGTGGGTTGCCATATGCCACCTAATACCACCACGGATATTCCCCATGTTACGGTTCACGATCATTATATCCGTAAACCCGTGAAATCAACTCTTTCTGAGAAGGAAGGGCAATTTTTAGGACTCTATGCGGTGAATAACCCCAACCCGTCCAATGCTTCTAGGATCAGGGCATATCTGCTGCAGTACGAAAAATTTGAGCGTGGAAAGTCTTACCTGCTGGACTCAGCAGAGGCAATGCTCCTGGAAGGAGGGAAGAGCGGCATAGAATCCTGGATACAGCTGGCCTTTCTGCGTGAAGATTATGCAGCCGTAGAAGCTATGGCTTCGGAGTATTCGGGAGATGATCCCTGGACGCATTACCGGATCGGGCGTTCTTATCAGTTCCGAAATAAAATGGCCCTGGCCGAGGTGCACTTGCTCAAAGCCGTTTCCGGACAATCGTATAATCTGGATTTTCAGAATGCCTTGTGTGTGGTATGGATAAGTGTTCAAAAGACAGATATGGCACTGGAGAGGCTCACCCAGATTCTCCAATGGCAACCCGAGCAGGCCATGGCACTCTGCAACAGGGGGTATGTTTACTTGATGAAGGGGCAGATGGAGAAGGCCAGGGAAGACCTTCATAAAGCCATTGCGCTGGACCCGGATTATTTACAGGCCTACCTGAACCTCTACCAACTGGCAGGGAAATACGGGTGGCCGGAAAAACGACAAAAGGAGATACGAAACCGGATTCAGTCACTTGCTCCGGATCATCCTGTTCTGAAAAAAAATTTCCCATAATTCAGACAATTCGTAGATTAGTGCAGATACCTCTGCATGCCCCGGATAACTCGTCAAATTGCTTTTGTATTAGCAATCTTCACTTCTTTCTCAATCCTGAAAGGACAATCTGACTCGCTGCGGATTCAGGAAATCCTGGATTTTGTTAACAAAAACAGGCAGGATTCCGTTGCAGCATTCGATAGCCTCAAGCAAGCTGATTTTCTAGCTCATCAAACCCAAGAGCCCTTGCAAATGGGGTTGGTGGAAGTCAATTACGGAATCTTATATTACCTCTACCAGGATCATAAAAACAGCAGAACCTGGTATGAAAAGGCGCTAAGTCATTTTCTGAAGGCGAAGGATACCGCACTCATCGCAAAAACAGAACGCCTGATTGGGATTCATTATGACGTGACTGGCGATTTGAGTTCGGCCCGCACACATATTTCGAGGGCCCTGGAACTGTACCGGGCTATCGATCAGAAAAGCGGTATCGGGGAATGTTACCTGAGTATGGCTGTTTTGCTTCACCGCACGCATAAGTATTCGGAATCGCTTACTGCATTTGTGTCGGCTTTACAGATTGCCAAAGAAGAAAACAGGCCACAACTCTATGTTGCCAACATCTACAACAATATCGGTATTGTATACCATGAAATGGGCTTCCTGGATTCTGCCAGGTATTACAAGGAGTTAACCATCCGCATCAAGGAAGAGGAAAACGACGTGTTCGGTTTGCCCAGTTCCTATCATAACCTGGCAACACTGGAATATGACGAAGGAAATTTTTCAAAGGCCTTGCGTTTGTACCAGAAGGCACAAACGCTGAGACGAAAGGCCCCCATGAACGACGAATACATAACCGGTTTGTTGTGTATTGGCAGAACGCATATCCGGGTGGGGAATTACGACAGTGCCCGAACCTACCTCGTGGAAGCTCAGAAACATGCCGAAGAATTGGAGCTGCTTCAACGCGAATACGAAGCACATTGGTTTTTGTCCGAACTTGAAGAAGCCCTTGGAAACTACAAAGCGGCCTACGAAGAGTTGACCATCTTTAAGACGCTTAGCGACACTGCCAGTGCGTTAAGACATGAGTTGGCCCTAAGTGAACTGGAAGCCAAGTTCAGCTATCAACTCCAGGTAGAGGAAAACGAAAAACTCAAACTGGCACAAGCTGAAAACCAGTCTTTGCTCAATCGGAACAGGCAGGTACTTAAAGTATTGATCGTTGTGCTGTTTCTGCTTGCTTTGGTGCTGATGATTGCCATTATCTCCCTCTTCCGTCTCAGAAATAACAAAAAGGAGCTGGAGGTATTGAATAAAAAACTGAGCGACCAGACTTCGCAGCTAAGGCATAACAACACCCAGATGTCGCGCATGATGCACGACAAAAACGACCTGGTTTCGGTTATGGCTCATGATTTAAGAACCCCCTTCACCCGTATGTACAGCATAGCGGATCTTATTCGGTACAGCGAAGGAGAGGAGGAACGCACGGACTTTCTTCACATGCTGGAGAATGTATCCCGCGACGGATTGGGGCTGATCCAGGACCTGATTGATTTTTCCCGCCTCGATGAATACCACGAGGGAGGAGGGAATGAAGACCGCGCCCATGCTTTTCAGGTGAAAGACATCCTTGACCGGATAGCCTTGAGTTTCCGGTCGAGTCTGGCCAGTAAGAACCTGAAGCTGGAAATGGACCTTTGTGAAGAAAGCGTAGTAAGCCGAGAGGATTTTTGTGAGCGTATTTGCGATAACCTGTTGAGCAATGCCATCAAGTATTCCCACCCTGAAGGTACCATATTCGTGAAGGCTTATTGCGGGGAGGACAAAATGGTGATTGATATCCGGGATAACGGTCCGGGATTTAAAGAAGAAGATATGGACAAGCTCTTCACCCGTTTTTCCCGGCTTAGTGCTCGTCCTACGGGGGTAGAAAACAGTACGGGGCTGGGGCTTTATATCGCCAAACAACTGGCACTGGCCATCGGTGGTGATATTGAATTGATCAGTGAGGTGGGTGAGCCGGCCTGCTTCCGTTTTTATTTTTCCATGAACTCAAAAGCGTAGCACCAGCTGCAAACCGCCGGCAGGTCGCCGGCTGAAGTAATCGGTGGGCATTACGCGGGGAGTCCAGCCCAGACTCAGGTCATCCGAAATGTCAAAATAGCTGAGATGCGCATCCACATTGGCATCGAGTATCTGTAAGGCATAAAGGGCACAGGCTCCTATGATGGACAGATCACGGTACTTCTTGTAATAATCCCTTTTTTGCCGCAGCTGTTCCGGTGTGCCCGGGAAATCCGGATTCGTAGCAGGGTCATCGTCGGTAGCAAGCCGGTAATAATCTCCGAAACGTTTGTATTCACCGTGATTAAAACTAATCCCGTAAGCAAGACCGGTGAATCCGGCATAGATAACGGGAATCTTCCAGTAACTGCGGTTGTAGAATTGTCCGGCGCCCGGAAGGGCTACGGAAAGCAAAGTGGCTTTTTTCGGGTTAATCCTGTGCCGGTTATTTTCGCTGCTGTCTGACTGGGCGGAAGCGCTCAGTACAAACAGCAGGCTAAAGGCGACCGAGTAAATCCGTAAGCTCTTCTTCACTGTTAAAAGTAAGCACAATTTCCCCGCCAATTTCCTTGCCGCGAATCTTCACCGGAACATCCAGTTTGTCGGCCAGCTCATTCAGTTTTTCCAGGTAACCGGAATAATCGGTAACCGGTCTTTTGGCCTTGGCACCTGATTTCTTTTCTTTTCCTTCCCGGGAAGCGGCCTTTTCCTCACGCCCCAGCAATTCTACTTCCCGAACCGAAAGCCCTTCGCTGAGTACCTTTTCAAATGCCTCGGTACGGCGGGTTTCATCTTCTATTCCGAGGAGCGCACGGGCATGACCCATGCTGATAGCATTAGCGCGTATGGCCACCTGTATGTCGTTGGGAAGTTTAAGCAGGCGCAGGTAATTGTTTACGGTTGAGCGGTTTTTGCCCACCCGGTCACCGAGTTCCTCCATTTTGAGCTTGCACTCTTCCATGAGGCGCTGATAGGAAAAAGCCACCTCCATGGCATTGAGGTTCTCGCGTTGTATGTTTTCTATCAGGGCCATTTCCAGCATGCCCTGGTCATTGGCAATGCGCACATAGGCCGGTATTTCAGTTAATCCGGCCAGTATAGCGGCACGGGTCCGGCGCTCACCGGAAATGATCTGATACTGATCATATCCCAGTTTACGCACGGTAATCGGTTGGATAACTCCATGTACCCGAATGGAGTCCGCCAGTTCCTCCAGCGCTTCCTGATCGAATTCGCTTCTGGGCTGGAAGGGGTTAGCCTGGATTTCATTCAGTTTGATCTGACTGATTCCGCCAACCGGAGCGACTCCGCTTGATGTAATATCCGTACTGGCATCTTTCAGCAAGGCGGAAAGTCCCTTGCCTAAGGCCGGTTTTTTCGCTTTGGTCATTAATTCAGTATTCGTTCTTCTTCTGCGATACGAGTCATCCCGTTCTTCTGCAATATCTCGCGGGCCAAATTTAGGTAATTCAGACTACCCTTACTTTCCACGTCGTAATTCAGTACCGGCATACCGTGCCCGGGAGCTTCACTGAGTTTGACATTCCGTTGTATGATGGTGTCGAAAACCAGCTGCTGAAAATGCATCTTTACATCTTCCACCACCTGGTTGCTGAGCCTGAGGCGCATGTCATACATGGTGAGCAGGATACCCTCTATCTTGAGGCGTGTATTGAGGTTTGTCTGAACGATTTTGATGGTGTTAAGCAGTTTCCCCAGGCCCTCCAAAGCAAAAAATTCGCATTGTACGGGAATGATCAATGAATCTGAAGCCACCAGGGCATTGGTGGTGATCAGTCCAAGGGAAGGAGAGCAATCGATCACGATAAAGTCATACTCATTACGAAGTTTTTCGAAGACGATATTCATCATGGATTCCCTGTTGGGAAGATCCACCATTTCAATCTCGGCACCCACCAGGTCAATATTGGAAGGCATCAGCCACAGGTTTTCGTATTCGGTTTTCAGGATTACGTCGTTGGGAGGAGTATCGTGCACCAGGCATTCGTAGAGCCCGGTTTTGATATTGGCCGGATCGAAGCCGATGCCGGAAGTGGCATTGGCCTGTGGATCGGCATCTACCAACAGTGTTTTGTATTCCAGTGCGGCAAAACTGGCGGCCAGGTTAATGGCGCTGGTGGTTTTGCCCACACCTCCTTTTTGATTCACAATGGATATAATCTTTCCCATAATTTCGGATTGTAAGATCGGAAGAGCACACGTCTGAA
>CAXPEB010000080.1:0-76941 GCA_964215915.1 Bacteroidia bacterium
TACACGACGCTCTTCCGATCTATAATTTTTAGACTAATCTAAAAATAGATTTTCATCCATCTAATATCTATCACAATAAAAGAGTACGGGGTAAATATTGAAAACGGCTTCGCCAAGCAGATAATAACGGTTACCGTCCGGGCTAAGGGCAATACTTTCCCCTTGTAGTTCAATGCTTCCGTATGGAAGCCTTTCCGGAACCTCTCCCATTACCTGCCGTATATCCGAGCCCGGTTCCCAGGTCCAGGTATAGATATCCGTATAATTCCGGATTACCAGTCGTCTGCTTTCCTCGTGATAATCCGCAGCATTTACATAGGTCATGGGCAAACTGCCGCAGTAGACCAGGCTTTCAAAACCGGTCCAGGAACCCGTTTCCGGAAGAGCGTATATGCGGGCTCTTGCATCCTGCTTGCTGATGATAAACACATCTCCGCGTGTTTCGTCAACAAAAAGAGCTTCCGCATCACGGGGTCCGTCGGGGTAATACACGATCTTTTCTTCAACACCCAGGTTCATGGTGATTTGTTTCCCTTCGTATTCCGGCAGGAAATCCGGTTCACGAAGCAGGTACAAGGAGATATTCTGCCTTTTGTTGAGGTTGTCGCCTATATCCGCCACCAGGAGCATCGCTGAATCCATACCCGGCTCCCGGTAATAAGCCAGTTCTTCCCAATCGGTATTGAACCACGACGGGTCCCGGAAGCGGCAGCGTACCCGCCCATCGGAAAGGTCAAGCAGGATCAGTTCGGGATCCTGCCCCGAATCATTGATCACCCACGCCAGTCCCGGGTATTTCCGTGAACAAACCATTCCGGAACATTCCGGGATATTCTTAACCGTATCCACCGCCAAAGGAGAACCGGTCCAGTCGGAAGTATAAGGCAGCGATTGTGCGGCATATTCGGGCTCGACGGGCTCAAAACGTTCCCAGTAACCAGGCTCCTGTTGTGCCGGTGGTTCTTTGGCGCAGGAGGAGAATAACAAAGTGAAAAGCAACAGGTATTTCACGAAGGAAATATACACAATTCAACCATTCGGGAGCTTGCGGCTTTCTCTTCCCTGAACTAGTTTCGCGTCATGTCAGAAACATCTCTTATCCGTCTTCCGGAAGGTCAGATAAAATCATGGGAACAGCTCGAACCGCTTTTCCAGGCGCTTGAAGCATATCCATTTACCGATAAAGCATCGTTTGAAAGCTGGTTGAAGGCACTCAGCGACCTGGAAGGGTTTATCAGCGAAGACCTGGCCTGGCGTTATATCCGCATGACCTGCGACACCACCGACCAGGCTCTGGAAAAGGAATACCTGGATTTTGTTTCTGAAATACAGCCCAATATTGCTCCCTGGGAGGACAGGCTGAACAAAAAAATCAACGAATCTGAGTTTAAAAAAGAGCTTGAATCAAATGAGGCTTATCATATCTATTTCAGAAAGATAGAAAGAGACATTAAACTATTCCGTGAAGAAAACATTCCTTTATTTGTTGCCCTTCAAACCGACTCCCAAAAATACGGAAGCATCAGCGGTGCGATGACAGTAGAAATGGAAGGCAAGGAGCTCACCCTCCAACAGGCGGCCAATTACCTGAAGTCTTCCGACCGGAACAAACGAAAGGAAGCGTTTGAAAAAATTCAGACACGACGCCTGCAGGACCGTGATGCGCTGGATGAATTGCTGGACAAACTTATCCTTAACCGGAACAAGGTAGCCCGCAACGCCGGGTATGCCAACTTCCGGGATTATATGCACGATTCGCTGGGAAGGTTTGACTATACGATTGAGGACTGTTTCCGCTTTCATGATGCCGTGGAACAGGTTCTGGTTCCGGTTAACCGTGAACTGGCTGAAAAAAGAAAAGAAGCCCTCGGCCTGGATACCCTTCGCCCCTGGGATATGGATGTGGACCCGGAAGGCCGGGAAGCGCTCCATCCTTTTGACGACGGGAAAGACCTGGCAAACAAAACGATCAAAGCCTTCGGGAAACTGGACCCCTTCTTTGCACAGGTGATCGATACCATGCAACAAAAGGGACAACTCGACCTGGACAGCAGGAAGGGCAAAGCTCCGGGCGGATACAACTATCCGCTTGCAGTAACCGGCTATCCCTTTATTTTTATGAATGCCGCTTCTTCACACCGCGACCTGGAAACCATGGTACACGAAGGCGGCCACGCAATTCATTCGGTGCTGACCAAAGACTTGCCCCTCCAGGCTTTCAAAGATTGTCCGAGCGAAGTAGCCGAACTGGCTTCCATGAGCATGGAGCTGATCAGTATGGATGTTTGGGAAGCCTTTTACCCGAACCCCGATGACCTCAACCGGGCGCGAAGAGAACAGCTGGAGGGTGTGATCAAAACGCTCCCCTGGATCGCTACCGTGGATGCTTTCCAACATTGGTTATATACCCATGAAAACCATAGCTGGGAAGAAAGAAACGAGGCCTGGCTGTCCATCAGCAAACGTTTCGGAACCGGTTTGGTTGATTGGTCGGGATATGAGGAAGCCCAGCGCAATACCTGGCAAAAACAACTTCACATATACGAAGTCCCCTTCTATTATATTGAGTATGGCTTTGCCCAGTTGGGGGCCATCGGAACATGGAAAAATTACCTGGAGTCCGGACGAAGTGTTCAGGCCTATAAGGACGCCTTATCCTTAGGCTACACCCGCAGCATCCCGGATATCTATCAGACTGCCGGGGCACGTTTTGATTTTTCTCCGGAATATGTCAGCGGACTGTTTCGTTTTGTGCAGGATGAGCTTAGCGGGCTAGAAGTATGAAGATTATCTGTGTAGGCAGAAATTACGCGGCACACGCCAGCGAACTCAAAAATGAAGTACCGGAAGAGCCGGTTATTTTTCTGAAACCCGACTCTTCCCTGCTCCGCCTGGGGCAACCCTTTTTCCTTCCCGATCACCTGGGAGAGATTCACTATGAAGCCGAGTTGGTGGTACGTATCAACCGCAACGGAAAGCATATCGCACCCCGCTTTGCCAATAAGTACTTTTCTGAGGTAGGTTTGGGTATTGATTTTACGGCCCGGAATAAACAGGCGGAATTAAAAAGCAAAGGGCTCCCCTGGGAGCTGGCAAAGAGCTTTGACGGCTCTGCTCTGGTGTCATCCTTTATTCCGCTTGATGAACTGCCTCCTTTTGAAAAGCTGCGGTTTTCACTGAAAAAAAACGAAGTGACTGCACAGTCGGGATGTGCGGAAGGCATGCTTTTCGGTATTGATACCCTGATCTCTTTTGTGTCCCGATATTTTACCCTGAAAATGGGTGACCTGATATTTACCGGAACCCCGGCCGGGGTGGGACCTGTAGATAAAAACGATGAATTGAAAGGATACCTGGAGGATAGGGAGATGTTCGTATGCAAGGTGAAATGAACCCGGATACATTCGGCTGATTTATTAAGTTTGTGTTATGGGGTGCAGGCAAAAGCTGTTTACGGTCCTTCTGATTATCAGCGCTGTCCGCCTGTATGCACAATCCCCCGAATTTCTGTTTCCGCTTGATACCACTGCCGTACTATCCGGTACTTTCGGAGAATTCCGCGGTTCTCATTTTCATGCAGGTATCGATATCAAAACCTTCGGCAAGGTAGGGCTTCCCGTCAGGGCGGCAGCCGACGGCTATGTTTCACGTATTAAGATCTCACCGTATGGATACGGTAAAGCCATTTACCTTACCCATGAGAACGGCCATACCACGGTATACGGGCACCTCAGTCGGTTTGAAACCGGATTGGAGGCCTATATCCGAAGAAAACAATATGCCCGGCACAGTTACAGCATAGAAATTTTCCCGAAAAGAAATGAGTTCCGGATCAAAGCAGGCGACATCATTGCCTGGTCAGGGAATTCCGGAGGATCGTATGCTCCTCACCTGCATTTCGAGATCCGCGATTCACGCACCCAGGAAATTCTTGATCCCCTCTCCTTCTCACTTCCGGTGGTTGATACCCTGCCTCCTGTTCTCAATGCAGTTCAGGTATGGAATAGAGATCGCTCGTACAAAGTCAGAACCGGTATCTATCCCAAAGTAGCCGAGCAGGAAGGAATTCATCCCGACACCCTCCATTTTTCTCTAACCACGGGGATTTACGGGCTAGCCCTTTCCGCACGCGATTTTATGGTGGCCGATACGTCTAACACTCTAGGGATTTACAGCGTGGAGATTACCGAAGGAAGTCGGGAACATTACAAACGGGAATTCTCCAGGTTCAGTTTCAGTGACGGAAAATACATCCACCAGGTATCCTATTACGAACCCGATCTTCCGCCGATAGAGCTGTGCTTTACCGAAACCTGGCAACCGCACCGTATGGCAGATTATGACCAACAGGGTTGGTTTACTCTAAGCCAGGAAATACCCGAAAGGATATTCCGGGTCAGCCTGAAAGATGCATATGGAAATGAAACGGTACGTCACCTGGTTTTTCAATGGGAAAACCGCCCTCCCGGAAATTGGCCAATACCCGAGGCCGGAGACCAGGCAAAGCTGCTTTTCAAGGATGAAGTCACGCTAAGGCTGAAAGGAAGCAACCATTATATCGACTTCTTCCGTAACAGCCTCCTGGACTCTCTATGGGTACATGCCCGTATTGAAGCCGGTGGTTGTGATACACTGGTACTGCTACCCGAAGGGATCAATATCATGGAAAAATTCCGAATCGCTTACTCCCTTCCTCAAAATCTACCCGCAGCCCCTGAAAAGCTCTGCCTTGCCCGCAAAACAGAGAACGGGAATGAGTATGTGGGAGGAGATATTTCCACGTCTTATATCCAGGCTTATACCCGGGAAACCGGTGCTTATTTTATGAGTTGCGATACGCTGGCGCCTGAAGTAGAATTGCTTCTGATCAACCGGGATTCCATCCTGGTAAGGGTAAAAGATAATTTTTCAGGATTATACCGCTACAAAGCAAGCATGGATCAGCGTTGGTTTCTAATGGAATATGATCCGAAAAGCAACGAACTTTACGGCGATCTTTCCGGATATCCATCCGGAAGCAAACTGGATTTTCGATTGTTTGTTACTGACAACAGAGAAAATTCCTATACTTACCGCAAAACACTAATACTACCATGAGTTTAAACACAGGAGATCAAGCCCCGGCTTTTACTGCCAGGAACCAAAACGGAGATGAGGTACGCCTCAGCGACTACAGTGGCAAAAAGCTCGTACTCTATTTTTACCCGAAAGACGACACTCCGGGATGTACGGCCGAAGCCTGCGACCTGCGTGATAATTACCACCGCTTTATTGAGCAGGGCTATGCTGTTCTGGGTGTAAGCCCCGATTCGGAAAAGAAGCATGTCAAATTCATCGAGAAGTATGAATTGCCTTTCGATTTGCTGGCGGACGAAGACCATTCCGTAGCCGAAGCCTTTGGAGTTTGGGTGGAAAAGAGCATGTACGGAAGGAAATATATGGGCATTGCCCGTACCACCTTCATCATAGACGAACAGGGAAAAATTGCTGAAGTCATCGATAAAGTAAAGACCAAAGAGCACACCGCCCAGATCCTGAAGAGCTAGAATTCCAGGGGCATTCCCTCGAAAGTCCCCGAACTCATCAGAAGCAACACGGTCTTTTCCGATCCCCGGTACAAGGCACGCAGGTATTCGTGTAGCGCACCTGTTTCGGTAAGCACATGTACCGCTCCGCCAAATGCCTCGGCCACTTCTTCCGGCTCCAGCGCGGGTAGCTTTTTATGCGCCAATACGCGGGGAGAATAAAATACCAGGGCTTCATCGGCGTCTTGCAAGCAGTCTTTATACTGGTCCAGGAAATTTTTCTGCAGGGAACTGAATGTATGCAGTTCAAAAGAGGCAATCAGTTTGTGTTCGGGGTATTGCTTTCTTACGGCTTCTGTGGTGGCTTTCAGTTTACTGGGAGAATGTGCAAAATCGCGGTAGATAAGCCTCTTCCCTTCCTCTCCTATCTTTTCCAGGCGCCTGGCCGTGCCGGTAAACCGGGTCATGGCACGTAGAAAATCGGGAGGAGTTATATTCAGTTTTTCCGCCAGGATCATAGCTCCCGCCATATTCTGCAGATTATGTTCCCCAAACACCTGCATGGGATATGTTTCACCTCCGAAAAAAACCTTTACCGTTCCATCTTGCACGGAATACTCCGGTGTGGAATAAGGTTTGGCTTCCAAACGCCCGCCTTTTTCTTCCACCAGTTCCCGAAGCACCGGGTCACCGGAATACCAGGCCAGCGTTGCTCCGTTTGGTAAAGTATCGATAAATTTCCCAAACTGTTCTACGTACATCTCCCAGCTCGGGAACACGTTGATATGGTCCCAGGCAATGCCGGTAATTTGGGCATGATGTGCGTGATAGAACAGGAATTTCGGTCTTGGGTCCAGAACGGAATTCAGGTATTCGTCGCCTTCAATAACCATAAGGGGAGCATCGCTTAACCTCACCATGGTATCAAAACCCTCCAGTTGTGAACCCACCAGATAATCGAAATCCATACCCTGTTCTTTCAATACATGCATAAGCATGGCGGTAGTGGTGGTCTTACCGTGGCTGCCAGCTATTACTACCCGTAGTTTATCTGCTGCATGGGCATAAACATATTCGGGAAACGAGTAAACCTTAAGTCCGAGCTCCCGTGCCCGCTTCAATTCCGGGTTATCCGCCCTTGCATGCATTCCCAGTATCACCGCATCCAGTTCCGGGTGAATTCTTTCCGGGTACCACCCCATTTGGTCGGGTAATAGCCCCGCCTCCTTCAGCCGGGTATAACTGGGATCAGCAATCTCATCATCGCTACCGCTAACCCTGTGTCCTAACTGGTGCAGGCACAGCGCCAGATTATGCATAACTGCCCCGCCTATGGAGATCAAATGAATCTGTTGTGGCATCTGCATGCAAAATAATCCTTTTTCCATGCCCGGTAAAAAGAAAACCCCGCCGAAACGGCAGGGCTTTCCGGTAATATCTTTCCTACTGAATTATTCCACATCGGTGCGGGCAGAATACCAGGGGTCTACATAGCTAACGCTTTCGTGATGTTTCCCCGGCATGAGGTAAAGCAGTCCATCTTCCTTAACCACTTTGAAGGTCAGTTCGTGAACCCATCCGCGGTCTTCACCCCAAATCAGGGCTACCACTTTTCCGCTGGGGTCTACGCTTTCAATACTGTATCCGACGGGTGAATAGGCGTTTACCTTGTATTCAAAAGGATCGAGGCGGTGTTTTTTGAAATAGGACGGTGCGATATACAGGCGCATGTCTGTTTCGTACCCTTCCTTATTGTAAGCCATACGATCGAGCAGTTTCTCTACCAGTTCGGTCTTTTCATCTTTCTGAACGGTTTTGGTGACCTTATCCTCCACATTGGTCTCCACTTCGTACCAGGGATGGATATAGTTGTTGTCCGTATGTCCTTTGGGATACACATAGTACTTGCCCCCTTCTTTTACCACCTTGAAGGTCAGCTTATGGATCCATCCCTTGTCTTCTCCCCAGATATGGGCAACGATCTTGTCTCCATTCGTGCTAACAATCTCATACCCTTTAGGGCTATAGTAGTTGATTTTATAATCGTACTTATCGATCCGTTCCGTTTTGTAGAAAGAGGGAGCAATGTATTTACGGGCATCCGTTCCGAACTCATCGGAGCGATTCACCATATCGTCCAGCAGGTTCTCTACCACACGTTTGGCGCTGCTGTTATCGGGAGAGTCTCCGGTTCCCGAATTATCGCCGATTTGGTCTTCCACATTGGTTTCCACTTTATACCAGGGATCGATATAACCGTACTCGGAGGGTTCTCTTCCCGGAAGCAGGTAATAATTCCCGCCGTCGTAGGTCACGATAAAATAAAGGCGGTGTACCCAGCTTTTGTCTTCCCCCCAGATCAGGCCGGTTACCAGCCCGTTACCGTGGTTCTTTTCCAGTTTTGAACCTTTTGGGTAATAAACATTTACGTTGTAATCCCCGGCTTTTACATCATGCACCTGCAGGTATGCCGGTGATATCAGTTCACTTACAGACATGGTTTTTCCGCTAACCATATCCTTCAATACTTTTTCCACCAGCTCATTCTGGCGACCCTCATTCTGTGCATTGGCATTCAGTCCGGTGAGGGCGATCACGAATACCAGCATTGTCTTTACTAAATTTTTCATGGCTGTTGATTTTTGCTTATCAATCCCTGAAGCAAAGTTGAGGTAAACGCAGAAATCAAAAATCAGTATCGCTAGGTAGTTGGCGGCACGTAGGGATACAAAAAAACCCGCACAAGGCGGGTTAAAGGTCGTATGAAGGGATAAGTCTTTATCAGATTCCTGTCCAGAAATCAGGCTTGTAACCTGTTTTCTTGGGTGCAATGCACATAACCGGAATACTGGAATGTTTGTTCACGATCTGCTGAGCATAGGTGCCGATGATAAATTCCGTGAAGCCCTTTTCCTGCTGGGTCATGATCATGATCAGGTCAGCATTCAGCTCTTCCGCGTACTGCAAGGCATCTTCTGCCGGATTGCCGGGGTAGTTTTCATCGTCAAGCACTTTGGTAGTAAACTTCACTCCGTTCTTTTCCAGCACTTCCTGCACTTGGTTGAAGTTGGCCTTTACTCTGTTGGAAAGGAACTGGTCCGTAACCTGAACGGAAAAGATGTGGATGGTGGACTGGAATTTTTTTGCAAGATGAATGGCCCACCAAACTTTTTGTTTGCTCTCCATGGTCAGGTCAATCGGCATCACTATATCCTTGTACCCTTGTCCGTATTGCTTTTCCTTGACCACTACAACAGGCACCGGTGAAGAGGCGATGACCCTTGAAGCATTGGAACCCACCAATTGTTCGATACCCGCAGCACCCTGCGTACCCATAATAATGGACTCGATATTATTGGCTTCATCTTCCGCATATTCCACAATAGCGCTGTATATCCTTCCGGTTTCGATTACCGAGCGGGCTTTTACACCATGATTCTTATAGAGGTCTTCCACTATCCGGTCGAGTTTTTCCTGAAGCATCTGACCAACCATTCCCTCCTTATAGGAGTTTTTCTGCCCCCAGATATTCCCGATAAACGAGTCTTCGAAAATGTGCATGATACACAGCTCATTGTCGAAACTTTTAGCAATCTGAACCGCATGATCCAACGCATTTTCAGCAACAGTTGAGAAGTCGGTTGGCACCAACAGGGTATTCTTTTTCTTTTCGTTTTCCATGGATATAGTGAATTTTGATCACGAAAATAGGAATAATGCATGGATGAGCAAATAGCAGAAAGCGAGCTGATACTGAATCCGGACGGGAGTGTCTTTCATTTGGGGGTACTACCCGGTCAATTACCGGATTTTCTCTTCCTGGTAGGTGATCCTAAACGGGTTCCGCGGGTATCTGACCGGTTTGATACTGTGGAGGAACGTATAGAAAAACGGGAATTTGTTACCCATATCGGGAAATTACGTGGACAAAAAGTTGGTGTCCTCTCTACCGGTATCGGTGGCGACAATATCGATATCGTACTAAACGAACTCAATCTGCTGGCCAATGCCGATTTCCGGAAGCGTACCCTGCACCCTAAAAAAAACAAACTGAAACTGGTTCGCCTGGGAACCTCGGGTAGTATAAACCCGGAAATACCCGTTGGCTCCCTGTTGGTTTCCGTTGCCGCTACCGGACTCGACGGGCTCGCCTGGTACTATTCGGAGAACCCGGAAATGCTCGACAAGGGATTCATCCTTAAAACCGGTTGGCCTGAAATGCGTAACAGGCCTTACCAGACGGCGGCTTCTTCCCTGCTACTTGAACGAAGCGGAGATTTGTTCCAACGGGGCCATACCCTGACCTGTTCCGGGTTTTACCGTCCGCAGGGACGAATCCTTCATGGCGAACAGGATCCTGCTTTACACTGGGAAACACTTCGGAAGGCTGGGATTGATAACCTTGAAATGGAAACTGCAGCCATCTATTTTCTGTCCGGGCTATTTGGCTTTGAAGCGCTTTCGCTCAACGCCATACTGGCTAACAGGGCCACCGGCGAGTTTTGTCAGGATCCGGGTGCAGTCATCGACCAACTCATTGCAAGTGCTTTGGAACTGTTTCCATGACATCCACAGCCGTGGATATTTCCTGTGGCTTGCTTTTTGAACGGAAAAACTAGTTTTGAATACAAACAGAACAGAAAGAAATGGCAATAGAAATCACAGATAACAACTTTGAGGAAGTTGTTTTAAAATCCGACAAACCGGTAATGGTTGACTTCTGGGCAGAATGGTGCGGTCCCTGCCGAATGGTAGGCCCCATCGTTGAGGAAATGTCAGGAGAGTATGACGGCAAAGCCGTAATCGGAAAACTCAATGTTGACGAAAATCCGGAAGTAACAGTTAAATATGGGATCAGAAGTATCCCGGCCCTTCTTTTCTTCAAAGGAGGCGAAGTGGTCGACCGCCAGGTAGGCGCGGTACCTAAAAATTCCCTTTCTCAGAAACTGGAAGCGCAGATCAGCTAATAAAAAGACAGAGCCGTCGGAAAATATCCGGCGGCTTTTTTATGCCCATATGAACCGAATACCCCGGGAAGAACTTGAAAAAATGGCTAACCTCGAACTGCTTGCCCGACAAGTGGTCGAAGGGTTTATTACGGGCCTGCACAAAAGCCCCTTTCATGGCTTTTCCGTAGAATTTGCAGAACACCGGCTGTACAACAAAGGGGAATCTACCCGGCATATCGACTGGAAACTTTTCGCGCGAACCGACAAACTGTTTGTAAAGCGTTACGAAGAGGAAACCAATCTACGTTGCCAGATAGTGATCGACACCAGTTCTTCCATGTTCTACCCGGATAAATCCTGGAACAAACTCAGGTTTTCCATTATGGCCAGTGCGGCCCTTATGAACCTGATGCGCAGGCAGCGGGATGCTTTTTCGTTGGCCTTGCTCTCCGACCGGATAGAGTGGCAAAGCGAAACCCGGTCGGCGGGTGTTCACTACCATTTTCTGCTTTCCAAGCTGGAAGAATTGCTGAACCGGGAACCTGTTCCTACCCCTACGAAACTTGCAGAATCTCTCGACCTTCTGGCAGAAAAGATCCATCGCCGTTCACTTGTGATAATCTTCAGTGACCTGGTAGAAAGCAGCGAAGACCAGGAAGCCTTATTCCGGAGTCTTCAGCACCTTAAATTCAACAAGCATGAGGTCATTCTGTTTCATGTCCGTGATAAGGAAAAAGAAACCGAGTTTCATTTTGAAAACCGGCCTTACCTGTTTGTCGACCCCGAAAGTGGCCGGGAATTGAAAGTCATGCCCTCCGAAGTAAGGGAAGCCTATTTGGAAGCTAGTTCCAGGCACGCCACGGAATTACGGAATAAGGCAGCCCAGTTTCAGATCGACTGGGTGGAAGTGGATGCCGCCGAGGATTTTAATCAGATCCTGCTTTCATACCTCATTAAAAGATCCAAGATGGCCTAGGCCGGTTTCTGGCCTTCTTCGTAACTGTTTACATGCCGCTCCTTTTTGCTGGGATAGATGTCGGCAATCGTAACCAGGATGCCTGTTTCCTCTACATCTCCGAAATGTGGGTTAATCGCGGTACCGAAGTTTTTCATGGTAAGCGAAAGGTTCATATAGGCATTCACCAGCGGTGGTATGTTCTCACCCAGTTTCCTTACCTGTTGATTCAGGATTTTGTGTCCTTCTTTATATTCCAGTCCGTCAAAGATCCCCTTGAACCCGTTCAGGTCCGTTTTGTACCCCAGTTGGTGATGTGGATGTACCAGCCCTTCCTTGTCCGGAAAATAATGATCCATAAAATAATGGATCAGGTCACGCGCAAGGGGATTAAAATGCGGGTACATGGTGATCTTCCCGAAAAAGTAGCGAATATGCGGTCTGTCAATTACCAAAGCACCCAAGCCATCCCACAGGTTATCCAGGGAAAATACGCCCTTTCTGTTATTTATAGAAGGTTGATAATCAGGCTGCACAAAAGAACGCCCTAATTCAATACTATAAGGCAGGTATTCTTTCAGGAAACGGTCAGAGAATGCAAACAGTTCGCTGGTGCTAAGGTGTACGCTCCCGTCTGTCGACAAAGAACCTTTGCATTCGATAAACCGGTATCCACCTACAATCTGTTCTTCTTCCGGGTTCCACACCAGCAGTTGCTCATAACCGTCATCCGCATAATCAAAGGCATCCAGATCACAGTCCAAACCGGTCCCTCCTCCCGCTGTACGGAAGGTGAGCTCACGCAGACGACCGATTTCCCTTAAGGTATTCGGGGCGTTGCGCTGGTGCACGATATAAATCTCATTAGTCCCGAAATTGGCCTTACGAACAAATCGTTCAGCATTGAGCTCTGCCTTCAGCAGATGACGCTCTATCGGGGGTATGATTGGCTGCATAGGGCCAATTTAAATCAATTGTTAATTATTTATTATCAGAAAATGCTGCCAGGACCTCATTTGATGCTCCGGTAAAGGAGAATCCACCGTCATGGTAAAGGTTCTGCTGGGTAACGTAACGCGTAAGATCCGAGAACATGGCCACGCAGTAATTTGCACAGGCCTCTGCAGGAGCATTACCCAGGGGGGAAAGTGCATCCGCATAACTGAAAAAGGCATCAAACCCACTCACACCTGAACCCGCCTTGGTCATTGTCGGGGATTGGGATATGGTATTGACCCTCACCTTCTTCTCTTTCCCGAAATGGTAGCCGAAACTACGTGCGATACTTTCCAACAGCGCTTTGGCTTCGGCCATTTCGCTATAGTCAGGAAATACCCGTTGTGCGGCAATATAGGTCAGTCCCACTATCGACCCCCACTCCTTCATGGCTTCTTTTTGCCAAAGGAGCTGCATGAGCCGGTGAAAGGACATGGCAGAGATGTCAAGGGTCTTGTGCATGAAATCGTAATTCAGATCGGTATACGGTTTCCCTTTACGCACATTCAGCGACATGCCTACCGAGTGCAGAACAAAATCAAGCGGACCTCCCAGTTTTTCCACCGACTGGTCAATAAGATTCTCCAGGTCCTCATTAGAGGTTACATCCGCACCGATCACCTCCGCGTTGCATTTTTCAGCCAACTCGTTGATTGCGCCCATGCGTAAAGCAATAGGAGCATTGGTCAGTACGAATTCGGCACCTTGTTCGTGGCATTTTTCTGCTACGTGCCAGGCAATAGACTGCGAATCAAGCGCACCGAATATGATTCCTTTTTTTCCTTTTAACAGTTGATTTGACATAGGAGGCAATGTTTTGTGCAATGTTAGTGTTTTGTCGGGAATTACTGCTACGGAGCGAGGCGTTCGAGTTTCCACCCGTCTTCTCCCACCCTGCTATACAGCAGGCGATCGTGCAGGCGGTTTGGCCTGCCCTGCCAGAACTCGATATGTGAAGGAATGACCAGAAAGCCACCCCAATGAGGAGGCCTCGGAACTTCCTGTCCTTCAAACCGTTTCATTTGTTCTTCAAGGCGTTGTTCCAGCACATTCCGGCCTTCGATCACCTGACTCTGATCGCTGACCCAGGCACCCACCTGGCTGCCCCGCGGACGGGTGGCAAAATAGGCGTCGGAATCGGCTGAGTCCACCTTTTCTGCCTTACCACCGATACGAACCTGTCTTTCCAGTTCCGGCCAGAAAAAATTCAGGGAGCAATACGGATTGGCCGCCAGAGCCTGCCCTTTATCGCTGTGGTAATTGGTATAAAACTGAAACCCGCTGCTGCTGAACTCCTTGAGCAGCACAATCCGGGATTCCGGGTGCTGTCCGTCGCCCGCAGTACTCAGGCACATGGCATTTGCTTCGGTTACTTCGGAGTGGAGCGCTGCTTTGAACCATTTGTCAAACAGCAATAAAGGATTTGCCGGCGCCTCCTTTTCGTCCAGGGAGGCCAGCTTGTATTCCTGTCGGATATCAGCCAGATTCATTGGACAAAATTAAATATTTGAGTCGGGCTGCAAATGCAGGTAACGGCGGAACTTATGCACTACCTTTGTTTAATGCATGAATCGCTTCCTGTCGAAGAGAACCCCTGGAAGATCATCCATACGGAAGAAAAACTCGACACCCCCTGGATCCGCGTATTGCTTCACGATGTGCTCACCCCTTCCGGAGAAAAAGGCATTTATGGAATTACCCGGTTTAAGCACTACGCTATCGGGGTATTGCCGGTAGACGACGAAGGCTATACTTGGATTGTCGGGCAATACCGTTTTCCTACCGGAACATACAGTTGGGAAATTCCCGAAGGCGGAGGTGCCCTGGAGGTTCCTCCTATCGAGTCGGCAAAACGGGAGCTGAAGGAAGAAACCGGTATCGAAGCGGATAACTGGGAACTTCTTCTGGAAATGGACCTGAGTAACAGTGCCACGGACGAAAAAGCTTTTTTGTACCTTGCCCGTAGACTTCGTTTCGGAGAAAGCCAGCCTGACTCGAACGAAAAACTGACAGTGCGCCGGATACATATGGATGAATTATACGCGCGTGTCAGGTCGTCAGAGATCACAGACAGCCTGACAGTAGCGGCGGTACAACAATACCGGATCAGGCAGCTGGAAGGGTCTTTGCTTTAACAGTACACATATGAACGCAAAATCAAAAACCAATCACATTGGTCTTCAAGTAGGCCATTCTTCTGACCTGGCAGACAAGCTAAATGATCTGCTGGCTAACTACCAGGTATATTACCTGAATACCCGTGGGTTCCACTGGAACATCAAAGGCGATAAATTCTTCGAACTTCATATCAAATTTGAAGAACTGTATACCGACCTTCAGCTGAAGATCGATGAAATTGCCGAACGGGTACTTACCCTGGGATTTACCCCGCTCCACTCCTTTGAAGATTACCTGAAAAAAAGTGAAATCCGCCCGGTTGTAAACCAAAGCGACGGAGAAAAATGCGTACGCTCTATCCTGGACGGATTCTCCATACTGCTGGAAAAACAACGCGTGATCCTTGACCTTTCGGCCGATGCCAATGACGAAGGAACCAACGCCATGATGAGTGACTATATCCGCGAACAGGAGAAGCTCGTCTGGATGTATTCTTCCTTCCTCGGGAAATAATGGTTATCCCAAAGTAGTGCTTTATTATTGCAGCCTCTCAACCGCAAACTGATTAGATGAATGCATTGGTTATGGCGGGGCAGATGATCCTGGCCCTGTCGATATTGATTACCCTACATGAATTAGGACATTACCTGGCTGCAAGAGCCTTCGGTATCAAAGTGGAGAAGTTCTTTCTCTTCTTTGATGCCGGAGGTTTCAAGCTTTTCTCTTTCCGTAAAGGAGATACGGAATATGGTATGGGATGGCTCCCGCTCGGGGGCTATGTAAAGATTGCCGGTATGATCGACGAATCCATGGATACCGATCAGCTGAAATCTGAACCCCAACCCTGGGAATTCCGAAGCAAACCCGCCTGGCAAAGACTTATCGTAATGCTGGCCGGGGTAACCGTTAATATCATTCTGGGTATTGTGATCTTCTCCGGAAGCCTTCTTTATTACGGCGATCAATACCTGCTCAATAAAGATGCACGTTTTGGAATTACGGCTTCGGAATATGCACAGAGTATCGGGTTCCGTGACGGCGACCATATTCTGAAGATCAACGGACAGGATGTGGTTCGTTTCGATGAGATCCTTAATCCATCCAATATCCTGAACTCAGCCAACTTCACCGTGCAGCGCGGTGACTCCGTATTTGATATCCACCTTCCCGACTCCGCACTGGGTTCCCTGAACTCCAAAAAATCCAGCTTTCTCGGATTACGCAGGGAGTTTGTGGTAAATAAAGTGGTGGGTGGAAGCAATGCCGCCAAAGCCGGTTTACAGAAAGGGGATCATATCCTCCGGGTGGAAAACGAAGACGCCCGCTTTTTTCATGATTTCCAGCGTATCCTCTCCAAGCATGAAGAAGAAGATGTGAAGCTGCTGGTGAAAAGGGATGACGATACCCTGGACATGATGGTCAGTGTCAACAAAGGAGGCACTATCGGGTTTGAAGCCACCTTCGACGAATTGAATTTCCAGACCGAATACTACTCCTTCGGAGAATCGCTGAAACGCGGAAATGAACGGGCCTTTGCCTCTCTCATTGTGAACATTAAAGGCTTGGGCAAGATCTTTTCCGGAGATGTAGACCCCACCAAATCACTGATGGGACCGATTGCCCTGGCCACCGTTTTCGGATCTACCTGGGATTGGGAGAACTTCTGGGGACTAACCGGACTGCTCAGTATGGTATTGGCCTTTATGAATGTGCTGCCTATCCCTGCACTGGATGGAGGACATGCCCTCTTCCTGTTCGTAGAAATGGTCATTCGGCGCCCGCTTGGGGATAAGTTCATGCAGGTTACACAGGTCATCGGTATGGTAATCTTACTTAGCTTGATGATCTTTGTTTTCGGCAATGACATCTGGAACCTCATCACTTCTTAAGGGATTCTTTTGCCTGCTTACGGTACTTACCGGCCTGGGTTTACAAGCACAGGACTATACCTCCGGTGTTCCCGACAGCACCTTCAATAAGGATTCCGTTTCCGAGATCAGAATTCTGATCGTTCCCTTTAACCCAGCTATGTACTTCTCCGATGCGGATAAGGACATTGGCGACGTATCTCAGCTTCCTCCGGGAGAAGTCAGGAGACGCATGAGCGCCAACCTGGAGAATGCCCTGTCGGATCAGTTCGGATTGTATTACAACAGCAAAGGCATTTCTAAAACCAAAGATGCCGCAGACGACCTGGACCTGATTTTCGGGTCCATTCAATATGCCCCGAAACCGGCCAACCCGCAGGAAAATTCTGAGGAAGAAAAGCCGGCCAAAAGTGTATTGAACGGGTTGAAACAAAAACTAAAAGAGGGCCAGAAGGATACGGAAAAACAAAAGGCGGATGAATCCTCTATTTATATGGATGTGGCCTTTTCTGACCAGCGCCTGCTCAATTACCTGGGTGATAAATACGAAACCGACTATGTGATCTTTGTCAATCAGTTTGAGATCATTACCGATTACGAAAACTGCATCGATCTGCAAAACCGGAAATACTACCGGGAGATCCGCGTGCATTATTCGGTATACTCCAGGGATGGAAAGCGTGTTGGCGGTCAGGTGATCGTTATGCCCTACCATAGCAACGAAAACCAGATATCGGTAATCGTTCGGGATAATTTCGGACAGATCAGCCGCCAGCTGATGGAACAGGTCTATAAACAGTAATGACGTATTTCGACGTATTTCAAATTCCGGTCAGCTTTTTTCCTGACCAGGATGCTCTCAGAAAACAATACTACCGCCTAAGCCGGGAATTTCACCCCGACCTGGGAGAAGCAGGCCAGGAAAGCGAACGCCTGCAGCAAAGCAGCCAACTGAACGAGGCTTACCGTACCCTCAGCAATTTCGAATCGCGGGTAGCTCATATCCTGAAGATTGAAGGTGTGCTCAATGACACGGACAAGCAGGAACTTTCTCCCGACTTTCTGATGGAAATGATGGAATACAACGAGGAGCTGATGGAGGCGCGTATGGAAGGCGGAGAAAGAGCCGATACGATCCGTGCCCGTATCCTGGAGAAAGCCGGCACCTTGCGCAGCGAATGGGAAGCTCAATGCCGGGAATATGACCGGAACCCGGAACAAGCTACCCTGCAATCCATAAAAGAATACTATTTCCGTAACCGTTACCTCAACCGGTTGCTGGAACAAATCACCGACTGACTTTAGCGCCGGAATGGCATTCCGCGCATGCTGCGGCCCGCTCCCTGCATTTTATTCATGGTCTTCATCATCTTACGCATGTCCTCAAACTGCTTGATGAGTTTGTTGACTTCCGTAATATCGCGGCCTGATCCCATGGCAATACGTTTTTTGCGGGTGCCGTTCAGGGCATCGGGGTTCTTTCTTTCAAACGGGGTCATGGATTGAATGATGGATTCCACTCCCTTGAAGGAGTTTTCATCGATATCCACATCCTTAATGGCTTTACCTACCCCGGGAATCATTCCCATAAGGTCCTTGATATTGCCCATTTTTTTGATCTGCTGCAACTGCTTCAGAAAATCATCGAAGTCGAAGTCATTTCCCCGGATCTTCTTTTGCAGGCGTTCGGCCTCTTCCTCGTCAAAGACCTGCTGGGCTTTTTCCACCAAGGAAACAATATCGCCCATGCCCAATATACGGGAAGCCATACGGTCGGGGTGGAATACATCCAGGGCATCCATCTTCTCCCCCATACTTACAAACTTGATGGGTTTGTTGACCTGCGACTTGATGGAAAGTGCCGCTCCACCCCGGGTATCGCCATCCATCTTGGTGAGCACCACCCCGTTAAAATCCAGGCGCTCATTAAACGCTTCTGCCGTATTTACGGCATCCTGACCGGTCATGGCATCCACCACGAACAAAATCTCCTGAGGTTGAACCGCCGCTTTAACCGCTGCGATCTCTTTCATCATCTCCTCATCAATACTCAGTCGGCCTGCCGTATCAATGATCACCACATTGTTCCCGTTACGTTTGGCTTCACTGATCGCATTTTTTGCAATCTCCACCGGGTTTTTATTTCCTTCTTCGGTATAAACAGGAACCTCTACCTGTCCGCCAAGCACTTTCAACTGGTCGATCGCAGCCGGACGGTAAACGTCGCCGGCAACCAATAACGGATTACGCCCCTTGCCCTTGATATACCGGGCCAGTTTTCCGGAGAATGTAGTCTTACCGGATCCTTGTAAGCCGGCAATCAGAATAACAGCAGGGTTACCAGTGATATTAAATTCCGCTGTTTGTCCACCCAGGAGTTCTTTGAGCTCGTCGTTGACAATCTTGATCATCAACTGCCCGGGAGACACTGCCGTTAATACATTCTGCCCGAGAGCCTTCTCTTTGACCGTATCGGTGAACGACTTGGCAATCTTATAGTTCACGTCGGCCTCCACCAATGCCTTACGGATTTCCTTAACCGTCTCGGCAATGTTGAGTTCCGTGATCTTTCCCTGTCCCTTCAGCGTCTTAAACGCGCGATCCAATCGTGAACTGAGGTTTTCAAACATGGTTACCTGATCTTATTTTTGAACTGCAAAAGTAAGGAATGACCGAGGAAAATTCACCCCTTCCTGACCGCCTCGTCTTTTTCGATGGCATTTGTGCTTTCTGTAACCGTTCGGTACGCTTTATTCTGAAACGCGACAAACGGGAGCGTTTTTTCTTTGCCCCTTTGCAAGGCTCAACAGCTGAAAAGATTCTCCCGGGACAAAACCCGGAACAGCCAGAATCCTTGTGTTACCTGCGTAAGGGAATTTTGTACCGCAAAAGCAGTGCTGCCCTACATATAGCGCTTGATCTCGATGGAGCCTGGTTTCTGCTTGCCCCTTTTTTGCTGATCCCGGCTCCGTTCAGGGATTATCTTTATGACGGCTTTGCAGCAAGACGTTATGCCTGGTTTGGAAAATACGATAGCTGTCAGTTGCCCGATGCCGGAGAAAGAGCACGTTACCTTCCCTGAGCATTTTGAATCATAGCCTATTCGGCTATTTTTGCAGCAAGCGAATTTCATGAAAAAAGCATTGCTATTTGCGGTTATTCCGGTCATAATGCTCGGAGCCTGCAACCAGAACGACACTACGGAGACGGTCAAAGAAGATAAATCTTCCACTGACGAAATGCTCATGCACCAGGCCCTGAACCGGCGTGATTACCCGACGGCACTGGTCAGCATTAACCGCATTCTGGCAACCGACAGTACCCGGAAACAACTCTACGATACGTTGTTTGCCATTTATAATGAGCTGCAGAACCCGTACGCAGTTGCCGATGTTGGCCCTTTGATCCTGAAAGACCGTCCGAACGACCTGCAGATTCTTGAGCCGACTGCAGCGGCATTTGAAATTCTGGGCGAGTTCAGTCTTGCCCTGGAACTGGAAGACCGCCTGTTTGCTATTACCGGCGACCCACAGCTAAAGCTTCAGATAGCCAGCAACCAGTTTAATCAGGGGAATATCGAAGGCGCTAAAGCTTCTCTTGAATGGGTGTTAGACAACCGCCAGCAAACCGATACGGTAAAGGTGGAACAACCCATGCCCACCGTGCCGGACAAAACACAAAAGATCCGGATACGGGCCATTGCATATTATATGCTTGGCAACCTGTACATGCAGACCAATAACCGCAACAAAGCGAAACAAAGTTTCGAGGCGGCACTGCAAATTGAGCCTTTCTACGACATGGCTGCCACTTCTCTGCTTGAGCTGGAGAAAGGGAGATAATTTGGTCAGGATTTGCGGGGAGCCCATGCGATTTCTCCGCTGTTCTGGTCCAGGGTGATCTTTCGGGCCAGTACGAACAGGTAATCACTCAGCCGGTTCAGGTAAACCCGGATATCCTGGTCTACCTCCTCTGTTTCCGCCAGTTTTATCACCAATCTTTCTGCCCTGCGGCATACACAGCGGGCAACATGACACATAGCTGCATCGCGAGTTCCTCCGGGAAGTATGAAGTTTTTAAGTGCGGGGAGTTCTTCATTAAGGGCATCCATTCTATCTTCCAGTGCAGTGATGTCTTCGGGCTTCAAATCCGGAACAACCATCTTTGATCCCGGAACAGAAGCCAGCAGGGAGCCTATGGTAAAAAGCCGATCCTGGATAAACAGCAAGTGTTTCTGATCCGTTTCATTCGCCGTACAGGCCACATAGCCCAGGTAAGAATTCAACTCGTCCAGGGTACCATAAGCTTCTATCCGTGCATGGTATTTCGGAACCCTTACTCCGCCGATCAATGCGGTTTCTCCTTTGTCTCCTGTTTTCGTATAGATTTTCATACCCCTCAAAAATACAAAAGAAGGCGATCGCCCACACGACCGCCTTCAGCAACCACACGCTACAGCATGGCAAGACGCCACAGAGTAATAACTATTGGATATTGAGGGTTCCCATTTGGGTGATTTGTCCGTTTACAACGACTACACCGGTAAAAGTGGTATCCTGATAAGGAGCCGGGGGAAGTATATCAACCTGATAGGTCCCGGACTGAAGTCCCTGCACGATAAACGATCCCGCACTGTCACTATAGGTTCCGGTGGTATCCCCCATCGTGCTTATGGCCTGAACCCTGGCAATCACCGAAGGACTGATCTTACCTTGTATGGCTCCATCGATTCCCTGGGTTATCGCCCGGATAACCGGTTTCAGAATAAAGGCGCCATTACCGGTTTCAACGATACTCATAGAAGCATCAAAGTCGAGAAGTATGGTATAACGGATGCCGGGACTCAGGTTTTGGTGAATTTGAACTTTCAACCCGCTTTGCTGGGCACTCGGGGTAGCCAGGTCATACGAATTACCGTTCAGCACAACGGAATTCCGGCTTCCGAGTTTAAGCCGTAGTTGGGAAATTTGTCCTGATGGAAGCGTTGCCGTTCCCAGCAGCGTATCCAAACCGTTGGTAAGCTCAAGCAAGTCATAAACTCCAGGATTGGCCAGTGCAACGGTATTCCAACCGTTAACATCCGAATGGATCTCCACTCCCTGAATATCCACCAATACGGCATCAAAAGGCCCGGGAGCATCGGTCATTCTGACTTCTACTTCCGACTCACCGTTGGTTTCGGGAGAATTTCCTTTGTCGCAGGATAACAGGACTAAGGCCATCAGGGTGGCCAGGATTATGTTTGGCTTTTTCATGGTTTTGTGTTTGACCATGATGTGCCAAGGACATTGCCATTATCTCAGGACTGCTTAATAAGCAACTGGAAGCCAGACTATTGAATCTTCCATATAGGTAATTGAATGGGCGTTAACCCTTTCAGATTGATAAGGTATTCTCTCAATCTGTTAGGAATCGGCCAGGACTTCTCGCCCGTCAGATTCTACTATACCGTCGCGGAGGCGAACGATTCGTTTTGCCCTTTGTGCAATATCCTCCTCATGGGTCACCAGGATAATGGTATTTCCCGCTGCATGAATCTCTTCAAAAAGTTCCATGATCTCTACGGACGTTTTAGTATCCAGGTTTCCGGTGGGTTCGTCAGCAAGAATAATGGATGGGTTATTTACCAGGGCTCTGGCAATGGCCACACGCTGTCTCTGCCCACCACTCAGTTCATTGGGTTTGTGATCCATCCGGTCGGTGAGGTTCACCTGCTGGAGCACTTTTTCCGCTTTTGCTTTTCTTTCTGACTTGGAAATTCCGGCATAAACCAAGGGTAGCTGAACATTTTCCGAAGCGGTTTGACGCGGTAAAAGGTTGAAGCTCTGGAATACGAAACCGATTTCTTTGTTACGAATGGCTGCTAATTCCGTATCACTGCGTTCGCTAACGAGCTTGCCGTTAAGCTTGTAGATACCGGAGCTAGGGGTATCCAGGCAACCCAGTACATTCATCAGGGTAGATTTACCCGAACCCGAAGGTCCCATTAACGCAACGTATTCACCCTGGTCAATATCCAGGTTGATACCGGCAAGGGCGGCAACTTCGATTTGCCCGATGCGGTAGATCTTTTTGATATCCCGAAGTTCTATCAGTGAAGACACTAGCGATTGATCACTTTAGGTACACGGAAATAATCGGAATCTTTTTTCGGAGCATTCCTCAGGGCCTCTTCATGTGTGATATCCTGTCTGACTTCATCCTCCCGCAATACATTTTGCTCGTCGTTGATGAAGATCAGTGGTTCCACGCCCTCGGTATCCAGAGCATTGAGTTGCTCACAAAACCCGAGGATCTTCTCCAGGTCCTTACGGATATTCTCCTTTTCTTCATCCACAAATTCAAGCCTGGCAAGGTGCGCCAGACGGTCTATGGTTTCATCCGTTATCCGCATATTCCGATAATTTCGATTCAATAATAAAAAAAACCTGCTGCTTCAGGGCATCTGCATCCTCCGGCTTTAGACCGGCAGTAGAAATCGGGCGATGAACGAACATGCGCATTTTTCCCGGACTGCCCACAAACTTCCCCTGATCGGGTAACCGTTTGTGATTATCCGGAAGGGTAACCGGAACCAGGGGAACTCCGTTTTCTATAGCCAGACGGAAAGGACCGTCTTTGAATTTGCCCAGTTTCGGGGCTCCCTTCGGGATAGTCCCTTCGGGAAACAAAACCAGGGAAGTTCCCTGCTGCAAACGCCGGCCGGCTTCCAGAAAGGCTTTATGCGACTGAATGGCACTCTTTCGGTTAACCCCGATGTCTATGGTTCGGAAAAACACCCCAAATAATGGAATACGGGCAAGCTCCGATTTTGCCATATAAGCCAGATGCCCGGGTATCATTACGGCAATGGAAGGAATATCAAGGTAGGAAGAATGGTTGGGCGCAAAGAGGTAGGTTTGTTCAGGGTCGAGGGGTGACTCAAACTCCACCTTCCAGCGTATTCCGGTCATAAACAGAATGTACTTTCCCCAAATCACCCGCAGCTTATGCGCGGCAGTATACCTTTTCTCACGACTCAGCAGGAAAAGGAACACCGGGTAGCTCAGGAGAAAAAACAGGAGGAAATGGATCCCCAGCCAGACCGCCCAAAGGTATTTCCAGAATGGTTCAGCCTTCTGCGCTTTTTCCATGAAATACGTCGATAAGTCCTTCCAGCTGCATGGATAAAAAATTAGTGAGCGGCCGCACTGCAACCAGTTTGAGCACCGGGCTGAGTTCGGCTTTCATGATGGCCTGAACCTGGGTTCCTTCCCCACTCTTCCGCAACTCCCAAATTACTTCAAAGGGAAAGGGTATTCTTCCGTTCGGGGCCAGTTTAAGGTGAGTAGGTTCCGTGCGTTCCGTAACCTTCAGGTGAACGGACCCAGTGCCTTTGATGGTGTATTCGCAGGTGTCACCGTCGACTTTCCAGTTTATCACCTGTGCCGGCATGATCCTTTCGTGGTTGGCCAGAATGCTAATGAACTCCCAAACCTGGCTAATCGGACTATTAAGGTATTTGCTTTCGGTTTCTATTCGCGTCATCTCTTCAGAAATACGACTATGATAACGGAAAAAAGTATACCGAATACGGGAGCAAGCCCCACAAATCGGATAATACTTCCGTTAAACGAGAAGTTCTGCCTTTCAACCTCCATGGCCAAATCGCGTACTGCCTGCAACGAATCCAGGGCTGCCTGCCGGTATTGTTCGTAACGTTCGGGCAACAATACCCCACTGTCTTTTCCTGCCATCAGGTGTTCGTAGTATTCGTCCAGATTGTTGGCCGTACTGTCTTTCCCTTTTACGAATCTGGGGACCAGAATCTCTTCGGAAAAACGGGCCCGCTGATCCGGACGAACAAAATTGAAATAGGAAGCTGAAACCACGGCAATGATCAATCCGTGCAACACAGCAGTCAGTACTCCGGTAATCATATACCTCAATACACCGATGTTTTCTCCCGAACTTGTCTCGGCTTTACGCAGATACCGCAGTACAAAATAAACAGCCACCCCTGACGACAGGTAATGCAGGGTAATAAAAGCGGCCTGCACGGACATGGACAGGTGCGGGAAGCTCCGTGTCATATAAAAAAACATGAGCACACTTGGCAACACGCAGATGCCTGCCCATTTGAACATCGTTTTCATGCTGCAAAAAAACAAAAAACCTTCGCCGATTCCGACAAAGGTTTTCTCTGAAATAAATTAATGTTCTATCAGGCGTGCTCTTCCCCGTATCCTACCTCTTCGGTATCGCTGCGCCGGTATTCTTCGAAATCGTACTCGGGCATCAGCTCGGTTTTGACATGCCCCACCGTTTCATTCAGGGCATCCATAAACTTGTTAAAGTCTTCTTTGTACAGGAATATTTTATGCTTCACATACATCCCCGAATCCTGCTTCTTTTTGCTTTCGGTGATGGTAATGTAAAAATCATTCCCTCTTGTTGATTTTACGTCAAAAAAGTAGGTGCGTTTTCCTGCACGGATCTTTTTGGAAAAGATCTCTTCCCTGTCTTGGTTTCTGAAATCGTCCATGTTTGCACTTTATACAGCGGAAAAGTATGTCATTTTTCTTAATAGCGCAAATACTGTAGGGAGTGCGGGTCGAAATCAACCGTTTTTTTCTGCCTGTTCAAGCACAGTGCTTTCCTCCTGCAGGCTCTGGTGAGCATATAAGGCTGCATAGATACCGTCTTTTTTCATAAGGCTGGCATGATTTCCCTGTTCCACTACCCTGCCTTCTTCCAGCACCAGAATTTCGTCGGCCTGCATCACCGAAGATACCCGATGCGAAATAATCAGTACAGTCCGGTCCCGGAACAATTGACGAAAATTCGATAGTATCTCGGCTTCGGTGCGGCTGTCTACCGCAGAAAGGCAGTCGTCAAGGATCAATAGCTCCGGGTCCTTTACCAGTGCTCTGGCAATGGCTACCCGTTGTTTTTGTCCACCGGAAAGACTTATTCCCCGTTCACCCAGAAGGGTATCATAACCTGCCGGGAAGTCCTGAATGTTTTCGTGTACCGCTGCTGCCTTTGCCGCTTCCACCAGCATTTCCCGGTTATACTCCCCTGACTTTAGTCCGAAGGCGATGTTTTCGGCTATGGAATCGCTGAACAGGAATACATCCTGGGGAACATACCCGATCTTATCCCGGTATTGGTCGAGATTGACTTCCTCAATCGGAACATCATCAATCAGAATACTACCCTTAACCGGGTCATGTAAGCGCAGAAAAAGCGAAGCCAGGGTACTTTTTCCACTTCCTGTTGCTCCGATTACGCCCAAAGTAGCGCCTTTCTTAAGCTCAAACGTCAGGTCCTGAAGTGCCGGTTTTCGCTCATTTCCATAGCTGAACTCCACCTGGTTGAAAGCAATGCGGTCGTGGAAAGAAAAATCCCGACTGCTTGGGTTCCTTATTTCCGGTTTTTCATCCAGAAATTCATTGATACGGGCCTGGGAAGCGGCTGCACGCTGCACAATGGAAGTGACCCAACCCAGGGATGCCACCGGCCAGGTGAGCATGTTTACATAGAGCATGAATTCGGCGATATTCCCGTAGGTAAGCCGGCCTGCTATAACTTCCCTTCCACCGATAAAAATTACGAGCAGGTTACTAAGTCCTATCAGCAACAGCATAAGAGGAAAGAATAATGCATCGAAACGGGCAAGTGAAAGCGCTTTTTGCCGGTAAGTCTCGTTCTCTTCCTCAAACCCTTTCCAGGAGTCCTGGCCCACGCCGAACGCCTTCATCACCCGGATTCCCGAAAAGGCTTCCTGCACAAATGTGGTCAGGGCTGACAACTGGTTCTGTATGGCGTCGCTTCTTTTATAGATGATGGTATTGACCAGGTAGATGGATATCGACAATATTGGTAGGGGAAGCAGTACCCAAAGCGTCAGGGTAGTGTTGATGATCACCATGTTGTAAATAACAAACCCGAAGGTAGCCAACAGGTTCAGGCTATACATAACCGCAGGCCCCAGGTACATCCGCACCCGGCTTACGTCTTCGGAAATCCGGTTCATCAGGTCGCCGGTATTGTTTCTCCGGTAAAATGAGGTGCTGAGGCTTTGGTATTGATGGAAAATCTCGTTTTTCTGATCGTATTCGATATGCCTGGACATCACGATCAGGGTTTGGCGCATGAGAAAAAGAAACACGCCTTTGGCCAGTGCAGCCCCAAGAATAAAGAGCCCGATAATAAACGTTTGGTGTAGCAATTCTCCCTGCATCACTTCGTCCCAGCCGGAAGTACTACTTTCCACCTTTTCCGCCACCGTATCAATGGCTTGCTTAACATAACGGGGCTGAAGTATTCCGAAATAGTTATTAATAAGGGTAAAAAGGATACCTAAACCAAAATGGTAGCGGTATTTCCAGAAGTACTTGTTTAGCGCTGCGAGGGATTTCAAGTGTTGGGAAAAATCAGTTGACTTTTAATTTTCTTGGCTACTTTTGTGCCACTTTTTGCAAACATAGCTACTCTTATGATGGAAGTAAAAGAAATGTCATCGACTTCGTTCGAACTTTTTAACCAGGTTGCCCTTCATGATCATGAACAAATCATGATCTGTCAGGACAATGCAACCGGTTTGAAAGCCATAATCGCCATCCACAATACCGTGCTTGGACCGGGACTGGGTGGTACCCGAATCTGGAATTACAAAAGCGAGGCTGATGCCATTACCGATGTATTGCGTCTGAGCCGGGGAATGACCTACAAGGCCTCTATCTCCGGATTGAACCTCGGAGGAGCCAAAGCAGTTATCATCGGCGATGCCAAGCAGATTAAATCCGAAGCGCTCTTCCGTAAATTCGGACGTTTCGTGGAAAACCTGGCAGGTAAATACATCACAGCCGAAGACGTGAACACCACCACCAAAGACATGGAATACGTAGCCATGGAAACCGAACATGTGGTAGGTTTACCCGAATCCATGGGTGGCGGAGGCGACCCCTCTCCTGTTACCGCATACGGTACTTATATGGGCATGAAAGCTTCTGCCAAAAGAGCCTGGGGTAATGACAGCCTGGCGGGGAAAACCATAGCCGTACAAGGTATTGGTAAAGTTGGATTCCACCTGCTGGAACTGCTGCACAAAGAAGGCGCTAAGCTTTACGTGGCCGATATCAATGACGCTGCCCTTCAAACCGCCTCCGATCAATTCGGAGCCATCGTGGTAAGTTCCGATGATATTTTCGATCTGGATGTGGATGTTTTCTCGCCTTGTGCGCTTGGAGCAGTGCTGAACACCGAAACAATCAACCGACTGAAATGCAGTGTGATTGCCGGAGCAGCCAACAACCAGCTGGCCGAAGAAAAACTTCACGGACAATTGCTGGTGGACAAAGGCATATTCTACGCCCCCGACTTCCTGATCAATGCCGGCGGACTGATCAACGTTTACCAGGAATATATCGGCTATAACCGCGAACGGGCATACAGCGCCACCGAAAAGATTTACGATACCACATTGGAGATTTACAATAAAGCGGCTGAAACCAATATCCCAACTCAGCTTGCGGCCACTCAACTTGCTGAAGAGCGGGTTCATGGCATTATGAAAGTGCGTTCCACAATCTGATCTCCATTACCAAAAAAAATAACAGGCATCCTTCGGGGTGCCTTTTTTTATGTATTCGCCCAAAGCCGATTATTTTTGATGCATGAAGAAACTGGCTGTCATTCCTGCACGCTATGCCTCCACTCGCTTTCCGGGTAAGCCCCTGGCAGACCTGCTTGGAAAACCGATGATCCAGTGGGTTTTCGAGGGTACCGTCGCCGCCGGCATCTTTGACAAGGTGGTGGTAGCCACAGACGACACCCGAATCCTGGAATGTGTGGAATCCTTTGGAGGCAATGCAACAATGACTCACGAGTCACACCCTAACGGGACCTCGCGTTGCGCAGAGGTTGCCACCCTGTTTCCCGAATACGAAACGGTGCTGAATGTGCAGGGCGATGAACCGCTGGTTTCCGCAAAAGTTCTGGGGCAAATTACCGGGCTAATCGAAACCGGCGCCCCAATTGCCAGTGCCCGGAGGAAAGCTACACCGGAAGAGAACCCAAACACCGCTTCCCTGGTCAAAGTAGTTAGCGACCTTCAGGGAAAAGCTCTTTACTTTTCCCGAAGCCCGGTCCCCTTCTACCGGGATCAAACAGCAGATGATTATTTCATTCATGTGGGCATTTACGGGTTTCGGCGGGAAACCTTGCTTGAAATTGTCAAACTGCCCCCGACTCCGCTGGAGCAGGCAGAGAACCTGGAACAATTGCGCTGGCTTGAACACGGGTTTTCCATCCACTTAACAGAGATCAGCGAAGCCGCCCTCTCGGTAGATACACCTGAGGACCTGGACGACCTGATTGCCTATTTAAAGCAGAATCCATGAGCAACTCCATAAAACAAGCCTGGGTCGATAAAGCCGTTCAGGTGTTGGAAGAACGTATACTTCATATCCGCAACTCCATACAAAGAGCAACGGAAGCAGCCAATAGCGAAGAAAAAAGCTCTGCAGGCGATAAATACGAGACGGCTCGCGCCATGAGTCACCTGGAGCGGGATATGCATGCCGCACAGCTGGGAAAAGCCGAACAGGAATTACTGGCGCTTAAAAAGCTGGACCTTGCCAAAAAGGATCGCATGTTTCCGGGGGCAGCTGCCAAAACCAGTGAAGGCTGGTATTTTCTCTCTATAGGGCTGGGCGCCCTCGAAACCCAGGAAAACAAGGTAATCCTGCTGTCGCCGGCCTCTCCATTAGGAAAACTGTTCCGGGAGAAAACCGCCGGAGACACGGTTCGTTTCAATCAGAAAGACCTTTTTATCGAAGAAGTACTATGAATGTCCTTTCCGTAGAGAATCTGAGCAAGTCTTTCGGTAGCCGGATACTCTTCCGGAACATTAGCTTCGGTATAGAATCCGGACAAAAAGTCGGGCTGGTGGCTCGAAACGGCAGCGGTAAAACCACCTTGTTCCGTATCCTGCAGGGACTGGACATTCCGGATTCGGGGGAAGTGGCTTTTAATAAAAATATCCGGACCGGATTCCTCGATCAGGAGCCACAGTTTCCGGCTGGGCTCAGTGTGTATGAAGCCCTTTTCACCGGAGATTCTCCCCAGCTACAAGCCGTTCGCGAATATGAGCTGGCACTGGAAGCCTTTGAAATGAAAGCCGGCCCGGAAACTCAGCAAAACCTGGAGACTGCCATGAACCGGATGGAAGAAGCTGCTGCCTGGGACATGGAAAACCGGATCAAAACCGTGCTTCATCAACTTGACATACGGTCTCTGAACCAAAAAGTGGAGACGCTTTCCGGCGGACAGGTAAAACGTCTTGCCTTGGCAACCCTGCTGATCGATGAGCCCGACTTACTGGTACTCGATGAGCCGACCAACCACCTTGATATTGAAATGATCGAATGGCTGGAATCCTGGATAGAACGGAGCACACTAAGTCTTCTGCTGGTTACTCACGACCGTCATTTCCTCGACAATGTGTGTGAAGAAATACTCGAACTGGATCAGGGAGGCCTGTTTCGTCACCGCGGTAATTATGAGTATTTCCTGGAAAAGAAAGCCGAAAGAGAATTTAATGAAGAGCGTGAGCTGGAAAAAGATAAGAACCTGTTCAGGAGAGAGTTAGAATGGGTACGCAGACAACCAAAAGCGCGCGGGACAAAATCAAAATCCAGGCTGGATGCCTTTGACCGTCTCAGTGAAAAGCTACAACGCGGACCGGCACAATCCGATATCGAAATGGGTTTCCGCATGCAGCGACTGGGAAATAAAATTCTGGAACTGCATGCTGTCTCCAAATCGTACGGAGAGAAACCCCTGCTAAACCGCTTTGAGCATATCTTCCGAAAGGGAGAGCGTGTTGGCATTGTAGGCAAAAACGGAAGTGGAAAGTCGACTCTGCTGAACCTCATCACCGGGAAAACACAACCCGATGAAGGCAAGGTAGTGGTGGGTGAAACCGTCAGGTTCGGGTATTATTCCCAGGCAGGTTTACCGATGGAGGAAGAAAAAAGAGTGATCGAAGTGGTGCAGGAAGTGGGTGATTCCCTGACCATGGCCGATGGTTCTGTTTTGAATGCTTCCCAGTTATTGAAACGGTTCGGGTTTCCACCGGAGCACCAGTTCGGGCCGGTTTCCAAGCTCAGCGGAGGTGAGAAAAAGCGACTGTACCTGTTAACGGTATTGATGGATAACCCGAATTTCCTGATCCTTGATGAGCCCACCAACGACCTTGATCTGGACACCCTGGCTGTCCTGGAAAGCTTTCTGACGGATTTCCCCGGCTGCCTGCTGGTGGTTTCCCACGACCGTTATTTCCTGGATCGGCTGTGTGAACACCTGTTTATCTTCGAAGGACAGGGAAAAATCCGTGATTTCAACGGCTCGTATTCCGAATACCGTTTTCTGCGCAACGAGGAGATCAGGCAGGAAAAGGCAGATGTAGCCCGGGAGAAAACACCGGAAACAAAAATAGAAACCCCGGAGTCCACCCGAAAGAAACTCAGCTACAAAGAAAAAAAGGAGTTGGAGGAGTTGGATGCCCTGCTTCCGCAGTTGGAGAGCCGTAAATCGGAATTAGAACAAGCACTTAACGATGCCGGTGGCGATCATGAAAAGATCCAGGAACTAAGCGAAAAACTGGGTAAGCTGCAGGAAGAACTGGAGGAAAAGGAGCTGCGCTGGCTGGAGTTGAATGATTGATTAAGCGCTTCCCTGCTTCTCTTTTGTGTTGCCTATTGATCAGAAGAATACTTCCCTTTCCACCACCCTTCCATACGCTTACGGATCTCGTCTTCCCTGGTGTTTTCAGCCGGACGGTAAAAGGCAGTACCCCGAACTGCTCCGGGCAGGAATTCCTGCTCTACAAAATGCCCGGGGTAACTGTGCGCATACTTGTAATCCTTTCCATACCCCATCTCCTCCATTAACTTGGTGGGCGCATTACGAAGATGAAGAGGCACCTCCAGATCGCCGGTTTCCCTGACGCGCTTAAGCGCCTCATCCATAGCCTTATAAGTCGAGTTACTTTTAGGAGCTGTTGCCAGGTAAACCGTCACTTCACTAAGTATGATTCGTGCTTCTGGATACCCAATCACATTGCAGGACTGAAAGCAGGCATTGGCCATTAGCAGGGCTTGCGGATCGGCAAGTCCGACATCTTCCGAGGCAAAAATGAGCATACGCCTGGCGATAAACAGCGGATCCTCACCGGCATTCACCATTCTGGCCAGGTAATACAAAGCCGCATTCGGGTCACTTCCCCGCATGGATTTGATAAACGCGGATACGATATCGTAATGCTGTTCCCCGTTTTTATCGTACCGGGCCACCTGTTGTTTGGCCACTTTTTTCACCAACTCATTGGTTACGGTTACTTCGTGTGCTCCGGCCTGCAATACCGCCATCTCAAAAAGGTTCAGAAGGCGACGGGCATCTCCGCCCGAAAGCAGCAGAAGAGCCTCCTGCTCTTTTATGGTAATTTTTTTACCCTTCAGAACGAGGTCTTCTTCCATAGCCCGATTCACCATACGCAACAGATCATCGGCACTGTGGTTATCCAGGTGGTATACCTGACAACGGGAAAGCAAGGCAGCAATCACTTCAAAAGAAGGGTTTTCGGTAGTTGCACCGATCAGGGTAATTTTTCCCCGCTCCACGGCCCCTAACAGTGCATCCTGCTGGGATTTACTGAAGCGGTGAATTTCATCGATAAACAATACCGGAGGAAACAGGCCTCCGCCACTCCCAATCACTTCCCGTACCTCTTTGACACCGGCCGAAACGGCACTTAACACATGGAAAGGACGTTTGAGCTGCCGGGCGATCAGTTCCGCCAGAGTGGTTTTCCCCACACCGGGAGGTCCCCAGAAAATCATACTTGGGATATTTCCCGAATCCAGGAACCGGGTAATGACCCCTTCCGGACCTATCAGGTGTTCCTGCCCGATATACGCATCAAGCGTTTTCGGGCGCATACGTTCAGCGAGGGGAATTTGCTGCATGAAGCAAAGATAAACGGAACCGGGGAGCCTGAACAGACGATTTCCCGGAATACATGCGTTCCTTCGTATATTCCTGCTAAAGTCAAATGATACGCTACCTGATCCTCACCGGCACCTGGCAGGTAATCCTGGTGCAATACGGCGAGGAAAGTCAGTCGTTTGAAGATGTGTATATGGAATTCGGCGCAGAGAATGAATCCATCTACCGGAATGATTCTATCACGTATCGGGATACGTATTCCCTGGAAGTAATCCATAATCGTTACCGTAATGACAGCAGCCTGCTGATACACCTAAGTCTTCCGTCCTGGATACCGGTAAGCTCCGGCACTTTTACCGTGCAGTCCATAGGAAAATCCGGAATGATACTGGCCGGAATGAATCACGATGCTCAAATTCATTTGAGAAAACAGGAATAAGCTGCAATGATTTCTTTTCCCTGGCATTGGTATATGTAAGGTCACAGATACACCTTTCTACAGCCTCTCCTTATGAACTGCGAACACAGTGCCTGGATCAGTGATTCCTGGTACCGCATCGACCATAAAGGAATACGGCAGGATCCATAAAATCACGGAATACCGTGAATAACCGGGATGCGGATATCCGCTAATCTTGTAGCGGAGTTGGGGCTCATTAGCGAGTTTGAGTCGTAACTCCTGGAAAGTTCGAAGGGAATACCCGAATCCGTCAAACAGGTTCGGGTTCCCTTGATAGGATAAAACGGGGTGTTTTACACGCACAATTTTTTAATTATGTCAAATAAAACCCCCATTCAACCGGAACAAAAGCCCGTGATGCAAGACCGGCAATTGTCGGTTTCAGGCCTTAACGAGGAGCTTGAGTTCATTCATCAGTTCAACCTGGAACGTTTGCTTCGCAGGTTGCATCAGCAGGAAATTCCTGCCCTGTCCTATACTCCGGGTGGCAATGATGCCCGGAATATGCTCACTCTGCCCGGCACAGCCGGTGTTTTTATTACGCGCAGAGGGAATAATCTGCTGTCCGATCTGGTTAAAGCCGTTCAGGATCCAAGGTCCGAACACCATGACCAGGTAGTTCAAAAAATACGTCATGGTCGGCCAGATAGCGGGCCAGGATATGCCGGAAGAGTTCGTGAGGAAATTCTCGGTTCGGAAACCGTGTTTGATATTCAATGCGGAAATCGCACGATTATGGACGGCGCCATACTCCGGGAAAATCGTGATTTCGTATTCATTGCCCTACCCTATTGCGGCACGCCTTCGCTCAGAACCCCACAATCCACAACCACTTTTCCTGTCCTGCAATTCAATCAATACCTTAAAAACATTTCCGATCCTGAACTGGAGGCCTTGGTTCTGTTTCATGAACCCATGTTAAATCTATCCGAAACAGAAAAGTTAGCCCGCCTGCCTGTAGCACAGTATGATGTTCTGGTAGGGAATACGCCGTATTCCATTTCTTCGGAAATCTGGTATGTCTCTACCGTTGCCGCTTCGTCTGTAATTCTAATGCCACCCCTGCCTGAGGTTTCCGGCACCGACACACTACGCGAAATACACCTCGGAGAACCCTTGTTTGATCGCCTGAGTCCGCAACAGCTGGCAAGAGAACTGATAGCCATACGAAGTAAGTATCTCTCGCACCGCGAATCCTGGGAATTTGACCCTTTATAGATCCCGGGATCTATCGGCGGGAATACTTGCCCTTCCGGGAATCGACGGGTCTTCTCGGTATCCATCTCCTTTTTCTCTGAGCAGATGAAAAAAGGTAGCAATGGCACCCAAATGAGGCGGCACCTCCAGGTATACCCAGGCGCAGAAAGGACCGAGGCCTATGTCCTCCGTTTGCGAATCAATGGGCTCTTCGCGTGAGATCAGTGCCACGATCAACTGTCCGTTCTTCTCTTTCACTCCGTTCAGTTTGGGGACAAGGTAATAATGCATATCCTGTTCAACCGGATCTTCCGAGTCTTCAACCTCTACCTTGTAGAAGATCACCTGGCTTTTGCCGTACACCTTGTCGGTCATACGTAAGTCGGCATAGGAACCGAAATAGTCATAGGCCAAGGAAATGGGGCGAACCCGGAACCGGGTATTCATTTTGGAGACAAAGGCAGTTTCATCATAGGGAATACCCTTGACCTGGAAAGACATGGGGCTGGGATTTTGCGGATTGAGGGAGATTCCTCCGTAAAATATTGGCGAAGTAGGGACTACCTTAAACACCTTGCCCCTGATGAGAATCAACGAACACAGGCGGTTAATGGCAATATAGAGAACAACAAGGAGCGGGGAACTCAGAAACAGGAAGATGCCGATTCCGGCAGCACCGAGTTCAATGGTTTCCAGCACCATAAATACCGCAAACAACAACCCGAATCCCAGGGTCATGCTCACCCGGATTGCCCGGGAAGGCATAGCCACCGTTTCGCTGAAAAAGCGGGATTCGTTAACCGCATTGTTCATCATAAGCGCAAAGCACTCTATACTGATCAGAAAAACCCCGTAGCTGATCAGGTAAAGTATGATGGCAGAAGATTCGGTATTCCGTTCATCCACACCAAAATTGAACAAGGCATGCAAACAGATGCCGAACAATATCCAGAGTATGCCCATGACTATCTCTTTACGAATAATGCGCATCAATCCATAAGCGGCAATCCCGCTCAGGAAGGCATGAAAAACCATATTGACAATATCTCTGAAATGCAGCAGGAAAACCCCTCCTTCCAAGGCATACAGCACGTTCTCCACGAAGCCGAAACCGAGTCCGCTGGCCGCTGCACATACCAGGTAATCCGGCTGGTCAGTAAAAAAGCGGGGCCTGACCAGCAAAAAAACGATCAGAGGTAGAATTTTGGAAAGCTCTTCTACAAGGGCCACCTGAAAAAGATGGTGTTTCAGGATTCCCAGTTCATCCTGTCCCTCCCCGATATAAACCGGGAGGAAAACCGGTATCAGCACGCTCAACCCACCCAAAAAGAAGAACAAAAGGAGACGGCTCCACTTTTCCGGTCGAAAGAAATCCAGTATCCGGAACAGGAACAGCCAGAGAAATGCCGCAAATCCCGCAACAAGTATGGCTAATACGGTATTCATGTGGTACCGAAATAACAAAAAAAGCGGCACTAAGGCCGCTTTTTGATTCCCTATTTCCGTCTCTTTCTCTTAGTTCAGGGATTTGATCCCCATGTTCCAGAGCATGAAGGCAAACTTATCCGCCTGCTCATCCAGAATCTTTGCCGTAGGCTTACCTGCACCGTGACCGGCGTTTACGTCAATTCGGATTAAGATGGGCGCTGCCCCTGCCTGCGCTTGTTGCAGGGTGGCAGCAAACTTGAATGAATGTGCCGGAACTACACGGTCATCGTGATCTCCGGTACTGATCATTGTGGCCGGATATCGGGTTCCGGCGGTGATATTGTGCAGGGGTGAATATCCTTTGAGGTAGCGGTACATTTCCTCGCTGTCTTCCGCGGTACCATAATCGGTGGCCCAGCCGGCTCCTGCAGTAAATTTATTGTAACGTAACATATCCAGCACTCCCACTGCCGGGAACGCCACCTTCATCAGGTCGGGGCGTTGGGTAAGCACCGCTCCCACCAGGAGTCCGCCATTGGACCCACCGGAAAGGGCGAGATAATCGCTGCTGGTGTAGTGGTTATCGATGAGGTATTCGGCAGCGGCAATAAAATCATCGAACACATTCTGTTTCTGCATCTTGGTACCGGCCTTGTGCCAGGCCTCCCCGTATTCGCCTCCGCCCCTTATGTTGGGCACGGCATAAATTCCACCTTGTTCCAGCAGCACCAGGATGGTGGTGGAGAAGTTGGGTTGCAGGCTGATATTGAAGCCTCCGTAACCGTAAAGCAGCGTGGGGTTCTTTCCATTCAGTTCCAGTCCTTTTTTATGGGTGATCATCATCGGGATGCGTGTTCCGTCTTTGGAGTTATAGAACACTTGTTTGGACTCGTATTGTTCCGGGTCGAAATCGATATCCGGTTTCATATACACCTCGGAAGCACCTGTTTTTGGATTGAAGGAGAATACCGTGCTCGGATAGATATAGCTGGAAAAGCTGAAATAAAGGGTAGTATCCTCCGGTCTTCCTCCGAACCCGGCCGCATTACCCTGTCCGGGTAATTCAACATTCCGAACCATCTTACCTTCCAGGGTATATTGAACGACATGACTGAGCACATCTTTCTGGTACTTGGCAAACAAGTATCCGGCACCTTGTCCGGCGGAAAGAACATGCTCCGTTTCCGGGATGATGGTCTGCCAGTTCTCCGGCATAGGGTTATTGACATCCGCCATTACCAGTTTCCTGTTGGGTGCATCCATATTGGTGAGGAAATACAGCTTGCCTTCATTCGCGTAAATCAAGTCATGATCATGCTCAAATCCGCCTACCAGTTCGATGGCTGCATAACCCGGCTTTTCCAGTTCGATGAGGTATACCTGGTTGCCCGAAGTGGCCATAGCTGCCTGTATTACCAAGTGTTTTTCATCCTCGGAGATACTGGCACCCACATACCTCCTTGGGTTATTATCATCCCCAAAAACGCGGGTGTCGCCGCCTGAGCTACCCAGTTTATGGAAGAAGAGCTGATGGTTTTGTGTCTTGCTGGATAATTTACTGCCATTCTGATCGGCGTAACTGGAATAGAAGAACCCTTCTTTGCCTTTCCAGGTAATTCCACTGAATTTTACATCGGTGATATGATCGGACAATAACTTTCCGGTCTTCACATCCATCACATAAATCTCCTGCCAGTCGGCTCCTCCCCGGCTAATGCTGTACGCCATCAGCGAACCGTCTTTGGTAAAATCCAGTCCGCTTAGCGAAACGGTTCCGTCTTCACTCAGGGTATTCGGATCAAAGAATACTTCGTCTTCCCCGTCCGGGTTTACCCGATACATGACCGATTGGTTTTGAAGGCCATTGTTTTTGAAATAGTAGCGCTCTTTACCTGCGGTGAAAGGAGCGGAAACCCGCTCGTAATTGTACAGGGTTTCCAGGCGCTGCCGCAGGCTGTCGCGGTACGGGATCTGATCCAGCCAGGAAAAAGTGAACTCGTTCTGCCTTTTCACCCAGTCGCCGGTTTCCTCACTGGTATCATTCTCCAGCCACCGATAGGGGTCTGCAACACTGTCGCCATGGTAGATATCCACCTGATCCGACATTCTCGTCTCCGGATAATTCATTTTTTCTTCAGCCTTCTGTTTGGGTCCACATGCTGTCAAAAGCAGGGCCATGCAGGCAACTGCCGGTAAACACGACAAAGCTTCTTGTTTTTTCATGATCTAGGGTTATGCTGACAAAATTGCATTTTCCCGAAGCATCCCCAAATAATCGCGGTTGAATGGCTAAATTTGTCCGACGAATACCTGTTATGATCTGGAGAAAATTTTTATCCTACCTCCTATTCTGGAAGAAACAACCTGATCCTGAAGGACATAAGCAAAGTACTTATTTAAAAATGATGCACGGGATCAACAAGTTGAGCATCCTTATGTTCCTGATTGCTATGTGTGTTCTGATCTACAAACTGTTCCTGCGGTAAAATTGCGGAACATGTTTTGAATCCCCGGAAAGCATACAATTATGGGAAGTACAACTATTTTACTTTATGTGGTCGGCCTGATCCTCATGGTAGTGAGTCTGGTCGTACAGGCAAGGTTCCGGAATAAGGCTAAGCGGTATTCGCAAAGCGGTTTGCAGAATGGCATGAGCGGGGCGGAGATCGCCCGTAAAATGCTTAACGATCATGGCATTTACGATGTCAACGTGATCCATAACCCCGGACAACTTACCGATCATTACAATCCCGCCAACCGTACGGTCAACCTCTCCGATGAAGTATACCACGGTCGCTCCACGCTGGCTGCCGCAGTGGCCGCACACGAATGCGGACATGCCGTACAACATGCTGAAGCTTACAACTGGCTGGAGTTCCGTTCTACCATGGTAGGCCCGGTGAGCATTGCCTCCCGCTACCTGATCTGGGTGATCATACCCGGACTATTCCTCGGAGGGTCCCTGGGGCAAACCCTGCTTCTTGTTGGCATAGGCCTGTATTCTCTTACCACCCTGTTCTCATTTGTGACACTTCCTGTGGAGTTTGACGCCAGTAAGCGAGCGCTTGCCTGGTTGAGTAATAAGGGGCTGGTTCACGGGCAGGAAGAAAGAGAATCCAAAGATGCCCTTCAATGGGCCGCCATGACTTACGTAATGGCCGCTCTCTCTTCTCTGGCAACCTTGCTGTACTATATTTCCCTGTTCCTGGGAAGGTCTGACGACTAAGCCGAAAGTAATAAATGAATGCAACGGGCTCTGTAACACCGGAGCCCGTTTTGTATTTTTGATCCATGAAGCACTTACTTGTCGCACTTCTGCTCTGCTCCTCCGCTTTCCTGGGCGCACAATCTATCATTACTGTGGAACTGGATCGCAAGGGTACCGACAAGTACTTTGAAACTTCCCGGCTTATCGCGCCCGTATTCCGGCTTAAGGGCGACAGTATCGAAAGCTATTATGGGTTCGGGATTGAAAGCAGCGAACCACTCAATACCTATAAGGTGGTTCTGCCGAAATTCACCCAGATCAATGACACCGGCTACACCTTTTTGTTTTCCAACCTCGACGCTTCACATAAGGGAGAGTACACGGCGGTGCTGGTTGCCAACTACGGGCGTATGCGTTTACCGGCCATCCTGTATGTAGACCGGAACCGGAATTATGATTTTACGGATGACGGGAGTCCGGATACCTTTTACAGCAACCTCAACCATATCGATATTGCCCTCTATACCCCCGATAACCCCAAAAGGCAGGTGATTTACCGGCTCAGTCGGTTTTCATTTACGAAAGACCTGGCCTTTAAAAAAATGGCGAATGAAATGATCCGGAAGCACCAGGGGAACAAGCTGTATGCAGGCACGGATTTCAGTTTCAGGGAACAGCGGTTCAACCTAAAAACAGCCAATGTAGTGGTGCAGGGAGATTCCTTCTCTGTCACACTCAGAGATGCCAATTACAATGGTTTGTATAACGAGGCCGGAGTGGATGAGATTCTCATCAATCCATACACGGAAGAAACACTCAGTCACGAACATACTTTCCCGATCCGGAAGAAGGACGACACCTATTTTGAAAGGAATTTCAAAAGCTATAAGGTAGTATTCCTGGACAGCCTGGGGAATTCCATTCGTTTCCAGTACGACCCGGACACCCGGGCCAGGAGGCAGCTGATCGAAGGTAAAAAAGTTCCCCGTGTCAGCTTCCTCGATGTTCACGGTAAGAAGGTCAAACTGAAATGGTACCGCCGCAAACCGGTCTACGTGTACTTCTGGAACCGGGAATCCGAAGGTTTTGAAGAAGACACTGCTGCCCTGCGTATGATCCAGGAAAAGTTTTGTCCGATGATCAAAGTGATCGCGCTGAATTATGGCGACAACCCAAAATCGCTGCCTTCATTCGTAAAATACAACGGCATCACCTACCTGAACGGAGTAGCCACCTACTCCATAATCAAGGAATTCCAGGTGGAAGAAGTGCCTTACGGTTTCCTGATGAAAAAGCGGCTTCGCCTGTACAAAAAAGGCCTGAGGCCGACAGAAGTACTGGAAATGCTGGAACGTGGAGAAATTCAGTCATGGTAGTACTGAAACCCGAAAAGGAACGGCAACTGTTAAGGAAGAAGCTCCAGCAAATGCGGGATGCCGACGGGCAACAGCTCGACCGGGAGTTCAGGGCTGCACACGATGCCGTTTTTGCCGTTACCGATTGCCTGCAATGTGCCAACTGTTGCAAAACCAGCAGCCCGATCATCGAACAGGAAGATATCGACCGGATCGGTGCGGCACTGGGTATCAGCCGGAGTGAGGTGGTGAGACAGTACCTGGTAATGGATGAAGATGGCGACTTTGTTTTTCCGGTACAACCCTGCCCCATGCTGCTCGACGACAACCGATGCAAAATCTATGACCACCGTCCGGAAGCCTGCAGGGATTATCCACATACCCGAAGGAAAGGCATGAAGGACCTGCTCGAACTGACGAAAAAAAATCTGGAGGTTTGTCCGGCTGTAGCAGAAATACTCACACAAATAAAGATCCCTTAACACCCTATTAATCAAAGGGTGTCAGAATTTTTTTTCAAAGGATTCGAACCTCATGGCAGCCATAGCCGTTATGGCAGTGTCAATTAAATGGAACAATGTGGGATTCGAGCCGGCTTAAATAGTTAAGAATTCTACAAAATCCGTTAAAATTGAACCTTTAATAGAAACGCACACGTATCGCAAGTATCGAAATATGAAGAGAAAATTCTACTTCTTAAGCATGCTGCTGATATCGGGTTTGGCCTTCGGCCAGTCACACGATCATGAGAAATGTGGAACCGATCAGCATTACCAACAGCAAATCCATAACGATCCTTCCGTTTTGGAAAGAGCTGCACAGTTTGAAGCCGATTATCAGAAAGTGAAGGAAGAATACGCGAATACCCAGGGCAAGGCTCCTGAGAAGTTTATTATTCCCGTAGTCTTCCATGTTTTTCATGTCGGCGGACCGGAAAATATTTCCTGGGATCAGATCAAAAACCAGATCGATACCATGAACCGGGCTTTCAACGGACCTAAATTTGACCGTGTACGTCAAATTTTCTGGGGAGTGGCTGCAGACTGCGAAATCGAATTCCGTCTTGCTACCAAAGACCCAAATGGTAACTGTACCGACGGTGTGGTTCGTATTTATGATCCGGAAACCGAAAATGCCACCAACAACATCAAACTGAAAAGTGCCTGGCCTACCGACCGTTATTTCAACGTTTGGGTAGTGAAGGATATTAACAGTACGACATCTCAGTTGGGTACCATCCTGGGTTACGCCCAGTTCCCCTGGTTCGGCGGCGCCCAAACCGATGGGGTGGTTATCCGTTCCGACAATGTCGGCAGTATCGGTACCGCCACCAACCCGTCAGTAGGTACTCCTCAATGGGGAAGCACGCTGGTTCACGAGGCCGGCCACTGGCTTGGTCTGTATCACCCCTTCCAGGATAGCTGTTTCGGTGGCGACCAGGTAGAGGATACCCCTCCTGTAGAAGCCGCTAACTTCAACTGCGATTACAACGCTAACTCCTGCAGTAACGAAACTCCGGACATGCCGGATATGGTGGAAAATTACATGGATTACGCTCCGGGACCCTGTATGGGAACCTTTACCATCGGGCAAAAACTGCGTATGCATACCACAATGAAAAACTGGCGCCCGAAACTCTGGCTGCCTTCCAACCTGGAAGCTACCGGTACCGCTGATCCTTACACCATGCCTTCCTGTGCTCCCAGAGCTTACTTCTATACTACCACTCCAAGTGTCTGCAAAGACGGAGTAGTGAATTACCGCAACAACTCATTTAATACTGGCAGTTCTTCAGCCGGTATTCAATACAGCTGGGAATTCCCTGGCGGAAACCCGAGCAGCAGCAGCGCCACCAACCCACCGAACGTTCAATACAGCGAATCCGGTTGGTATGACGTAACGCTTATTGCCAGCAATACCAATGGCTCCGATACCTTTACACGTAAAGCCTATATCCAGGTGCACGGATCTACCGGTGAATTCGGTGCCGGACTGACCGAAGGATTTGAGTTCGAAGTATTCCCGGTAAATGGCTGGTCTATGTACAGCACCAGTGCCGTACAGTTTGAGCGTGTTTCCACCGGAGAAGGCAGTATCGGAGAAGGCACCCATGCCATCTACGTTCGGAATGGTGCCAGCGAAGTAGGTGCCCGTTTTTACCTGGAATCGCCTACTATGGATCTTTCCATGATTTCCAACCCTGTGGTAACCTTCCACTATGCACATGCCAGAAGAAGGAACGCCAACGGTTCCAGCACCGGAGACGTGCTGATCATCCAAACCAGCAGCGACTGCGGAAAAACCTGGACAAACAGAAAGACCATCAGCGCGGTTGAATTGAGCACCACCGGTACGGCAACTCCTTTCGTACAGGTAAGCTTCTTCCCCAGCGGACTGGATCAGTGGAAAGTGGGAGTTGCCGAACTGCAAAACGTTCCGACGTCCGAACGCAACAACGTAAAGATCCGTTTCGAACACCGTTCTTTCGGCGGAAATAACCTGTTCATCGATAATATCAACCTGGGATTCAATACCAGCCTGAACGACCTGTATGCCAACGAATCCAACTTCACGGTGTACCCGAACCCAAGCTCAGGCAATACCACCATCCATGTGTTCATCCCGGAATCCAAACAGGCAAAAATCGAAGTACTGGATATCTACGGACGTACTGTATCCGTGCTGGCAGATGGCCAGATTGCTTCAGGAGAACAAGACTTCACCTTCAGCCCCTCCGGAGATTTGAGTGACGGAATATATTTCGTACGACTGACTATCGACGGTCAGGTATTCACACGGAAACTGATGCTGGTTCAGGCCAAATAAGGCTGACACCTTCAATAAAAGTTAAAGCCGCCTTAACGGGCGGCTTTTTTTATGCTTGCTGATTTCTTCTTTGACGGATAACCGTAGCGCTCTCAAACAAAGCCATGCAGAATGGCCTTTGCATAATTCTCCCAGCTCATTTCTCTGGCAGTTTCATCAATATGTTCGCGGGGAATAGGCTCATCCAGGAACCTCGCCATAGTATTTTTCATGGACTCCAGATCACGGTCTTCAGCCAGGTAACCGTTATACCCGTCGCGAATGGTTTCCGGAAAATGTCCGACCCGGGTTGCCAATACCGGCAAACGGAAATTATAAGACAGGCTTTCCACTCCCGATGGGGTGGCGGTGAGATAGAATAATAAGATACAATCCGACACCTGGAAATAACGGTGTACCTCTTCATTGGGCACAAACTGGTTGAACACCTTCACATCAGGCACATTCAACTCTTCGATCAAAGCCAGCGGGTTATAGTCTTGCTCGTTATCGGAATTACGCAATACCAGCCTCTTGGCCATACCAAACAGGGCACTTTTCAGCCGGGTACTGAACTTCTTCCCATCCAGTGTTTTCCAGAAAGACTCCCCTACCACCAGCAGGGAAATATCATCTCTTTCCTTTCTGAGCATGGAAAAGGCTTCGATTGCCTGATGCAGCCCTTTGTATTTTCGGATGAATCCGAAAAACAGGAATACATGCTTGTTCAAGCCCCACTCCTGCTTTTGCCGACTGATATCGAACGCGGGGTCCGGTTGGTAGAGGTCGTAAATGGGGTGATACAGTTTGATAACCGTCCTTCCTTCTTCCCGCTTCCCACTCTCATTCACAGAATAGCGGTGTTCCGGAAAGGTTTGCTTCAACTCCTCCACAGTCTTATAGGCATGGGCCACAAAGGTGCTCGGGGTTTTCAGTCCGTAACGGGTAAACCACTTATCTATAGAGCTGGCCTCTTTCTGTACGACCAGGTGCAGGTCGAAGATCACTTCTATACCGCTTTTCCGTAACCGGCGTGCCATCCAGCCCATGGGCAGTCCCTGTAGGGCAATAGCCCATTGAAAGACCGCCATATCGGGTTTCAGGGATTTGATCAGCCTAACGGTAGCTGACCAGGAAAACGGGTTATTGTAATTGGTGAGGTAATGTACCTGTATGGATGTGCCTTCGATCAGGCTGCTTTTGCTGCTCCTGTCGATGAAATCTCGGGGAATAATGGCAGGGTACTGTTGAGTCCAGCTGACAATATGCACTTCCGCACCCAACGCATCCATGGCCCTGGCCAGAGAAGTATTGTAATTGGAGATCCCGCCTTTGAACTGCGGTCCGGGACCGAATAATACAACCTTAGGCCTTTTGCTCATGCTGAATTCGTTTCACGGCCGCATCATACACCCGCTTCATCCCTTCTTCCAACGAGATATTCGGCTTCCATCCGTACTTCTCCTGAACATAATCCATATTCGCATAACGCGAATGCACCCCCACCGGCTTATCCAGCAAAGGCTTGATCTCCGGTTCATAACCGGCATAACGCGTGAAAAGTTCAATGATCTCCAGGAAGCTGGTCAGCTTGCCGGAACCGATATTGATAGCCGATCCGTCGGATATATTCTCAATAGCCATCAGGATACAATCGATACAGTCATCGATATGCACAAAATCCCTTCCCTGTTTTCCGCTTCCCCAAACTTCGAACGGGTCCTCCTTTTTCGCTGCACGGGCGGCAATGGCCGGAATGGGATAAGAAAGGTCCTGGTCTTCTCCGTAACCGGAGAACGGACGCAGGCAGGCTACGGAAACTCCATAATGTGCGGCTGCAATCTGAGCCAGGTATTCCCCGGTAAGTTTTGACCAGCCATAGGTCATGTCCGGTTGCCCCAATACCGAGTCAAATCGGATTTCACTCTCAGCCAGGGCAATGGCATGATCGGTTGTTTGTTTATTGATGGGATAAGCGGCGGAAGAACTGGGATAAACCACCCGCTGGGGCTTATACCGGCAAACCCAGTAAAAGAATTCCGCATCGATACTCAGATCGAGGGCAACCATCATCGGGTCTCCATCAATCTTGGCTCTTCCCCCCACGATAGCGGCAAAGTGGTATACATCGCTGAAGCGGGGCAAACCCAGGTTAAACTGCTTGTTCACAAAATCGTGATCATCCGTGATGGCAGTCAGGAATCGCCTGAAGTCTCCTTTCCAGAACAAAAGCCTTCCGTTACGGTAACTTCTGAGTCCATTACCCAGGTCCTTACCTTCTTCGTCCAGCCAGGACTCAGGCATGGTTCCCGTAGAGAGGTCATCCACCGCAAACAAGGTGTCTTCACTGGTGTTCAGTAGCCTTTTTACCAGGTTTCTCCCCACAAACCCGCATGCCCCGGAAACTAAATGTGCTTTTGTCATGATTCGCTAACGCTAAGAGGCCGCAATATCCGTAAATTCAATTAAAATGGAGGAATACACGGCACCCATTTTATCGAGCCGGTATTGCTTTTCTTTGTATGGATGAAATTCGCCCTGCGTTGGTTGGCGGGCCCTGCCCTGTTTTCCCTCCTTTTATTGTTCCGCCCACTGATGTCTATCAGTCCGGATCAGGTTTATGTATTGGCCGTAGCAGCCTGGATGATTTCCTGGTGGATCTCCGAGTGTGTGCCCATGGGCATAACAGCCCTGCTCCCCATTATCCTGTTTCCGGCAGGAAACATCAGCGATACCGCCATGGTAATCGGGAATTATGCCAATACCACCCTCTACCTTTTCCTGGGAGGGTTTATGCTGGCTCTGGGGATTGAACGAACCGGACTGCATGAGCGGATTGCATTGGCTATCATACGCCTGTTTGGCAGCAGCAGTTCCGGACTGGTATTCGGTTTTTTCCTTTCAACCTGTTTCCTGAGCATGTGGGTAAGCAATACGGCAACGGCTCTGATGATGCTGCCCATGGCCCGTTCGGTAGTGGTTTTGCTGGAACCCGGCATGCAGAAAAACGGACAGATGGCAGATGCGCGTAATCTTTCTATCCTATTGTGTCTGGGTATTGCCTATGCTGCCAATATCGGGGGTGTAGCCACCCTGATCGGAACACCGCCCAACGTGGTCATGAAAGGATATGTGCAGGAATTGCTGGGCACCGAACTCGGCTTCGGGCGATGGATGGCTTTTGGCATCCCCTTGTCGCTCAGTCTGCTGGGGATTACCTATTTGCTTATGATGCGCTTGTACCCGCTGAAAAACAAACGGATTGCCGGAGCGGAAACGCTCATTGCCCATAAGTGGAATGAACTCGGAAAGATGAAAGGACCGGAAGCCATTTCGCTGGGCATCTTCCTGTTTACTGCCCTCTGCTGGGTACTGGGACCCTGGTTCAATACACTTCTCAATGCAAAAGTATTTGACGACACACTTACGGCAATACTCGGGGGAAGCCTGATGTTCGTCTTTCCGCTGGATCGCGGTTTCAGAAGTTTTATCCTGGAGCCGGGGGATATCCGCAGACTTCCCTGGGACATCCTGCTTTTATTCGGGGGCGGTTTGTCCCTTGCCCTTGGATTGAAAGTGAGCGGATGGATGGAATTGGTTGCGACTTGGTCACAAAGCCTGGAGCTTTCACCGGTTATGCTGCTCTTACTGCTTACCCTGATCATGCTGTTGCTCACGGAGCTGATGAGCAATGTGGCGCTTGCCAGCATTTTCATCCCTGTAGTGATGGGGATTGCAGAAGCCAAGGGCTATTCAGCCATCTCTTTTGCCGTGGCTGTCGGTGTGGCTTCGAGTTTTGCCTTCATGCTTCCGATCAGCACCCCGCCCAATGCCATTGTATACGGCAGCGGATACGTCCCCATGAAGAGCATGATCCGAACAGGTATTTGGCTGAATCTGATCAGTGTAATCCTGGTAGTGCTTTTCGTTTGGCTCCTTGGTCCTTACGCCTTCGGTTCCTGAAGTCTTTCTACAAAGAGCAGGTTCCCGGATACTTTTTTCACCTGCACCCTATCTCCCTTGGGAATATAACCCTCAAGGGAATGGGCTTCCTCTTCCTTGCCATCCAGTTCCACATAACCTCCTGGCCTCAGGTCGGTGAGGCACACAACCTCCCTGCCTATCAAGAGGGTGGAATCCCGCTTTTCAGAAGCAGGAAGCGCTGTCTCCAATGCGATACGGGAAAGTAAGGGGGAAGAACGGAACAGGTATTTGGTGGAGAGGAAGGCAAAAAGGACGAAACCGAATAATCCGGCAATCACACGCCATAATGCCGAACGGATCTCGCCCGGATTGGAAACCGTAAAATCAAAAACAATGTTGTTAACTGCACTGAGCACCAAGGCCCCGAATATCAGCACCAGGCCGCTGATCCCGGCTATACCGAACCCGGGGATGACAAAGATTTCCACGCCAAGCAAAGCCAGTCCGGCGATAAATACCAGGATCTCCCAGTTTTCCGCCAGACCTTCCAGGTAGAGCGGAGCAAAGTACAACAACGCAGCCACGGCAGAAACCAATAAAGGAAATCCGATCCCCGGGGTGCGCAACTCATAATAGATTCCTCCCAGGATAAGCAGGATCAGGACGCTGCTAACAGCCGGGCTGATCAGGAAACCAATGAGCTTGTCCATCCAGGTTATGCGCTGTTTGACCAGCTCGTATTGAGTCACACCACGGCCCTTCAGCATTTCCGCAATCGTAGCATACTTACCGTCACAAAATCCCCATTTGATCGCTTCATCGGTGGTCAGCGTAACCACATCACCCGTGTCATTCAGTCCGGGCACCACCTTATCCCCGTCAACCATCGCCTCGGCCACTTCCGGGTTCCGGCCACGAGCAGTGGCCGTTGCACGCATTTTCGAGCGCATGTAGCTCTGGTACTTATCCGGAGCGGCAGCCCCGTCACCCGTCACTACAGTAGCAGCGCCGATGGTGGCTCCTTCCTTCATGAAAATTTTGTGACAGGCTATGGAAATCAGTGCTCCGGCAGAAGCCGCATTGTTTTCAATAAATGCATAAACCGGAATCGGAGAATTCAGAATACGGGTACGGATGGTATCTGCGTCGCTAACCAGGCCGCCATAGGTATTGAGGTGTAGAATAATAAGGTCAGCCTTCAGTTCGGCAGCTTCATCAAAGGCCTGCATGGTCTTGCGCGTCGCAGAAGGTCCGATTTCCTCAAAAATCTCATACAAATACACCTTCGGGTTATCCCCGAAAAGAGAATCGCCGGATGTCTGAGCATACACACTCAGATTTATTAACACGGCACTGATGATAACTGCGAGTCTGCGCATGTCCACGAAATTAAGCGAAAACCGCACAAGTCATTACCTTTGTCTATTCCTAGTGCTTATCATGAAAAAACTGCTCTACACCCTGCTGTTCCTGACCGGTTTTACCGGCATAAGCCTGGCGGAATACCATCCGCTCGATTCGGTCGGGTTGAAACAGATCGACGGCAAATACTACGTTCAACACAAAGTAGAAAAGGGAGAAGGCCTCTTTGCCATTGCGCGCCGCTATCAGTCCAGCGTCGACGCCATACGAAAAGCCAATCCCGAAATGGGCGACAACCTTTTGGTCGGACAGATCGTATTGGTTCCCATCAGCTATTCTCCTGCCACCCAAACGGAGGAGGAAAGCATCATCCATATCGTAAAATCCGGAGAGACGCTTTACTCCATCTCCAGGCAGTATAATGTCGGCGTTGACGAGATCAAACGCAAAAACAACCTAAGCAGTAACAACCTGGATATCGGACAGGAACTGGTAATCAAAGGCAGTAAAAAAACACAGCACACCGAAAATTACGGAGGGGAAGAACGGCCGGTAAAACCTCAGCCCGAGGAAAGTCCCCGGCAAAATACAGCTACTCCGGGTGCTTCAGGCTACGAATACAATGCAGCTACCGGAGAAGTTAAAGAATCCGGGTACGCTATTGTCGCCGTAAGCGAATCCATGAACCAGGAAAGAAGCTTTTGCCTTCACCCTACCGCTCCTTCCGGTACCATTATCATGGTTACCCATGCCGGCAGTAATAAATCCGTATTTGTACGTGTTGTGGGAAAACCCGGGATAACCGAGAACGGTGTAGTCATATACCTTAGTCAGGCTGCCGGAAAGCGCCTGGGAATCGATGAGAACGATCGCGCCTCTGTGAGGCTGAACTACGCCAAATAAGTATGGAAGCCACCTGGAAGAATCGTGTTCAACTAGGTGGCTGTGTTCTCATAGGTGTCGGGTTTGTTTACCAGAACGCCACCCCCCTGTTTCTCAGCCTGGGCAGTTTGTTACTGGGCACCAGTGCACTCCTTCCCCCTTATCGCTTCAAGGCGACTCTTGTTCCGATCCTTATTGCCCTTATATGGACAGGAACTCTGCTAAGCGGTATCTGGAGTGAAAATACTCCCGTTTGGCAATCGATAATTACCCGGCAGCTTGCCTTATTGCTTATTCCTTTGGGTTACCTCAGCGGATGGACCCTCAGCCGAAAACAACAGGAAGGGGTTCACTTGTTCTGGATGAGCCTGGCCGGAGTTTTCGCCCTTTTCAGCCTGCTCCGCTATTTCCTTCATACGGATGCCATAAATGCAGCCCTGCTGGAATCGGGAGCAGTACCCATTTGGGATGGCGTATCCTGGCCATGGAAACTGACACCCTTAAATTCCAGTCAGTTTGAAGAACGTGGGGTCAGCCATATTTACTTTAGTGTTTTACAAGCCTTTGCAGTTCTTTATGGCGCCCTGTACGGATACCGGAACAAGAAGCCGGTATACCTCGTTCTGGCTCTGCTACATCTGGTTACGCTGCACTGGTTCCTGGCCAGAACCGGACTGATTGCCTTTTACGGGGCCTGTTCCCTTGTTTTTGTTTATGGATTGTGGCACAGCCGGCAACGCCTGAGACTGGGGCTATTGGCCCTGGTTGTTTTGAGCCTCCCCATCCTTTCCTGGTTCGGGTTTGAATCGGTCAGGAATAAGGTAAAAAACTCCCTTTCTGACCTGGAAGCCGTAGAAAGCGGCACCAATATCAACCACCGGAGCCTGGCCATGCGCCTGGAAGCCTGGAAAACAGCCGGAGAACTGATCCGGGAAAACCCTATGGGTGTGGGTGCCGGAGATATGGATGACCGTATGCAGGAGCGTTATGAAAGCAATGCATCCCCGCTGTGGAAAGAAAACCGCATCCCCCCTCATAACCAATTCCTGGAAACCACACTTGCCAACGGGTACTGGGCCGGGCTCGCGCTGGTTCTGCTTTTTTTAGCTCAGTTGGTGCGGAGTTGGAAAAGAAAGGACCTGTATGGATTAATTGCGGCAGGGATATTTGTTCCCGCATTCTGTTTCGAATCCATGCTGCAGACCCAACTGGGTATTTGTATGTTTCCTTTTTTGATGCTCCTTATCCCCTTTTCAGGAGCAGATTAATTGTATTTTCGAAACCCATGAATTTTTCCGTGGTGATAATCGCGTATAATGAGGCACACCGTATCGAGCCCCTGCTTCAATCCATCCGTTATGCCGGAGAAGTATTGGTGATCGACTCCCACAGTACCGACGAAACCGCCTCTCTTTGCCGGAAATACGGAGCCCGAGTATTGCAGCATGATTTCGAAGGGTATGGACAACAAAAACAATACGGTGTTGAACAGGCTAACTACGACTGGATCTTCAGCCTGGATGCGGACGAGGTCCCGGATCCGGAAACCTGGGAGCACCTGAAAGCGTTCACGGAAAAGGAACCGGAAGTTAAGGCCTGGTACATACGCCGGCAACTGGTATTCCTTGGGAAAAGATTCCGGTTCGGAAGAGAATCGAATGACCGGCAACTGCGTTTCTTCCACCGTAAATTTGCCCGATGGTCGACCCCGGCGGTGCATGAAAGTGTGGTCACCTCGGAAAAAACCGGCACCCTGCGCGGTTATACTGCTCACAAAAGTTACGAGAGCCTGGACAATTACTTCGGCAAAATCAACAAATACACCAGCCTGGCTGCCCGTGAATTGGTGGAAAAAGGCAAAACCCGGAGCAACTGGATCAATATGCTGGGACTCGGCATCAATTTTATCAAATCCTACTTCTTTCAATTGAACCTGTTCAACGGATATCCCGGCTTTTGCTGGTCGGTGTTCAGCAGCGTTTATTCGCTGATTAAATACACCAAAGCAAAAGAATTGAAAGATAAGACAACCAATTCCTGACAAATGCGATCTTAGTGGTACCAAACCAAAATCGATACAGTACCCCCATAAAAAATGCAGCGCCTTAACGTACTGGCATTCTTCACCCTCTGCTTGCTTCTGAGCGGAAACCTGTCATACGGGCAATGTAACGCGTCATTCGCTAAAAATAAGGCAGTTCTGTGCGACACGGATAGCCTCATCCTGAATTCACTTGCTCCTGTCGGACTGATCTATTCCCAGTGGGATTTCGGTAACGGTGATACATTAAATGCTTTGGATACCCAATACCGGTATGCGGCTCCGGGCACCTATGTCATCCGGCATATCGTGGAAGACAATTCCGCCTGTCGGGATACCGCCTACGATACGGTACAAGTCTTTCAAACGCCCCTGTTGTTTTTCAGTACGGATCTGAATTGTCAGGACGACAGCGTGCACCTGTATGGCAATTACCTGACCGGTACCGGTGACACCCTAGGTACACTGCGCTGGTGGACCGGAACCGGTGATAGCCTGGAAGGAGACACCGTGGCCTTTGCCTATCCGTCATCCGGATATTATTCACTTAGCCTGCAGGGAACAGGAAAAGGGTGCACCGTTAAACTGGATAGCACGGTATTCATCCGGCAACGTCCTCAGGCAGCTTTTCTGATCGATACAAACTCCTGCTTCGGGGATTCCATGAGGTTTACCGGACAGGGGTCGGCATACAGTCCTTCCTACCGATGGAATTTCGGGGATGTACTGTCGGGGCTAAAAAACACCGATTCCGTTGCAAACCCGAAACACCGGTTTACCCAGGCCGGGCTTTACCAGGTGAGGATGGTACTGAGCGATACCCTCGGATGCCGCGACACCATCATCCGGCCGGTAAGGATACACCAGGCAGCCATTGCTGCCATTCATTACAACGAAGTGTGTACGGGGTCTGCCACGGAATTCGGGAATGTTTCCGGACTGGGTGCTTCTGACTCCATCCGCACCATCCGGTGGGATTTCGGAGATGGCGACAGTGCATTGATCGCTTTTCCCACGCATACCTATGCCGATTCGGGCAGCTACCAGGTAAGGCTGGTTCTCAGCACCTATGCCGGATGCCGGGATACCTCGGAAGAAAGCATCCTCATCCATCCGCAACCTGTTATTCAGCTGGATCTGGATAGTGTTTGCCGGGGAAGCAATGTTAACTTCCAACTGATCAGCTCCACCAACGAAATACAGTCGTATCAGTGGACCTTCGGAGACGGCTTCACCTCCTCTTCTTCTTCTCCCCAGCACCAGTATACGGTAAGTGGCAAGTATGCCGCGCGGCTACAACTGATCTTTAATGAGGGAAAAAGCTGCCAAAGCGCTCCGGATAGTGTAACGGTTTTGGCATTACCCTCCGCCTCTTTCCTCATCAATGAAGACACGCAGTGTTTCCGGGGTAACGAAGTTTGTGTACACCTGCAAAACCAGAGCCCTCTGGTGAAAACAAGGAGAGTGATTTTTGATGATGGATTTGTACAGGTGGACCAGGGGCCAACGGACACCTTCGTCTGCCATACCTATGCGGATGCCGCCGGGGGAACCTATTTTATTGCCATACAAATGCTGGACAGTAACGGCTGTTCGCAAACCTATAGCCTCGACAGCGGGGTACTGATCTACCCTGAGTTTGCCACAGGCTTCTCCCAGAGCAGCGATTCCGGATGTTTCTCCACCAATGTGGATTTTATCAATATGACCAATCAGCCATTATCCAACATCACCCGTTATTACTGGGATTTCGGAGATGGCACCCAGGACTCTACCAATTGGGATACGGCCTATCATACCTATACCACCAACGGCAATTTCAATGTAAAACTCGTGGCAGAAAATCAGCAGGGTTGTCTGGATAGCGCTACGGGAGCATCTTCCATCAACAACACCAGCTACACGGTCGATGGGCAAATTGACTCGCTACCTTCCGCTTGTGCCAGCAATAACCGCCTCTACGTGCACCAGAGCTTTGTGAGCGGGGCACAAATTCGCTGGTACTGGGGTACCGAAGATAGTTCAAGCGTTTTCAGTCCCTCCTACATGTATGAATTCCCGGGCACCTATCATCCCAGGCTAAGGATTAGCCTGAACGGGTGCGACAGTGTTGTATACCTGGATACGGTAGACATCCTGGGGCCTTATGCCCGGTTCGGACCAATTACCAACCGCTTCCAGTGCGAGATTACGGATACGGTCTATTTCGTCAATAACAGTATCTACTACAAGAATTCCCAGCGAGGAGCATTCTGGGATTTCGGGGATGGATTCGCTCCCTCCTGCACCACCAATTATGAAGCAGGCATCAATGCAACAGGAAACTGCCGGTATAGTACAGACAGTACCAATACCAAGCATATGTACGACCGCAACCAGGAAAACTGCTACTATACCCGGTTGATTGCGTATGACAACTTCAGCGGTTGCGGCGATACGGTTGTTGAATACCTTCCACTCACGGCACCGGTAGCCAGTCCCGATCCGCTTAACGGTTTCAACGGACTGTTTACCATTCAATCGCAGACGTGTCTGGGACCCGAAGAAGAAAAGGAAATCTCCATAAGCCTCACGCAAACACAACCCAATTGCGGACGACAGAGTTACTGGGTACTTTGGGATTCTTCCTGTGCAGCGGCCAGCGGTAACATCAACAACTTCTGGGTGCCTCTGGCCACGGATCATAATTACGACTACGACAATGCTCCCTGCGATCCGGAGGGCTATGTGAGCATGGGACTGATCATCCAGAATGGCAGCGATTCACTGGGAAATGTATGCCGGGATACAGCCTGGTACCACAATATTCTGCAATTCAACCTCATGGATCCGCGCTTCGGGAGCAGTTATGATTCCAGCCAGTACTACTGTACCGGAAGCAGCTTTGATTTTTACCTTTCCCGTCCCAACCAGGACTCGGTCAACCGGGTGATCTGGAGCTGGGGCGACGGCACCCAAACGGATACCAACACCACCGATACGGTCAGTCATCAGTACACCACTTCCGGACAATTTACCGTAACCACGCAGGTATTTACGGTTGATGGCTGTGTTGGGTCTGACAGCGGACATGTGCGGGTTGGGGTAACGGCCCTGCAGGGATATTCCAACGACCGGCTCTGTGTAGGCGACAGCTTCCAGCTTCTTCCCGTGCTCAACTACGTCAATGACCCATCACTTTACTGGGAAGATAGCGCCCGGTTAAGCCAGAATAAGGAAGCTTTGCTGTATGATCTTGGCGACGGGAACGGTTTTAATGATCTGGGGGCACAACCCTGGATTGATATTGATGGGGTACGGCAATACTATATCCGTGTAGCCTATCGTGACAGTGCCGGTTGCTGGGATACGCTGAGTTATGCTGACACCTTGAAAAGTTATGGCATCTATGCGGCATTCGGCACCCAACTGGATACCTTTCTTTGCCCGCAATCTATCGCCTTTACCAACGGAAGCTCGGTATTCGACAGTACGGCTGGGTTTGCCCAAACCCAGGATTCCGTTGCCGCAGCTACCTGGGTATTCGGTAATGGGCTGGCAAACAGCACCCTGTTGAATCCGGAGCGTTACCTGGGTACGGGAAGCTATTCCGTAAAACTGATCGCACAAAATACCATAGGATGTAAAGACTCGGTGGTTCACGACCTGGTGGTAGTGGGCCCTGTCGCGCGGTATTCCTTTACTTCCGACAGCAGCGGTTGTGAAACCCTGCGGGTATATTTTGAAAACCAGAGTACCAATGCCAGCAATTATGTCTGGCAGTTCAATGACTCCGGAAATGCCGTTACGAGTACCGCTTCTGATACAAACTTTTATTTTGATTACGAGCGTTTCGGGAACTTTGTTCCGACCCTGACCGCACAGGGTAGTTTCAATCAGGACGGCATCGTGGTAAGCTGCGAATCCGTATTTCCGGATAGCACGGCCTGGGACAGCCTTCGCCTGATTTCCGTATATGAACGGGGTACGCCTGAATTCAGCTTCGTTACCGACTGTGCAACCCGACAGGTTACGTTTACCAACTCGAGTTCCAGTATACAGGCGGGCATGCAATTCCTTTGGGAATTCGGTGACGGCGACACCTCGTCTTCCTCCGATCCGGTCCATACCTATTCTGACACCGGTCATTATACGGTAATCCTCCATGTTATTACCGACAAGGGCTGTGAAGACACGGTATCGGCTGAAGTTACCGTGGCTCCCAACCCGGAAGCCTGGTTCACGTTTAATGAAACCTGCCTCGGCAGTTACACGCAGTTTGAAGACTCCACCAATGCTTTTAATGACGCGATTTACGACTGGCAATGGGATTTCGGAGACGGAGGAACCAGTATCCTCGACAACCCCGACCATCTGTATGCCCAGGATACCCTGTATACCGTAAACCTCGTGGTAACCAATATTGCAGGATGCAGAGACACTGTGCAGCGCAGTATCCGGATACACAGTATCCCGACTGCGGCATTTTCGGCGACGGCGGTATGCCGGTATGATTCCGTGAGTTTTACCCAACTCAGCACCAACGAAGAATTGCCGTTGAGTTACCAATGGGATTTCGGAGACGGAGGCAGCTCCGTATTGACGGCTCCCCGGCATAAATACGGAACTTCGGGAAACAAGTTGGTGACCCTGATAGCCACCAGTTCGTATTCCTGTGCCGACACCCTGAGTCAGTTTGTCAACGTGTACCAGGAGCCGACAGCTTCTTTTACAATTAATGACCGGGATCAATGTCTGAGCAGCCAGCAGTTTGTATTCAGCGACCAAAGCACTGCAGGTACCGGTGGTTATTCCGTAAGCTGGAATTATGGTGACGGAAACACGGGTAGCGGTGATCCTGGCGGGCATCAATATGGCACTCCGGGCACGTACCTCATCCATCTTTATCTCAATTCGGTGGTAGGTTGCCGGGATACGGCTCTTGATTCCGTTACCGTCAATCCGCAAGCTATTGCAGGTTTCCTGCTGAACGACAATGCGCAGTGTGAAAACGAAAATATTTACCTGTTTGCAGATACCTCGGTCATCAGCCAGGGCAGCCTCACCCGCAGCTGGCAGACCGGAGACGGCACCTCTTACAGCGATAGCAGCGTAACGCACCATTATGCCGACACGGGGACATTTACCCTCAGACTTATTCAGCTAAGCGACGCCGGTTGCCGGGATACGGTAGATAAAACCATTTATGTCAACCCTTCACCACGTGCTGCTTTTGTAATAAACGACAGCACCCAGTGTTTGGGGGGAAATCTCTTTGCATTCACCAATACCACACAACTGGCTAAGGGAAATTTCACGTCGGGTTGGGATTTCGGCGACGGTTCACAATCCGGCTCCCTTAACCCCATCCATACCTACAGCCAGGACTCCTCCGTGTGGACCATCCGGCTGATTGTAACCAGCGACTCATTGTGCCGGGATACGGTGTCGCACAGCGGCACGACTTACCCCATGCCGGAAGCCCGTTTTTCCATTGCGGATTCTGCTCAGTGTTTCCGCGACAATTTGTTCCATTTTGCAGATTCCGGCAGCATCAAGTCCGGAACACTGGATTTCCGCTGGTATTTCGGCGACGGAGACAGCAGCAGCTTGCAGCACCCAACGCACAGCTACGGCAGTGCGGGAAGTTATACGGTTACCCAGGTGAGCAGCAGTTCCTTTCTATGCCGGGACACTTTTGAAAACCAGGTGGTGGTCTACCCTCAGCCAGAGGCCCGGATAGGTCTTGGAGATTCCATTGCCTGTTTCCGCGGTCATTTCTTTGTCTTTGCCGATTCGGGAAGCTTAAGCTCGGGGAGCTGGCAGCGGGTATGGAAATTCGGAGACGGTAACTCCGACACGCTGGAGATGCTTTCCCACAGCTATGACAGCAACGGAGTCTATACAGCCTGGCTGGTGGTCGAAAGCGAATTCGGGTGTATGGATTCGGTAAGTCGCCAATACGAAGTCTATCCTCAGGCAGAAGCGGTATTTGCGATAAACGACAGTGTGCAGTGTGATAACGGGCACAATTTCGTCTTCACTAACCAAAGCCAGATCAATGCAGGAAGCATGGCATACGACTGGCGATTCGGGGATGGTGACAGCAGTGCTCAGCAACATCCGTCACACCAGTACTCCGTTTTCGGAGATTATACGGTAAGGCTTGTTGCCAACTCGCCGTATGGATGTTCGGATACTACAGAAAAAGCGGTGCGTATCGACCCGAATCCACAAGCAGTCCTCTGGCTTGCGGACAGTGGTCAGTGTGTGAATGAGCAGCTATTCGCCTTTGCCGACAGTTCTTCACTGGCAGAAGGCAATTACCAGATCACCTGGCATTTCGGGGATGGTGACAGCAGTATACAAAATGACCCGGTTCACACGTACGGTGCAGCGGGGAACTATACCGTGCGGCAGTTACTGATCAGCGACAAAGGCTGCAGGGACAGTAGTAGCCTGGCTATCGATGTATACCCCAAGCCACAGGTTGCTTTCGGTGTCAATGACAGCATCCAGTGCTTCAACGGGCATGTGTTTGTGTTCCAGAACCTGTCTGTTATCAGTTCGGGAAGCCTTAGCTACGACTGGCGGTTCGGGGATGGCGATAGCAGTTCGCTGCAGCACCCGGATCACCAATACGCCGTTTACGGGGATTATATGACCCGCCTGGTAACCAGCAGCGATCAGTTTTGCCGGGATACGGCATGGAATTCCATACGCATCAATCCCAACCCACAAGCAGCCATCTGGCTCAATGACAGTTTCCAATGCCTGAATGAACAGGCATTCGTTTTCCGTGACAGCGGGAGCATTGCAGAAGGCAATTACCAGGTAACCTGGTATTTCGGTGATGGCGACAGCAACATCCTTCAGGATGTGTCTCATACCTACTCGATAGAAGGTTCGTACCAAATCATGCAGGTTTTGCAAAGTGACAAAAGCTGTATGGATACTGCCTTGCTTGATCTGGAAGTTTACCCGAGACCTTTTGCCCTATTTGCCGTTAACGACAGCATCCAGTGTTTTGACGGCCATCGCTTTGACTTCCTGAACCAGAGTGTGATCAATGCCGGGGTTCTTCGCTACGACTGGCGGTTTGACGACGGAGACAGCAGTCAGCTACAAAACCCTTCCTATACCTACGGAACCTTCGGTGATTACCGCGTAAGGCTGGTTACCTACAGCGATCACGATTGTAAAGACACGGCCTACCAGGATCTTCGTATCAACCCGAACCCGGAAGCCCGGATATGGCTCAATGACAGCTTCCAGTGCCTCAATGACCAGTCGTTTGAATTCCGTGACAGCAGTCTGCTGGCGGAAGGTGCCTACCTTAGGGAATGGAATTTTGGCGACGGAAATACGGACACGAGCCGGGACCTGATCCATACCTATATCCAGGACGGCCCGTATACGGTAAGGCTGCTATTGGAAAGCGACAAGAACTGCCGGGACTCGGCATTTGTTTCCACGGAAGCCTACCCCACTCCTTTACCGGTCTTTACCATTAATGATAGCGGGCAATGCGTCAATACCAATGACTTTGCCTTCACGAATACCAGCACTATTCATTACGGTTGGTTGCGTTACGAATGGAGTTTCGGCGACGGACTGGCAGATACCAACGGTCAGATCAATCATACTTATTTATCTGCCGACACTTTCCATGTGGTATTGTCTGCCATCAGTAATTTCGGGTGTATAGACTCCGTATCCCGGGACATTATTGCCTTCCCGAAACCGCAGAGCAACTGGGTGATCAACGATACCGCGCAATGTGTGAACACCAATGACTTCCGTTTCCAGGCACAGGTACAGATCAGTTCCGGTAATCTGAAAAACTATTGGTGGGACCTGGAAAGCCTGCTGGACAGCGGTGACCTGGACACAGCCAGAACTTATCTGCTTGCCGGAACTTATCCGGTGTACTTCTATGCCCAATCTGAACTGGATTGCTGGGATACTCTTCAAAATGTGCTTACCGTACATCCGAAACCCAGCGCAGTGTATCAGGTAAACGACAGTGACCAGTGCCTCAATACGCAGCATTACGTCTTTAGTAACCAGAGTACCCTGTCTGCAGGAAGCCTGCATTATTTCTGGGAGTTCGGTGACGGAGACACCTCCTCGGATTTCGAACCGGTAAAACTATTCCAGCAACATGATACCCTGACTACCGTACTGTATGCCATTAGTGACCTGGGGTGTTATGATACCACTGATCATACCCTGATTGTGTTTCCCGTACCGGATGTTTCCTTTTCCTACAACGACAGCGATCAGTGCGTGAACGGCAATTATTTTGTCTTCACCAACGAGAGCACGATCGATTATGGAATTCTGTCTTATACCTGGGACCTTGGCAATGGCATGCAGGCAGTTTCTGCTGATACGAACATGGTTTATTCCGTGTACGGTACTTATCCGGTCTGGCTTTGGGCTGAGTCTAACGTAGGTTGTCGCGATTCACTGAGAAAAGACATGATCGTGTACCCCAAGCCCAACCCGGGTTTTTCGGAAAATGACCCCGGTCAATGTGTGAACACCCAGGATTTCCGATTTACGGATCAAAGCAATATCGCTTACGGCAACCTGCATTATACGTATCGTTTCGGTGATGGCACCGAAGACACCCTGGCTTCGCCGGCACATTACTATCCGGCATTCGGGGTCTATACCGTCCGGCAGGTATTGGAAAGTGATTACGGGTGTATGGATTCCGTGGAGTCGGGTGTTCAGGCATTTGCCAAACCTCAGGCCTTGTTCACCATTAATGACCGCGATCAGTGCATCAATACTCAGGATTTCCGGTTTAGCAGTCAAAGCAATATTGCCGAAGGCTCCCTGCAGGATGTGTTTTGGGACTTTGATGACGGGAATACCGCAAATGGTCCCAATACCGCCAATTACTACCTGAACTCGGGGACTTACGATGTTCGCCTCTTAGCTCTGTCCGACAGCTTCTGTTACGATACGCTGTTCAAGTCGCTTCGGGTATATCCCAAACCCGTGGCGGCAATCGGGTACAATGATTCCGCCCAATGCCACAGCACCAACCTGTATGAAGTGTACAGCCTGGCTTTTGATTCCAGCGGAGTAGCCAACTGGTACTGGGATATTGATACGGACAGCAACGCTTCCGATTCTTCGTTCCGTTTCCACTTCGATACCTATGGCCCCAAAACCTTTACACACCGTTTGGTGAGTCAGAACGGTTGCTGGGATACCATAAGCCGCGACGCTTATGTGAAACCCATGCCCGACCCGTCGTTCACCGGTCTTAGAACCTTCCATTGTGATAATGAGGCTGCTTTTGCGCTAAGCCCGGTTACGCCGGGTGGTATTTTCGATGGAAAAAATATTGCCAACCAGCTGTATCAACCCCGACTGCTCTGGGAAGATACGGTTCGGTATTGGGTGGAAGTGAATGGTTGTGCAGACTCCTCCTACGAATACACCAATGTTTATCCCTTCCCCGTCGTGGAACTTGGGGAGGACACGGTACTTTGCAAAAATGAGTTTCTGCTCTTTGATGTCAGCTTCTGGAGTTCGGATTACCTCTGGCAGGACGATAAAGAAAGTGCCCGTTACCGGGCTTCCAAGCCGGGGATGTACCGGGTTACGGTGAGTAATATCTGCGGAAGCGCTTCGGACAGCCTCCGGATCAGCTACCTCGACGACTTATGCCGGATTTATGTTCCTACGGCATTTACCCCGAACAAGGACATTTACAATTCGTATTACAAACCGGTAACCTTCGGTTTGGATGAAATGCAGTACAGCATCTTCACCCGCTGGGGAGAGAAGGTCTTTGAAGGCAATCTGGATGATGAGGGATGGGACGGTACTTTCGGTGGGGTTCCGGTGCAGATTGACGTGTATGTGGTGGTGGTTCGCTATTCCTATACCCTGCACGGTGAAACGATCAGCGGATACCTCCGTGAAAATGTCACCCTGCTTCGCTAATTATTCCCCTTCTGTTTCCCTTTCAGCACTTTGATAATTATTCTTAGCTGACGATCCGTTTGCAGGGCATATCCCCCCGTTCACACGTTATTTTATCTTATCGGTAAAATAGTTTCTCTCTTATGGATTTTTCATGCTTATTTTCCCGTGATTAAAGAGGACAACCGTTTACCCATGCGCTTACTATCATCCCCTAATTTCCTGTTTCTCGTTCTGCTTCTTTTTATTTCCTGTCGCAGCGATGAAGAAAACAAACCGCCTGAAAATGCCCAATTCAAAGGACTGAACAGTGCTTCAACATTCTGTTCCAGACTTGAAGAACTCAATCCGGACAGCATCCATTCCACGCTGGCTCAATATGCCAATGAACTGGCCGGAAAGGTCCCCGACTCTGCAGACTATATTTTGAACTGCATGAAGCATTATGCGGAAACCCGGCAAAACCCTCAGATGAAGGCTATTTACCAATCCACTCAGTCTTATGTACTGTTATGGAGTGGTCGTTATGACAGTGCTACCTGGTATGCGGAACAAGCCGATCAATACGCAACAGAACATTATGATACGGCTCTGATCACGGCTAATATCAACGCACTGGCTACAGGGTATTATGTGAACAATGATCTGAAAAATGCCAAAAAGCAGTATCTGAGAGGGCTGGAAATTTCTGAGGCAAATTCGAAAAAACAGTTCCTGCTGAATCAGATCCTTTTTTGCAGTAACCTGGCCTCCCTGCATTACAATATCGGGGAATGGCAGGAAGCCCGGAAATACTTCCACAGAGTTCTTTTACTCTGTGATTCTATCGGGAAAGACGAAGAGCTGTCTTCAAAATATGCCGATTTTGTCCAATTCGTGATCCCGCAAACAGCCTATAACTTTTTTGTGGTAAGCACCAACGATCTCGAGTTTGATGTTGCCGATTCAATCTGGAAAAGCTACCGTCTTTATGAAAAATTAAAAGGAAACCCTGTTGAAAACCAGAAGTATTTTATTGGCCGTGCTTTGTTCCATGCCGTGCAAGGGAAATTCCCGGACAGTGCTTACAACCTGCTAATTCCTTTGGCTATGGACAGTATTACTCCGGATAACTTCATTTCCTATTACGGAGCACATTTGAATTACCTGAATACACGATTAGAGAAGGGGCAAAAGGACAGTATTGAATTTGCCCGGAAGCGTGTTCTTGAGGGCTTTCACTTATTGGGCGACGGATATCCTCAATCCATAAGCTTTGTATCCGACCAGTTACAAGTTGCCCTGGAAAACGGCTTTGATCCCGTTGACATCGAACTACTGGAAAAATGGGAAGAGGAGTGTATCCCGGAAGAACATAATGATTATACCCGGTACCAATGTGCCAGACTTAGGGTGACCTATTATTGGGCAAACCAGCAGTTTGATAAAGCAAATAAATACTATAGGGATATCATCGAAATGCAGGATCAGCTTCTCTACACCCTGGAAACTTTACGGTTTTTCGACTTTAGTACGGAATTGAAAAATTCGGCTCTGAAACTGCAGGCCAGTCTGAAAGATGCCCAGCTTGAAAGAAAAAAGAATCAGAACAAAATACTGTTTTTATCCCTGTTCCTGCTCTTTGCCATTGCTGTCTTTATTGTTGTCGTAGTCCTGCAGAAACGAAAACAAACCCGGCTCCGCCTTATGTTGATCGAATCCGAACGTTCCAAGGAACTGGAAAGGCAACAATATCTGGAAAGGGAACACCGGCTCGGACAGCGTAGTGTTGCCCTTTCCAATATCCTGCTTGCCAAAGCAGATGAACTCAGGATGCACATCAACGCCGCATTACAAAGAAGGCAACAATCTGAACTTCAAGACATAAAACGCGAACTGGAAGCAATCCTCGATGGCAATCAGGATTTTGGTCAACCCGAATATGCAGACGTCGTAGCGGAAGACAGCTACCCGGAACTGGAAGCCATGTTCCCGTACCTGCACATGGGAATTAACGACAAAAGAATACTGGTACTGACAATGGAAGGCTATGCCTCCAAAGATATCGCCCGCTTCCTGGGAATTTCCACTCAGCACGTACTCAATACCCGTTCAAAAATCAAAAAGAAGATCACTGAAGAAGAGGGAAAAGAAATCCAATGGAAGGAAATCAAAACCGCTTATATGGAAAGACGTATGCAAATGGGAGATTCCTAAAAAAGATAGGTATAACCTCACTACTCCATCAAAAATGGGCACAGGAAACAACAGTCCGGTAACCCCAGAATGGTTACTTTTGTGCCCGAATGCACTATTATAATTCCATACTCGAAACCATTGGCAACACCCCTTTGGTGAAACTGAACCGCATAGCGGAAGAGATCCCCGCTCTGGTACTGGCAAAAGTAGAAACCTTTAACCCGGGGAATTCGATCAAAGACCGTATGGCCCTCAAAATGATCGAGGACGCGGAAAAGTCGGGAGCCCTCAAACCCGGCGGAACCATCATCGAAGGAACCAGCGGCAATACCGGAATGGGGCTGGCTATTGCGGCCGTGATCAAAGGGTACAAGTGCATCTTCACCACTACCGACAAGCAATCGAAAGAAAAGATCGATGCGCTGAAGGCTTTTGGGGCAGAAGTAATTGTTTGTCCCACCGACGTGGATCCGGAAGACCCCCGCTCCTATTACTCGGTAAGCAGCCGCCTAGCCGCAGAAACCCCGAATTCCTGGAAACCCAATCAATACGATAACCTTTCCAACTCGCAGGCACATTATGAGCAAACCGGACCGGAGATCTGGAAACAAACCGAAGGTAAAATCACCCACCTGGTAGTAGGTGTGGGAACCGGCGGAACGATCTCGGGAACTGCACGTTACCTGAAAGAACAAAACCCGGATATCCAGGTTTTAGGTATCGATACCTACGGTTCCATTTTTAAAAAGTATAAGGAAACGGGCGAGTTCGATAAGTCTGAGATCTATCCCTATATCACCGAAGGAATCGGAGAAGACTTTATTCCGCAAAACGTAGCCTTTGACCTGATCGATTATTTCGAAAAGGTAACAGACCGGGATGCGGCAATCTATACCCGTAAGATCGCGCGGGAAGAAGGCATTTTTGTAGGCAACTCGGCAGGAGCTGCTATCGCCGGACTCGTTCAGATGAAGGACCGTTTCCGGGAAGGAGATGTGGTAGTAGTGATCTTCCATGACCACGGCACACGCTATGTGGGAAAGATGTTTAATGATACCTGGATGCGTGAACGCGGGTTTATGGAAACCCCTCAACCCAAAACCGCTCTCGACCTCATTGAAAAACACAAAGACCAACGCCTGGTTACGGTACAACAGGATGAATTCCTGCAAAAGGCCTGTGAAAAGATCCAGCGCTTCAATATCTCGCAAATTCCGGTTACCGATACCGATGGACAATTCGTAGGTTCCCTGGATGAAAGCATGCTGTTTCAGTTGTTGATGCAAGACCCCGAGACCGGAAAACGCACCATACAATCGGTTATGCGCCCTCCTTTCCCGGTAGTCAGACACGACGAACCTATCGAATCGGTGGCCAAAAAGATCAATAAAGACAATACCGCCGTGCTGATGATGGACCTTGGCGGAAACTGGCATATCATCACCAAGTTTGATGTGATTGAGGCACTGAGTTAATACGTATGGATACCCGAACCGTTACCGACCAGTTGAATCGGAGGTTTGAGGTCCCCCGTTACCCGAAACGGATCATCTCCCTGGTTCCCAGTCAAACCGAGTACCTGATCGAAGCCGGTATCGGCAAACGACTGGCAGGCCGGACACATTTCTGCATTCATCCTGAGGAAAGCGTACACAACATCCCCCGAATAGGTGGAACCAAAAAAGTACGGATTGAGGCTGTCAAGGACCTGAATCCCGATTTAATCATCGCCAATAAGGAAGAAAACGAAAAGGAGCAGATTGAGTTGCTAAGCGTGCATTTTCCGGTATGGATCAGCGATATCAGGAACCCGGTAGATGCTATTGCCATGATGGAAGCTCTGCAGGAAGTCTGTTGCCTCCCGGAAGAAAATCGAAAATTCACAGCGAATATCCGTCGGGCATTTGCAAGTTCCCCGGCACCTCATGCCTTTACCGGCAAAAAGGTGCTTTATGTCATCTGGAAAGATCCCTGGATGGTGGCAGGGCACGATACATTTATCCATTCGATGCTCAACTGGGCAGGGTTGCAAAATGCTTGTAAAGAAGACCGCTACCCTGTTCTGGAAGAAGAAGCTATCCTGGCACTCCGCCCTGATCTTTTGTTACTGAGCAGCGAACCGTACCCATTTGGGGAAAAACATCAGCTTTACTGGAAAGAGAAACTTCCCGACACCCGGACAGTGCTGGCCGACGGGGAGATGTTCAGCTGGTATGGGAGCAGAATGGCGCTTTTCCCTCAATATCTAATGGACCTTTGGGCATCCCTTCAAAAAGAATAAATAAAAATGGCCTGTCTTTCCAGACAGGCCATAACTTTTTAAATCCGATACCCTAAACCGGGGACTCCGGTGAGATCAGACTTTACGAATGAGGTCGATAATTGTTTGCTTATCCTGGATTTGTGACTCAAGTGAATTCACTTGCTTTTCCAGAATAGCCACTTTCTCTTCCGCATTTTTCAGCTTCATGGAAGTAAAATCATCTCCTCCCATTTCCTGAACAACCGGAGAAGCAGCAGCTTCTGCACGAGCAGCCTGACGAGCGCTTTCAAACCTGGCTACGAAAGGAATATTCACCAGTTCAGAAATTTCAAACCATGCTTCAAGTTTCAGGTTTCTGTTATTGAAAGAATTAAGAAAACCCTGGTAACTCATGCCTAGCTTGGAAGCTACATCACGCTTGGAGATTTTGTTTTTCTTCAGCAAAGTTGTCAGATTAGCATAAAGCACTTCCACGTTTTTATTGGAAGGCTTTTCTGTTTTGGTAGCTGATTTTTTTGTAGTTGTCCCTTTAATTTTTGCCATAATAGTTTTGTTCGATGTACAAATAAACAATATGTACACTACTGTACAAAATAAGTAGCTGATATTGCAAGGCTCAGCTCAACACCTCATTCTATACTAAGATTAAAATCCACTTTGCTTTTTCCTACCTTTGGAACCCATGAAAAGTCTGGGGATACCCAATAAATTAGTACGTTTCTTCTGGCTGATTTTCCTGCTGAATATCAGCTTCACCCTACTGAATCAGTGGAACAAAGAGAGCTCAAATGCATTGAACTGGCTGTTGAACCTGCTTTTCCCGGTTTGGGCACCCTGGGTGATCGCATTTCCGGTAGGGCTCCTTTTTGCTTTTATCCCCTATCGTGAATTCGGGATGGAGAAACGATTCTTAAGGGGTCTGGCTTTCGGCGCCATTGTGATCACCTTTCTTTTTTTCATTTTCTACTTCTATGAGCTATTGATAAATTCCATGACGAAATGAAGGCTATCGCGCAACTCAAGGTCATTGAACTGGCTAGCGTGCTGGCTGGTCCTCTGGCCTCAGGATTTTTTGCGGAGGCCGGGGCAGAAGTAATAAAAATCGAGAAAAAACAAGGTGGTGACATTACCCGTTCATGGAAACTGAGCGGAGAGTCGGAAAATGCTGCGGTATCCTCCTACTTTGCTGCGGCCAACTGGGGCAAAAAACACATTTTTCTGGACCTCAATGACCCGAAGGATTACGCTGAACTGGAGGCACTTCTGGATGGGGCAGATATTTTAATTAGCAATTTCAAATGGGGGGATGATAAAAAATTTAACCTCGACCCGCTCCGGCTTTCTGAAAAATACCCCAGCCTCATCCAGGGCAGAATTGAGGGTTTCCGGCATGAACCGGAACGCACCGCGTTCGATATGGTATTGCAGGCAGAGTGCGGTTACCTAAGTATGACCGGAACGGAAGGCGGAACAGCAGCCCGGTTACCCGTAGCTTTTATCGACCAGATGGCCGCACACCAATTGAAAGAAGGTCTGTTACTCGCACTGATACACCGCGAACAAAGCGGTAAAGGCTCCCTGGTTGACGTTTCCCTGTATGACAGTGCGCTCAGCGGACTTATTAACCAGGCAAGCGCTTATCTTATGCAGGCTCAGATTCCGGCAAGAAACGGCACCTTGCACCCTTCCATCGCTCCATATGGAGAAATTCTTCGCTGTGCCGATGGAAAAGAATTGCTTCTGGCCGTTGGAAACGACAGGCAGTTCAATCTGCTATGCCAGACCTTAGGGATCCCCGGGTTGGCTGATGATCCGCGGTTTCTGAATAATCCGTTACGGGTCAGAAACAGAACGGAGCTCTTGAAAGCCCTCAGCGAGGCTGCAGCACATATAAATAGCACCACGCTGTTTAACGCCCTGATGAAACAACGTGTTCCGGCCGGTAGAATAAGGAACCTCGCTGAGGTTTTTGAGGAGCCACAGGCAAAGTCGCTGGTACTGGAAGAAGAACAGGACGGAATCCTGACCAAACGGATAAAAGGTAACGTGTTCTCAAGCCGGCCTTACCCGTTAGAGGCGGCAATTGCCGGGGATTTACGCCCCTGAATGCTTATCTTTGCGGCCTATTTATGGGAATCATCATCAAAACCGAAGAACAGATAGAAGGGATCAGGAAAAGTTCGGTTCTGGCCGCGCAGACCCTGAAATACCTGGAACAATTTGTTCAACCGGGTGTCACCACCGAATACATTGACCGGAAATGCGAAGAATTCATCCGCGATCATGGAGCCGTTCCGGCTACCAAGGGTTATAACGGCTTTCCGGCATCTTGCTGCACCTCGCCCAATGACGTGATCTGTCACGGCATACCGGGCAAGTACGAGTTACGCGACGGAGACATTCTGAATATCGATGTAACAACCATACTCAACGGCTACTTTGGCGACACCTGTAAAATGTATGAAGTGGGTGAAGTAAGCGACTATGCCCGAAGACTGATAGACGCCACAAAAGAATGCCTGCGTATAGGGATAGCTCAATGCGTTCCCGGAAACCATCTTGGAAACATCGGTTACGAGATCAACAAATACGCAACGTCACTGGGTTATTCGGTGGTCTATGAATTCTGCGGTCATGGAATCGGGATGAAATTTCATGAAGAGCCTGAAGTTGCGCACACCGCTCCTAAAAATTCAGGGCCAAAGCTCAAACCCGGGATGGTTTTTACCGTAGAGCCGATGATCAATGCAGGCAAGGCCCGGTCGAAAATAGACAAACGCGACGGCTGGACTGCACGGACTATTGACGGAAAACTCTCCGCTCAATTTGAGCACACGATCCTGGTTACAGACAACAAACCCATCGCCCTTACCGATATCGACGGGGAAATGCAATTCTGATGGGACTCAATGCGCTCTACGCTGCACGACTGGCCGAAGAGCTCAACGACCTATTGCAGGAGGGCAAGGTAATCGATATTTTCTCCATCGATAAAACCCAGCTGTTCTTCTCTTTTAATACCCGAAACGGCAAGGATTTCCACCTATCCCTGCGCTTTGCCGGAGGGGATACTCATATCCGTTTTCCCCGGGAAGTGCCTTCTGAGCATAAACGGCGACAAAGCCAGTTTCGGCCCATACACGGGTCTTCCATAAACAAAGTAAATGCACATCCCGGCAACAGGAGTTTCGATATCTCCGTAAATGGATCATTTCTGCTGGTCCTGGCCCATGGCCCTAACGGAAATGTACTGGAAACAGACTCAGAAGGCACCCGGCATTTCCGGCAATCGCTGGCTTCCCGACAGGATTACGACATAGCCCGTATACGGGAACTGGAACAGGAACAATGGCCGGACAAGGAGCTCGTTTTGGCTGAAGCCCGCTTCTTACGTGGCTCCCTGCTGCGCGACTGGCAACATTTCAGCAAACAAAAAGGTGCGGAGGTCCGGCTGACTGACTGGTACGACCGTTACCTGAAAGAGCCTATTTTTCTGAACACTACCGAAGAAGGGTACTCCCTTGGCCCGGAAGCCCTGGAAAATGGCAACCCGGTTCGTTATGATTCAATTATGGAAGCCTGCCACGACTGGTCGGAGCTGAGCCTGTCGCGTTATTATTTTAGTCAGGAAAAGTTGCGTTTGAGCAGTGCCTTGCATAGGGAACTAAACAGCCTGAAAAAAAGGGAAAAAGCCCTGCAAACCGAAGAGGAACGTTTGAAGGAAAGCCGCAACTACCGGCACCTGGGCGACCTTATCATGAGTAACCTGTTAGCGATAAAGGAAGGTGCGGATACCGTTACCCTCAACGATTACCTTAGCGGGAAGCCCCTCACTGTCCGCCTTCAATCCCGGTTGAGTCCCGCTGAAAATGCGGAGCGTTATTACCGGAAAGCCAAAAACCAGCACTTGCAGGAGGAGGTCATCGCAAAACAGGCAAATGCACTCCGGGAAAAATTCAGTGAGCTCAGCCATACCCTGGAACAAGTGGAACAGGCGGAGACAATGAAAGAGCTCCGCCCGTATATCCGTGAAAAGAAACAGGAAAACCGGGAATCGGAGCGATTGCCTTATCACCGTTTTGAACTGGACGGGTTTGAAATTCTTGTTGGGAAGCAGGCGCGCGACAACGATTTCCTGAGTTTCAAGGTGGCTCACAAAGACGACCTATGGCTCCATGCCAAAGATGTTCCGGGCAGCCATGTCATCATTCGAAAAAAGGGGAACTCCGGAATACCCGACACGGTTTTGGAATGCGCCGCCGGGTTGGCCCTTTGGTTTTCCAAACGCAGAAATGAAGCGCATGCCCCGGTCATCCATACGGAAAAAAAACACCTGCGTAAGCGCAAGGGAGACCCTGCCGGGCTGGTTCATGTAGAGAAAGAATCGGTATTGATGGCCAGTCCGGTGGATCCGGATCAGTTCGGGAACCGAAGGTAGAAGCTGCTCCCCTTATTTACGTCGCTGCTTACTTTGATTTCGCCGCCGTTGATCTGCACAAAATCACGGACAATGGAAAGTCCCAGCCCCATCCCGATCTCTTCATAGGTGCCTGTGCTGGTTACCTGTTGTACTTCAAATAACTGGTCGAGTTTATCGCTGCTCATCCCCACTCCTTCGTCGCTGACGATAAGTTCCGTGTACTTGTCCCACCGGGTGGCGGTAATCAGTATTCGCCCGCTCGGATGGGAAAACTTGATGGCATTACTAAGCAGATTCCGCAGGGCCAGGCGTATCATTTCGCGGTCGGCACGGATATTCAGGTCTTTAGGAATGGATATTTCCAACCGTAAGTCTTTCTGACTAATCGCCGTTTCCTGAAGCAGCGCAACTCCATTCGTTTCGGAGAGCAGGTTCACCTGTACGGGTTGAGGCTGGGTACGATCGAGTTGATTCTTGATCCAGAACAACAGGTTGTCAATCAACTGAGCGGTCCTTTCCACACGTACCGCCAGTTCATCCATCAGCCGGAGTGTTTCTTCTTTGTCCACATCGCTGCTGCGGATAATGTCCAGCGAGCTGCTTAACGCCGCCACCGGTGAACGCAGGTCGTGAGACAGTACCGAGATCAGCTTGTCTTTCACGCGGTTATTCTCTTCCAGGAGCCTTCTCCGGCTTTCCGACTCCAGCTGAGCTTTGGCCAGTGATCTGCGTTGTTTGCGCGAATGAAGCACCAGGTAAACCATCACCAGCAGCATAGCCAGAAAGACCAGGGCCAGAAAAATGGTGTAACGCAACTGAACGCTCTGGCGACGGAGTTGTTCCTCCTGCTTTTCGTTCTGGTAACGTTCCACAATTTCCGCTACTTCCTTATCCCGTGATTCATTATAAATGGTATCGGTATGCAGATTATACAAGCGCTCATACTCATACGCTTCCTTATAACGGTTGAGGTCGGAATACAACAGCGAAAGCTGGCCGTAAGCTGAGGCCATGTAGGTTCTTACTTCATATTTTTGGGCATACTCCAGAGCCAGATGAGCGTAATGCAGTGCAGAATCCGGCTTTCCTATTTCCCGATATACCCGGGTCAGGTTATTGAATATGTAGGGGTAATCTTCTTCCCGCTGCAACACTTCTGCGAGTTTGTAGGCTTCGCTCAAATACATGATTGCACCTTGAAAATTCTTCTGTTTGAAGAATTCCAGAGCCCCCATGATCGTTAGGTTGTTGTATTGAATATCCAGGAATTGCCGGTCTTTACAAATCTTGTAAGAACTGTTGAGGTAGTTTCGGCTTCGGGTGGTATCCCCCATCTCAAAATAACAGGCAGCCAGTCGGTTTTTGGTATTGGCAATTCCGTATTCGTCGCCGATACGGTTAAACAGCTGCTCGGCTTTATCCAGGTATTTCAGTGCAAAAGTACGGTTTTGTGAGGCCCGGTTCACTTCCCCGAGTGAGCGGTACGATTCCGCCTCAATCCGCTTGTTCCCTTCCTTCTGAGCCTTTTTCAGTGCTTTCAGGTAATAGGCTCCTGCCTGGTCATAATCGCCAAGCAGGTACAACTCATACCCGTGCTTCAGGCTTGAATCCAACAGATAGTAGGGTTGAGCCGACGAGCGGCTAACGGATACCAACAGGAGAAAACAAATGCTTAAAAGGACGGGAAGCCGCATGGGGTGCTAAGCTAAGTAAAATTCAGGTATGCAATTCTCTGAGTTTCTCAATGACATAGTCAATTTCTTCCCGGGTGTTGAATTTACTGAATGAGAAGCGGACATTCGCCCGATCGCTGCTGACTCCAAGGGTCTTCAAAACATGTGACCCGATATCCGACCCGGACGAGCAGGCACTTCCTCCTGAGGCCGAAATCCCTTCGATATCCAGCCTGAACAACATCATTTCACTGATCTTGGACGGAGGAAAACTTACGTTCAAAACGGTATACAGGCTTCTTCCTTTAGCATCTCCGTTAAAAGAGATACCCGGAACCGCTTCTTCCAGCTTTTGGATCATATACGCTTTCAGGTCGCTAATGGCCGCAATCTTGGATTCCATATCCCGTGAAGCAATCTCCAGGGCACGGGCCAGTCCAACGATTCCGTATACATTCTCGGTTCCCCCACGCATATTTCTTTCCTGAGCGCCGCCGGTAATCAGCGGGCTGATCTTATTCCTGTTGCTGATATAGATGAAACCCACCCCTTTCGGGCCATTGAATTTATGTGCGGCACAAGCAATAAAATCGATTTTGACCTTTTCCAGATCAAGCGGGTAGTGGCCTATTGTCTGAACCGTATCGCAATGAAACAGTGCATTATGCTTCTGGCACATTTCCGATACCCGGTCCACATCCAGTAAGTTCCCGATCTCATTATTGGCATGCATCAGCGAGACCAGGGTTTTGCCTTTAGAGGTGTCGGACAAGAGGCTTTCCAGGTGTTCCAGATCGATATGACCATCCGGTTTTACCCGAACCAGATCCAGGTCTACCCTGCCCTTTTTCTCCAGCTCTTCGGCGGTATGCAATACGGCATGGTGTTCAATCGGCGAGGTAATGATCCTTTTCACCCCGAGGTCTTCCACAGAGCAGCGCAAAGCCATGTTATCCGCTTCCGTTCCCCCGGACGTAAAGAATATTTCAGAAGGCGTGACATTCAGCAGACGTGCTACTGTTTTCCTCGCCTCCTCTACCCGGGTGCGCACCTCTCTTCCGTGGGCATGGATGGAGGAAGGATTTCCGTAATCGTCTTTCATTACTGCCACCATAGCCTCAATCACTTCAGGGTCGATTGGGGTTGTGGCGGCATTGTCCAGGTAAACGGGTGTATTCATGTGTTTTTCTTATTGATATATCCCAACAGCCGGTAAAGCAGTTTGGCCAGGGTGAACTCGGAAAGAATGCTCCCTTCCATCGGGGCACATTCGACAATATCAAATCCTATGATCGTTTTTTCGCGGGCTACCCGCTCCAGCAAGCGGGTGGTTTCTTCCCAGAACAGCCCGTTGGGTTCGGCTGTTCCCACCGCAGGAACGATGGAAGGATCCAAACCGTCCGCATCGATAGTTACGTAAACCTGATCCGTCAAATGACCGATCAGTCGATCCATCCACTTCTCTTCTCTTCTGCACTGGTGTGCATACGCTGTTTCGATGTTCGCACTGGACTTTATCAGTTCTGCCTCTTCGATACACTGAGCCCGAATGCCTGCCTGGGCAATTTTGACTCCCAGTTCATTAACCCGTGCCATCACGGATGCATGGCTGTAAGGGTTTCCCTGGTAAGCCTGTCGCAGGTCGCTGTGTGCATCGATCTGCAGCACACTGAGGTTCGGGTATTTTTTGAGGTGGGCCTTGACAAAACCGAAAGTAACGGTATGTTCTGCTCCCAGAGAGATCACAAACTTACCGGCATCCAGGTGTTTGGTCGTTTCGCTTTCAATGAAGGCAACGGCATCCGCATCCACCTTATCGCCGAATTCCATGGCCTCAACGGTACAGATCCCTCCGTGGCGGAAAGTCTCCCGGTCAAGTTCCTCATCATAAAACTCCACATAATGGGATGCGGAAAGAATGGCTTCGGGGCCTTTGACACTTCCCGCCAGATACGACGAAGTATGCTCATAAGGTGCCGACTGAATCACATAGCGGGCATGATTATAGGCATGAAGTTCGGGCTCTTCTATACCCAGGAAATTCAACTCAGGTCCGTAAAAATTCATTATCCCTTGGCTCTTTCCAGGTAGGCTCCGGTATTGGGATCGATCTTCACCACATCGCCGATGTTCACGAAAAGGGGAACCTGTATCTCCGCTCCTGTTTCCACGGTTGCCGGTTTCATGGCATTGGTTGCCGTATCGCCTTTCACGCCGGGTTCGGTATAGGTAATTTCCAGCTCCACGGAGGAAGGAGCCGCTGCATATACGGGTTGATCCGATTCGAAGGCTACCTGTACGATCATTTCCTCTTTCATGAATGGAGCAGCTGAACCGAAGAACTGTTCGTCGACATAAAGCTGCTCGAACGTTTCCTGATCCATACACACCAAGTTGTTTCCGTCTTTATAGAGGTACTGGAGCTCTTTGGTTTCCACACGGGCAAGGTCCACGTTCTCTCCTGAGCGAAACCGGTTTTCCACCAGTTTTCCGCTGCGTACGTTTCTCATTTTGGCCTGGTAAAAAGCCCGGAGGTTGCCCGGAGTACGGTGCTGCCATTCAATGACCTGAACCAGCTCGCCATTGTAGCGCAGGAATGCGCCAACGCTTACATCAGAAGTAGTTGCCATAAATAAAATTTGGGCAAATATAGTTCGCCTAGTCCCTCACTAGCAAACGAAAGACATATTCATTCAGCCTTACGGTAAGCAGTCCCCGGGCCTCCGTTTGAAGACGGAGCACATCCCCTTCTCTCACCCACCTGAAAGGCACCCGCCTGCCATCTGCAGCGTACAGCTCCAGCACTTCTACTTTGTTAACTCCCCTAAGGTAAAAGAGCCCTCCCGAAGGGTTCGGGTAAAGCTGCAAGGATTCAGGTTCCCTTACAAACCTGACCGGGTTAGCGGAAACCTCTTCCAGCGCGGCATAAACCGGGTAATGATCAGAAACGGTTTGGGCATAATCGGTGATGTACAAGTCGAGCAGGTAGCGTTTGCAACTCTTATCCGTGTACCGGGCGGTCAATTGGGTATTTAACCAGATATGATCGATCATGGCACTACCGAACACCCAGGAATTTTGTCCGATTTCAGAAAGCTCACGCGTAAGGAAACGTCCGTTTACTTCCAGGGTATCGATGGAGCTGGGTTTCCCGGAGATCAGGCTATAATCCAAATCGTCGTTCCAGTCGCCCAGGATAATCAGGTTCCGGTTTTCCTGTTGCTTTGTCCATTCGAGTAAATGCAGGCAGGATTTGCGTCGGTTCTCCCAGGATTTTTCCTGTTCGGTGGCATTACCGGTATTCGCTTTAAGGTGAATGCCGATCACACAAAGTGTGTCGGGACGGCCTTTTCTGACTAACAAGGTCATAAGCGGCAATCTTCCGCTGGCAAAATCCGCAGAAAATGTGGCCAGCAATTGTGAGTCGGCGATGGATTCCCAGTACCGGTTATCCCAGACGAGAGCCATTTTCTGATCCTGCCAGTAATCGGAGAAGCGGTACCCGAAATGGCCGAGATCCTTCAAGCCGGCTGCCAGTGCCGCAGTATCGCACACTTCCTGCAAGGCCCATATATCGATACGGGAAGCCTGCAACACATTCAGTACCTCCTGGCGTTGCAGCGACTTGTTCTGTGGTCCGTTTTGATCATGCCCCCACCAGTAGAGGTTCCAGGTACCCACATCGATACGCTTGCTGCTTCCGACAGCCGGAACCTGGGCCTGTAAAAGGCCCGTTGAGAGGAAAAGAGCAAGAAAAAGAAGTTGCCGCACCCTGCAAATGTGGGGGTTTCATCGGATAAGCAATACGTTTGATGATCAGAAATGTGTAAATTTTTTGATCCCTTTGGTGCATATTTGTCCAAAACCATGTTAGTAACGCTCCGACAACTTCAATATGTGATAGCTGTTTCCGAAACAGGCAGCTTCAGCAAGGCTGCCGACATCTGTGCAGCAGAACAAAGCACGGTCAGCCAGCAGGTAAAGGCCCTGGAAGAAAGGCTGGGACGCCAGTTGTTCAATCGGAGTACTCTGCCTATAACCACTACTGAAGAAGGGCTTCGGGTTGTTCAACAGGCCCGGGAAATCATTGAAAAGGTAGAAGAAATGATCAAACCTTTTAAAAGAACCCCGGGGTTTTGATTTTGCTGTTTTGGCAATCTCCCCACCCGGCCTTAAAAAGTTGTGCATTACACCGCAGCGCCGTAATATGCGGCCATGAATGCCCCCTCACTGGAAATTGCCGGAATTCGGATCGACGAGTTCTCCACCACGCTTACTGACATTCTTGTAGCACTGTTTTGCTTCTATGCGGCTTACGTCCTGCAGGCATACAGGAAAAAGCACAAGTCGGGATCATTACTGATCTGGCATTTCGTATTTCTCGGACTGGGTACCTTTCTGGGTGGAGTAATGGGCCATGGTTTTCTCTATGCTTTAGGAATGACCGGAAAATTACCGGGCTGGTTGTTTAGTATGATTTCAGTCTTGTGCCTGGAAGGATTTGTACTGGAACAATTGCACCGGCAGGTTCGTCCGGTATGGTTCAATACGTTCTTTTCGCTGATCCTGATCAATTTTATCGTATTTGCCCTACTGGCGGTATCCGGGTTATCGTTTATCTGGGTGGAAGTGCATACCGTCGCAGGCCTTCTGTTATTTGTTGGGGGCGCCGGTTTATGGATGATACGGAAAGGAAGAATGAAAAAGATGTTTATCCGTTTCTGGCAGGGTATTGCCGCTGCATTCCTGGCGGCTTTGGTCTTTGTGTTGAAGATATCCTTGCACCGCTGGTTTAACCACCTGGATATTAGTCATGTTTTTCTGGGAATCTCAGCCTGGTATTTTTACCGGGGAGCCCACGACTGGTTTGCCGGACTTGATTTGGAAAAACATCCGGAAGTTGCCGAAAGAATGGCTTAAAGCCGCCTAACCTAAATTCAACTTTATCTGATTTATTCTAAAAGGATGATCTGAGCGACAAGTATTCAAAACCGCTGACAAGTCTCCCTCTGCCCTCAGATTTTGGTCTTGGTTACCATTAACATCTTATACAGTGCCGCGAATGATTCTTCCGCCGCCGTCAAAAAAGCTGATGTGTGTTCCTGCCTTACGGCCTTTTAACGGATCAAGGACAAAACCTGTGGGTAGTGATCGTTGTGTTCTTACTTGAATGCCCATTTTTTACTTGTCTAAAAAATGGGCGAAAAAAGGACAGTTTTCCTGAAGGCGCCTTCCCGCCGCACCAGCCTCCCCCCGCAACAAAAGCCTGGCCATCGCTGGAATCTTTTCCATACCCTTATTCATTTGGTAAACATGCGTTTTCAAGATAACGGGAATAGACAACTCCCTGTTTCATAAGAAAAGATTAAGGCGATTTGGCGCACAGGCTCCTGCACGCTTTTGTTGCGGCTCGC
>CAXPEB010000081.1:0-21315 GCA_964215915.1 Bacteroidia bacterium
CGGATCGCGTAGGTGCCCGTATCTCCGTATATATGGGTCGGAGAAGACTGGGAGGAACTATCGCCATCGCCAAAGTACCACCGGTAGGTTATGATGCTGCCTGAACTCAACTGCGACTGGTCCGTAAACACATTCGCCAAACCATGACAGGCATTGCTTGAGTCAAAGTCTGCAACAGGCTTCGGATGAACGTATACCGTTTCCTGTGCCGTATCCCGGCAGCCGAAGTCACTGCTGATCGTTAACGTTACAGATTTACCACCCGGGTACGCATACGTATGAGCCGGATTTGGTTGGGAGGAGAAACTCGTATCTCCGAAGTCCCAGCTAAATGTATCGATACTTCCCGCACTGATGGAAGAAGTCCCGGTAAAGGAATTGGAGTAGGCATAACAGGCATTGCTGGCGGCAAAGGATGCTGCAGGTTTGGGGAACACACGGATCATCACCCAATTGCTCGGAACCTCACAAGCACCTGAAGCCGTCAGCCTGCGGTAATAGGTTGTGGTGGTTTGTGTTCCCGGAGAATAATCCTGATTCGTTGCACCGCTGATCACCGTGGGAGACTGGTTGCTGTCAGCCGCTTGTTGCCAGGTATAGCTATAACTGCCATTACCTCCTGTGGGAGCGCTACCCTGGATCGTGGAAGGAGCAAAGAAAGCGCAGATTGAATCGTGGCCCATGATGTAGTTGTTGCCGATGCCCTGGGTAACCAGAACAAACACCCGGTTACTCACGTTTTGTTCGTTCGTGTCACAAGGGCTGCTGGTTACAATACGACGGTACCAGGTGTTCACTGAAGGAGATTGGGCAGGCAGGTTCTGCCCGGTCCCGACGGTTGTCCAGTTTACCGTATCCGTGCTGCTCTGCCACTGATACTGGTAACTACCTGTGCCGCCGGTGGGGGTACTTCCCGGGAAAACCTGGGTGGATGCTCCCGCACAGATCGTATCGTCGTCGCTGATTGTGTTGTTACCAATGGATGGATAAACAATCACCTCTCCCATCACCGTATCCCGACACAACCGGTCGCTTTCCACATATAGGGTCACATCAAAGGTATCCGCAGTGCCATACGTCTGCACCGGATGTCGTTGTGTCGACGTATCGCCATTGCCAAACTCCCAGGACCAGCTCTGTAAGTTCCCTGCTCCTACCGAAGAAGTATCCGTAAAATGTGTCGACTGGCCGAAACAAACATTCTCTCCGATAAAGCCTGCAACAGGTTTCGGGTATACCTCCACCGTACGGAAGAATGAATCCGTACACCCTGAGTCGCTTTCCACGATCAGGCGGATCGCGTAGGTGCCCGTATCTCCGTATATATGGGTCGGAGAAGACTGGGAGGAACTGTCGCCATCGCCAAAATACCACCGGTAGGTTATGATGCTGCCTGAACTCAACTGCGACTGGTCCGTAAACACATTCACCAAACCATGGCAGGCATTGCTTGAGTCAAAGTCTGCAACAGGTTTCGGATGAACATACACCGTTTCCTGTGCCGTATCCCGGCAACCGAAGTCACTGCTGATCGTTAACGTTACGGCCTTTGCTCCCGGGTATGTATACGTATGATCCGGATTTGGTTGGGAGGAGAAACTCGTATCTCCGAAGTCCCAGCTGAATGTATCGATACTTCCAGAACTGATGGAAGAAGTCCCGGTAAAGGTATTGGAGTAGGCATAACAGGCATTGCTGGCGGCAAAAGATGCCGCTGGTTTGGGGAACACACGGATCATCACCCAATTGCTCGGAACCTCACAAGCACCCGAAGCCGTTAGCCGTCGGTAATAGGTTGTGGTGGTTTGTGTTCCCGGGGAATAATCCTGATTCGTTGCACCGCTGATCACCGTAGGAGATTGGGTGCTGTCAGCCGCTTGTTGCCAGGTATAGCTATAACTGCCATTACCGCCCGTAGGGGTGCTGCCCTGGATCGTGGAAGGAGCAAAGAAAGCGCAGATTGAATCGTGGCCCGTGATGTAGTTATTGCCGATGCCCGGCAGCACGATCACCCGTATAACAGAAGAGGTATCGGAGCAAGGTCCGGATAGCACCACCCTGCGGTAATGCGTGTTGACGGTCAATACTCCCGGACTGTAATTCTGTGCAGTAGCACCGGTAATGTCGGTCCAGGTACTGGAATCGGTACTTTGCTGCCAACGGTAAACAAACGAGCTGTTACCGCCAGTGGCCGAGTTTCCGGTGAGCGGAGCAGGCGTCTGCCCGGCACAGATTACCTGGTCATTCCCGATGCTGTTACCGGCAATCACCGGGTTCACCAGGATTCCAACCGAATCCATCTGCCTGCACTGCGTACTGGAATCGTAAACGGTAAGGATATACAGTGTCGTTACAGAAGGCGACACACTCACTTCGGCAACGGTATCGGAAAACCCGTTGGGTACCGAAGACCAGGAATAGCTTTCACCGGGTATCGGCTTTTGCCCGATAAAGGCAGCCTGCCCCTGGCATAAAGTATCGGCAATACCGGCATCTGCGGAAGGCTGAGGGCGAATGCCGATATCAAAGGTGTCCGGAACTCCGGGACAGGAATTAAGCGTTGGGGTAACAATGATCTGCCCGACTACCGTAGAAGCGCTCGTATTTGCCGGAGCTATCCAGGAAGAAGGGGTACCTGAACCCGAAGCGCCGAGGCCAATACCCGTATTCGAATTTGTCCATACAAAAGAGGCTCCGCCAGGAACGGATTCAAATGCCGTCAGTTGTATGGTATCCCAGGTACAAAATTCCAGATCGGGGTTGGCCACCACAGTGGGTGTCGGTTTAACCGAGATCATAAAACTATCCGGATCTCCTGTACATTGGTTCAGGGTGGGTGTATAGACAATTCGTCCGTTAATGGAAACAATGCCCGCATTGGCGGAAGCCTTAAAATTCGGGAGATTTCCACTACCGGATGCAGCGAGACCGATGGAGTCGTTCCGGTTTATCCATACAAAAGCAGCCCCTGCCGGGGTGCTTCCGAATGCAGCTGGGAAAACCGAATCCCCGGGGCAGACGGAAATATCGCTGAGTGCCGCAGGTACCGGACTGGGTTTTAGAGTGAGCGAAAAGGTATCCGGTAACCCGGCACAGCTATTCAGGGTGGGAATCACCACAACCTGAGACACCCTGTTGCTTCCGCTCAGGTTAGCTGCTGCGGTAAAAGGAGCTATGGAACCGTTGCCGGAAGCAGCGAGCCCGGTTTGGGTATTGCTGTTCGTCCAGGTGAATTGGGCCACTCCGGGAGTAGCGGTGAATGCGGGGATAAACACACTGTCGCCGGGACAAACCGTGGTATCGGATAACGGCTGTATCACCGGAGCCGGACGTACCGACAAAACAAAACTATCGGCAAAACCGACGCACACGTTGTAGTTGGGAATGACTACAATGGTTGCCGAAAGCGTATCCCCGGTTTCATTCAATGTAGAAATAAAGGTGGGCAGATTGCCGGTGCCGGAATCGGACAAGCCAATTGCCGTATCACGGTTATACCAATTGAATCCGGCACCAGAAGGAATGGAACTGAAAGCCGGGTAGCTAAAGGATTGGTTCGGGCAGATCAGGGTATCGGTGAGGCCGCTCAATACCGGCCGGGTGCGTATCGATACTTCAAAGCTATCTGCCGGTCCTGTGCATCCGTTCAATTCCGGGGTATAGCGGATACGGCCAATTATCGCGGAAGTTCCCAGGTTTTGAGGAGCTATCCATGCAGCAATATTCCCATTACCCGACACTCCCAACCCGACGGAGTCGTTGCTGTTTGTCCAGGTGAAACCGGCTCCTGCCGGTGTGGAAGCAAAGGCAGGTACCAGGATACTATCGCCCGGGCACACCTCGATATCCGAAAGGGATGCAGGAAGCGGCGTCGGTTTGATACGTATCTCAAAATCCACCGGGTTACCGACACATCCATTCAGGGCAGGCGTACTCGTTATCACTCCGGTGATCAAGGATCCGCCGGGATTGGCCGGTGCATTGTAGGCACTGATACTTCCCGTTCCCGAAGCGGCGAGTCCGATAGAGGTATTGGAATTCGTCCAGGTGAAAGTGGCACCGGTTGGGTTGCTGGTAAATGTTCCTGGACTGATCAGGCTGCCCGGGCATACTTCAATATCCGAAAGCGAACTTTGAACCGGAACAGGCTTGATATGCACCAACTGGGTATCGGCCAGTGATGCACCACAGGCATTCGATGCCGTGAACAGAATCATATGCCAACCGGTATCCAGGAACTGTATCTGTGGACTAAGGCTGTTCGAATCGGTTCCGTTCACAAAGTTCACGCTTCCCCCGAAAACCCTCCACCGATAGGCACTCAGGCTTCCAAAATTGGTATCGATCGTGGGGGCATGAGTAAGCGAAGCAAAATCAATCGTTTGCGGACCACAATAGACCGTGTCGGCAGGAAGAGTTACTTCCGGTTTCTCCCGGATGATAATTGTTATGGAGGTGTCGTTGTCATTACATTCCCCGAACACTTTCAGGTTGAGGTCATAGACTCCGCCTTCGGTAAAACGGAATTGCGGACTGACCGAATATTGATTCCCCATCGTGAATGAAAACCCACTATTGGGAGTCACTTCCCAACGGTAAGACTGTATGGGGCCCTTGCTTTTATTAACCGGGGTGAAGATGTTGTTAACACAGCCATTGGAAGGATTCAGGTTGACTGAGAAAGAAGCCTTAACGGTATCCCTCACATAAACCTGCTTCACCATCTGGGTATTGCCGCAGGGAAATGCGGGGTTGGAAAAAAAATCGAATCCCGTGTTCAGGGTAATGGTATACAACCCTGTATCCAAAAACCGGACACTTAACCCATTGGAGCCCGCTGCAGAGCTGATGAGTGCGGTTCCCAAGGTTCCTCCTACCAACTGATACGTGTTGGGAGTAATGGTCCAGTAGCGTAAATGCACGGTATCACAGGAATAGGCTACCCCTGAAAAATAAACGTGAGAACCCATCTGACTGGTCTCGGTGAAGTTCACAATGTCCTGATTGACACAGGGTGTATCTTTATTGATCGAGAAGTCTGCTATGGGCGGACGGTTAACGGAAATCGGGGTAACCGTGGCAGAAGTAAACCCGCAGGGGTTTTCTATCCGTAAAGTTGCCGTATGGGAATTACCTGCCGATCCGCAACTGCTTTGGTCAAAGATATGGTAAATGGTATCGGGGGGCGGGTGTTGGAACACCTGGGATGCCGACCCGTCGTCAACCGTAAAAATATAAATCGTACCGCTGGGGTTGTTGGAATAATTAGTCGGTAAAAATCCAATCGTGTCGGGTGCGCAAAGGTTGGTGGTATTTCCCGGGGAAGCCAGTCCGCCCGAGGGGTTACTCCCGTTAAATACCGTTGTGCTATCCTCACGGCTGCAACCCGCATTGTCCGTGGTTTTTAATCGAAGCGTCCAGGCACCTCTTCCCACGTATACATTGGTATCAAAGGTGAAAGAGCTCAGGGTATCGATATTGATGGAGGTATCGCCCCAGTATATTATGTACTCGGCATTGGAGGATACGGTTGACGAGTTGTTAAATACGATCAACTGGTGTGAATTCCCCGTACCGCAGTTCACAAAATTCCCAAGCAGGGTATTGTCCGGTCCACGCTGAACATAACGTGTCTTTGTGAGGATATCGGTACAACCATAGGCATTGGTAGCGCGAAGACTGACGGTATAGGATACCATGCCGGTCCCGGTGGTATCAAAAAAGTGCGAAGGGTTGGTTAGCGTACTGGTATTGGACGAACCGGAAGCCGGGTCGCCGAAATTCCATTCGTAGCTCAGCCCTGTTCCCGTAGAGGTATTGGTAAAGGAAAGATTGCCGGAGCACAAGGAATCCGCGAACTGAAAATCTGCGCTGGGGAATGGGGCAATAATTATTTGCCGGATTACGGAATCCAGGTTGCCGCAGGTATCACTAACCACCAGTTTAACGCTAAATGTATCCTGCGTATTGATATCAAAACGGTGGGAAGGATTGGCTGAACTACTTGTATTGGCAGACCCGGAACCGGGGTCACCGAAATCCCAGGAATAGCTTAATCCACTTCCCGTGCTGAGGTTATTGAACCCCATCAGCACGCTATCGCAACCATAGGGGTTCGGAGAATAAGTAAAATCCACCCCGAATTCCGGAGTCACATAAAAATCACGGGAAACCGAATCCAGGTTGCCGCAGGAATCGATAACCAGCAACCTGACATGGAATTGGTGAACAGAGGTTCCGGAATGCAGGAATTGATACGTTACCGTATCCCCGCTTGCCGTATCGGAATTGCCATTTCCCCCGAAATCCCAAAAAGCCGTACCCTGGTATGCGGAGGATGTGGAATAAAAGGTAACGCTCGCTCCGTTGCAGAGGCTGGTATCTGTGTTATAGGTAAAGGAAGCAACGGGATTGGCTGGTACGCATTGCCCGGCAAGCACAGCAGGAAAGACCGATAGTATTATCAGTCCGAGACAACTTAACCATACCTTTCTTTTTCTTAACGCTCCCGAATTTGCCATTGGGGTTCCAAACCGGACAAAAATAGCAGCCTAAGAAGAAGAAACCGTTAAAGTCTGTTAAAAAGTAGGCAATATTAGACGTAGGTATTTTCCCAGATCAATAGAATAAACCCACTGTTTATCAGGGTTATTCGGTATTTATCAGAACTGAATATCGAGAGTAAGTTCCTCTTCCCCACGCCTTACCGTTACCGTTGTTTGGGTTCCCTCTTCCATCTCCGAAAGCATCCTCATATAGGCTCCCATATCGGTAATTTCCATATCTCCCACCTTGAGAATCACATCTCCCGGTTTGATCCCGGCTTTTTCTGCCGGTTTTCCTTCACTCACCCCATCTACACGAAGGCCAGGCCCGGCGAAAGCATAATCCGGCATGATACCCATGGTTACTTTGAACCGGGTGCGCCCCATCTGTTTCTCCCGGGTCTTGGTAAATTCCGGTTTGGCAATGGAGTCGCAGTAGTTGATCACATTGATAATCAATTCTATCACTTCCTTCTCTCCCTGATAATTGATCTTATCCGGAGTGTCGCTTTCTTTATGATAGTCGGCATGCTGGCCGGTAAAAAAGCCCATCACGGGAATATCCTTGCGGTAAAAAGAAGTGAAATCGGTGGGACCTACTCCGCTTGAGTCAAAGGCCAGGGTCAGGTTTTTGGTATTGGAGCTATTGAGCACCCTTCCGAAGATGGGGCTGCTGCCTACTCCATGAACGATAAGGTCACGTTTTACGGAATCCAGACGTCCGACCATATCCATATTGATCATGTAACTGATATTCTCCAGGTCCATGGTGGGATGTTCCACCCAGTACTTGGAACCCTGCAGTCCCTCTTCCTCCCCGGAAAAGAAAATGAACAGGTAGTTATGTTCTTCGATTCTGTCGTTGGTTTGGAGATAGCGGGCCAGCTCCAGCATGGCTGCTACTCCTGAGGCATTGTCATCAGCGCCGTGGTGAACCTTTCCTTCCGGGTTGGCTTCTCGTGAGCCACCGAGCATTCCTTCGCCAAGGTGATCGTAATGGGCCCCGATTACCACCGTATATTGTGCGGCATTGTCAACCAATCCCACGATATTTTGTCCTTTGATGATCCCCTTGCTAACCATCTCCCCATGCGGGTTATCGGGGTTCATGAGTTTCAGTTCGAATTCAAAAGGCTGGTAGTATTTTTTTGTGCCCCGGGGTTTCAGCTTCAGTTTTTTCAACTCCTTGCTGATATAGCGGGCGGCTTTATCTTCTCCCTTTTCCCCTGTTCCTCTTCCTTTATAATCATCGGAAGCCAGGGTATAGATATGCGTTTTCAGGTTCTCTACCGAGACGATCTGGGCTTTCAATCCGGCGGTAAACCCAAAAACCGCTGCAATAAGAAGTAATTTTTTCATTTTGATTATCGAACGCTGCAAAGAAAGCACGGAATACAGACTGCCGCTTTCACCAGCGTGTTAAATTTTACAAACGCTTGAATTCAAAAGTCGGGGCACCTTTCACCCCCTGGGCATCATAGAAATCAATGAACCGCAGTTTGTAGTAATAGCCACTGTGGGAGCGGATCACAAACACGCGTTTCGTATCCGTGATATAAGCTTCTTTGTCAAAGGAATAGTATTTCCAGTCGAAACCGATATAATCCCTGCGGGAGCTGAACGTCATGGTATCAGCAACGCCCCGTGTCACGGAGTCAAAAGCCATTCGGGTATCGGCTACCGAGGTACGGTACGGGTTAAGAATTACCCCGTTCACTTCATAAGGAACAATGGGTTCCATATCATAATACACATAGCGGTAGCGGACAAACATAAAGTCCCATTCTTCTTTAGCCGGTTCGTATTTTTCCAACTGCCCTTTGTCAAGGTTTACATTGACAAAAGATGTCTTGGGGTCTTTTTCCACCCGTATGTAGCGATCGTGACTTCCGTCCAGATTGGCCGTACGAAGCAGGTAATGTGTTTCCGATACCTCAACCAGTTGCAGCTTTTTATACTGTTCCTCGCTGGTATTCTCTCCGCGGTCAAGAAGGTAAACTTCCCGGCTCAGCGTAAAATTACTATCGGCCCATTCCCCCACAGCCGTGGAGTCAACATTGAATGAAGGGGGATCCCAGCGCCACTCGGCTTTCATCACATCATACAAAGCAGTAAAGTTGGTATCGCCCATAGCGGCCACCTGGGTGCCGGTACCGCCGTTCATCAGGGCATGTACACCCTTTTCCGCACATTCAAGGGCCAGGTCCCATTGGGCCAGTTCCTCGATATAGAAGTTCTCGTTATCGAGGTCATAGAAGATCACTTTGCTATAGTCCTCTCCCATATTCACCTGCTGCACCACGGCATCTCCTGCCGGGGGAAGCTGGTAGGGTTTTTCTTCTTTTTCGCAGGAAGCGAAAACAAGCCCGAGTACTGCTATCCAGATCCCTTTTTTCATTTCATTTCAATAAAGTTAAAACGAAGCGACACAAATCCGGTGCGTCCCATGTTTACCGGTTTGCTGCTGCCTCCCCCACTGTGTACGCCACCGGTGGCTGCACCGGCGTAATTGATATTCGTTACGTTGAAGAGGTTTTTGGCACCGGCTACCAGGGTAATGCGCCGTTTCCAGAATGTTTTGGATAACGAAACATCCATGGTTGAGTAGCTATCGACACGCGTTTGTATCACCTGTTCATTGGCATCCAGGGCAAACCCCGGAGTGGCTCCCGTAAATTTATAGAATACCGAAAAATCTACCAGAACACGCGGGATGCTCCAGGTGAAATTGGCGCGATATTCTGGCGAATAGGTAAAGGACTTTCCGTAGAACGGACTCCAGCGCCCGGTAAGCGAATACCCCAGCAGGATGTTCAATCCGTCGCGTCTTCCATCCATAGAAACATTCAGTCCCTGAGTACGGAAGTTCTCAATGTTCACATACTTGTACAACTGCCTGTCGGCATCCACCAGTGCCAGGTTGATCATATCGTACAGGCGGTTATGGTAGGCTGCCAACTCCGTACGGATCATCCATCCGAAAAATTTACCGTTGGCCGTAATGCTGGCATTGATATTATCCGACTTCTCAGCCAGGAGGTCTTCATTACCCTGGATATTGTGATTTTGATCCACGAAGAACAGGCTCAGCTCTTTCAGGCTTGGGGCACGGAACCCACGCGCATAGGAACTTCTCAGGGTCAGCCAGGAGGTAAAGTCGTATTTTACGTTAAACGCCGGTACCAGCGGAGAACCGTAACGGGAGTTATAGCTGGCACGAAGGCCCGGTTTCAGGTTAAGGCGTTTGGTAGCTTGTATCTCCAGACTGCTGAACAACGCATAATCACTGATCTTCTGGGTCCCTCCGGCAAAACGTTCTCCCAGGCCACTTTCCAGATTGATATCATACCCCAGCTGAATTTGCCAGACTTTGTCAAAACGATGCGTAAGGATCCCCCGCATCAGGATCAAGCCGAAGCGAGCAGTATCCCAGGCACCCGATTCCTGTATGGGTTGTTCGGTAAGGTTAACCAGGTCCTTTACATAGGAAGCCTTTACCCGTTGAAACCAGGAATAGCTTACTATGGAATTGAAGGTGGTATTCGGGTTGATCCGGAAATCACTGAACAGGCCATTGTTAAATCGGGTTGTATAGAAATAAGCATCGCGACCGTAAATGGCATAGGGAGTGAACACCGGCTCACTCCGGTTGGTCAGCTTTTCGAGGAAGAGAGAAGACTGAACACGGTGAATGCTGTTTTTGTATTTATATCCCAGAGTCAGGTCGCCGTACTTCTGTATTCTCGGTTTCCAGGTCATGGACCGGACTTCATTCCCGATGGACATCCCTTCGAAGAAATTCCGGCCCAGTGCCAGGGTTCCGTATAATTTGTTCTTGCGCAGTCCTACCCTGCCGTCGAAATTCCAGGTACCGTTACTTTCGTAATAGCTGTTTAGGTTCCCTTCCAGCGTATGGCTGGATCCTTTTTTGGTGATGAGGTTGATTACGCCACCAAGCGCATCCGAACCATACATCACCGACATAGGGCCTTCGATGATCTCTACCCGTTCGATATTGGCCAGGTTGATCTGACTCAGATCGATGGTTCCGTCGGTACGCCCGATAAGCGGCACCCCGTCGATCAATATTTTTACATTCTGGCCGGAAATGCCCTGAAGGCTCATTCCGGTACCCAGTTCCGGGTCAAGGTTAAGCCGGATATTAAGTTCGTTGCTGAGCAGGTCACGCAGGTTGACCGCTCCTTGTTTTTCTATTCTTTTCCTGTCGATGGTGCGTACCCGGTTTACCGACTGGTCGACGGTTTTCACCTCAAATTCCCCCGTAACCACTACTTCATTCAGATCGTACTGCAGGGCTTCCAGTTGAATGCGTAGCGGATGAGGTCGCTGGTGATGAACGTGCAGCGTATCCTGAAAGGTTTTGAAACCGGCATAACCTACCTGGATCAGGTAGTTGCCCGAATCGGGCACCTGGATTATGCCCAGGTTGTCAGTAATATAAAAACCGTATACAGGGGATTTGCCCTCCCGAAGCAGGGTCATGTGTACCGATAGATCGGGGACAGCCTTCCCGTCCCGGTTACTGGTAAAAAGCACATAATACTGAGCGCCTGCGGATTTCCAGAACCCGCAAGCGATCAGTATCATTAAAAGGCTGCCGTACTTTTTCAACTTAGTATTTGATCAGTTTCTGAGTAGAGCTGAATCCTTCTGCTTTAACCTGTACGAAATATACTCCGCTGTTCAGGCCATTGAGGTCGAGATTGATAACTTCAAGTCCCTGACCAACCAGTACGGAAGCAGACTGTACGGTTCTGCCGTTCATATCGGTAACAATAACCTGTGCCTGGGCTGTTTCCCGGCTGCTGATCACCAGTTGGGCAGCGCCATTGGTCGGGTTCGGGTAAACGCTTGTTTGCTCAAGCGCTGAAGCTGTTTTTACCGCTGTTCCCGGAGTAAGCTGGGTTTTATTGAATACGGATTTTCCTCCGGTGCTTCCGGTGAAGTCTGTGAATACTACTTTCCAAAGAATGCCTCCCTGATCCTGGATGAAGTAAGCCAGGGAATCTTCGGTATGCCAGGTTACTCCTTGTCCGCCGAACTCATAGTGCTTCCATCCGTACCCGATGGTATTGATGAGGTCGCTGAATCCATCCGCAGTAGAGTCTGCCAATTCCAGGTCATCGGCATCTTTTCCTTCGGCTTTGGCTACCCAAACACCGATATTGGTCAGGATCCCGGTTGCTCCGGCATACGTACCGGTAACCTGCAGGGCATTGTAGCGGGTGCTTACAAAATCCCAGGCTGCAGGCTCACGATCAAGAGCGGTATTGGTGGAAAGGTTGTAGTAGATATAGTTCTTTCCGGAATAGTCGGAAGATTTCAGGGTAACGGTTTGTTCGTTGCTGCCGTCGAGGTCGGCATAGGTAAAGGTCCAGTTACCGGATGTTTTATCATCGATATACAGCTTACGGTATTCCGTAACACCGTTATTCATAAACGTAATAAAGTAAATGGAGTCACCGCTCACCACATGGGTGCTCATGTTATAGGTACCCCATCCGAAATCAGGAAACTGGCCGGCAGTGGTATTGAATGCACCCACTTCCCAGCTTTCATCGGAATTCTCCAGTTTCTGCCAACCTAAGCATCCGGCAGAATCAAAACTTGCCCAGTCGGTAATTTTACCGTTCGGGTAAACATAAACACTGGTATTGGCATTGGCAGCACCGGTGCCAGTTGCACTATTGATACGGATACCGTCCGTTTGTCCTCCGGTACGGAAAGCAATATGCCAGTTGGTATTGGCTTCTGTTTCTTTTGCACCGTCGAGAAGCGAGTAATAGACATCATTCACATATCCGTCTCCCATCTCAATCGAATCCGATTTTTCAACCCCTACCTGGGCCTGTGCTCCCAGTGCAAGAATCATGGATAATCCTATAAATGCTTTTTTCATGAGTGTGTGTTTTTTGGTGCTGCGAAAATAGTCATCTCTTTTTATTTAGAAAGATTCTAAATAAATTTTTTTCGGATTGATTTCGGGCACTTGCATAATCATGGCGCAAAAGAAGTACAGCTTTATAAGGAAGAATATGACCTGTGTCAGTTTTCATATGGAACGAGTCTAAATTAGACGAAGCTAACGCTCTATTCGTGGCATGGCTTTGTCAATTGATCGGAAATAAACGGAGGCATTCTTTAATTTGCCCGTATGAATACATGGTTCCGTTCCTCACTTCTTCTTTTGTTGTGCTATACCGCTCAGTCGTTCTCGGTGCTTAGCCCCGTCAGCCATGCCTGGTTTGACAGTCAGGGTGCAGCCCTGAGCTGGGAGACCGTAGTAAGCCAGGCGGCAGAAGCCGATATCGTGCTCTTCGGTGAATTACACAACAACGCCCATTCCCACTGGTACGAACACATGCTGGCCGAAGAACTGGTAAAACGCAACGGGGCCAACCAGGTTTTCGGTTGTGAAATGTTCGAGGCCGATCAGCAACTCATCCTTAACGAATACCTACAGGGATTGGTTGACAGCAAAAAGATCGAGGACTTCGGCGGTACCTGGAAAAATTACAAGAACGACTACAAGCCGATCATTGATGTAGCCAAGAATGCCGAAATCCCGGTAATTGCCACCAATGTACCCCGCCGCTATGCTTCGCTGGTTTATTCACACGGATTCGAAGGCCTCGAATCACTCAGCCCCGAAGCCAAAGCCTACCTGCCTCCCCTTCCCGTTTTGTATGACAGCACCGTGAAATGTTATGCCGACCTGCTACAGAATTCCTTTGCCGGACACGGTGGGTCCAATATGCCCAAGGCACAAGCGATTAAAGATGCTACGATGGCCTATCATATCCTGAAAAACTGGGAAAAGGGAAAAAAATTCTACCATTGGAACGGGGCCTACCACAGTAACCGCACGGAAGGCATTGCCTGGTACCTCAAACAACTTAACCCGGAACTGAAGATATACGTAATCTCCACGGTGGAACAGGAACAAGCCAACACCCTCAATAAAGAAAACAACGGACTGGGCCAGGCTATCCTGGTCAGCCTCGAAACATTCCCTCATACCTACTGATCACCTACTGAGAAAAGTACCGAACAAGCCTCCGCCTGTTTTTTGACAGGAAATTGACGAGGCTAGCAGTTAAATTTGGGGCGTGCCTCATTTTCTGGATACGCCGATTGAATACCTGAAGGGAGTGGGTCCCGCCCGCGGAGACCTGTTACGGACTGAGCTGGGCATATTTTGTTTTGATGACCTGCTCAAACACTTTCCCTTTCGCTATATCGACCGGTCGAAACTCTACAGCATATCGGAGATCAATCCCGATTTTGCTTTCGTTCAGATCAAAGGCCATTTCACCGATTACCGTATACAGGGCAAACCTCGTTCACAGCGCCTGACGGCCATATTCACCGATGGGCGCGACAGCCTGGAGGTAGTTTGGTTCCGGGGCATCTCCTACATACAGAAGATGCTGGTACCGGGTAAGGAATTCGTACTGTTCGGAAAGCCCGGCCTATTCGGGAAAAAGCTTAACCTCGCTCACCCCGAGATGGTCAGTTGGGCCGAATTCCAGAAGGAAGCCGTGCAGGGCCTGCAACCGGTTTACAGCACCACCGAAAAACTGAAGCAGCGGCAACTTGACAGCCGGGGGATTCAAAAACTGGTGCAAAACCTGATCAGTGACCCGGCTTATGATGTGCCGGAGTTTTTCCCGGGCAGCATACTGGACCCGCTGCGACTTATGCCCCGGCGTGAAGCCTTTGCCCGCATTCATTTTCCGGGCAGCGAAGACTTCGGACAAAAGGCCCAATTCCGAATCAAATTCGAAGAGCTGTTCTTCGTTCAGTTGCGGATGCTCATTCTGAAAGGCAGTCGTAAGGCCGCACTTAAGGGCATTCCTTTTGAACATATCGGCGATTTTTTCAACGACTTTTATAAAAATCACCTGCCTTTTGATCTCACCGGTGCTCAAAAAAGGGTGGTCAAGGAAATCCGGGCTGACATGGGCTCCGGAAGGCAGATGAACAGGCTGCTTCAGGGAGATGTGGGCAGCGGAAAAACCATGGTGGCATTCCTGTCCATGCTTATTGCCCTTGATAATCACTGCCAGGCCGCCCTGATGGCCCCAACCGAGATCCTTGCCACCCAGCATTTCGAATCGATTTCTGAGCTTGCCCAGGCCATGGGACTAAAGATTGCCCTGCTTACCGGCTCAACACCTGCCGCTCAGCGGAAACAGATCCATAACCTGCTGCTAAGCGGAGAATTGCATATCCTTATCGGCACTCACGCACTGCTGGAAGACAAGGTGAAGTTCCAAAAGCTTGGTTTGATAGTCATTGACGAACAACACCGTTTTGGGGTGGAGCAAAGGAGCCGGCTATGGAAAAAATCCGAGCAGGTTCCGCATGTGCTGGTCATGACGGCCACTCCCATACCCCGGACCCTGGCGATGACCATCTATGGCGACCTGGACCTTTCCGTAATCGACGAGATGCCCGCCGGACGAAAGCCCATAGAAACCTACATGCGTTTTGAGGCTTCCCGCCTGAAAGTGATCGGTTTTGTCAAAGAGCAGATCCGGGCTGGCAGGCAGGTTTATATGGTCTATCCCCTGATCGAAGAATCGGAGAAACTCGATTACCAAAACCTGATGGACGGATACGAAGCCGTACTGCGCAGTTTCCCCAGACCCGATTATGAGGTCAGCATCGTACACGGTCGTATGCGTGCCGATGATAAGGAATTTGAAATGCAGCGTTTCAAAAAGGGAGAGACGCAGATCATGGTGGCCACATCGGTAATAGAAGTAGGTGTAAATGTGCCGAACGCCTCCGTAATGGTCATCGAAAACGCAGAAAAATTCGGGCTGAGCCAGCTGCATCAGTTGAGGGGACGTGTAGGACGCGGATCCGACCAGAGTTACTGCATCCTGATGGCAGGGAATAAACTGAGCCGGGAGGCCAGGATGAGACTGGAGGCCATGGTTTCTACCAACGACGGTTTCAAAATTGCCGACCTGGACCTTAAGTTACGCGGACCGGGAGAAATTGACGGACTCCGGCAAAGTGGTCTGGCCGGACTCAAACTGGCCGACCTGAGTAAGGATGAAGAAATTCTGAAACTAAGCCGGCATTATTGCGAAACGCTGGTGACAAAAGACCCCGGACTGAAACAGCCCGAGCATGTGGCCATTGCCGCTTACCTGCGCCAGACTTACAAAGGAACCGACTGGAGCCGTATCTCCTGATTCTACCACAGAAACGGCAGTCAGCTTGTTGTTCTTCCTATTTTTCTCAGTCCGAAAAGGAAGGCAAGGGATATACAACTCCGGTTGACACCTTCCATCTCCTTATTGTTCAGGGCAATGTTGTACCCGTAAGTCATTTTGAAACGCCAGAACCCGAGGCCTATTTCCGGTCGCAGGCAAAGGGAGTACTCAGAGAAATCCGTGTAACAAATCATATTCGCACCGAGGGCTACCCCTCCAGCTCCTCCGCCCAGCCAGCCTCCTATTTTCGGACCTATCAGGGTCCCTCGTCCTATACGAATCTCGCTTGACACGAAAAGACAGGAAGCAGTAGGATGCGTCCCTACTATCCCATAGCTGTTCCGTGCTATTCCTATCTCACCGTAATGGTCTCCCCAAAAGGAGTAACCGGTAAGCAGTGAAATGTAATGTTCGCTATAATGGATGGGACGGGGAAACTGTTTCAGAGAATCCTGCGCGGATAAACGGCCTGCAAGCATTATGCAGTAAACCAACAGTATTGCGTTTTTCCATCCGCTTTTCATCCCGGTTCATTCATAACAGGCGCAGCAAAAAGCTACGCCGAATGCCTTATCCCATATTACTGAGCCCTCTTATCATCTGTATACCTCCGAACACGATAGCCCCCCAAAAGATATAACCGATATCGGCATAGGTGGCAAACAGTCCGCCTGCCAGCCAAAGTGCCCCGTAAAGGGTATCCTTTTGCGCTCTTTCCTTTTTTAAAGCAAGCAACTCCTCTTCTCCGTAAGGGCGAAGATTGGCCAATTCTTCTTCATCCACATCAAAAGAAGGACAGGATTCCGTGAAGTCTGCCGGTTCCCCAGTCAGCTTACAAACGATACCATGTTGCCTGTGGAAATCGCGGTTCTTGCATACCTCGCAAAAGCGAATCTGTTCTTCTCGGGTCATACGGGTTTAATAAAGTAGTTAAACCTAGTGCTTTTCCGGCAATTCACCAAGTAACAGACCGGCTCCGTAATGGATGCCTATTCCCGTTCTTCAAAAGGTAGGATGATTCCTCGCTCCACATAATTCTTGAGGCCGAGCAAAAGTATTGCCCAGCAATAATTGGAACGTTTGTAATGGGCATTGCGGGCAAGCCACCCTTCATGAAAAAAATGAACCTCCGTTCCGGTTCCGGAAGAAAGCAGTTCAAACCCGAAACAGGTTGGCGACCAATCCTCGTCTGCCTCGGTCATCGCAATGGAAAAACGTTCCGGTTCCGTGTATTCCAAAACACGTCCGTACCAGTCGTATTCATCGGAAAAATAGAAATGGTAGGCTCCTCCGGCAGCCGGGGTGCCTTCGCATATTTTCGGCCACCAGTTGACCAACTCCTCCGGCAAACTCACCGCCCGGAAGACAACATCGGGGCGGGCATCAATCCATAAATCGTGATAAATGGCAAACTGCTGTTCTTCCTGAGGCATTCTGTTCATGCCTCAATTTACAGACAACTTACCTCAGGACGATTTTAATTCGTCGAAGTAACGATTCAGTTCTTTCTGCGACTGAGTGGAAACAGGATACGTTCGGTTTTGCCGTTTACGAGTCCGGAGATACTTGCCACGATAGAGTCCGCATGAACCCGTTCATAACGGATCTGGTTCGGGAAATCGTGTTCGGAATTGGAAAATACCACGATGCCTTCTTCCATTCCGCTCATCACATACTGGATTTCTTTTCCGTCGTTCTGGTTGGATACGGTAGGCAGGTAATATATTTCCCCGCTCCGCTCCAGGAGCCTGAGGTCTTCCGATATACCGGTATCCTGTCCTTGTATGAAAAGGCCTGTTCCATGGAACGTGCTGTCGTCTATCCGTTTCCAGGATTCCAGGAGTGTGCCTCCTCCTTCTCCACCGATCCAGTCACCGAGAATCCAGTCGAGCTTACCGATTCGGTGTGTTTCCGGTACTTCACCGGTTTCGGTCTCCTTATTTTTCTCCGGGCCGCCACAGGCATTAAAAAGCAGGAGGGCGGCAATTAAAGGGATGAACATTTTTCTCATGATGCTTAGCCACGTTTAAATCCGATGCCTCCGCTACGCTGCTTGCCCTTCGGATCGATGGTAAATTCTTCCACATCTTTCAGGGTGATGGTCTGTATCATTCGCGGGGTGCGTTTTTCCTGTTCGGTACGAGCCAGGCGTAAGTGCTGGTTTTTCATGGTAGTTTCCACGAGCTTCCGGATGGCACGTCCGTTTCCGAAGTATTTGTCTTTGGTCTGGTACAGGAACCGGATGTATTCGCCCAGGTGTGTTTTGGCTTTTTTATCGAGATGCACCTTGTTCTCTGCGAACATGTTCTCGGCTATTTCCAGCATATCCTCGGGGTTGTAATCCTCGAACTGGAAGACCCGGTCGAAACGGGATTTGAGTCCGGGATTGCTTTCCAGGAAACGTTCCATATTCTGGGTATAACCGGCGGCAATTACGATAAACTCCCCGCGACGGTCTTCCATGCGTTTCAGCAATACCTCAATGGCTTCCTTGCCGTAATCGCCATGGCCACCTTCTGTCAGTGAATAGGCCTCATCGACAAACAAGACCCCGCCCATGGCGCGGTCGACCATTTCCCCGGTTTTGATAGCGGTTTGTCCGACATACCCTCCCACCAGACTTTGGCGGTCGCATTCCACCAGGTGGCCACGTTCCAGTATGCCAAGAGCTTTGAATATCTGGGCCAGGATACGGGCTACCGTAGTTTTACCCGTACCCGGGTTTCCGGTAAACACCGAATGCAGGGAGAAACTCTTGCGGAGGTCTTTTCCCGTTTCCCGGTAAAAACGAACCAGTTTCACCAGTTCATCGATCTCCCCTTTAACTTTCTCCAGCCCGATAAGTCCGTGCAGCTGCTTCAGGCTATCGCGAAGCAGGTCTTCATCAATGGGAATATCGGCGATGCCTTTGACCTTCTCCTCATAAATCCGCTCAATGTCTTCCAGCTTAATGACCGAGAGGTCTTTCTGGGTAAGCTTCGAGGTGTCTTTGGCTTGCATGATACGTAAGCCCAGGTTCATTTTGGCCTCATCGATAAGAGAATTGACAAAACGGGCATTCCCGAAACTGGAGTTCCGGTTCCGGTAACCTTCCACCAACTTCTTGTACAGGTAATCCTGCGCCGTTTTCTCCAGCTCCACCGATTTTTTTCCGGCTGTATAATTGGCAATTTCCATCAGTTCCTGAGGCAGGTAATCCGGGAAATCGAAGATTACGGTGAACCGGGATTTCAAACCGGGATTGGAATTGAGGAACGTATCCATCTGATCGGGGTAACCGGCAACGACAACGGCCAGGTCACCCGGACCGTCTGACATTTCTTTCAGGATCACCTCGATAGCTTCCCGTCCGAAATCTTTGGAATCATCGTCTTTACGAGCCAGGGCGTATGCCTCATCGATAAACAACACCCCTCCCCTTGCCTTCTTGATGGCTTCTTTGGTTTTCGGGGCGGTCTGTCCGATATATTCGGCTACCAGGTCCCCGCGATCCACTTCGTGTACATGCCCTTTGCTGAGCAGTCCCATCTGCTTGTAAATCTTCCCAAGCATACGTGCCACCGTGGTTTTTCCGGTTCCCGGATTGCCTTTGAATACCGCATGAAGGAATACCTTGTCGGTATCCTTGAGGCCTTTTTCCCGGCGAAGCTTGATAAACTTCAGGTAGTTGGTATACTCCCTTACCTTGCGTTTTATCGTTTCCAGTCCGATCAGCGCCTGAAACTCCGCCATTACCTGCTCAAGCGATTCCGCTTCGGCAGGTTCTTCTTCCGCACCCAGTATCTGGATATCCTCGGGAGAACTTCCTGTGCTGCCCGCATCCGGGAAGAAGTTGGTGAAATCTTCATCGTCCGCTTCTTCGTAATCGTAGCTCACCTTGAAAGGAATTACAGCCACCAATTGATTCATGAAGATCACGTGGATGAGGTACTCATCATTGGCCCAGGTACCTTTGTTTTCCGAACCCCAGCCTACGGTACACACGATTTTTTCGTCCTGCGGATACACAAACAGCAGTTTATCGATCTTACCGATCAGCTGGCCGGTCTTGGTTTTAAAATGGAAAACCAGTTCGCAGGCCCAGTAATCGTAGTTCTTGATGAGGTTCTCCGCAACAAATTCCGCCCAGATATAGCGGGTATCCTGTCCGTTAAACGCTTTGAAATACTTCCGGTCGCGGGGTTTGGTATTGCTGTCGGGGCCTTCGTACAGTTTGATGGCCTCCAGGTCGAAATAAGGATTGAAGCCTTTTAAGACCACCCCTTCCTTTTCTATATAGAAGTAACGTTCCGCCAGAAACTTGCCATCAACATGGGCTTCCCAGCGGTAGGCACCCCGTTTCCAGTAAGTGCCGGGTTCTTTTACTCCCCATCCTTCCCGGATAAAGATGATATTCTCTTCCTTCTTTACTACCCTATCGCAATTGAGCGAACAGATTTCCTTATTGTCTGAACTGAAACATTTCAGCTCTAGTTTCAGATCCCAGTCGCGTTCGTCAAAGAGTTTATTGAAGAAAGAAACCTCGCAATAGACGTAGGAAATCTCGGATTCGTCAAAGACCTGACGGTAGTTTTTCTCGTTGTTGGCCAGCCATTCGGTTGAGCCAAAGACCTTTATATCGCGGTATTTGTAATACGTATTCTCTGCCATAGTTGAAAACCGGTTCAATTTATAAAGAATGCCGAAAAGCAGGAACCTGACAGCGTCTTTTTAAAGATAAAAATAATATCCGCAATCGATTGCAGGAAATTGAAATCTTCCTATTTTTGCAGTCCTTCCAAGGAAGGAGAGTTGCCTGAGTGGTTAAAGGAGCGGTTTGCTAAACCGTGAACGTGAGAGCGTTCCGTGGGTTCGAATCCCACACTCTCCGCAATGAAGCAGACAGCAAGCAACCCCGCCATAGGCGGGGTTTTTTGTTTTCAAGCGGTAGCCTTCAAGCTTGCTGGAAAAGGCGAATGCTTGAAAACAAATGCCCGAAGGGGGCTTGCTGTCGCTTCATTGCAGGACACCAATCAAGGGATCATGACTGTAGCGAAGCGGAAGGAGTAATCCCGACGGCGGAGCGTTGATGTCGAAGACAATCGCAAGCAAAGGTCCTTAAATCAAAAAGGGGCCGCAGGCCGTTTTCTGTTACGCTTCATTGCTACGCCACTCCAGGGATCACGAACGAGCAAAGCGAGTAAGTAATCCCGACAGCATCGCGTTAAAAGTCGCAGACTTGCATAAGCGCAGGCTATAAATCAAAAAGAGACCGCAGGCCATTTTCTGTTTCGCTTCATTGCAGGCCTGCGATAAAGCGAAGGCAAACGAATATTCCTTTTACAATGATTTCACGCCTTCTGCTTTATTGCCACCAATCAAGGGATCATCCGCCGCCGCTTTGCTTTGGCGAACAGGCTATGAGCAAAGCAAGTGAGTAATCCAAGTTGAGTAACAAGTGCGGGAGTGCGAGTAACAGTGCGAGGGAACAGTATTTTTCCCTTTACACGTACCTACAGTCTTCCGTTTTATTGCCACCC
>CAXPEB010000082.1:0-18320 GCA_964215915.1 Bacteroidia bacterium
TGATTCTTTCTATGGCCAAATCCTGCTCTGCCTGAGAAAATTGAGACAGCTGATAGACTAAGCTACTTAGTACATTTTTGCTCATACCACAATGTACACATTTTAGCTAATCAGAGCCTCCATGGACCATGGACTATCAGCTATCGACTATGGACTATTGGACCTGCTTCTACTCTCCTTCTGCTTCCATCTTTTCCCGGAAAAAGAAGGTATCGCCAGGGTTTCCATACGATTAAAATCATACACTACTACCACATCCTCCCCTAAGGCTGCCAGTTCATCGGTTTCATTCCTGATCTCATGCTCCAGCACAAAGCTGCTATTGCCCAGATTTTTCAGTCGGGTATGGATGCTGATTTCACCAGGAAAATGCAGAGGCTGACGGAAATCACAATGGGTACGGGCCAGGATGGGACCAAGACCTTCCTGACGGTGCAACTCGTTCAACCCGATTGTTTCCCAGTAATGAACCCTGCCGGCCTGCAGGTATTTGAAATAGGCCACGTTGTTGATATGCCCGAAAAGGTCCATCTCGCTCCAGTCGAGACGCAATTTCAGGATGGATGATCTTGCCATTCGGTTTCAATATACGAATCAATTCTCGGCCTGACATCGGTTCTTCCTACTCTCCACAATGTTCCAGCAGCCAGGCAATCAAAAGATCCTCGTCTACAATAGTCCAGGAATGGGGCTTACGAGCTCCCTGCCGGTCAAAGCCTTTGCCGCTGGTGGTTACCAGCTGAATATCCGAATGCCCCGCCAGTTTCTGACTCAGGTAAAAACCCCCGATATCAAAGGAATTGATATCAAAATAACTGCACGACCGGTTGACCAGCCACCAGTCGATATCCGGTTCATGAAAAAGGATCAGCGGCATCTTGTTGTAATACGGGGCATTGCCACCCAGGCTGTCCTGCCAGGTGTAGACGGAGGCCTCCCTGTAAGCCTGAGGTGCCTCATCAGGCGTACCGCCCAGTTGCTCTTCGAAAACAGGAATTACCAGGTTCGCCTCCTCCAGCATGGGGCCACCGTCACCCCGGGCTTGTATGGCTTTTGCCGATCGGTAAAAACGGGTAATATCCAGGGGCGAATCCACGGAGAAAACCCCATTCAGCCGGTGACCGAACACCGATTTTCCCTGTTCACAATATTGTCCGTAACGCAGGGCGCGAGTGCCCGATGCCGAGATCCCACCGGCAAGCAAATTCCTTTTTACCGGATAACGAGCCAGTACCTCCGCCACGATGGAATCGAGCAGCTGTACCGGTTCATCGGAGTAGAACAACTCGGGAAAAACCAGGCTGGTAGTGGTATAGAGCACAGCAAATCCGGAATCAATGACCCGGTCATGAAAGTGATACGGACTTTCCCGGTTCATATCGGGCAGGGAACTGTAATCCCGGATAATAAGCGCCCGGGCACTATCTCCTTCGGGCAGACAGATCAGGTAACAATTGTAGCTGCTATCCGCAGCATTGCGGTACACGTATTCATATCCCGCTCTGGCCTCGGCGAACAGCAGCAGGGCCAGTATCACTCCTTTCCATCGCATGGATCAAAAATGCGAAAGACTGCCTGAAAGCACAAGCTGCCCCGTGTTTTGCATCGAAAAACTCAGCGGAACGTTCGTCGGAAGAAACGGGCATTTGGTAAACGCTTCGCTACCGGAGATCAAAAGGCGGCATACGGGAAGCAGCATAGTTTACAAGGCCGGCACTCCTATGCTTAAACAGACTTTATGAAAACAAGACTTACCTTTTTGTTAACCCTATTATGCACATGGGCCTTTGCCCAACCCGATTACCAACTTACGGTAGGCTCGGAGACCTACACACAGGCACCCAATCCCACCACGGTATCCATGCCTGAATGGGACGATGCCCCTATCGAATACCAGCAGATAGGATTTGATTTTCCGTTTTATGGAACCACGTATACTCAATTCCATATTGATCCCAACGGTAACATTTACTTTACCGGCAACGCTTTTGAAACCGTCATTGATCCCTTCGGGGCAGACCTCACCGATCTCCCCGGCGATAACGACACCGCTCTTATCCTTACCCAAACCCTGGGAACCGCCGGCAACCAGGTGAAAGTGATCGAATGGCGTAATGCCCGATTCAAAACGGGAGCCGCTACCGATGTGGCCAATTTCCAGATCCGCCTATTCGAAGACGGACGCATTGCTTTTGTATATGGAAATATCGTTGCTTCAGCCGGTGCATTCGGTAGTGGAACCGGGCCTTTTTGCGGTGCCTGGGACGATGTGTCCGGGAAATACCTGTTCCTGCATGAAGATCCTGCAGCTCCCACCCTGAAGCGTACTTTCAGCCTCCCCTTCCCGCAACTCGACGGGGTGCCTGCTGAAAATACCCGCTACGGCTTTGGCATCAGTACATCTATCCCTCAATACACCGGACCTGCTGACCTGCGCATTTATCCCAACCCTACTGCATCCCGGTTAAATGTAGAAGTATCCGAAGCACAGGCGTTGGAAGTATTCGCAACCAACGGGCAGAAACAGCATTTACCCATGGAACGTAGCGGAACCGAATGGACTCTGGATGTTTCCGGGTTGGCCGAAGGAGTGTATCTGATCAGAGTGTATAGCGCTGAAGGTATCCGAAATACTCGCTTTACCGTGAAATATTAGGTGTCTGAACGGATCAGATGGTGCGTTTGCCTGCCTCCCGAAAAGGGGGCAGGTTTTTTATTATGGTCAGAACTTCACCAGGGTTCCCCCGAAGCTGTTGTAGTAGCTATCGGTTTTGGCTTCATAAAACACCACATCACACCAGTCTACTTTAAGGCTGCCATCATCCTGTCGTACGAAGTATAGTTCGCCGGAAACCGCTTCAGCATGCCGGTTTGACCCGTCCCAATAAACGATTTCCATATCTACCTTGCTTTTGTTGGGGCCACTGTAGTCTACCACCTGGGAATTGATGTACTTATAACCCCGAATATCGTTGTAACGAATGCGGATTACATTGGGCGAAGAATAAAAACGGAAGATGAGGTCTTCTTCATCGAAATTGTCGTAATAATCAATGTCGTACATTTTATCCATCCCGAAAGCACCGATTACGCGGGCCGTGTCGTAGTATTCACAGGGAGAAACAATAGGCGCTACCTGGTCAGCCCCCTCAATTACTGCAACGTCCGGAAAGTCTTCCTCCACGCAGGCGGGCACCAGACATATTCCAAGAAAAATGGCCAAAAACAAGATCCCTTTTTTCATAAGAGCAAAGACAATTTAACACTGTAACTTAAAAAATACACCCTTCTGACCCGTTCTCTCAGGTCTTCCCCAACGTACTCATGCAAAGTCGTTTCTCCGGAATATGTTGAAGAGCTTTCCAGCCAGGAATCGTCGGAATGCAGGTAGCCGGTCTTGATGGCAAAATCTGCCAGGATACGATCGCCAAACGGAATAGCCTTCCCCATGGAAATAAATATGGAAGGGTATTGAGCCGTGCCTTTCGGCTTCTGGAACATATAGGTATAGTTGGCGTGGTCTCCAAAACCAATTTCGCTGTAGGTATGGAAACGTACATTACTGAAATCAAACGAATAGCGGTGCATCATAGCCCCACAGGAAAAATACACCCCCATGGGAGCAAGTCCGCCTTTTCCTTTCAGAAACCACTTGGCATAGAGCCCGAAAAACTGTTCGCTGATCCCAGGTGTACCGCTTACCGACCGGAGATCATGTTCCCCGTTAGCATCGGTCCAATTAACTCCTCCATTGTACCTGCGGATACCCATTTCCATAGATGTAGAACTGATTCCCGCCATCGCACCCAGGCTAAAAAAACTCCCCAGCACGTATTCGGCCTGTACGCTATACGCCTTGTTCAGCGTGATGGGAAACTGCCTCTCTCCGAGGCCATCGCCCTGTTTCTGGGGTTCGCTACTCAATGAAAAATCAAACCCCGCCCCGATAACAAAACGTTTGCCCAGGTATCCGGAAACCCGATCGAATTTCTGTGCCTGCAGGGACAATCCCATCAGGCAGAAAAGTACAAGTATGCTCTGCTTTCTCATTTGCGTATCTGGTTTATGGAATTGTATACATGAGCCTTTATCAGGTACTTTCGGTACCGGGTATTCATTTCTTTTACTTCCAGGTATTTTGCCGTTCCGTCCTTCATGTCCACCACCAGAAAAGCATAGGCTATGGAAGAATACGGGGTAAGCTGCCAATAGAGGTATACCGGCAATGCGTAAATGATCAGCCCGGACATGATGGCGAGCGGGGCACTGAATTTTTTTCTTTCTATCAGGTTCCAGCAAAAGGTAAGGGTGAGGTAGTCGGCATTGTACTCTTTGCGAATCCGCTGGATGTCTTGTCCGAGAAAGCTCTGGTAGCTTTCCTCTTCGCCGGCACTTTCAATCATCCAATCAACCAGGGTCGCGTAGTTGTTGAAGTCGTCCGTTATACTGTTACGAACATTCCGCGAATCGGGCATCACCACCTCAATACCTAATTCTTTGGAGTACTCGAGCGTAATGTCTTCCAGGAACTGGTGGTTCTTTTCCGCCATGAGGAAGCGCTTGTCTATGGATTTGCGCATGTCCATCCCGAAATATTGCGGACTGAACAACACCATCCTTTCCAGCCCTTTGTCCGATCCGGAGGCGGTGGCCTTCAACTGCTTTTCCCGTTTATTCTCTTCGCGGCGTTCCGTTACCCGAGTCTCATCATCCTGCTTTTCCAGAAGAGCTTTGAGACCGGCAAACTCTTCCGAATCGAAAGCGCGGTCGCAGGTAAAACATTCGCGTGAACGTTCCCGGATATCGTTCGAGTCCAGTCCGGCGGGATCAAACTCAATCTTCTTGGTTATTTTTTTCGTCTGGACAAGGCTATGCCGGAAAACCCTTTCCATAAAAACATTAGCCGTATCTACGCGGTAAGCCTTCCAAAGCTCCCGGGTTACCAGAATATTGGTTTCTTCCCGGGTCAGCGACCGGAAAAGAAAATAATAGGACTCCTGATCGCCTTCGCGGGCTTCATCCCTGGAAGGAAACAGCTTACGCTTTTCGTTGGTAAGAAATTGAATACCGTACAGGCACATGGCCCTGGTGGTTTTCAGGTAGCCGGCATCCAGCTCGGAAGAACCCATCCAGGCGTCGCAGAGCATCAGCGCTTCCACATAGCGGCTATGGATGACGAAATTATAGATCACATCCATTTTAGCCAGCTTCACCACCTCGGCGAACTCTTCCCGGTTCAGGATGAACACCTTGTCTCCGGGAACAAAATCCGGCTGATTCATCTTAACCGTAGCCGCTCTTTTCCGTTGATGGATATTGGGGTGGGTACTTTCAGAATCATCGATGTCTTCTTCCGGCTCAATCTCCTTCCGCTCATATTCTTTGTAGGAATCCCTGATCCGGAACAGGCTATCTTCCACCAGGTTGTATGGAAAAGTTCTGTTTTCCATAGGCAGATAAGCATGAAGCAGCATGTCATGGGCATGCAGGACTTCCTTCGGGTCATACCCGGCCTTTACGAACAGGTCCCAGCCGTAATCGTCGGCTTCGGTTTCCGACTCCCTGGAATAGCGTGCACTTTCCAGCAGTTTATCGTCCAGGGAACTCTTGCGGTTCTTGACATCGTTTTCGAAAAGCTCTTTGTTGTACTGGTAACTTTCGAAGTTGTGCTTTTTGACATAATGGGCTACCTCATGCGCCAGCACAAATGCCAGCTCGGCTTCGGTTTCCATCCTTGCCACCAGTCCGGTAGTTACCAGGATAATGCCCTGGTGGGTGGAAAAAGCATTCACCTGGTTAGACCGTAACGTGTAGATGCGCAGTTCACGGCGCAACTCCGGGTTATCATCCAGAAGCACATCCAGCAGCTTATTGCAGTATACGGTCACTTCATCGCCGTACAGCACCTTTCCGCTTCGGAAGAGGTTATCGATGGCAATATTGGTAACTGCGGCAAATTCCCGCTTTTTCTTTTTCGAGCGCCGGCCTTTGAAGTCGTCGGTGGTATTGAGGGTGTTCCGGTATTTTTCCGAGTACTTAAGCCTGAAATCATCCGGCATTTCCCCTTTACATACCAAGCGGGGAATAACGGTCTGAGCATGAGCGATATCAGCCCCCAAAAGCAACAAAACAAGCAGAACCGGTACCGTTGTCCGAGCAGACAGATAGTGTCTTAAGCGTTTTGACATAATAAAGCGTTACGGCTGCCCGAATATAGGGGATTCCGTTATTTATTATGATGATTCAATCTCTGTAAAAACTAACGAATTACCATTACCGAGCCCAGTGCATAAAAGCGCTTTCCCAATGGAGTGCGGTAATCGATACGGTAGTAGTAGACCCCACCCGGCACGGAAGTTCCCTGGTAAGTTCCATCCCAATAACAATCCATACATTCCAATAGTACCTCTCCCCACCGATCGGTGATACGCATGGAATAGGTACTGATACCGGAACACTCCGGGCCAAAGTGCTCGTTTCTTCCGTCGCCATTGGGGCTGAAAGCGTTTGGAACAGCGCAGAAGGGCCTGAGAAAGATCCCGATCTCCTGCACCGAAGAATCACGGCAGCCATATTGGTTCACGGCAATATGGGTAACCGTATATACGCCGGAATCGGTGTAGCTGTATTGAACGGCATCTCCGGAACTTTGCAGCAAAATGCCATTGCCCATATTCCAGTAATGAATCGTTGCTCCCTGCCCTATGGCCTGCAGTTGCAACACTTCTTCGGTTTCACCAAGCTCCGGATCAATCACAAAACCCGAAGCGGGCCGGGGCCAAACCCGAACCGCTTCCGGCAACTCCAGCTTGTCGCTGCAGCGGAGTGCATTGAACACTTCCAGGCTAACAGGATACAAACCGGCTTTTTCAAATGTATAGGTTGGTGCACCTCCCTCAAAAAAGTCAGCCCCAATCTGCCAGCGGTTATGAGCAGGATCGTTGTTTTGAGAGGCATCGATAAATTGCACGGTAACGGGAAGGCAGCCAATGCTGTCAGACATACTGAAAACCGCTTTGGGTGCGGGTAAAACGGTTAAAATGGAAGTATCGGCGGCAGGGTCGCTGCAACCGTCTTCCAGCTCCAGCCTGTATACCGAGCTGATCCCCGGAGCATCCTGCCATTGCAGGCTATTTTGACTAAGAGCGGTATCGTTGCGGTACCAGGTCCAGTTATACGATACGGTTAATCCCCCGCTCACCCGGCCATCCATCCATACCTGCTCCCCGCTGCAGATGCTGTCTTTCATATCAAACTCCACATGGAGAGAATCCAGCAGATCCAGGTGAAAGCTGAGACTGGCGGTATCCACCGAACAGTCGTCGGTTAAAGTCAGCAGGTAATCAGCAGTTTTGGTGGGACTTAACAGGAAGCCGGTACCCGTGTCACTGTAGGAGCCGTCTATAGCCTCAAGGCGAAAAAAATAACCCGGAGCATATCCACCGGAAGCCTGGGGGTTAAGGCCAAATTCTGTTCCCTGACACAAGGTGCTGTCGGTTACAGGAAGCAGGCGCAGGGAGTCACGCACATCCAGTTGCACCCCCACACTGTCGGCTCCGGGAGTGCAGCCGTCTTCCAGCAGGGCGTAGTAATATCTGCTTTGCCCGGGAATACGTTCCAACCGATAGCCGGTATCGGCTTGTACTCCATTCTGGTCGTACCAGGTGACCAGGTATCCTGCCGGGTTTCCTCCTGAAGCCATGGCGAAAAGCGTGACTGGCTCCCGGAAGCAAACAAGGGTATCAGAGGTCAATTGCAAACTAAGCGGATCGGCTACCTTCACTTCTGTTTCGGCACTATCGCGACCAGCCGGGCAACCGTCTTCCAGCACCAGGCGGTATCCGGTGTTTTTTGTTCCGGTTATGGAAAGGGAAGAAGCGGTATCCACAAGGAAAAAACCACTTCCCGTATCGGCCATCCAGCGGTAGTGATATGCCGTATCTCCCCCGCTGGCCAGAGCGTTCAGGGTACCGGCTTGTCCGTAGCACAGCAGGGTATCTCCATCGATACCTGCAGAAAGGGCAGGCCGCACCCAGATAGTAAAACGCAGGGTATCGCGGGTACCATCTACCGTATCCCGGGCCACCACGACATAATCCGTGCTTACCGTTGGTGAAAGGGTTTTCTGAAAGCCCGTTCCCAGGCCCTGGTTCCAGTAAAACTTCACCGCACTGCTGTCGCAGGCGGTAAAATCCGGGGATATGGGCACCGTTCCTCCGATACAGATGGTAGTATCGGTAATGGGAGCGAATTGCACACCTGACGACGGCTTCACAATAACCGAAGCACTGTCCAGATCGGAGCTGCAACTGTCGCCAATTACCACCCAGTACCTCCGGGAGGAGAAGGGAGCGGTGCTCAGAATGCTGTCGGTTGACAACACCGCATCAGGATTATTCTCCCAGTACCAGCGATAATGGTAGCCCATGGAATCCCCACCCTGCACCTGAGCCGGGATTACGGCGGGCCGAAGCAAGCAAAAATTCACCGTTTGTGGCAAGGTGACCTTCAGCGGTGGTCTGACATGGATACGCACGAAATCCGTATCGACCACTCCACAGCCGATGGAGTCGCTGATCACGATGCGGTATTCCATCGTGGTATCGGGTTTTACAACTGCCTCTCTTCTGGCGGTATCGGAAGGATCGGGAAAGAACCAGGGTGGCGACCATTGCCAGAGGCTTCCGCCCTGAGTATGGAGCTGTGCCTGCTGCCCTTTGCAAATGGTTATGTCTTCTCCGGCATCCGCCGAATCTTTACTGAAGATAAGAAGCTGCAGCGTGTCTTTGAGGTAATAGCTTTGGACGACAGGTTTGGTGCTTACTACCCGAATTCGGTATTCGGAGCTGGTCGCCACTTTAAACAGCGGAAGAACTCCGGTGATGGTCCCTCCGGTGGTGCCCGTTAACCTGCCCAGTTCCCGGTAACTGCTATCGAAACGGCCGGCGCTGTCACTCAGTTCGGCGATAAATTCATTACCACTCTCATAGATGCCGCGTATGGTATAAGGAATTCGTATGGAATCACCGGCGCAATACGGGCCTTGATAAACATTACCCCGGGTGATGGTGTAATCGGAGACTTTAGCAGTAAACCCACAGAAGCTGCCGGTTCCGGAAAACTTCTGTTTGTTGAAGACATTGATGGTGTCGTTCCAAAAACCGGAGAAAAAAGCCTCTCCATGAATATTGGCAGTAACGGCATTGACCCTGTGGCTGCAGGTACTGCATCCGGTATAGAAGCACCAAAGAATATTGCCCAGGCTATCGATCTTGGCCATCATTGCCGTACCTGCCGTTTGCCCATAAACCGGTATCCGGGTGGAACCGAAGTAAAGGTCGTCGATACTCACTCTGCCACCTATGAAGATGGAATTGTTGCGTATGGCGGGTTTGGAAATGTAGGTGAACTCTGCATTCTGAACCGGGTTGGTTTTGAGCGCCCAGCGGCAGTTGAAAGAGGTATCTATCAAAGCTACATAGGTATTGAAAAATGCCGTTCCGGTTTTGGACAGCGTAATCCCCGAACCCAGATTGAAGGTATTGGTATAATGTCCGAGCATAACCAGACGTCCGTCGGGAAACGCGGAGATCAGTCCGCCGAATATATTTCCCGTTCCAAAGATCCGGTAATTGAGCGGGTCTCCGGCGGAGTTGAATTTCATCAGCAAGGTCCCCGAGTCATTCACCGTCTGGCTTCCGAAACTCCATACCCCTCCCAGGCTGGAGCCCAGGAGGTAGATATTCCCCACACTATCCAGCGTGCAGGCACGACCGCCGTATTGATTACCGGTTCCACCATAGCGGCGTGCCCAGGTCAGGTTGCCGACGGGAGAATATTTGAAGAGCGCGATATCGGTATCCAGCGGTCCGGTGCTGGTCATGGTGGTGGCAGAACCGGTATAAGTCAGGGAGCCTGCAAAATACAGGGATATGTAAAGCTGGTTATTTCGATCGGTTTCCACCCCGAGCAGGGACGTGCTGAATTGTCCGTTTCCGTTGGTACTGTGGAACTCGTTTACCCACATGGCTACCCCGGCGTTGTTGTACGCCACCAGGAAACGTTTCAACTGGTTGGCACTGGCATTGAGGATCACGCCGTTCCCAAAGTTGATGGATCCTTTGGAAGCACCGGTCACGTAGTAGTTACCGTTCCGGTCGCAAACGACATCCCAGAATGTACATCCGTCGGTACCTCCGGAAGAATTAAGGGTAGTCTGGGTCACCCAGATAACGGTGCCGTTAGTGTCGTACTTAAGCAGGTAGCAGTTGTCGGGACCGGTAACGCTTACCGAGGCGATAGTGGTATTGCCCATGATCCTTCCGGCCACTACCACATAGCCACTGTCATCGCTGATGATTGCGTCGGCGGTAGTGTTTTCAGTGGTTTCCAGCCACTCGCAGTTTTGTGCCAGGACCCCGGGGGTGGAGCAGAAACAGCATAATAGCAGAATGAACAGGCGACCTTGACGGAGCATGTGCTTTGGCTTGGTAATCCGAAGATAGGGAAAGATAGTTAGATGGGGAGGGTGGATGATGGGCCATGGACGATGGACGATAGCTGATGGAGTAAAGGCAACTAGTGGGCTGTCATGTTTCGACGGCTTAACAGGACAAGAGGCCAAGAGCAAAAGGCGAACAGCCAAGGGGCAACCGCCAGAACCCAATACCTAAAACCAAGTACCCCATAAGGGCTGTCATGTTTCGACGGGCTTAACAGGACAGCAGGCAAAAGCACTTTATTTCCCGCAGAATACGCTGAAGTACGGGAGCGTTAGCTCAAAGGCTGCTTCTTCTAAACAAACATCCGCGTGATCTGCGAAATCCGATTTGCGCGGAATACGCTGAGCCGCGGTTGGAGAAAACCCGAAAGCTTACCGATAAACCCGATTCTGCGAGATCAGCGGGAAATCAGAAAAATCAGTACAGCAGAAAAGGGATACGCCTAACCGCCAGAACCCAATACCCAAAACCGAGAACCCCCATAAGTGCTGTCATGTTTCGACGGGCTCAACACGACAAGAGGCCGAGAGCAAAAGGCGAACAGCCAAGGGGCACCCGCCAGAACCAAGTACCACAAAGAACTCCCCCCGCCCCCTGCCTGCACTATGTTCTGGTAGACAAGCCTCCGGTTTTGGCAAACCAACAGTCAACCGCCCTCTGTTTCCCGCTGAATACGCGGAGATGCGGGAACGTTTGCGCGGAAGGAGCTTCTTTCCAACCAACATCCGCGTGATCTGCGAAATCCGATTTGCGCGGAATACGCAGAGCCGCGGTTGGAGAAAATCCGAAAGCTTACCGATAAACCCGATTCTGCGAGATCAGCGGGAACAGCCCTGCAGAATGGCCAGAACCCAATACCCAAAACCGAGAACCCCCATAAGTGCTGTCATGTTTCAACGGGCTCAACACGACAAGAGGTCAAGAGCAAAAGGCGAACAGCCAAAGGGCAACCGCCAGAACCCAATACCAAAAACCGAATACCAACCACCAACCAGGGCTCAACCCCTTTTATCCACCACCTCCCGGTAAGCGGTTTCCAGAGCATCGGCAATCAGTTCCGCAGGTAACCGGTTCAGTTCAAAGGTCGTCCATCCCTGCTTGCCCCATTTGTTGGGAACGGGATAAACGGCTTCACCGTAATCGGAGAAAACAGACTGATCGACAGGGTTGAGTTTGATGTTTGCCGTTCCGGTGGCTTCATGAAGGGTCGCGAAGATCCGCCGACCTTTTACCTTAAAGGCGCGACGATCGAAATGGGGCACCTCCTCCGTTCCGGGGAACGACAGCGCCATTGTTTCGAATTCTTCCATACGGATCATACCTCTGCCATTAACTCCCCTACCCACCATTGGTTACCCTCCTTATCCCGGAAACCACCGGTACGCATGCCATAAGGACGTATTTCGGGTGGAAGGATGGAGACAGCGCCACAGTCAAGCGCCCGACGGTAATAAACATCAACATCCTCCACATATAGAAACAGGCAGCTGGCATAGGCCGGCCATTCTTCACTGGCACGGCTGATCATCACTATCGTATCGGCCACCCGGATTTCCACATGCCGCATACGGCCGTCCTCGTCCCGGTCTGCCTCCCGGATGCGGGCATCAAATACCTTTTCCATAAATGCCACCTGCTCTTCCACATCGGATACGGAGAAACAAGGGCAAAGCACAGAACTGCCTTCGGGTGTTCTTCTTTTTTCCATAATACTCAATTTGATCACAAAACAAGGAAGATCCTACGGCAGGGAATTGGAAAAAATCGACACTCAGGGAGAATAGAACACTTCCTCTGCCTTTCCGGAAAAATAGGTTTTGGGACTGTAGCCCGAGAATTTTTTGAAGTCATGGATAAAATGCGATTGGTCGTAGTAACCGAAATCGTAAGCCATCTCTGTCAGGGAAACGTCATTGTGAGCATAATCCGAAAGCAGGGAATTGAAGCGAACGATCCGGGAGAATGACTTGGGACTAAACCCCACATTTGCTTTGAACTGCCTTTCAAACTGACGTTGCGAAAGCGACACAGTTTCTGCCAGGGCTTTTACATCAGTGAGGCCTCTTTCCCGGAAGATCCGTTGTGTTGCATGGATGATTTCAGGTCGCGCGGATTCCCGCAGACGTCCTTCCAGAAAACGGTTTATTATTCGCACCCGGGTGGTGGTATCCGCGGCTACTATCATACGTTCGCTCAGGTCTTTTCCTTCCTGTCCGAAGAGGGCAAACAGGTCGGGTAGCGTGTTGCTTACCTCTTCCGAAGGTTTGTGAATCAGTATTGGTACGGCATAGGGTTGCAGGCATACTCCGAAAATTCCGAAATCGGAATGGGTCACAAACCGCCTGACGCGATCGGTTTGAGCGTGGATACCGGTAAGGAAGGAAGCCTCCGACCGGTTTTGTGCATCCAGTTCCCGGAAAATTCCATGGTAATGAAACAACAACTCGGGAAATGGGTTAGCCAGGGTTCTGTGCACGTATGGAACACTTTGACTAACGCCGGCCTCCAGTATCCAGTAGAAGCGGACGAGGCCCGCTAGTTTGGACGAAGGAGGAATAACGGAGTAATACATTTCGCAACAGAAAAATCGGTTCCGGTTTCAATATCGGGTTAATGAGCGGGTATGGCAAATGGACACAGTAACAGTGGCACTCCGCATGGAGTATCATTAAAAGCCTGTACTTTGCTTATGCGACCTATGGCACCTCTTCTTCTTTTGCTTCGATACCTAATTATCCTTGTACTGGCATTTTTCTGTTGCGTACATGCCAAAAGCCAGAGCGAAGAACTACTGGACTCGCTATTCACGGAACAATTGGACAGTACCCTATTGCAGTATGTGATAGACAATGCTTCCGAAGACTACAACAAACTGCTTATTGAACGGGGGGTTGAGAAAAAATCTATAGAAACAGAGAATATCCGTGAATCGCTGCAGGCTCTGCTCCGTAGCTACCAAAACCGGAATGTCGGAATACTCCTGTACAATTACCGCAACGACACCTTGACAACCGCACTGGTTGCCAATTCCGGAGATATCGTGTTTCACCGCAATGCGGTTTCCAAAGAAGAACTCTGCGATGCAATCCGGGATGCCCGACAGTATCTTTCCGGTGAGGTTCTGACTATCCGGGGAGCCAGACCACCTGAATCACAACCGGAGCAACTTGGCAAAAATGCCTACCGTTATGTCAACGACATCCTCCTGCCCTTTCGCTCCAAAATGGTATTTGATCACCTGATCGTGGTTCCCACCCTGAATATCGGGACATTTCCCTTTTCCGCACTGAAGCTGAACGACAGCACTTACCTCATTGATAAAATGAGTTATTCTGTCTCATACGGACTGCCGGAGATCTTCATCTTCAAATCCAAAAATGCCGCACAAATGGGTGTTCCCTTCCGGAATAGGGCATCTTATGAGCATAAGAATTTTCTTGTCCGTTACACCTGGACCAATGCGTTGTTCATAGCCAACCCGGCATTCCCGGAGCAGGGCGATTACCTGTTTATGAATCTTCCGGGTACAATGCGAGAAGTGGAGCGAATCACGGCATCTCTCCCCGATTCAACCTATAGCGTGTTAAGTGGAGAAGAGGCCACATACCGGAATGTGACTTCCCTTATGAAACAGCCTGACCTGCTGTATTTTGCCACGCATGGGATATCAAGCAGCTCCAATTCGCTGGACAGCAGTTACCTGGTACTGGCCAGGGAAGAAGGGCAAAGCGCTTTTTTAACCGCCAGGGAAATCCAGGAACTTTCACGTGATGGAGGCCTCAAAGCGGATTTGGTGGTCCTGAGTGCCTGCCAGACGGGCCTGGGTAAAGTTCATGAAGGCGGTATCATTGGGCTTTCCCGGGCATTTCAGATAGCAGGAGCAGAACATGTGGTGATGAGTTTATGGAGTATCGATGACAATGAGACGGCTACCCTGATGGGTTACTTTTTCGAGAACCTGACTCAGGCAGATTACCTGCTTCCACATGAAGCTATGCGGGCTGCCATCCTGCGCTTTAAGTCGGAAGTGAACTCCGACCCGAAATATTGGGCCTCCTTCTCCATCTTCGGAATTCCATACTGAGTCCTAAAAATCCCGAACCCGATCCACTCCGGCCGGAATCTTGCGGCCAGGGAAACCGGTTCGTATCCATAAACCACCAGAATCGCCGCCATGAAATACCTCACATTCCTGCTCCTGATAACTTTCTCAGGTCTGCTGGCTCCCCCGGAAGCCCGGGTTTCCGGGAAAGCGAAACAGGGAAACACGCTGCGGCACAGTCTTCAACTCAGGCAAAAGATGCTGCAAAAAGGCGACAGCCTGATTGTTATGGTAAACGGCTATTTTGAAGCCAACGGCGATTGCGGCTCCAGCCTTTCCTGGGGCTGGCTAAAAAGGAACGATCAGGGGAAATGGGACACGCTGGTGAATGCCCGCCACCGGCAGTATATGGAATGCGGGTTTACCCGAAGGAAATTCCACAAAGAGGATATGTAAGTACCCCATTCTCCGAACCGGGTATAAATTGGATAATCAAAGATGTTGATTTTGTTCTAAATACATAAAGGGACTAAGGTTATTTAAAGCTTGATGAGGATGATTGGCATTGTAATCTTCCTTCCACGTAAAAGATAAATCCTGAAGTTCTTCCAGGGTATGGAACAGGTAAGCATCCAGGACATCTTCCCTGTAGCTTCGGTTAAATCGTTCGATGTAAGCGTTCTGAGTAGGTTTGCCAGGTTGAATGTAGCGAATGCTAATCGCTTCCTTTGCACAATACTCCGTGAACACTTGTGAGAGGAACTCCGGGCCATTATCGCAGCGAATCTCTTCGGGTTTTCCTTTGAACTGGAACAACTGATTCAGACAACGAACAACCGAATGTCCTGACTGGGAGTAATCTGGCTCTACGCACAATGCTTCCCGGTTATAATCATCGATAATATTCAGAATACGACCTTTCTTCCCGAGCTCAGGCAATCATGCATAAAGTCCATACTCCAGGTCATATTGCACCTGGCCGGTTGCTCCAAGGGGACTGCCAGGCGATTAGGCAAGCGACGCTTCCCTTTGCGGCGGATATTCAAGCCCAGCAGGTTGTATACCCGCTTTACCCGTTTGTGGTTCCAGATACAGCCCTGATTCCTCATCCGCTTGAAATAGTAAGGGAAACCCTGGTTAGGCTTCTGTTCCCTCCAGTAGTTCAACTGCTCGATAACCACCGAATCGTCCCTTGTCGTCTGGTAGTAATAAACGCTTTTGGATAAGCCTGTAACCACACAGCCCCGGGTGATACTTACCTGATAGGCTTCTTGCAGGTAAGCAACAACATGTTTGCGATCAACCGTGGCTACCACTTTTTTGACAAAACGTCTTTCAGCATCTTGTTGTCCAAAGCAAGGTCTGCATACATGCTCTTCAGCTTGCGATTCTCTTCCTCCAGTTCCTTAAGGCGTCGAAGCTGATCACCATCCATACCCGAATACTTCTTCTTCCAGTTGTAAAACGTCTGAGGGTTGATCCCCAGCTCACGGCTGATCTCCGCAACCGGTCGACCCGATTCAGCCTCCTGCAAGGCCTTTACGATCTGTGTCTCTGTGAAATTTTGATTTTTTCATGCTGACTGATTTAAAGTTATTAATTTCCAACTTCTAACCAGTCCAGATTTCAGGGGTACTTACAGGTACTTACATAAGGTTTACTTTGAACAAAAAGCAATTGACAAAATGCTAGATCAACATAAGTTCAAATCATTCCGGTAATAGATGATGAATTCAAAATCAAACTATTAGGACACAATGTATTTATCCTACCCATGACTGCATTGTAATGGATAAACTTCATTTCTGAAATTAAATTGAGAATTGCAGTAACATGATCAGGAAATGAAACTGCAGCAGTAGTGACTATTCTTCCATTTAAACTAATTTAGCCGAACAAAAAGTGTGGAAAATTGACCTTTAGGAAATACCCTCTTCGACCTTTAGTTTCCAAATACAGAAATTACCAATTAGAAAATGACAAGCTCAGCACAAAGGCAAGAATTGCAAAATAGAATATGGAAAATCGCCAACGATGTTCGTGGATCTGTGGATGGATGGGATTTTAAACAATTCGTACTGGGAACACTTTTCTACCGTTTCATTAGTGAGAACTTCACCAATTACATCGAAGGTGGGGATGATAGCGTAAACTATGCAAACTACCAAGACAAAGACATTACGCCTGAAATAAAAGATGACGCGATAAAGACAAAAGGTTACTTTATCTACCCAAGTCAACTATTTGTCAATGTCGCCAAAAACGCAAACACCAATTCAAATCTAAATACGGACTTAAAATCAATTTTCGATTCCATTGAAAGCTCTGCCAATGGCTATCCATCTGAGCAAGATATCAAAGGATTGTTTGCAGACTTTGATACGACAAGTTCACGACTTGGAAACACTGTAGAGAATAAAAACAGCCGTTTAGCCGCAGTAATTAAAGGAGTAGCCGAATTGAACTTCGGGAATTTTGAAGACAACCAGATTGACCTTTTTGGTGATGCATACGAATTCCTGATTTCCAACTATGCTGCCAACGCAGGAAAATCTGGCGGTGAGTTTTTTACTCCACAGCATGTTTCTAAACTCATTGCACAGTTGGCAATGCACGGACAGACAACCGTAAACAAAATATATGATCCAGCCGCAGGATCAGGCTCATTGCTTTTGCAAGCCAAAAAACAATTTGAGAACCACATTATAGAAGAAGGATTCTTCGGGCAGGAAGTAAACCACACCACCTACAACTTGGCTCGTATGAACATGTTCTTGCACAACATCAATTACGACAAGTTTCATATTGTCCTTGGTGACACATTGAGAGAACCACATTTGGATGATGAAAAGCCTTTTGATGCCATTGTATCTAATCCGCCTTATTCAGTAAAATGGATTGGCGATGATGACCCGACCATGATCAATGACGACCGCTTTGCCCCTGCTGGTGTTCTGGCACCAAAATCAAAAGCCGACTTTGCTTTTGTGTTGCATGCACTTAGTTATCTCTCAAGTAAAGGTAGAGCTGTTATTGTGTGCTTTCCTGGTATCTTTTACCGAGGTGGTGCAGAACAGAAAATCAGAAAATATCTAGTGGATAACAATTATGTGGAAACTGTCATTTCCTTGGCGCCTAACCTTTTCTATGGCACATCTATAGCAGTTAACCTACTGGTCCTATCCAAACATAAAACAGAGACGAAAACTCATTTCATTGACGCAAGTGGTGAAGATTTCTTCAAGAAGATAACCAATAACAATGTGATGACCGATGAGCACATTGCGAAGGTCATGAAGATGTTTGATAGCAAAGAAGAAGTTGCTCATGTTGCAACCTGTATCGACAATACTAAGATTGCAGGAAACGATTATAATCTTTCTGTAAGCTCCTATTTAGAAGTCAAGGATAATCGTGAAAAAATCAACATAGTTGAATTGAACGATGAAGTTTTAAAAACGGTAGAGAAGATAAATCAACTACGTTCTGATATTGAAACAATTATTAAAGAAATAGAGGGATGAGTGCTATTAAACAATTATTAGAAGAGGCTGAGGTTGAATGGAAAACTATTGATAGTATTTCAGAACTATACAGTGGTCTTTCTGGTAAAACAAAAGTTGATTTTGAACATGGTAATGCTCAATACATTTCATTTAAAAATGTCTATGACAACATAGAGGTTGATTTAGGAAGAAATGATAAAGTAACTGTAGGCCTTGAAGAAAATCAAAATGCAATTAAATATGGTGATGTTATTTTCACTGGCTCTTCTG
>CAXPEB010000083.1:0-47990 GCA_964215915.1 Bacteroidia bacterium
GCTCTTCCGATCTGCCAAATTCAAAGAAGAGTACGAAGAACTCAATACCAAGTATAAGGCCCTCCTGCAGGAAAACGAAGAGCGCATCGAAGAGCTGAAAGAAGAGGCAAAAGATGCCAAAGAAGATGCTAAGGATGCGCTGGAAGACAAGATTGAGGACCTGAAAGAAAAAAACGAAGACCTCAAAACACGCTGGAACAGCTTCCGTTATGAATCGGAAGAAAAGTGGGAGGATTTCAAAGAAGAATTCGAACACGACATGGGTTCCATCCGTGAAGCTCTGGAAGACCTGGGCGAGGACAACGAATAATTCTAACCAATAAAAGACTCATTCTGTGGGAAATGGTTCCGGATACCGGAGTTTCTCCTTTCCGGAAAAATTACCGGGACTCCGGGACCACCTCCTTCGCTCAACGTGAACCAAAACCAACATAAAGAGAGCCGGAATTAACCGGCCCTCTTTACTTTAGCTGATCACAGAATACCCAAAAGACCCTGATCCAAACAATTGAGAACCGACCCCTGTTTTTTTCAGTGTAGTAGTGTAAGAAATATTAAACGGATGCGAAATGGATGAAAAGCTGGTACTCATTGTAGAGGATGAAGAAACGATCTCCTCGATCCTGAGTCGGATGGTGAAAAAGAGTTTTAAGTACAATGTACTCGTTGCCAATAGCTATACGCAGGCAATTAAGATGCTCGCCGGACTTAATCCGGACCTGACCTTTATTGATGTGAATCTGGGAGATGGAAACGGGTATGATCTGCTGCGTAAACTCAGGGCAGACAAAAACTACCGGAGTAAAATCATTATGATGAGTGCCTATGCCAATGAAGCCGAAACATTTGATGATGGAACCCCGGGTGCCGATTGGTTCATTTCAAAACCTTTCGACAAGAACCATGTGCTGGCTGCCGTACAACAAGTGATGTTTCCGGAGCCAGGGGATGAAGGCATGGAAAACAACCTGTAGCCGAAAGGCGACAACACCGATTAACCCTATATTCGTTAGCTTGGTTTACCACAATGGCAAAACTACTCTGCATTGATGACGACCTGGACCTATGCACACTGCTGAAACGTTTTCTTACCAAAAACGGCTATGAAGTAGAAGTGGCCTATACCGGGAATAGCGGCCTGAAACGTTTTGAGGCCGAACCTTTTGACCTGGTCCTTTGTGATTTCCGTCTGCCCGATAAGGATGGGCTGGACATGATGAAGGCGCTGAAAAAGATCCGACACCAGGTTCCCGTAATCCTGATCACTGCTTATTCCGATGTGAAAGTGGCCGTGAAGGCCGTAAAAATGGGGGCCTTCGAATACGTCTCCAAACCCATTCTCCCGGATGAGATCCTCGTTACCGTAGAAAAAGCACTGGAAAGTGCCGGGCAACAGAACCCGGTGCAACAAACTTCCACCGAGCCGGAATCTAATAAGGCTAAGTCGCAGCCGCTACCCGGCGATAAACCCGAATACGTCATTGGAAATTCCCAAACCGGTAAACAGATTCAAAACCTGATTGAGTTGGTGGCTCCTACTGACATGACCGTAATTATTCTCGGCGAGAGCGGTACCGGGAAAGAAGTAGCCGCTCAGGCTATCCATCACTACAGCAAACGAAAAGACAAGCCTTTCCTGGCTGTTGACTGCGGTGCGCTGAGCCCTGAACTGGCCGGCAGCGAACTTTTCGGCCATAAAAAGGGCTCCTTTACCGGTGCGCTGTCCGATAAGCGCGGTTATTTCCAGCTTGCCGACGGAGGCACGCTTTTCCTGGATGAGATCGGTAACCTATCCTACGAAAACCAGGTGAAACTGCTGCGGGTGCTGCAGGAAAGGAAGGTGCGTATGATCGGGGATGAAAAAGATTTTGATGTGGATGTACGCCTTATTGTCGCCACCAACGAAAACCTGAAGAAGAAGGTGGCCGAAGGGAGCTTCCGCCAGGATATTTATTACCGCCTGCACGAATTCACCATTTCTCTGCCCGCTCTGCGCGAGCGGAAGGAGGATATCGAGTTGTTTACCGATTATTTCCTGAAAATGGCCAACCGACAACTTAACAAAGAGGTAACGGGAGTGGAGGATCAGGTCCTCGAAAAATTCAGGAACTATAGCTGGCCGGGTAACCTTAGGGAGCTGAAGAATATTCTCAAACGCTGTACACTCTTTGCCGGCAAAGGCCGGATCACGGTAAAAGACCTGCCGCAGGAGATCGTACATCCGGTGATGCTGGAGATGGATGAGCCATTTGATGAAAATGACGAGATCATCAATCTGCGGACAGCCACCGAAAGGGCAGAACGCAAAGCGATTCTCAATGCCCTGGTCAAAACCAATTTCAATAAAAGCAAAACCGCTGAACTGCTTAAGGTCGATCGCAAAACCCTCTATACCAAAATGAACGACCTGGGTATTGAAACCTAGTCGTAAATTCTACGGAATCCGGGGAAATAATTCCACACTTTGCGTTGAGGCTGAAATAGCTGAGAACCCAAACACCGCGTAAATACAGGTAGTTTCCGAATATGCCGAAACCGGAACGGGAATTTCAGGAGTTAAGGCAAACAATCCATATAACTATGAGCTCCTTACTGTATTTTATCGCTTTACTGCTCCTGATCGGCTGGGCCATCGGAGTGTTTGCTTTCAGCCTTACCGGCTTCATCCATGTATTGCTGGTGTTGGCCATTATCTCCATCCTGTTCCGATTGATTCGGGGAGGCGGCCCGCGGGACTGAAACAAAACGCATCTTTCTTGGTAATTTAGCCCGGAATGACACAATCACGACTCACGATCCTCACCGTATGCACCTTTTTGTTGCTTTTTTCTATGGTGGGGATCTCTTTGTATTTCCAGGAAAATGTTCAGGACAAAAGCGATTGGGTCGAATACCGGAAATATACCAAAGAACGCCTGGATGAGGTGTACTCCGGAGTGATGGAACTGGAGGCGACTCACCGGGGTTTTGTCATATCCGGAAAGGAAGGGGTCTATGAAACCTTCAACCCCACGCTCAAAAAGATTTACGGGAATCTCCGGGTGCTGGATTCATTGATTGGAGAGACCCCGGAACAAAAGGAAAACCTCGACCAACTCACCGCCCTGATCCAGGAACGGATTGAACTGCTCTCCCGTTCGGTCAGCTTGTATCGCTCCGGACAACCCAACAATACAGACAGCCTCAAATACTACGTGATAGAAGGAGATAAGGTAACCGACCGTCTCCGGGTGGTATTCCGTAGAATAGACGCCCTCGAAGAAGTGATGCTGACGGAAAGAACCCGGTTGCTGGAGGAAGACCAGGAGAATGCCCTTAGGTCCTTGTTCATCTCTACCGGGATCGTCCTGATACTATTTGTTGTGGTATTTGTATCCCTCTTCCGGGAGTATCGGAGCAAACGAAGGGCCTTTGACCTCAAAACCCGCAGTGAGCAACGCCTGATTGCGACTCTTTCGGTAGTGAGTGATGCCATCATGAACCTGGATGAACAGGGGAAGGTACTTACCGTCAATGCCGGTGCTGAGAAGATCTTTGTCCTGGAAGAGCCGGAGTTGAAAAAGAAGCGGTTGGCAGATCTGTTACTTCCTGTCAATACAGGTTCCGGAGAAGATGGAGGCGAGCCTTTGGGCGTTGATTCCATGAGGGAACTGGTAGGAAAAAGAATAGAAATGCTTGGCCTCCGGAATGACGGTAGCCGCTTTCCTGTGGACCTTGCCGTTGAGGCATACACTTACCTGGATGAGTATTATTATGTGGCCACCATCCGCGATATCTCCGAGTTGAAGGAGAAGGAAGAAGAACTCAGGGAAACGTTGCTGGACTTGCAGCGCAGCAATACCGAACTGGAGCAGTTTGCCTATGTGGCCTCGCATGACCTGCAGGAACCTCTACGTAAAATACAGGCCTTCGGTAACCGTATGCTGGCGAAATTCAAATCGGGAGAAGACCCGGAAAGTACCCAGCTCTATGCCGAAAAAATGATTCAGGCCTCCGGCAGAATGCAGAAACTGATCCTGAGCTTGCTGGAATTCTCCAGGATCTCCCGAAACCAGGAGGAAGCCTCCGAGGTGGACCTCAATACGGTGTTGGAAGATGTGCTGGATGACCTCGATCACCTGATCCGTGACCATGGGGTTAAAGTGGATGCGGAATCATTGCCCGTACTACGTAATGGTCGGGAGATACAGTTGTTGCAATTGTTCCAGAATCTCATAGCCAATGCCATCAAGTTCCGAAGGGAAGGAGTGCCTCCCGAGATCCGGATAAGCTGTAGGGAAGAACGTAAATCGTCCTGGCCTCATCTGAAGGAAACCGATCTATACCCGGGTATTTATTACCAGATAGAAGTGCGTGATAACGGTTTGGGCTTCGAAATGAAATACCTGGATAGGATTTTTACTATTTTCCAACGCCTCCACGGCCGTTCCGAATACGAAGGAACCGGGATCGGTCTGGCCGTTTGTCAGCGGGTATGTGAAAACCATGGAGGATGGCTCACCGCAGAAAGTATTCCTGGGGAGGGCAGTAGCTTTTACGTATATTTACCAAAAATTACTTCATGATAAAAGTTGATGCGGTGATCATGATCACCGATGACGATCCGGATGACCGTCTGCTGGCCAAAGAGGCCTTTGAAGAAAACAGGTTGGAAAACACGCTGATCTTCACCGAAGACGGAGAGGACCTGATGAATTACCTCTATGGAAAGGGGAAATATGAGGGGAAAAGTAACCCCATCCCGGATCTCATCCTGCTCGATCTGAATATGCCGCGCAAGGATGGTCGTGAGGTGCTGATAGAACTGAAAAAGAATCAGCAATTCAAAAGGATCCCGGTGGTGGTGCTTACTACCTCCAAATCCGATGAAGATATTGTAAACAGTTATGACCTGGGGGTGAACAGCTTTATTACCAAACCCGTAACCTTCGAATCACTGGTTGAAGTGATCCGCAATATGGGTAACTATTGGTTCAGGCTGGTATCGCTACCCAACCAATTGTAAATGCCTTATACCAAATCACACTATTCTTTTTTAATGATTGATGACGATGAGGACGATTACCTCATCATCAGTGACTTATTAGCCGAACTGAACGGTAGCTTTACGCTCGACTGGGTTTCCAGCTATGACAAGGGGCTGGAAGCTACCCGCTCAGGCGGATATGACTTGTTTATGGTTGATAACCTGCTCGGTCCGCAGAAAGGGGTAGACCTCATCCGGGAAGCGTCGTCTTTCGGATGCGACAAGCCCATGATACTGTTGACGGGAGCCGGGGATAAGCTACTGGATATAGAAGCCCTGAAGGTGGGTGCCGCCGATTACCTGGTGAAAAGCAGCCTCAATACGGACCGCTTGGAACGAAGCCTGCGCCACTGCCTACAGCGCTACGAATACAGCCGGATGTACCGCGAGCAACAGCGTTTGTTCCGGCAATTCTTCAATACCAGCTTTGCACCAACTTTTATCCTTAATGCCGGTTTCGAACTGGAGGAAATGAATCCGGCATTCCAGAATAAGTTCGGGAAGCGCCTGCAGGGCAATTCCCTCTGCGCCATTTTTGCCGATGCCGGCAATTTTGAAAGCATGAAGGAATACATGTCTTCCGGGAAGCGCCTGGAGAATTGGTCGGCCATGTTGCTGGATAATGAAAACAACGGCATGGAATCGCTGATCAATATCAGTTCCTATTCTTCCGAATACAATGATAAGGTGCATTACTTCGGGGTGGTTAATGACATCACCCAGCTGCGTAAGGCCGAGAAAGAGCTGGCACTGGCCGAACAGGTGAACATGACCGGCCGTATGGCCCGGATCATGGCGCACGAGATCAGGAACCCGCTGACCAATATCAACCTGGCCGCCGACCAACTCAGGGAAGAACTGGAAGAACAGAATTCCGACGATGAAAACCTGGCTTTTGTGGACCTGATCAAACGCAACAGCGAACGGATCAATAACCTGATCACCGACCTGCTGAATACCACCCGGGAAACAAAAATTAAAAAGGAAGAACAGGATTTGTCGCATATCATCCGCGACTCTCTTGACCTCATCCGCGACCGTATCATCCTGAAAAAAATCACCCTGAACGACCAGGAATTGTCCGAAGGGCTCCGGCTGGCCCTGGATGCCGAAAGGCTGAAAATTGCCTTCCTCAATATTTTCACGAATGCAGTGGAAGCGATGGAGGAATCGGAGACCCGCCAGCTGAGAGTGGTTATGAAAAGGAATGACAAAGGAGTAACTATCCGTATCTCCGATTCAGGTGCCGGAATGAGCGAAGAAGTAAGGAAACGCATCTTCGAACCTTTTTATACCGGGAGACCCGGAGGTATGGGCTTAGGTATGACGGCCGTAATCAATATCCTTACTGCACATAATGCAGGCATCCAAGTGGAAAGTGAAACCGGCAAGGGAACTTGTTTCATCATCACTTTTCCTAACGAAACCCTCTAAAAGAACAAATCCCGCCCCTCATAGAGGCAGGATTTGCTCGGGTTAACTAGCCAAAAATGGGGTGTTAGATTTTCAGGTTCTCCAGGAACTCGTTGATCTTCTCTTTCGATTCACCTGTTTTTTCCTGGATCTTCCCGATCAGTTCGTCTTCTTTACCCTCAGTGTAAAGCAGATCGTCGTCAGTGAGTTCGGCATAACGTTCTTTGAGTTTGCCGCGTAATTGATTCCAGTTTCCTCTTAATTTATCTTGTAAAGCGCTCATAGTGATTATTGTTTGTTTGTATAGAAGAGTAAAAATACTGTGCCGCTTCAGAAAGTGTTTTTAATATGCTTTAAAACAGTTGTTTACGATTGTATGGGTATAGAGGTTTGTGGCGGATTGACCTCAGGCCTGTCCCGTTTTTTCCGCACCCCCGTTATTTCTTTTTGAAGTGCCGGCGCAACAGGAAACTCTCTTGGGCGGCTTCCATATTCTCATCCAGCTTTTTGCTCCCGCTGTTCAGGTTTTTCATGGTCTGTGTGAAATCCATGCGCAGGGTGGAATCCCGGATCAGGGCACCGATCAGTCCATCGCCTTCGTTGATATTCCGGATAAGAACTCCCAGTTCTTCAGTAGCTTCTCCGAGGTTGGCGGCTATATCTTCTGCGCTGGAAAGCACCTTTTTGGTATCCATGGGAGAGATGGCTTCCAGGTAGTCATTGTCTTTTACGGGTGGAGCATTCCCTCCGTCGGCAGGTGGCTCTATGCTGATCAGCTTACTCCCGATCAGCCCGTCGCTGGCTATACGTGCCCTGGAAGTGGTATGGATAAACCGGGCATATTTTTTTCTGACCCGGAGCACAACCAATGCGCTGGAATCGGATTCAATTTCAATACTCTTCACTTCCCCGATGGTATAGCCCGTCAGCCTTACGTCGGCTCCTTCATAGAGCCCGCCAACGGTGCGGAAAACAGCCTTGAGTTCAATTTGCCGGTTGAACCAGTGTTTGTTGACCCCAAGGGTGAAAAGCAGGGCAAAAAAACAGGTGGCCCCAATGGTTCCGAATAATCCGAGTTGAAGTGTTTTTGTCTTGTTCATGGCTCAGAGGGTATAAAATAAACTTTGGGTGAAGGGATCGGCGGAATGCCGGACCCGTTGATAATCGCCTTCTTCATGGATGCTTCCGTCTTTAAGGATGGAAATGCGGTTGGCACAGGCTTTTACGCAGGGGATGTCGTGAGTGATAATTATGGAAGACACCCCCGACTGGTCGCGCAGGCGTATGATTAGCTCACTGATCTCCCTGGAGGTAGCGGCATCAAGGCCAGTCGTTGGCTCGTCATACAGGATGATCCTGGGCTTGGTGATAATGGTCCGGGCGAGGGAGGCGCGTTTCTGCATGCCGCCCGAGAGTTCGGAAGGGTATTTATCGATACTTTCTTCCAGGCCTACCTGTTCCAGGCTGGCGATAACCTGCTCTTCCCGGGTTTTCAGATTGAGTTCGGGTTTGCGGTTAGCCAGGGTGAAACGAAGGTTATCGCCCAGGGTCATCGAATCATAAAGAGCCCCACCCTGAAACAGGAAACCGCAGCATTTGCGGATGGCGACCAGCGAATCAGGGTCTTCCGCATCCAGTGTATGATCCAGTACGCGTACATTACCTCCATCCGGAAGGATCAGTCCGACGATGCATTTGATCAACACCGATTTCCCGGAACCCGAACGGCCAAGGATAGCCAGGTTTTCTCCTTCTTTCAGGCTGAGCGTGACATCTTTCAGTACCTGCTTCTCGCCGAATGATTTCCGAAGGTTTTGGATGGAGAGTATCTCTTTCATACTTAATGGAGAAATGAACCGATCTGTACAACCAGCAAGTCGACAATAAAAATGGCAACGGAAGAAGAAACCACTGCGGAGTTGGTAGTGCTTCCCACTCCCGAGGTGCCCCCCTGGGTGGAATAACCGTAATAACAGGAAATGAGCCCTACCAGGAAACCGAAGACCATGGATTTCAGCAGGGAAGGGATCACATCAAAAAACTCCAGCCGTCCAATGGAAAGATGGAGGAACAGGCTGACACTTGCCGATTCATGCAGGTTGAAAGCGCCGAAAGCGCCAAGCAGTGCAAAGAGGTTGGCATAAAAAACCAGCAGGGGGATTATTACCGTGGCTGCGATCACCCTCGGAAAGATGAGGTGGTCCATCGGACTGATCACCGATACCTGCATGGCATCGATCTGGTCAGTTACCCGCATGGCCCCAATCTCTGCCGCGATCCGTGAACCGATCTTTCCGGCACAAATAAGCGAAGTGATCACCGGCCCAATCTCCCGAAATACGGATATGGTAACCATTGCCGGTACCATGGCTTCTGCTCCGAAATCGGCCAGAGTAGGTCTGGATTGCAGGGTCAGGACAAAGCCGGTGATAAAACCGGTCAGGCCCACCAACCCTAGGGAACCCACTCCCATTACATGGCTATGCGTCGCGATGGTTCTCCATTGCCAGCGATGACGGAAAAGGCTGCGTGCGAAGGACAGGAAGAACTGGATGATCTCCCCAACGGTTAGCAGAATATGGCGTGTTCGAACTTTCAGAGTATCCATATCAGGGCTTTTCAAGGCTTTCTCCGCTGAAAGCACAAAAAACCGTGCAACGAAATGCAAGAACTCGGTGCAGCCTGCTAACAGGCGCAGAGCGGCGAATAGTTTACCCGGAATGAGATGAAAGTGTGGAATATTTTCCCCATTATCTCTGCTGAAATTCCCCAGCCCTGCTTATCCCCCGGGAGGCAGCAGCAGAAAGGATTCCATGAAAATCAGGCGATCCTGCCGTTTGAGGGGTGGCTGGCATTTTTATGCAATGGATAGAGATATGAAAAAGAGCAAACGCCGCCGCCGGGTGATCGTGTTGAGCCTCTTGGGTGCATTGATCCTGTTCCGGCTTTTTCTTCCGCAAATTGTCCTGAACTACGTAAACCACGAATTGAGCGAGCTGGAAGGATACAGCGGAAGTGTGGAAGATATTGACCTGGCGTTATACCGCGGGGCGTATGTGGCGGAAGGATTGGACATCCGTAAAAGACTGGTGGAACCGAATCACGTCTTAGATACCATTCCCTTTTTCTACTGCGGAAAAGTAGACCTTTCTCTGGAATGGTCCGCTCTTTTTCGGGGAAGGCTGGTCGGGGAGATCGTATTGCAGGATGCCCGCCTGAACTTTGTGAAGGATTTTGTGGAGCAGGGTGAGGTGGAGGACGATTCTTCCGATTTCCGCAAGTTGCTGAAAACCTTCATGCCTCTTGAGATCAACCGCTTTGAAACGATAGGAGGAGAGCTGCATTACCTGGATCCCTTCAGTGATCCGCCGGTGAATCTTAAAATGGATTCCCTCCATATTCTGGCCCTAAACCTTAGCAATGTTCGTCATCAGGATAAATTGCTGCCTTCCAGTATACTGGCAGAATCCAATGTGTATGGAGGCAAATTCAGCCTGGAGATCGGGCTTGATGCCCTGGCAACTACTCCCACTTTTGACTTGAATGCGGAGCTGACCACTGTGGATATTCGCAATCTCAATGACTTCTTCCTGGCCTATGGCCGCTTTGATGCGGAGGAAGGAAAGCTGAGCCTGTATACCGAGATGGCGGCGCGGGAAGGGCGCATAGAAGGATATGTCAAACCCCTCGTTACCAAACTGAGTGTAGCCAACTGGAAAGAAGATCGGGATAAGCCCCTGCAGTTCCTGTGGGAATCGATGATCGGGTTGGGAGCGGAGTTGTTTCAGAACCAGCCCAAAGACCAGTTGGGTACCCGGGTGGAGGTAGAAGGCCAGGCGAATCAGCCACATATGGGGATAATGAGTCTGGTTGTGTACACCCTGCGGAATGCTTTTGTTTCCGCATTGAGGCCGGCAATTGAAGGGAGTATCGATATCAATACCCCTAATGAAAAGCCGGGAGCATCGGGCCTGGAGGGTCAAATGAAAAAACTTACCCGGATTTTCCATTCGGAGGAAGACCCGAAGGAACCGAATGAATGAGCGGACGAATGAAGCGGCTTATATTTACCAGTCAGAGGTAAGTGCCTGTTATATGGAAATAATGATCCGACCTGCCCGGGAAGCCGATTACGGAATTTTGGCAACATTATCCGGGCAATTGGGATATGAAGCTGATCCCGCAACCATTTCCCGACGCATGAAGGAAATAACCGCAAACCCCGACCATGCCGTATTTGTGGCAAGCGTTGCAGAGGGAGAAGTGGTCGGATGGATCCATGCTTTTTATACGCTTCGGGTGGAATCGGACCCTTTTGTAGAGATCGGAGGAATGGTGGTGGATGACCGCCACCGGAAAAAGGGAATAGGGAAACAGCTGGTGGACCATATCCGGGAATGGGCAACGGCACGAGGATGCAGGCGCCTCCGGGTCAGGAGCAATGTAACCAGGCAGGAAACACACCGTTTTTATCAAAACCTTGGCTTTGAGTTGAAGAAGGAACAAGGCGTGTTTGATTGGGGGGGGTGATGGTCTATAGCTGATGGTCCATAGCTTATAGTCGATGGACCATGGTCCACCATCCATCGTCCATGGTCTATCGTCCCTCGTCCAGGTCCATAGTCCATAGCTGATGGTCCATAGCTGATGGTCCATAGTCTATCGTCCATGGTCTATCGTCCCTCGTCCAGGTCCATAGTCCATAGCTGATGGTCCATGGTCTATCGTCCCTCGTCCACCATCCAGGCAAGTATATCTACCGGAAAGGTTCCAGTGTAAATACCGGGGCCCCTTGTTTTCAGAGTCTTATCGATGAACGGAATGCCCTGAAGATGCTCTTATTTTACAGGTGATTATCCGACCGGGCCATGTAGACCAACTCCCCCGCACGCTACCTTCCGGAATAGAAAGAACAGGATGTTGAATCTTCAGCGGAATTCCTGAAAGGTGTTGTAAAGCCGGTAATCACAACCCCGGGAACTGGAAGTCCCGGAATCTATTTCCACGAACCTCAATCAAAACTGTTATGAAAAAACGATTACTCCCCATTTTATGTATGAGTTTTTTTCTGGTCTGTTCCGGATGGCTATTCGGGATAACGCCGGAAACGAACGTCAATGCATCCGAAGCGGATTTGTTTTCGCCGGCAGCCACCCTGGCACCCGGCATCAACTATGTATCGGATGGCGGTTGTGTACCGGTCACGGTGCAGTTCTACAGCCAGTTAGGCGGTACGGGCTATTTCTGGAATTTCGGTGACGGAGGCACCAGTACCGATTGTAACCCCATCCATACTTTTACCGCAGCCGGAACCTATACGGTAATCCATACCACTTCCGAGGGAACGGATTCCGTGCAGATTACGGTGGGCGACAACCCGGTTGTTACTTTTGCCGGCGACTCCTTTGCCTGCCAGTACGACTCCAAGAATTATACGGTTGCCAGCACCATCCCTGCAGCTACCTACAGCTGGGTGGCTCATGGCGGGACGGTAACCACTTCCAATGCGACTTCGGCAAGTATTACCTGGAACTCGTATGGTGTCAACACCATTCAATACACGATTACCACTGCAGCCGGATGTACCAAAGTTTTTGAATACAAGGTGAAGGTCATTCCTCCTCCTCAGGTGAACCTGCCTTGTTGTGAGCGAAAAGGTTCCGATAACCCTCAGGGAGGCGGTAGTGCCGGACATAATGAAGGTGTCCCGGGTGGTCCGGAGCCCTGCGACGTCTGTGCAGGCAGTTACAGCTGCTACCAGGCGACCATCGATCCGCAGTTCGGTATCAGCGGAGATTACTACTGGAACTGGACGGTTACCAACGGCACGATTGTGCAGATAAGTAATGATTCCACCAAAATCTGTGTCGTTTGGGGAAGCAGCGGAACGGGTACCATTGTGTTGGAAGCGGAACATAAAGTTTTCGGTTGCAAAACGATACGGGAGTGTGAATTGGTGATCAATCCCGGTGTAACGCCTGCTTTCACTGTTTCGGGAAACTGCATGAGTCAACCGGTAGTTTTCGATGCTTCGGGAACCACTCCGATCAGCGAAGTGGTTAGCTATTTCTGGGAATTCGGCGACGGCTATACCGAAACTACCGTGCTGCCTACAGCTTCACACCAATATGCTTTTGCCGGTACCTATACCGCTACCCTTACCATTACTACCCGCGAGAATTGTATCTATAAAATAAGCCAGACCTTCACGGTTATTTCCGGTACACGTCCGCAGATCGAATGTCCCGGTACCGTCTGTGAAGGCAGCCGACATTGCTATTCCACCGCTTTTATCCCCGGAGCCAGCTATTCCTGGACGATAGGGGGAGATATTCCGATCCAGCAGACTGTTTCAGCCAATGGCAATGAGATCTGTGTAACCTGGGGCCCGGGCCCTGTAGGAACTATCGGGGTAACCGTAACAGGCGGTGGCTATACCTGTACCAATACAGCTACAGAGGTGGTGGCCATAGTGGGCGATACCATACCCATTGAAGGCCCGGATGTGATTTGCGACGATACCTACCAACTGGAGCTTTCTACTACCAACTATACCGGAGCCTGCTACAACTGGATTGTGAACGGAGTCTCCATGTCTGCTAACGGCAATGAATTGTCCTTCGATCCTTCTGCTCCTCCCTTTAATACGGCCAGTACCCTGAACATTTCCGTAGAAGTGGATTTTGGTTTGGGTTGTTGCCGCGGCAGGGGAGTGAAAACAGTGAAAAAACTCCAGGCGTATACCATGATGCTTAACAGCAGCAATTCCACGGTATGCGTGGGAAGTCAGCATACTTATTTTATGTTCTTCCCCTCGGGAGTTCCATCGCCACCTGTCTCCTGGTTGGTGGATGGCGGAACCGTCGATACCGCTACCTCTACATACATAACGGTGACCTGGAATACGGTAGGAACCGGAAGCATCACGGCAGGTAACAATACCCCAGGCCTGTATTGCAACAATTCCGGAAACAGCACCTGGAACATCAGTGTACTGGATAAGGCAACCGGAGAAGATCCCACAGGGCCTGCACTCGTTTGTGCAGACGGAGTGACTTCCTATACCTATTACCATGGGTTTGCCTCCCCAACCGGATCTGCATCGGTCAGCGTGTTTCCCATAGGAGGGACGACATTGACGGCGGGCACGTATTCTTCCGATGTGGTATTCAACCTCCCGGGAACGTATACGATAAGTGTAACCTACAACCACAACAGCCTCTCGAATTGCGGGACCACGAAAACCTATACCGTGATTGCCACGGATACGATCATACCGACATTTACCATCCCTTCCACCGATGTGTGTGAAGGAGAAATTGAGACGTATACCGCATCGATATCCGATACCAGCCTGTATGACTGGCACGTAGTGGGAGGGACCATACTCGCCGAAAGCTGGACTGCCGGCACTCTGAGCCTGCAGGTACAGTGGAACAGCACGGTTACCAGTAACCTCACAATTACGAACAAGGCCTGCAGCCAGAGCAATTCACAAGATATTGTGGTGCACGGTAAACCGATTGCCATCATCACCCCTGGCTCCATCAACTGTTCTACTACAAGCGTAGGATTGAGTGTAGCCCCGATCTGGTCGGGATACCAATGGAGTACGGGAGCTACCGGCAGCAGCATCTCTGTCAGCACGCCAGGCACTTATTGGGTGGAAATATTTAACGGGTATTGTTACGATACCGCTACCATCACGGTACCGGTAGTTAACCCGACTGCTCCCGTGATCAATTCCTTCACGGTAACACCTCCGTCCAGTAATAACTGCCCGAAATACCACCAGATCTGTCCGAATATTACCCCGGGATCGGGAAGTATTGTGTCCTATAGCTGGACCTTCAGCGGATTTACCATAGGCAGTTCTTCGGCCACCTGCCCGTCGGTGGCATTGGCCTCTAACCCTGGTACCGGAACCTGGACCTTGACCATTACCGACAGTTACGGTTGTACCTCCAGCCTGTCGGGTAACCTTAGCGACACCTGTACCCCCGGAAGCGGAACCGGTGGAACAAGCTGTACCCCGCTGCCAACATTCAGCATCAGCTATGATCCGTGTACCGGACAGTTTACCTCAACCGGTACCGATTATACAGCGGTAAGCTGGTACTATGGCGACGGGAATACGGGCAGTGGTTTCAATCCGGTCCATTTTTATTCATCGCCCTGTAATAAAACGGTGACCTGCCTGGTAACGAATATCAATGGTTGTGTCACGGCCTTCAACTTTACGATCAGTGTGCCGTATGCTTTCTCGAGCCCACAGATAAATGTAGCCAATTCAGCGTGTAACGGGGCTTCGACGATAACAGCCACGGGTCTTTCGGAATGCGGAGCTTCTACAGCTACATATGACTGGACCATCACCCCGGCAGGCGGAGGAGTTCCCTATACGGTTACGACTACCTCGAATACGCTTAATGTTGGCGGTATCGGCGCCATTTCATCCGGAAACCACAATGCTACGGTCACCATAAATGTGGGCGGTTGTAGCCGTACTGTGTCCACCTCCTTTAACAAAGGCGGACTGGAAGCGTTCTTTGTCAGCTGCGGAGGTTGTGCGGGTTCGCCACTCACCTTTGCCGATCTGACGGTGCCCTACCAGGCTCCGCTCATCCAATGGCAATGGAGCTTCAGCCCAAGCGCGTATACTTCCGAGTTGCAGAATCCTACGATCAACTTCACCACCCCGGGTTCTTATAATGCCCAGCTTATTGTAACCGACAATAACCTGTGTGTGGATACCCATACTGTAAATATTACGGTATTGCCGGCTTTTGTTCCGGGAGATATCCAGGTGAACGGCAATCCTACGGCTTCGGGTACATCATTCGATATATGCCCGGGTGAGGTTTATACCCTTACTGCACCGGCAGGAGCAACCTATATTTGGTCTGACGGTAGCACTACGGATTCCATATCCGTAAGCGAACCGGGAGATTATTATGTTACCGTATTCAACGCCAGTAACTGTGCGGCCAAGGTTGGTCCGATCAAGATCCGGCACAAGCCCGGCCCGGAAGCCATTATCCTCAGCTCAGGTAATTGTTCGCCGAAGTTGTTAAGGGCCTTTACGGGCACAGGCTATACGTATGGATGGGTATTAGGCGGATCAACCGTTTCCAGCCAGCCGTATTATTACCTCAGCAGCACCAATACGGTGACCCTGGCGGTAACCAATGTGCACGGTTGCAGCGATTCGGTAACCGAAAGCCATACGGTTTTCCCCTCTCCGTCTGCGTACATCAGCTATGCTCCGCAACCCTTCTGTCCGGGTACCACCGTTACGCTTACCGCCAATGTTTCCTCGGGTACGTCACCTTACGGTTACTTATGGAACAACGGCAGTGCTTCCGCGTCCTTCTCAACGTCCACACCGGGACTTTATTCCTGTACTGTTACGGATGCAAACGGATGTACGGCAGAGACTCAATACGATTTGCAGCCAGCTTTGCCACCGGGTATGGATAAGTTACCCTACGGATGTTACGACGTTTGCGGTCCGGTGACTTTCTGCGACGGCCTTATGCCTTTCGGATGGACAGGCGAGTGGTACAACGGCGCTACCTTATACACGACGATTGCTCAAAATGCACCAATAGCAGTCCCCTTTAACAGTCCGGGCACGTATACCCTGCACTATGTGCCGGTTAATCCATCTCTCCAGTGCCCGGCTGTTTCTAAACCTATAACCATAAACTTCGATTCACTGCCCACCTTTACCATTACCGGTTCCACCAACCCAATCGTACTGTGTACCGGAACAGGGCAAAGCACCTTGCTGACAGTGAATCCGCAAAGTCCGCAGTATACCTATAACTGGTACTTCGGAGGTTCTTTGGTGGGAACGGGTTATACCTACTCGGCTTCTTCGGCAGGCACCTATACGGTGGAGATCATCAAGAATGCCTGTTGCAAAACCCAGGTTCAGGTAACCATTGATTCTGTGGATTGCTGCTTTGACCATCCGGGTGTACCCTTCCAGCAGATACTCACAGATACCATTATCAGCAGCGACCAGTTCTGGTATGATAAATATTATATCGATGCCAAAGTTACCGTAGTAGGCAACGCAACACTGGATCTGACCAATGTGGATTGTGCCTTTGGTACTAAGGGAGAGATCGTCCTGGAAGACAACTCCTTCCTGCGTACCAATAACTCGGTGCTGCGTCCCTGTGAACAGGATTCCATCTGGCTGGGTATCGATTTCCGGGACCTTTCTTCGGGATGGATCAATACCACCACCATCAAAAATGCAGTGGTAGCGGTGGATATCCGGAGCAGCGTAACGGGTACCCGTCTAACGGACAATACCTTTATCAAGTGTCAGACTTCCGTATGGATTACCAATAGCACGAACCAGAAATCCATAAGCGGAAACACCTTCGAAGTGGATAACAGCTTACTCAAGTATCCCACCAACCCGAATGAGTACTTTGCCATCCGTCTGGATAATGTGGATATGGAAGGACTGATCGCGCAAAATGACTTCCGGCATGTTCACCCGCAGAAAGGCAATAACCGGTACTACGGGATATACTCCAGATCTGCCGCCTATACGGCTTCTGAAAACCAGTTTAACGACATGTTCAGAGCGGTGGATGTCTCGGGTAGTCGCAATGTAGTGGCCCTGGAGGAAAATGAGATCAAGCTCAATACGCTGAAGGAAACATACGACAGCTACCAGGTGCGGGTAACCGATTGTGAAACGCCTGTGCTCATTTACGAGAACCGCTTTGATAACGGATTGGGCGATGCCTCTACGGCAGGTGCGATCTATTGCGAACAGACTTACCGTACGCATATCAAAGACAATACGCTCAATGGGTTCTATATATCCATCAATGCAATAAACACCCACTTTATACATATCAGTTCCAATGAAGTCACCAGTTGCAGCCGAAATGCCATTGCCCTCTACGGATCGGATAATTCCATCGTTTCCTGCAATACCCTTAACTCCATGGCCACCAACGCCAACCAGTTCGGTGGGGTGCCAATGATCGGTATTATGGATTGGGAAGGCACGGAAAACTTCGAATATGCCAACTGTATATTCAACATGCATTCGGCTTTCTACCTGTACAGCAGCAGTAATTCGAACCTGCCTACCCTGGTGAACAACTACATGTACAACTATTGGGTTAACGGGGTGTACAACGACGGGTATACCGGCAGCATCGGGAACCCTGGAGGTGCCACCAATGCAGGGCGTAATACCTTCATGAGTAACAATGCCACTTCAGGTACGGTGGATATTAACTCCGTATCTACGCTGATCAACGAAGGTGGTAACTTCGGTATCCTGATTACCAATAATGTCAATTCCACTACCGGACAGGATGAGTATTATTCTACATCCGACTGCGGTCACCAGATTGAGCGGACATACCAGAAAAACCAGCTCGATCGCTACAACATCTGCGATATCTATTACCTGGATGAGTGGATCGATAAGAGTGCCGATGGCAGGTATATCCTTAAAGAGCCTGCGGCAGCGATCAGTACAGGGTATATCGATGAACAGCTTCTGGCCGGAAACAATGCGGTGCTCGGTCAAATTGCAGCTCAGATGCTACAGGGAGTTGAGCCGGCTAAAAAAGCGGCGGATGCTGTGCTGGCTTCCCAACTCGATCGCAATCTTGCTGCCCGGCTGATCGTGAGTCATTTCCTGGCTATCCATGAGCCCGGACTGGCCTCTGCTTACCTGGCTGCTCCACAATTGATAGAAATCCACGATGACCTCAGGGTAATCCTGGAGATCGGTATTGCCATAGCAGACCAGGACGAACTTACCGGTCAGCAGCGCAGTGTTCTGGTATCCATTGATCAGAAAGACCATGAATTCAGTCCGCTGGCCCGTGATATCATTCAGGCCAGGAGGGGTGAGCATGATTACAAGTTCTTCGTATTGCCGGAGCCTCAGATACAAAGAACGGATAATCCTTTGGTAAGAACCGGAAACGCACTTGATGTGTATCCGGTACCTGCCCCGGATGAGATCCATGTGAAGCACCATGTAAATGATGCCAATGTGGAAGCCGTGAGGATCATCTCTGCCACGGGCTCAGAAGTCGAAGACTTCTCCTATACCATGCAATCGGGTGTGGTCACCATCGACGTTTCGGCTCTTGCTCCCGGAATGTACACGGTGGTCCTGGTAACCGATGGCCAACAAAGCAAAGGATTGTCAGGACGGTTTATCAAGCGATAGGGGGTATCCTGTAATCCTTTAATTAAAAGCTACCACGGAGTGATCTGTGGTAGCTTTTTGCTTTTGGCCATTAGCTCTTGGTCGTTGGCTATTTGCACCTGGCTGTTGGCTTTTTGCTCCTTGTCAGCCTGAGCCTTGTGTAGGCAGGGGGAGGATTTATGGGGGCTCGGTTTTGGGTATTGGGTTCTGGTCCTTCGGCACTTGTGTATTTGGGCATGTGGATTCATTCTGTTTCCCGCAGAACTCGCAGAATGAAGAACCATGATCAACTAAGTGGCTTCCTTTCATCCCAGGTCTGCGTATTCTGCGCAAGAGAGAGCCTCGCAGATCCCGCTGATATCAGTTCGGAAGAAGGGGGTTCGGAGTAAATGCTACAGCATCTCTGCGTATTCTGCGGGAAATAAGAAGGGAAAGTCATTGAGCCGGTTCCTTGTCAGCCTGAGCTACGTTGCAGGGTGACACCTGGTGATTGCACTGTCCAACAGCAAAGGGCCAACACCCTAGAGCAGAAACGGGGGAGGACTTTTAGGTATTCGGTTTTGGGTATTGGGTTCTGGCGGTTAGCCTTTTGCCCTTAGCCCTTAGCTTGTCACGCCGAGCCCGTCGAGGCGCGATAAGCTAAGGATAGGTTTCCCTCCAACAACAAACGGCCGACACCCAAGAGCAGAAACGGGGGGAGGACTTTTGAGGTTCTACGTATTGGTTCTTGCCGGTCCCATTCACCGGAACCGACATTTCACCCGCGGATTTATCCGTCTCATCGAACCCCTATTCCGATTAATCCCGTAAAAGAACATTTTTGCGGCCTCAAACGTAGGACCTCGTATGACCCTGAAAACAGCCTTATTCGCATTGTTTCTGTTTGTCGGCGGAATGCTCCGCGCCCAGGATTACAGCATCAGCGGACACATCACCGACAAAAACACTGGCGAAGAGCTGATCGGAGCCAATGTGTTTGTGGAAGAGATACGGAACGGTACCGTGACCAACGTATACGGTTTTTATTCCATCTCCCTGCCCAAAGGCACCTACCACCTCAGCTTTACCTATGTAGGTTATCAGCAGCGGGACACGATCATTACGCTGGGGTCCGACCTTATCCTCAACATGGAGTTGGCCGAAGAGGAAAAGCTGTTGAAAGAAGCGGTGGTGACGGGAGAAAAACAGGATCAGAATGTTACCGAGAACAAAATGTCAGTGGTTTCCATTGATGTCAAAACGGTAAAAAAGATCCCTATTCTTTTGGGTGAGGTGGATGTGATCAAGGCTCTTCAACTGCTCCCCGGTGTGCAGTCGGCAGGCGACGGGAACACCCTTTCCATTGTAAGGGGAGGTAATGTGGATCATAACCTTGTACTTCTGGACGGGGCCGTGGTTTATAATCCCTCGCACGTAGTCGGGTTCTTTTCTGTCTTCAACGGGGACGCGGTAAAAGACTTTGAATTATACAAAGGAGGAATCCCTTCTGAATTCGGAGGGCGCCTCGCTTCTGTGCTGGATATTCGCATGAAAGACGGGAACAGCAAGCAATTCTCGGCCTCTGGCGGTATCGGTGTGCTATCCTCCCGGCTCACTCTGGAAGGTCCGATCTTTAAAGACAGGGGTTCGTTTATCGTTTCCGGCAGGAGGAGCTATTTCGATCTTTTCTTCCCACTGTCTAAAAACACGAAAGACGCCATTGCCAACTTCGGCGACCTCAATGCCAAAGTCAACTACAAACTGAGTGAAAAAGACCGGATCTATATTTCGGCATACACCGGTCGCGACAGGCTGGGCTTTGCCGGAGTGGCCGGATTCGGTTGGGGCAATACTACCACTACAGCCCGCTGGAACCATATTTTCAATAACAAATGGTTCCTGAATACCAGCGTGATCTACAGCCGCTACAATTACCAGATCGACTTCAATATCGCCAAGAACCTGAACTTCCAGCGTAAGAATTATATCGACGATATCAGCATCAAGCAGGATTATACCTGGTACATCAATCCGAAAAGTACCATGAAGTTCGGGTTTTGGAATACCTTCCATGTATTCCTTCCCGGTCGAATCGAACCGATCACTTCGGAGTCTCTCATCACTGCGGCGGGACTTCCCAAAAAACGGGCTTTGAGTCAAGCCTATTATGCCTCTCATTCTTACCGCTTCAACAATCGCTTTGAGATTGAGTACGGGTTGCGCCTGTCTATGTTCTCCAATATCGGTGAGGGTCGGGAATTCGTATATGAGAATGGGCAGAAAAACTTCTTTAAGGACGGGTCGGTTCGTCAGGGTACCATTGTCGATACCCTGTTCTACGGGTCGGGAGAGATCTATAATACCTATATCAACCCGGAGCCCCGACTGAATATGGTGTATAAGCTCAACTCCTCCAGCTCGATCAAGGCTTCTTACAACCGGATGTTCCAGTACCTGCACCTCATCCAGAACATTGCAGCCAGTACCGGACAAGAGTTCTGGACTCCATCCACTCCATCCATCAAACCACAGGTAGCCGATCAGGTGGCGCTGGGCTATTTCCGGAACTTTATGAATAACACCATCGAAGCCAGCGCGGAGGTATACTATAAATACATGGGTAACACCCTGGAGCTGATCGATAATGCCGATATCAACTTCAACGAAGCCATTGAGTCGCAGCTGGTTGCCGGAAAGGGCAGGGCTTATGGGCTGGAGCTCTTCGTGCGGAAAAACAAAGGACGGACTACCGGATGGATTGGCTATACCCTGGCACGTTCCGAAAGGAAAGCCGACAATATCAACCGCAACGAATGGTACAATTTCCGTTATGACCGCCGGCACTACCTCACGGTGGTAGGTTCTTACGAGCTGAATGACCGCATCAATATCGCCGGAAGTTTCATCTTCGCTACCGGAGATGCCTATACGGCACCGGTAGGGCAATATACCCTCAACGGAAATGTGATCCCGCTGTACAGCGACCGCAATGCGCTGCGAATTCCGGCATACCACCGTTTGGATCTCAGCCTGACTCTCAAACGGAAAAAGGTGGAGGGGAAAAAGTACAAAAACGACGATAGCTGGGTATTCAGCATTTACAACGTATACGGCCGGAAGAACTACTACACCCTTGATTTCCGCGTAGATGAGGAAACCGGGCAAACAGCCGCGTACAAGACCTACCTGTTCCGTATGGTTCCATCCGTTACCTATAACTTTAAATTCTGATGACTGTGAAGAAGTTTGTAATCCTGGCCGCTTCCCTGGCCCTGCTGAGTGCCTGTACCGAGAAAGTCGACGTGCAATTGGGCGATACCGAACCGAAAGTTGTCATTGAAGCTTACCTGGCTACCGAAACCGATTCTTCTTATGTAAAGCTGAGTCGGAGCATAAACTATTTTGCTTCCGGCGGAAGCCCGGCTATTACCGATGCTACGGTGGAAATCACCGGAAACGGCAATACCATACTGTTTAATCACATTGCAGATGGGTTGTACAAAGGCCCTTCAGGGTATATGCCCGATACAGCCGTAACCTATACCTTGAAAGTGTTGGCTGACGGACAGGAGTATACTTCCGTTAGCACGTTGTACCCCATGTTTTATGTGGACCCGCAGCTGCAGTTTGAATACCGCGATGCCTCCGGTTTCCTGGATGCCGGTTATGCCGTGACCTATTGGTCTTCCGACAGCAGGCCGCAGGAGATCCATACCCAGTTTAAGTTCGGACAGAACGATACCTTGTTTGATCAGGAGATTATTTTCTCCAATACGGATATTGTTAAAAATGAGCTCAGGCCTTTTGAGCTTCCGTTCTATCGCCCGCTGAGCGGTGATTCGGTGATGCTGGAATTCCGGAGTATTGATCCGCAGGTAGCCGCGTACCTGGTTGCCCTTGCCAACCTGAACTCCGGAGCTCCCGGCCCGTTCCAGACTCCGCCGGCCAATCCGCCTACTAATATCAGCGGTGGAGCCATTGGCTATTTTATGGCTACGGATGTGAAACGGCTGGGAGAGCGAATTCCTTAGAATTATTGCTGTTGGTATTTAGCTGTTGGCTTTTTGCTCTTGGCTATTAGCATTTGGCTCCATGTCAGCCTGAGCAATGTCGAAGGGTGACGACTTTTCTTTGCTAAAATTCCTGGATTAATAATTTCCATCGTCCATCGTCCATCCATAATTCCCTGAGCTGGGTCATTTTTCGCCTGTATGGATATTGTGTAATTTCGCCATGATGAATCGCATTACGCTCATTGGAGGTGGACTCGCAGGATCGCTGATGGCCATCTACCTCGCCAAAAGAGGCTTCGAAATCAATGTCTATGAACGCCGTCCGGATATGCGTAAAAACCGCATCTCCGCCGGGAAATCCATTAACCTGGCCCTTTCCGACCGCGGTCTCCGGGCATTGAAACGTGTAGGTCTGGATGACGAAATCCTCAAGCAGGCCATTCCCATGTACGGGCGTACGATGCACCCGGTGGAAGGGGAACTTGCGTACCAGCCTTATGGAAAAGAAGGACAGGCCATCAATTCCGTTTCACGCGGGCTGCTCAATATCCGGCTCCTGGAACTTGCCGATGAGTATCCCAATATTCACCTGCATTTTGATCATAAGTGTATTGATGTCAACCCGGAAGAAGGAATGGCCACCTTCCTTAGCCCGGAGGGTAGTGAAATTCAGGTCAAAGGTGACCGTATCATTGGTTCCGACGGGGCTTTTGCCGCTACGCGCGGCAGGCTTCAGGTCACCGACCGGTTCAACTATTCGCAGTCATACCTGGATCACGGATATAAGGAATTGCTCATTCCGCCTGGGGAAGAAGGACGTTTCCTGATGCATAAAAACAGCCTGCACATATGGCCGCGAGGACATTATATGATGATTGCCCTGCCCAACCCGCCTGGCGATTTTACCTGTACCCTTTTCTTTCCTTTTGAAGGAGAAGAAAGCTTTGCCTCTCTACAAACCGAAGAGCAGGTTATGAACTTCTTTAAAAAGCGGTTCCCGGATGCGGTGCCTCTTATGCCTACGCTGCTGGAAGATTTCTTCCATAACCCCACTTCCTCCCTGGTGACTGTAAAATGCTATCCCTGGGTGCATACCGATAAGCTTGCCCTTCTGGGAGATGCCGCTCATGCTATTGTGCCCTTCTTCGGACAAGGGATGAACTGTGCTTTCGAGGATTGTGTGGTGATGGACGACTGTATCGAACAGCATGGCAACGATTGGGGGAAGGTTTTCGATGCTTACCAAAAAGAACGGAAGCCTAACGCCGATGCTATTGCTGACCTGGCCGTGCAGAACTTTATCGAGATGCGTGATCGTGTGGGTGACAAGGAATTCCTGCACCGTAAAGAGATCGAACACGAATTGAGTGAAAGGTATCCGGAATTGTATAAGTCTCAGTATGAACTGGTCACCTTTACGCATACTCCCTATTCAGAAGCTATGGCTATGGGAGCGGTGAACGATCGCATCCTGGGTCGTATCCGTACTGGCGGAGTATCCCTGGATGACCGCGAAAAGATCAAACGAATCATCGAAGAAGAGAAAGAGGCGGTCTATGCCACGTAACCTTGGGAAGATATTGGGAGGCGGACTGGGATGGGCTTTCGGAGGTCCGCTGGGAGCTATTCTGGGAGTGATCTTCGGCTCGGTGATGGATTCGGCAGGCGAGGGAGGCACGACCTATCTGGGTAGCGGAGATCCTGAGCAGGGGTATAGCCACGACGATTTCTTCATGAGTCTGCTGGTATTGTCGGCAGCAGTGATGAAAGCAGACGGCAAACAGCTGAAGTCCGAGCTTAGTTATATCAAGGCCTTTCTGGTCGGGAATTTTGGAGAGGAACGCACCAAAGCTGCCTTGCCGACACTTAAAAAACTTCTGAATACCGAGATAAGTATCCGGCAAGTTTGTTTGCAGATCAATAGCCATGTTAACCATGCCGGCCGGCTGCAGCTGATGCATTATTTGTACGGTATCGCTGCCGCTGATGATCGGATTGACCCGGAAGAGGAGCGACTGCTACAACAGATCGCGGGTTATTTCCGTGTATCTGCAGCGGATCAGGCCGCTATCCGAGCCATGTTCGTGAAGAATGTTAACTGGGCTTATGAGGTGTTGGAAGTCGAAGAGTCGGTGAGCGATGAAGGAGTGAAAAAAGCATATCGCAGGATGGCCGTCCGTTTCCATCCTGACAAAGTGAGCAGTCTCGGTGAGGATGCGGTGAATGCAGCTCAGGAAAAATTCAAAAAGGTGCAGGAGGCTTACGAGGAGATTAAAAAGCAACGTGGGATCAAATGAAAACACTTCACGCATGCCTTTCCCTGCTTCTGGTGACTGGCTTTATTGCCTGTCAGCCGGATACCGGCTCCCAATCGGGGTCGGGTACGGAACAGAAACAGGTTAAGGGTATTGATACCTTATCCATAGAAAAAGCCATACGAGAAGTAATGGCTGACCAGCAGGAGGCATGGAACCGGGGCGATATCGAGGGGTTTATGGATGGCTACTCCCGTAGCGACTCTACCCTGTTCGCCGGAAAAAACCGGGTGAATTACGGATGGAACACCGTTTTGGAATCCTACCGTAAGGGGTATCCCGACGGGAAGGCCATGGGCCAGTTGCAATTTACCCTGATCCGGGTGCGTGTGCTGAGCGAGCACCATGCTTATGTAGTGGGGAAATGGGAACTGACAGAAAATACCAAGCCGGCTTCCGGTCATTTTGTCCTGATCTTTGAAAAGTCACCCGAAGGCTGGAAAATTGCGGTGGACGGAACCTCATGAGGCATGTATTGAAACTGGCCTACGACGGCAGCCGGTATTTCGGCTGGCAGTCGCAAAGCAACGGAAATACCGTACAACAAACCCTGGAGCAGGCCCTGAAAAAGGTGCTGCGGCAAGATTTGCCCGTGATGGGCTGCGGGCGTACGGATACCGGTGTGCATGCCAAGGAGTATTATGCGCATTTTGATGCCGAAGCTCCGTTGCCCGAAGACACAGAGCAGCTGTTGTACCGCTTGAATAATGCTTTGCCGAATGATATTGCCGTATACGCCTGTTTTCCGGTACAGGAAAAGTTTCATGCGCGCTTCTCTGCGCTTTCCCGCAAATACGAGTACCATATCCTGAGGGAACGTGATCCCTTTCTGAATTCCCGGGCCTATTATCGTTATGGAGAGCTTGATATCACGGCGATGGAAGAAGGCTGTCGCTACCTGCTGACCTGTAAGGATTTCAAGAGTTTCAGCAAGAGCCGTACGGATGTAAAGACCTATCTCTGTGACCTGATGGAATGCTATTTCGAGGAAAGCGGTAAATTGCTCATCCTTCATGTGAAGGCGGATCGCTTTTTGAGGAACATGGTGCGCGCCATGACCGGGACCCTGCTTGATATCGGGACAGGGAAACTCAGTCGCGAAGGCCTGCAGGCGGTCATGGAATCGGGAGACCGAAGCCATGCCGGAGTTTCGGTGCCGGCGCGGGGATTGTACCTCACACAAATTAGCTACCCCTGGGAGAAATATCGAATCAATGAGTAAAAAAGCGGATAACCGCAGTTCAAGCGGAAAAGCGATGGATCTGAAGCTGATGATGCGCATCTATCGCCTCGCTTCACCTTATAAAACGTACCTGTACCTGGCTATTTTTCTTACCCTGGCCTATGCTGTTACGGGACCTGTTATTCCGGAACTCATCAAGAGGGCCATCGATACGGATATCCAAAACAAGGATATGGAGGGACTTATCAGAACCTCTGCGCTCATCTTCGGGCTGTATCTTCTGAATACTCTGATGATGCTTTTGCGGACCTGGTTCTCCGCCATTCTGGCGCAGAATGTAGTCTTCGATCTGCGAAACAGGGTGTACCGGTATATTACCCGGCTTAAATTGAAATACATCGACCGTACCCCGGTGGGTACGTATATCACCCGTAACGTTTCCGACATACAAACGGTTAGTGATTTTTTTACGGAAGGAGCTGTTACCATTTCCGGGGATATCCTTATGATCTCGGTGATCATGGCCTTTATGTTCTATACAGACTGGAAGCTGACACTGGTAACCTTGTCTGTGTTGCCGTTCCTGCTTTTGGCAGCCTATATTTTTAAAGAGAAGGTAAGGGTGGCGTTTACAGAGGTCAGACAGCAGGTTCAAAGACTGAATGCCTTTGTCCAGGAACACATTACCGGTATGCAGATCGTTCAGATATTTAACCGGGAGAGTACTGAGGAGAAGCGGTTCAGGAAGATCAACCAGGCGCACCGGGATGCGAATATTCGTTCGGTATTCTACTATGCGGTCTTTTTTCCGGTGGTGGAGATCATCACCGCCCTTGCTATCGGATTGATCGTATGGTACGGGGTGCATACGGTGATCCGGAGTGAAATTACAGATGGAGCCAGCTTCGGAGCCATTGTACAGTTCATCATGTATGTAGGCATGTTCTTTCGACCGGTGCGGCAGATCGCTGACCGCTTCAATTCCATGCAGATGGGAATTGTGTCGGCGGAAAGGGTTTTTAAACTTATCGATAACCAGGAAAACCTGGAAAAGAGCGGCGACCTGAAGCCGGAGATAAAAGGAAGGATAGAATTTGACAAAGTCTGGTTTGCCTATAATGAAGACGAGTGGGTGCTGAAGGACCTGAGCTTCCAGGTGAAAGAAGGGAAGACCCTGGCGCTGGTAGGCGCAACCGGGGCAGGTAAGTCGTCTGTGGTAAACCTGATATCCCGGTTCTATGATTTTTCGCAGGGTGAGATTCGTATTGATGGAATTCCCATACAGGATATGGACATTACCCATTTGAGGAAAAACACCTCGGTGGTGTTACAGGATGTGTTCCTTTTCAGCGGCAGCATCCTGGACAATGTGAAGCTCTTTAATCCATCCATGACGGATGAGGAAGTGATTGCCGCTTGCAAAGCGGTTGGAGCACACGGGTTTATTGAAAAGCTACCTGGACAATACCAGTATAAAGTAATGGAGCGGGGCGCAACCCTGAGTGTTGGTCAACGGCAGCTGATCTCTTTTGCACGGGCCCTGGCTTTTGATCCGCGTATTCTGATCCTTGACGAAGCTACTTCAAGCATTGACTCCGAAACGGAGGCGCTGATCCAACAGGCTATTGCCTTATTGATGAAAGACCGCACCAGTATTGTGATTGCCCACCGTTTGTCGACCATACAGAAGGCCGATGAGATTGTCGTTTTGGACAAGGGTCGTATCCTCGAACAGGGCACGCACGCCGCGCTAATGGCCAAAGAGGGGGCTTACGCAACCATGTACCGAAGCCAGTTTGAAATGAACCAGGCAGATATGCCGGATTCTGTTAATTAATTCCATTAAAGAAATAGCCCTTCCCAGTTAAGCATTTGATCTTTGTAGGACATGCTTACACGAGGGGAGAGTAGCATTGTACACGAGGTCATGCTGATCGACGATGAGCCGATTGACCTGTTTATCAATGAGAAACTGCTAAGTTCGCAAGGATTTGCGACAAAATATTGTCAGTTTCCGGATGCTTATTTTGCACTCCGGGAACTTGAGGAACGTATTACCGGAGGCAAGCCATTGCCGCAGGTTGTCTTCCTGGATTACTTCATGCCACAGATCGACGGACTGGATTTTCTGACCAGGCTGAAAACGATGGAGGAAGTACGCCCGGGGGTATTCAATGACATGCGGGTGATCATGCTTACTTCGCTTCGGGCACCGGAGAAACGGAAGTCGCTGGAAGAGTTTGACAGCATTTTCCGCATCATGAATAAGCCCCTGAGCGAAAAGAGTATCCGCGATCTGATGGCCTCACTTACCCAGCAGGTTATATAACAATTCCATGTCAAGTTTCAGGTGATTGAACAATCCGGTCGGATTTCCTTCCGGGCTGTTGAAGTGATTCCAGTATTTCTCCAGGTTCGACTCGGAGATTTTTCTGGTATGGTTCTTATGAAGCAGGAAAAGGATCTTGGAGAAGGACTTTACCGAACAGCGGGTTTCTTCGTCAATTTGTGCCTGCCTTTTTGCACTGGCCACCAGTTTAAGATACAGCTCGGTTTCATCCAGCAAGGTGTACATAAAAGCCTGGAATAGTTTAAGCTCAATCTCAATCAGCGGCAGCGATTTGAAATTGGAGATATTTCTGAGGTTGTTGATCTCCAGAGCCGCACGGGCATAGTCGCCTCTATAAAAGGCAACCATGGAACGGTAGCGGAAGAAGATCACCATATGGCTGCTTTCGTTTTGTTCGATAAAATAGCCGGAGCGAAAGCGGTCGGCAGGTTTCAGAAAACTGTCGAGTTCACCGTCTGTTTTCAGTTTTTCCATGAGGGAAAGCAGGAATTGACTGATGAAGAAGCTCCAGAGGTGCGCCCGGAATTGTTCTTCGATCAGGGTAACGATTTCACCGAGGTAATGATTCGCTTTGACCCGGTTACCTATATGTACATAGTACTCGAAGTTCAGAAAGGGTAACAGGTTTCGGATAACGCCGTAGAAGGGGTCGAGGCCATACCGCTCGAAATAGGCTTCCAATTGGTCCATGATCCCTTCTACTTCAATTTCCAGCGTTTTTAAGGTTTCGCTATCGAGGAATGCACAGCGGTGGTAGTGCTGTACAATATGAAATAAGGTATAGAGACGGTGGGATTCGTACAGGTTGAAGGTGCTTTCCAGTTCGTCGAGCAAGTCATCCAGTTTTTGCCGGTAGCCTCCGTTATGGGTAAGGTGGTAATAACCCAGGTGGTAGATGTATTCGTAAAGCAGGTCTTCGGCTTTGCTCACGGCCAGGGAGAATCCGATATGCTTTTGGTAGGCCTTTTCATAGGTATCGAATTGTTCATCGAAGCGATGCAGGCGGGCCAGTTGTTTGTATACGATGGCCAGTTCTGCGGACATGTCATAGGCCACCAGTTTTTTCTCGAGGTCTTTGAGGAAGGTGAGGGAAATGGTGCGGTCATTATTAAGAACCACGAAGGAGACCCTCGCTGCTTCCTCACGCAATAAACGAATGGTGTTTTCGTTCCGGTGCGTATAATAATGCACCAGTTTAGGGAGCAGCCGGGATTTAAGGGTATAGTAGGCACCGGGTGTCAGATCCAGCTTTTCCTGGATCTCTTTGTCGCTGAGCTTCTGTGTTCTCAGGATCTCGAGCAGGGTTCTGCTTTTTGACTCCTTTTGTGGAGCCACGCTTTCCAGCATCTCATTAAATCCGTCTCTGGAAAGTTCGTGGACGATATCCTGGATCAGTTTCACTTCAGCAGTTTGTTGAGCAATAGGATCAGTCCTTCAAAAAAAGGGATTCAATAATGGAGTTTTAACCAAATAGAGAAACAGAGCTTACATCCCCATGCTTTTAAAATTTAACTAAATGATTTGTTCTATTTCCATATAAAGCGGGTTAAGGTCGAAAAAAAATGTGAAAAAATCAGAGATGTCTTTCATCTGTTGAAATGCATAAAACAAGAAAAATTTCAGCGGTTCTTGCCCATCTACCTTTGAATCAACTTATCCACGAACTACTAATTCATCAATTATGAAACTCGCGAAAAAATTACTAATCCTACTTATCATCATGTTCGGTCTGAACGTGTTCATTACCAGGGCCCAAAGCCCAGATACGGTATGTGCCGGAACTACGGGTAAGACCTATTATGTAACTGCTGCCGCGGGCTCCTCTTATTCCTGGAACATTAACGGGGGAACACAAGCTTCAGGGGGGAGCACGAACAGCATCACTGTCGATTTCGACAACAGTACCGGGATAGATACCATCTGGGTACAGGAAACGGATTCCAATGGCTGTTTGGCCGATCCCGTGTTCCTGGCCGTGGTGCGTATGCCAATCCCAACCGCGTCCATTACCGGTGCCACCACCTTATGTCACAATGATTCGGCACAGGTAAGCTTTACCCTTTCGGGTACCTTTCCGCTTTCGCTCACTTACAACGACGGTACCTCTGACATTACCGTCAACAACCTGAACAATTCCAGTTACCAATTCAATACCGGAGTATTGGGGTCTTCGACTACCTACTCACTGGTTGAAATCAGCGACGTGCTAGGCTGCTCTGCTAATCCCAGCGGCTCAGCGACTGTAACTGTGCTTCCGAAGCCGGTTACATCCCAGATCTTCCACTAATCCGAACCATGTTACTAATCCTAATCCTGATCTGGACACAAAACTCGCTCAACTATGTTGGCCAGGCTCTTAATCTCCATAGTCTTCAGTATTGGTTTTGGTTTTCTGACCCTGCCTCTCTGTGCACAGACCGTACTCGATACGGTTTGTGCCGGAGCAAGGGGGGTGGAATACCGGGTGCTGGAGACTCCTGGCTCACACTATGACTGGAATGTACAAGGCGGCTTTATCCGTACCGGCAACGGAACCGCCTCGGTCGGTATCGATTGGGGAAACGATACCGGCCATTTTTTTCTTGAAGTGGTGGAAACCACTTCAGACGGATGCCTTGGCGATACGGTCAGGGCATTTGTATGGATACGCGACGGTATCCATGTAAATATTGACGGCCCAACCACCATCTGCCGCGGAGATGAAGTTACACTCAGGGCCAGCGGAGGCGGATTAATGATCTGGAGTACCGGAGACCGCACCCCTTCTATTACTGTAAAACCTAAAGTTTCATCAAAATACTTTGTAGTGGGTTATTCGCCCAGCTGCGGCACAGATACAGCTTACTTCAACATTGACGTGTTTGAAAAACCTCAGGCAAAAATCGAAATCAACCCGCCTGCTCCGAAGATCAACGAATATGTGGTCTTCAGCGCAGCCGGTAACGGTCAGCGAAATAGAAATGTCTACTGGTCGCTGCTTAATCAGGGGCAACAATCCGTAGGAGATGAATTCATTCAGCGGTTTACCGCAGAAGGGAACTACAAAGTGCAACTGATTGTGATTGACCAGAACGGGTGCAGTGATACCACCGAGGATCAGGTAAATATCCTGGGGAATGTACATGTTCATATCCCGAATGCCTTTACACCCAATAGCGACGGACTCAACAGCACCTTTGCCCCGGTTTACGACGGAGTTACCGATATCCGCCTCCAAATCTATGACCGCTGGGGAGCCCTGATCTACCGGGGTGAAAACGATAACATGGGCTGGGACGGAACATTCAAGGGACAGCCCGTGCCCATAGGAGTCTATCTCTACTACGTAGAAGCCATCGGAACCGATGGAGAAAAATATGTTTACAACGGAACCATAACCCTTATTCGCTGATGCACCACAAATTGCTACATATCGTCGCATTCGTGATGCTGCTGTTCCTGGCACTGGAATCGGCTGCCCAGTGTCCCGGCTGGGTATATGCCGGTAAGGACAGCACGGTTTGCTACAGCAACAACGTGGTTTACCTGGATGGAAAGATTCGTAGAACTAACGGTCAGACTGGATACGGTTATTGGTCAGGAGGCAATGGACAATATAGTCCGGCGTATTATTATATGAATGCCACCTATATCCCAAGTATGGATGAGGTGAATGCAGGCTATGTGGACCTTGTTCTGATACCGTATCAAAACTGCTATCCCAGTAAGGCAGATACGGTTCGGATCACGATACGAAAAGTAGGGGAGGAAAGTATCAGTGGTCCGCTGGCAGCCTGCGAATACAGCGGCGGGAACTCATATTCCGTGGCCAATAAAGCAGGCCTGAACTACAGCTGGCATGTGGTAGGTGGTACCATCAGCAGCGGTTCAGGCACTAATAGTATAACAGTGAACTGGGGAGCCGAAGGTCCTGGATATATCTACCTCGTCCAGACAGACAACCTAGGATGCTACGGCGTGGGCAGTCTCAACCCGATTTCGCGATTTAATCTGAATACCTCGGACATCGGCAAAGCGGATATCGGCAGCGACGCCACTTCGTACGACAGTGATGCGATTCCTAATGGCTCTGGTTTCGTTATCACTTCTAACTGCGGCGGAAGTAAAGGCCTCGACCTGGTGCTTCCCGGTTCTAATTTTGACAGGGGAAAGATGTGCATGACATTCAGTTGGCAACGCGATGAAAGCCAGGCCAACTTTTTTAGACGTGGGGGGACAGAGTTTTACATTTCAGGGGGGACGCTGTATGTAAAGCTCACACAGTACAATTCATCCGGTGCATCACAGGTTGTGGGACCTGTGAGCACCGGCTATACTGTGCCCAATGACGACGTCATGCGCCATTTTACCTTCTGTTACGATTCTTCTTCGGGTGTTGCCCGGGTACTGGTAAACGATAACCTTGTCTGGAATTATTCCACCGGTTCCACCAGCTCTTTGTACTGGGTAGGTGCGGGCAGCGCTTATGTGGGAGAGATGATGGACGGCAGTTGCTCGGGGAATACCCTGCTCGACTGGATTAACGTATCCGTGCCGGTTAGTATCATACCCAAACCATCTACGGCTATCTCCGGGAATAATCCGGCCTGCCAATATGGAGAATATCTGTACAGTTGCGACACCCCTTCACGGGTCACCTATAACTGGAGCAGTAACGGAGGAACCATTCAGGGAAGCAATACCGGACCTGCTGCATGGGTGAACTGGAACACCGTTGGAAGCAACTCGATGAACCTATTGCTAACTGACACGGTTACCGGTTGCGACAGCAGTTTTGTGTTTGGGGTAAGCTCCCATTCCGCGCCTGATGCGGGATTCAGTGGAGAAGACTCACTCTGTGTCGGAGAGCAGGAAACGTATGAGGCCAACACAACAGGACTTCTTTACAGTTGGTCAGGAACCTTAAACGGAGCCGTATCCGACAGTGCCACTTATTTCCAGGAAATGACCGCGGCCGGAACCTATTCCATCTATCTGGAAGTAATCGATACCCTGACAACCTGTAGCAATGCAGACACGCTAACAATTTGGTCGCATGCACTTCCTGACTCTGTCATGACCGGTCCGGCTTCTGCCTGTCCGGGAGAGACAGAGACCTACCAGGTCAACTCCGCCTCTGATCTCAATTATTCCTGGAACGTTAGTGGCGGAACGATCGTTTCGGGTCAGGGGAGTTCGGAAGTGGCCGTAAAATTCCCGGCCTCCGGAACGGTATCACTTGCTGCGGAAATTACCGTTCAGGGTTTTGGGTGTTCAGTAACGGGGACGATCAGTCCGCAGGTTTTCGATAAACCCGTGACCGGAACGATCCGTCATTAGAAATGGGGTCGATAGCCTACGAAAAGCCGCACATTACCCAGGCGGTAGCGCAACTCATTGTGGGAATAAAAGAGGTTGAACTCATCCAGAACTGCTGTAAGGCCGCTTATCCATACACGGGAATTAAAGCCCAGGGAAGCCCGGACCTGCCAGCGCAGCATGGGCGAGATCCCCTGATCGCCGGGGAGCATATCGCGTTCGTATTTCCAGTAAACACCACCAAGCCCGGTACCTAAGGTGATATTGGTGAACCAGAAATTTCCGAATACAAAAGAGTGGCTGTAACCGATATTGGCTGCAAAAGAGCGGTACAGGCCGGCTCGCAAGCCTTCTTCCGGATAACGGTTTTCCGAAAAGGGAATAATGCTGGAATCTGCTACAAAGCGAAGGTTTCCTAAACTTCCTCCCACAAGAATGCTTCCCGCACTTTTCTTCTGCTTTTCCGTTTGAATGAAAGCCGCACGGGCGGAGAACTTTTTCCAATTCAGCATGTAGTTCAGGGTCATCCCGTAATTAAGGGAACGCATGTCACCGCGGTAGTCGCCTGCACGCAGGTTCTGAGAGACCACATCATGCTCGCGGGCATTGAGCAATTCAAAACCATTGTGATACTGGAGATAGAAGTCGCCGATGAATTTTTGTCCGAAGCTGTTCAATTGCAGGTCAAACTGCAGCCCGTCACTTTTTTCTCCGGCTACACGCGTTCCTACCCATACTCCCAGAGACCGGTAAAAGATACCGATACCCGCCCCGATTCCTTTGTAGGGTGAATACCGGACATTGGGCACTGAGTCTGTCGGAGTTTTGAAGGTTAGGTCAAAAAACTTCTGTACACCGTAGATCCGGGGAGACCAGTGACGTTCCGGGATGGAAATATAACTGCTGTCACGCCGATTGCGTCTCTCTTTGCCAATTAGGTCAAAGGCATCTACCGACTGAAAAGCCAGTGACAATAGCAGCAATGGAAGGAGTTTCCTCAAAGGGTGAAAGCCTGGTTAACGATCCCTTCTTGTTCCTCAGTATGTACCCGGGCAAAGCCGGAGGCTGGTGAGGCGCTGGAATTCCGTGAAAAGAGTTTGAGGCTGAAGTTTTCTTCCCAACGAAGCAGAAAGGTCCATGCTCCCATGTTCTTCGGCTCTTCCTGCACCCAGGCAAACTCCGCCGACTTGTATTTTTTACGGATTGCCGCCAGTTGCTTTTCCGGATAAGGGAAAAGTTGTTCTACCCTTACAATAGCAATATCCTGACGCTCTTCTTCCTGCTGTTTTTTCAGCAGATCGTAGTACACTTTTCCGGAACAGAACAACACGCGCTTGACTTTCTTGGGATCAGCGCTAGCATCGTCGATCACTTCCTGGAATCCACCGGTGGTGAATTCAGACTTGCTGCTCACACAAAGCGGGTGACGCAGCAGGCTCTTCGGCGTCATCAGCACCAGCGGAATACGGAATTCACGGTGCATCTGGCGACGTAAGAGGTGGAAGAGGTTGGCGGGTGTGGTAACATTGGTTACCTGCATGTTTACATGTGCACAAAGCTGGAGGTACCGTTCCAGTCTTGCGGAAGAGTGCTCCGGTCCCTGTCCTTCATAGCCGTGAGGCAGGAAGAGGCACAATCCGCTGAAGGTTTTCCATTTGGCTTCTGCAGCGCTGATGAATTGATCGATGATAATCTGGGCTCCGTTACTGAAGTCACCGAACTGAGCTTCCCAAATACCCAGGGTATTGGGAGCAGTCATGGAGTAACCGTATTCAAAACCAACCACGGCATATTCGGAAAGCAGGGAGTTGTAGATCTCAAAATTGCCCTGTCCTTCCCGGATATTGGCCACGGGGGCGTATTCTTTTTCAGCGTCCTCACTTTTGATGATGGCATGGCGATGCGAAAAAGTTCCCCTTTCCACATCCTGTCCGCTCATACGTACATGATACCCTTCATCCACCAGGGAAGCATAGGCCAACAGTTCACCCATTGCCCAGTCGAGCCGGTCGTCCTTTACCATCTGAGCCCGGTCAGCAAAGAGTTTTTCTACTTTTTTCAAGGCATTGAAGCCTTCGGGTATACGGGTAATGCTGTTACTGAGCTCCCCGAATTTTTTTGCGGTAATGGCTGTTTTTACGGATGCTTCCACATCCTTTTCCGTCACCGCCCGGAAACCCTTCCAGATCTCGCCAGCGAAGTTGCTGGCTTTACGCGGGCCATCCAGTTTGGCCATTTCCAGTTTTTCCTGTAGCTCAGATTTGAACCTCTTCTCCATCTCTTTGGAGAGGTCAGCCTCAATCTTTCCCTGAGACAAAAGTTGTTCGCTGTATATCTCGCGTGGGTTCTTATGCTTCGCGATAGCCTTGTACAGCAGGGGCTGGGTGAAACGAGGTTCGTCGCCCTCGTTATGTCCGTATTTGCGGTAGCCCAGGAGGTCAATAAAAATATCCGACTGGAATTCCTGGCGGTATTCCATAGCCAGTTTGATCGTGTAGATCACGGCTTCAACATCATCGGCATTGACATGGAATACAGGACTGAGCGTGGTTTTCGCCACATCAGTGCAGTAGGTGGAAGAACGTCCGTCAGTATAATTGGTGGTAAACCCGATCTGGTTGTTGGTAGCGATATGGATGGTGCCTCCTACTTTATAGGCATCGAGAAGAGCCATCTGGATCACCTCGTACACCACGCCTTGCCCAGCCATGGCTGCATCACCGTGGATCATAATGGGCACTACCTTTTTGGCTTCGCCTTTTTGATGAAGATCAATCAGTGCACGTGCCATGCCCTGTACCACAGGGTCAACGGCTTCCAGGTGAGACGGGTTGGGCAGCAGGGAGATATGAACTTTTTTTCCGATCTCCGATTCGTAGTTGGAAGAATACCCAAGGTGGTATTTGACATCCCCTTCAAATAAGGCTTCCTGGAAAGCTTTGCCTTCGAATTCCTTGAAAATGTCTTCGTAGGATTTTCCCAGGATATTGGCCAGCACATTAAGTCTTCCCCGATGGGCCATGCCCAGCACGAATTCTTCTACATTTTGTTCGGATCCGAACTGGATCACTGCATCCAGAGCCGGGATAAGCGTTTCCAGCCCCTCAAGTGAAAAACGTTTTTGCCCGACAAACTTGGTGTGCAGGAAGTGCTCAAAGACTACCGCTTTATTCAGCTTGTCCAGGAAATGGCGTTTTTCGTTGATGGAGAGCTGTGGGGTGTTTTTCCCGCTTTCCATTTTCTGTTGCAGCCATTTGAGTCGTTTGGGACTGCGGATATACATATACTCCGCTCCGATGGAACGGCAATACGTATCTTCAAGATGCCGGATAATATCCTTCAGTTTGGCTTGCCCCAATCCGAGTTCATGCCCGGCATTGAATTTTTTCTCCAGGTCGGCTTTGTCCAGTCCGAAATTTTCAATGTCAAGAGTCGGCGAGTACTTACGACGTTCGCGCACCGGGTTGGTCCGGGTGAAGAGGTGTCCGCGTGTCCGGTAGCCGTGTATCAGGTTCAGCACATTGATCTCTTTCAGCGCCTCTTCTGAGATGGCTTCACCGCCGGCTCCGCTTTGAGCACCCAGGTCGTACCCTTCGAAGAATTTCTTCCATCCGAAATCTACGCTTTCGGGATCGGCTTCATATTGCCGGTACAGGTCATCAATAGCCGCAACATCGGCATTACTCAGATAAGAATGAGGATCAATTGAAGGCATGATTTTTCAAGAAAGTGACTGCAAAGATAGCCAAAAGCACTGGAGTGCAACTTTTTCGGAGTGAAGAAATGGGCTTATGGTGAATAGTTATTCATTTTATGGAAATTGAAATTGGGTACAGGGAATAAAGAATAAGGAAATGAGCGAGTTATAAGAATATGGATGGAAGGGGTGAATCACTTTCCGGACAAAGGAAAGGGGGAATATATTGGGTATGGACGGAGGGAAGAATCGACGCGAGAAGGGAAAACTGAAAGACCGGTTCGGTAAAAAGGGCCGGTTCCCGCAGGAAGCGACCCTGTTTTGAGGATTTGGATAATAAAGAATGAACAGGGTGTTTTCCGGTCTTCATCGGGGGAAGATGGAGTTGGTCCTTCATGCCCTGTTCTCCCGTTTCAAAGCTGGAGAAACATCGGGTGAACAGGCTAATGGATATTCAGTATTTATCCTTTGCCGAATCATTGAAGAAAGGGGAGGGGTATGAAGGGTAGCATTTATGATTAAAATCAGTTTTTCACTTGAGTAGGGTCATTTTTTGCGGTTCGGGCACAGAACAATTTTGTACCGTAATCAACGCAAACACCATGACGCAACTAGAGAAATTCAGCTACGACAACAAGATCGTCCGGGATTTCGGGATTGCCACTGTGGTTTTCGGCATAATCGGGATGCTGGTGGGGCTTATTGCCGCCATACAGCTTTATGAGCCGGGAATGAACATGGGCAACCCTTACACGACCTTTGGTCGTATCCGACCGCTGCACACCAATGCAGTGATCTTTGCCTTTGTAGGCAATGCCATTTTTATGGGCGTTTACTATTCGCTGCAGCGCCTGTGCAAAACCAGAATGTACTCGGATACGCTCAGCCGGATCCATTTCTGGGGATGGCAATTGATCATCCTTGCCGCAGCAATCACGCTTCCGTTGGGGATTACCACTTCCCATGAATATGCGGAGCTGGAATGGCCGATTGATATTGCCATCACCCTCATCTGGGTGGTATTTGGCTGGAACATGTTCGGCACCATTCTGCGCCGGCGCGAAAGGCATCTGTATGTGGCCATCTGGTTCTACATTGCCACATTCGTTACGGTTGCGGTGCTGCATATTGTGAATTCCTTCGAGTTGCCGATCGGGTTCTTAAAAAGTTATTACTGGTATGCCGGTGTGCAGGATGCCTTGGTACAGTGGTGGTACGGCCACAATGCGGTGGCATTCTTCCTAACCACTCCCTTCCTCGGTCTCATGTACTACTACCTGCCTAAGGCAGCCAACCGTCCGGTATATTCGTATAAACTGTCCATCCTTCACTTCTGGACCCTGATCTTTATCTATATCTGGGCCGGTCCGCACCACCTGCTCTATACATCTCTGCCTAACTGGGCGCAGTCGCTGGGAACGGTATTCTCTATCATGCTCATCGCTCCTTCATGGGGAGGGATGATCAACGGACTGCTCACCCTGCGCGGTGCCTGGGACAAGGTGCGTGAAGATGCCATCCTCAAGTTCTTTGTAGTGGGTGTAACCGCTTACGGTATGGCTACCCTGGAAGGCCCTCTGCTTTCCCTGAAAAATGTGAATGCCATCGCCCACTTCACAGACTGGATCGTGGCTCACGTACACGTAGGAGCGCTGGGATGGAACGGCATGCTCACTTTTGCCATCCTCTACTGGCTGATCCCGAAAATCTATAACACCAAACTTTTCAGCAAGTCCATGGCCAATACCCACTTCTGGCTGGCTACCCTGGGTATGCTGTTCTACGCTATTCCCATGTACTGGTCAGGATGGACACAAGGCCAGATGTGGAAGGATTTCGGTCCCGACGGGATGCTGGTATACCCGGAATTTATCAAAACCACCATGGCCGTGGAATGGATGCATATCATGCGCTCCATTGGTGGCGGAATCTATCTCCTTGGGGTATTCCTGATGACTTATAACCTCATCAAAACCGTTCGTACCGGTAAACTGGTTGCCAATGAAGATGCCGAGGCTCCTGCATTGGAGAAACGTTATTCCGATAACCGCGGGTTCTCACACCGGGTGATCGAACGCAAGCCGACCTTATTGTTAGTGCTTTCCCTGATCGTGATCCTTATTGGCGGACTCGTGGAGCTGATCCCAACCTTCCTGATCAAATCCAATGTGCCCACCATTGCTGCCGTGCAACCTTATTCACCGCTGGAATTGGAAGGCCGGGATATCTATATCCGTGAAGGCTGTGTAAACTGCCACAGCCAGATGGTGCGACCCTTCCGTTCGGAAACGGAACGTTACGGCGAATACTCCAAAGCCGGTGAGTTTGTCTACGACCACCCCTTCCTCTGGGGGTCGAAAAGAACCGGTCCGGACCTGGCCCGTGAAGGAACCTCCAAACTCTTTAAGCAGGATTCCTGGCACTATTACCACCTGGTAAAACCTCAGGAAATGACTCAGGGTTCCATCATGCCTGCATACAAATGGCTGACTACTACCGACCTCAATACGAATAAAACCCAGTCCAAGATATCCGCTATGAGAAGACTGGGGGTACCGTATCCGGAAGGGTATGAAAACCAGGCTCTCGATAAGCTTAAGGAACAGGCGCAGAAAATCGCGGATAACCTGAAGAACGAAGGCGTGCGCGAAGAAGACGGCTCAGTAGTTAGTCAGGACCGCGAAGTGATCGCGCTGATCGCCTACCTGCAGCGCCTGGGAACCGATATCACCAAATCTCAAACCGCTAATCAATAAGGCCATGTTCAAACAATTTATAGGCGGAGTAGAAGGCATAGATCAATACCTGATCTTCTCCATGATTGTCTTCCTTCTTTTTTTCACCGGAGTATTGCTCTATGTGATTTTCATGAAAAAAGAAGAATGCGACAGCCTTTCCAGTATTCCATTAAACGACTCAGAAATCAGCAGCCATGAAGAATAAACCGATAATCCGATATTTTTTGCTGTTCCCTATGCTGGGAATAGCAGGAGCCTTACAGGCACAGGACCTGGCAAGTACGGGTTTTGATTTCAGCATGAATGATTTCCTGATGATCATCTCCCTGTTATTGGCGGTATTGCTGCTCTTCCTGCTGTTTGTGATGCTCAGTTTCGTACAGCACCTGAAAGAAGAGGGTAAGGAAAAAGCCGAAAGGCTCAGCATCTGGGAAAGGCTGCTTTCTCTGAAACCCATGTCGAAGGAAAAAGACCTCATGATGGAGCATGCCTACGACGGGATCTATGAGCTGGATAACCCCACGCCACCCTGGTTCAACTTCCTGTTCTACGGAACCATCCTTTTTGCCGTAGTTTACCTGGTGCGTTACCATGTGCAGGGCGACGGCATGGTACAGGAGAATGAATACCAGGCTGAGATGGCCATGTGGGAAGCCAAGACAGCTGCTTACCAGGCTACACAAACCGATGCTATCGACGAATCTTCCGTAACTTTGGTAACCGACCCTGCCGAGCTGGGCAAAGCTGCAGAGATTTTCAAATCACGCTGCGCCACCTGCCACGGCGATAAGGCTGAAGGAAAGAACGGGCCGAACCTCACCGACGCCTACTGGCTGCACGGAGGGGAGCTGAAGGATATATTCAGTACGATCACCAATGGAGTCCCGGAAAAAGGGATGGTGCCCTGGAAAGGCGTACTGAAACCTGGCGAGATCCAGAGCATGGCCAGTTATATCCTTTCACTTAAAGGAACTCTGCCCGAAGGAGTTGGAAAAGGTCCGGAAGGTGAAAGGGCCAAACCTGCTGAAGAAGCGCCCGGGGAAACTCCGGCTGCCGATACCACGCAGGCTATGAGCGAGTTGATACATTAAGGAAATACGAATATGGAAGCTGCCAAGGCCCTCGACGAAAAATCCTACCGCGATCACCTTTCCAATGTCAATAAGAAAGGGAAGCGGCTCTGGATCTTTCCGAAGAAACCCAGTGGCAACTATTATAAAGCAAGGTCCATCGTGGCTTGGGTCCTGATGGCCTTGCTTTTTGCCGGTCCGTTCCTGAAGATACACGGCCATCCGCTAATGCTTTTCAATGTGCTGGAAAGGAAGTTCATCCTGTTCGGGATGCCCTTCTGGCCTCAGGACTTCAAGATTTTTGCGGTGGCTATGCTAACGGGAATACTCTTCATCGTGTTGTTTACGGTGGTGTGGGGGCGTGTATTCTGCGGATGGGTATGTCCGCAAACCATCTTTATGGAAATGCTTTTCCGAAAGATTGAGTATTGGATTGACGGCGACTGGAAACAACAGCAAAAGCTGGCAGCCATGCCCTGGAACGGGGAAAAGATCCGGAAACGTGGACTGAAACATACCCTGTTCTTTATTTTCAGCTTTCTGATCTCCAATACCTTCCTGGCTTATATTATTGGTATCGATGAATTGAGCCTTATGGTGAAAGACGGTCCGCAGGAACACCTGGGAACCTTCTTTTCCCTGGTGATCTTTACCGGAGTCTTCTACTTTGTCTTTGCCTGGTTCCGTGAACTGGTCTGTATCATCGTGTGCCCTTACGGGCGTTTGCAGGGCGTGATGCTCGACAAAAAATCGGTGGTGGTGGCTTATGACCATAAACGTGGCGAACCCCGGGGCAAAGCCAAGAAAAAGGAGGAGCTGCAACTGGGAGACTGCATCGATTGCAACCTTTGTGTGAATGTTTGTCCGACAGGTATCGATATCCGGAACGGGATTCAACTGGAATGTATCAACTGCACAGCTTGTATCGATGCCTGCAACGATGTGATGGACAAGATCAACCGTCCTCGGGGACTTATTCGATACGATACGGAAGAAGGCATTGAAAAGGGTAAGAAATGGAAACTTTCTCGCCGGGCCATCGCGTATAGCTCTGTGCTGGTGGTGCTGATGGGCGTACTTACCTGGTTGATGGTGACCCGTGAAGATGTAGAAGCCGTATTGGTGCGTACTTATGGAAGCACTTACGAGTACCAGGGGCCGGATCATATAAGCAATCTCTACAACGTGGAATTCCTGAACAAAACATTCGATACCAAAGAAATCACGCTGAAGGTCGAAGATGAAAGGGCTGAGATGAAAATTATCGGGAAGCAGGAATTCATTGCTCCCCCGGGCGAGCAGTCCAAAGGCACCATCATGCTGATTCTGCCTGCCGACAAAATCATTACCAACCGCTTCACTATTCCAATTGGGGTGTATGTGGGCGACGAGAAAATAGAAACATTTGAGGCGGGCTTTGTGGCCCCGGTAAAAAACTGATATGAAACTGCATTTTGGTCATGGTGTATTTGCGATCGCTGCTGCTTTTGTGATCTTCATTTTCTTCCTGGTATTCAATATGCTGGGACAGAAAGTCGATCTGGTGGAGCAGAACTATTACCAGAAAGGGCTGGATTACCAGCAGGAGATAGAGAAGCAGAGCCGGGAGAAAGAACGTTTCTCATTAAAACAAGAGGGCTCTGTGTTAGTGCTTTCCGGTCAGAAACCGGAAGGGGATATGCTGTTGCAGTTCTACCGTCCTTCCGATTCCCAGCTGGATACCAGCTTCATACTGACCACTGATGCCGGTCAGAAGCTTGAGAATCCCGGATTACAGTCTGGATTCTGGAAGGTAAAACTGAACTGGAAAGAAGGGGATCAGGCTTACTATCAGCAGGCGGAAATGATGTGGAAATGATTTGGGCGGCGCTCCTCACCGGACTATTCGGAAGTCTGCACTGCCTGGGTATGTGCGGGCCGCTGGTGATGGCTTTACCGCAGAGTAGCGGGTGGAGAGCCGTGTTATACCATTCCGGGCGTATTTCAGCCTATGCCGGGATGGGAATTGTGATAGGTTTATTTGGGAGAGGGCTGAACCTGGCCGGGTTCCAGCAAAGCGTCAGTATTGTTTCCGGCATTCTGGTGCTTTTGTTCGGACTCGGCCTTTTACGTAAAAAAAGCAGCTGGCCTCCCTTTTTTATGAAGTTGTATCAGCGCTGGATGCAGGCAAACGACCTGGGTTCCGTGCTCTTGTTGGGATTGCTTAACGGCTTGCTTCCCTGCGGGATGGTCTATGTGGCCATGGCTGGTGCTTTGGTAGAACAAGATGCCTGGGCGGGTGGGATGTATATGCTGGTTTTTGGGGCGGGAACCCTGCCCATGATGTTAGGCATCAGCTGGAGTAAACACCTGTGGTCTTTGGAACTCAGGCGAAAATTGAATAAGGCGATCCCCGTTTTTACCCTGTTTATTGGTGTGCTTTTTATCCTGCGTGGCCTGAATCTGGGCATTCCTTATATCAGCCCTAAAATCACCGAAACCGGTATGGAATGCTGCCAACCGGATGCAGGAAACTAAGCATTCGATTTCTATGTTCACGTTGGGGTTAGAAGTAGGAGGGCAAGTCAAAAAGTTGTGGAGACATTTGGCTATTCAGAAATGGAACTTACTTCCGATCCGGAAATTCAAACGAATGCCTGCTGAAAATAAGAATCGCCACTCAAATGCATGGAATTAGTCAATAAGTGGTCAATCTGGCTATTATGACGAATGGGCAATAAATAATATCAATAAAGCCCTGTTGTGATTAAATATCAGCTGAATTTAGGACTGGGGCGAGTTGCAGATATCGCAACTCGTTTTCTAAAAGTTGCAATTATTGCAAAAATCGGGATACCTAGTTGCAAATATCGCCAAGGAAATAGGGATACGCAGCATTAATATTGAACTCTGGTTAGGATGCGAATCAGTATCCTGGCTCCCCCAAATAAATTTAGAAACGAATTATTATGTAATTCAAGAAGAGGTATTCGTAGTTGAATACTTTGAAGCCGAACCCCCATTTAAGATCTGAACAAATGAAAAATCAATATGGGAAAAATTATCATCAGCCTTGGCTTTTGCCTTTGCATGGTCTCGGCGGTTTTGGCTCAACTACCTAATGACTACATTACCAAAGTTACTTACGAGGAACAGAAGCAGGTAAGCTTCGAAATGTTCGGAGAAAACGGGGAAGCGATTATTCAGGCCTTGCAGTCCGGAGGAGATTATCCTCCTTCTCCGAATGGTGTGGACTGCCTGACTTTGGGTGAACTATCCCGCTATCATGGATACAGGCAGGATATTACCATGACTCAGTACATTGACATGGATGGCGAATTGCTCACCGACAAAGTATTCACTTACGAAGAGAATGTGAGAGACAAATGGATGAAGCCATACTCACGTGTTGTTCTCGGCAAGAAGCTTTATGAGATTTATGGAGAGGGAGACCAGTTGTTGTACCGTTATACGAAAGAGCAACTGGGCGATTCATTGAATGCCGAAGTTCCCAACTATATGAACGCAGAGGATGCGGCTAATTTTCAGCACTATGTTCTGGACCAAAACTTTTACCGGTCTGCGGTGGATGAACTTCGGAATCTGGAGGATCAGCCCGACTCCCTTTTTGACCGGGATGGTGTTCTGGTGGCACATTTCGACAGCTTCACCTATCTCTATGATCATCAGATTAAGATGTTCGTGTACACGGAATATGACTGGTACCGTGTGAATAAGAAGAAGGAAACGGTTGCGCTTTACAAGTTGACGGATGACGCAGGTGGCTATGCCCCGTTTCAGGAAATTACAAGCGAATGGTTCAGGACTGAAAACGGATGCTGTATCCGAAAAATGACGGTCGTTCTCAGAGACCGGTTCCGCAGGGAGGTAAATGAAGCGTATGTCCGGTTTGTCAAGCCACTTGGCCCCGACCAGGTCGGATCAACGAGGCGAGAAGAGGAGGAGTACCGTATTTCAACGGTTCCCGGTTCTGCTGGTTTTATGGTTCAAAGTAAACAACACAAAGGCGAAACGCTTCATATCGCCATATATGACTTAACCGGGAAGCTACTGGCAAAACAGGATATAACCGAGGGCATGCCGGTGAAGTTCCCGGCAGTTCGGGCTAGCCTTTATCTGGTGGAAGTCCTGAGTGAAGACGGCACCCGTAAGCTGGTAAGACAAGTGATTAAACCGGATTCAGGTAACACTTTTTAGTACAAAAAAATCCTTCAACAAAATACAATAACATCATGAAAAAGTTGCTCGTGGCTTTCCCTGTCAGAGGAAAGAACAAAAAGTACCTGCTTGCTCTTATGAGCCTGTTATTCAGCATTTCCTTACTGGCGCAAACGGAGGAAAATTGCACCCGGGAGATGTTTTCTTCCGATAATTTGATGAAACTTCAAAAACTTGCCGACAGTTCGGTGAGTCACCATCCGGGTAATTTACCGACGTACCGACCGTTTCAAACCTATGACACTTGTGTGAATCCCGACAGTAATCGAAGGGGCATTGCTTTTATCCACGGACTGGGCGGAAGTGTTGAGGCCTGGAGCAAGCAAATTGAATTTACGGATAACCAGTATCATACAGCCTGTTTTGGAGTAAACTACAATAGCTATGAATCCAGTTTTCATCTGGTAGGCATAAAGGTTAAAAATGACCTTACACAGGGTTTCTCCAATGTGGATGAAACGCATAAACACGTTTATAATACAGAGCGTTGCCCTAATGATGATTATGTCATTGCCCATAGTCAGGGAGGAATAGCTGCCCGTTTTCTGGATATGAAATGGGATCAGGTACCGGATCTTCAAAGCGGAAGCTTCGGTGCCCGAAGGTTTTATGGTTTGGTTACATTTGGTACACCCCACGCGGGAGCGGATGTAGCTCTGACTGCCGAAGAACATTATGCATTTGTTGCGGATGTGATAAGCTCCGTTATTCTTTACTCCAAAAACGAAATCGTCTATGACCTGAGCAGCAGCTTTGTCGGGACTTTTTTCTCAAACGGGATTTATAATTTTAATGCCCGTCTGGATTCCATTATCAAAAATGAATTGGCTCCTCTCATGCTGGCCTCGGTCCACACACCCACTCTCAATGAAATGAGGCCGGGCGGTCAATTGATTGATGATTTGAACAAACATTGGGGCAGTTTGCACCGGGTAGCCTTTTATGGGGTAGAAGATGAACCGGAATGTTGGCGGGTGATGGACCAGGTGATCACCAAAGGTGCGGAGGAGTATCCGCTTTGGGGAGCTCAGCCGGATGAAGAGTTCATGAGAAGAATGGAAGAGGTAAGGGGTATCCACACGCTGAAAATACAGGAGAATGAAAACAGGATAAAGCAGTTATCCAATGTAAGGCGTGCTTCGTGGGTCGGTCCCCTTGCAGGTAAAATCGTTGTTGCCCTTGGTACCCACCTCATACTGAACAAACAGATTCAGAACATAGAAAAAGAGAACGAGCAAAGAGCAAAATCAGTTGAGTTTTTGAACAATGCCAATACCCAATGGCGGTACCTGATCGGTTCGTATCACAGGGATTCATTCGAGACTGTTATAGATACGTATCATCGCGTCACCTATCAAATCACCGCGTCACCTGGTAATCCCTGGTTTCCCGGTCATCAATTTACCATTGAGCAGGACTTTGATGATTTGGCTTATGCCCAAGCCTTTGCTCTATTGGTAAACGGTCAGGTTACTCCAAGAACCAGAATCAGGAAAGTGATAAAATTTTACCCTTCCGATGGAGTGGTGTTGGCAAGGAGCCAGCAGGCTTTTCCGGGAATAGAGGAGAGGAATATTGATTATATGCCTCATAACAATCATTTCCAGGAAAGGAATAGTTCGGAGACTAAAAAGGTTCTAATACGCCTATATGAAGGGCGAAAGTACGACTCGTATTTTAAAATAATCCGTTAGATCGAAACAATGAAATATATGATTCAAATAGTGATTTTCCTTCTTCTGCCATGCTTTTTTAGTGGGTGCCAGCCTGAACATCCTATCGAGCCTTCGGTCCCTGCTTCGTCAGCCGTTGTATGGAAATGGGAGCGCGAATACAAAAGTCTGGCGTCCAACAACTACATATATAGAAATCTCCTGATTCAAGGAACGAACTCGGTGAATGAGGAGTTCAGGGTCGTGGCTTTAACACTGGATTCAGGAAAAGTAGTCTGGAAAACAGAGAATCTTTCACAAGGGCAATATTTCAATCCATTTGATGTGGAGGACACCTATTTATCAGGTAATAAGCTGATTCTATCACATGGTTCAAAGGCATATGTGATTGATGTTGAAACCGGTCAGATCCTATGGCAGGATATTCTTAGTAAGGGCTATAGCAATATCTGTGTTATAGACAACCATGTTTACAAAACTACTCAGACCTCGCAATACAGCGAATTATACCGCTATAATCTTTATACCGGGCAAAGAGAACTTCTCTTCACCCTTACCAAAGCAGAATACGGTGATGGTCGGTACGAGCCGGATATACTTATGCCAGTAAAATGGGTCGATCCCAATGGAAATGAGCTGCTTATTATGCATAGCCGGGGCTGGAATGGAAACAGATACCGGATGGATATTATGGCCTGGAACCTAACCGCGGATAGCATGGAATGGTATCGAAAAAGTTTGGCGGATTGGGCTAGTAGTAGTCGTCCGGTGATAGAAGACAACAGGGTCTATTTTTAGATCGGAAGAGCGTC
>CAXPEB010000084.1:0-25047 GCA_964215915.1 Bacteroidia bacterium
TTCCCTACACGACGCTCTTCCGATCTTCAGTAACCGCATCGATAAAATCAAACTGGATGCCTGGTTGGAAATGCACTACGACCTGACTGCCCTGGAGAAGGTGCGTATATTGAACCATATTTTCTACCAGGTACACGGGTTCAAGGGGAACACCACAGAGTATCATAACCCGTCCAATTCCTATATCAATACCGTACTCGATCAGAAGCAGGGTAACCCTATTTCGTTGGCTATATTATACAGCATAGTAGCGCAACGCCTGGGGGTTCCTGTATTTGGAGTCAACCTGCCACAACATTTTATTCTCGCCTACCTGTTTGACCCGGAACTGGATAATACCGATATCCCCACCCGAAACCGCCTTATACGCGAAGGTGGCCTGAACAAAGTCATGTTCTATATCAACCCCTTCAACCGAGGCCTGGTCTTTACCCGTCAGAATATCGATGAATTTATACGGCAGTTACGCATCGAATCCATGCCCGAATTCTATCAGCCATGTAATAACGAAGAAATACTTAAGCGTGTGATACGCAACCTGGTGAATAGTTACCAGCGTCTTAAACAAACGGAAAAAGTTTCGGAGCTCGCACAAATTATGGAAGTCCTGGGAGGAAAAATTGACCTTTCCGGAAGTATTTCTCCCGACACGGGCAACTGAAACACCGGGATACGGCATCTATTGGGTGCGTATGAAAATCAAAACACTTCCCCTTGTATTGGTCTGCCTCCTGCTTGGATCATTCCGGGCCATGGCCTGGAACTATGGCGGACAAATTACTTACAGCGATCAGGGTAATGGCCTGTATTATTTTTACCTGGATATCTTTATGCAATGCCAGGACAGCAGCCATGACGATACTCTCTTCATCAACCGGCCTTTTAAACCCAGGATATCCCTGACAAGCCGGGTAAAGATTATGGATAAGGACGTTTCCGTCGCCGGCGGTGGCTGCAGCGATTCCTCTGTCTGTAAAGGCGGCAACTACCTCTATAGCGTTCGCAGAGTGCGGTATCGGTACAGTTTCGATTTTAGCTCAGATACTTCCTGCGAAATGGGGGTTTACTGGCTGAACCGATACCGGAGTCCGTATATTACCACGGGCTGGTCCAACTCACCCCAGGTTATTGCGGCCACTTTTAATATTTGTATCGCCGGCAACTCAAGCCCGGAATTCCTCGGAGAACCGGAACCGGTACTGGCACATGGAATCGTGAATCTTCTTGATTTTGCGGCAAAAGATGCGGAAAACGATTCGGTATCTTACCGTTTTGTCACCCCGATAACTACCTATATGGTTATTCCCATACTGCCCTTCCCGGCCACTGCACCGCTTACCTTTTTTGGATACCCAAACCCCAATCTACCGTTTCCGGCGGGCTTTCACCTGGATACTTATTATGGCCTGGTGGGGTTCATGCCCACCAAAGTCAATGAGGTAGCGGTAATTGCGGTGGAAGTTATTGAATGGAGAAAGATAAACGGTGTAATGACGAAGATCGGTTCGGTAATCCGGGAGCTTATGACCACCACGGTGGCCTACTCGGCTGGCTATAAACCCGGATACGGTGGGTATGTACCCACGCTTCAAATGAATTCCCAGAAAAACAACATATGTGTTGGAGATACTTTCCGTGCCGTAATTACCGCACTGGATTCCGATTCCCTGGAGCGAACCTCCATTCAGATGAGAGATGTTCCCAACGGAATGCAGGTCAATGTGGTGGATACCGGTAAGCATGCCTATGCCGAACTTACCTGGGTGGTTGACTCCACCGTAACTCCCGGCATACACCAACTGAAGGTGCTTGCAAGTGACAATAATTGCATCACCCGCCGTAAAACAAGTCAAACGTATAACCTATGGGTTTACGCCCGACCTCAGGCAGAAGCGGTACTAGACGACAGCCTTTGCGGAATATTGAACACCTCACTTACTGATATTGTATCCGTGTATTACTCGAATTGGGAGTTTATCGACTCCCTCGGTACCGATACCCTGCTAACCAAAGGCTTTGACAGGTTGCGCCTGTTACCCGGAACCTGGTATGGATATCTTAGCCTGAGTAACCCGGGGTGCACCGAATACCTGAACGATACCGTTCGTATTGCCGATTACGGATATCCATCCCTCAACCAAACCGATACCGCCCTGTGTGAGGATCTGGAATGGAAGATTACCGATGGCGGACATACAGGCAATGGGCTCACCTATACCTGGACCGACAGGCAGGGAACCTTCACGGATAACACAGGCAGCTACGACCACCTTGCTCTTCAAAGCGATACCATATTCCTCAGAACCGAAGACTGGCAGGGATGTGTGTTGTATGATTCCGCCTTTATTACCGTGTTTCCGAAACCATTCAATGAACTGGGAACAGATACCACCAACTGCCAAACTACACGCGTAGAGATTGGGTTTGCGCCCGATACCGGGATCGTGTATTTATGGAATACCGGGTCAGGGAATTCGCTGCTACCGGTAAGCTCCGGAGGAGTTTATACGTTGACAGCAACCAGTCCGCAGGGCTGCGCAAGAACCGATTCCATACACGTTACCCTGGATAGCATAGTAGACATTGACCTGGGAGGTGACCGCACCCTTTGCCACGGAGACAGTATTTTATGGAGATTCACCGGCCAATACGATTACTTCCTTTGGGAGAATGGCAGCACGGCATCCTGGAGAGAATGGAACCAGGAGGATACCGTTTGGGTAAGAGCGGAAAATGCTTCCGGGTGCTATGTAGCCGATACGGCCGTGATCGGAACATATACACTCTTTCAACCCATCCATCTACCCACCGATACCTTCGTTTGTGCCCCAGACAGCTTGTTGCTTCAGGTTCCGGGATATGCCAGATACCAATGGTCCAACGGAGATACCACCGACGCGCAATGGTTTATGCATGACCGCTCGTATGAGTTGGTTACCTGGGATACCAATGGTTGCAGGTATTCCCATTTCGGGCAGTTTTACAGTTACGAGCCACATGTGACCATAACGGGCACGACACAGGCTTGCGAGCCTGCTATGGAAAGGATAACGGCTTCTTCCGGTTTTGCCTCCTACCAGTGGTCTACGGGGGCCGGCACCCCTTACCTGGATATTGACAGCACAGGATTGTACATTCTGTGGGTTACGGATGATCACGGGTGTATGGGTTCAGACAGTTTCGAGTTTATTGAACTTCCTTCCCCGGATGCCGGTTTCACCTGGCAGAAAACCGGACAGAAGGACCTGCTCTTTACTGCAAACGGAGGGGCCTCCGTTTATTTCTGGAACTTCGGGGATGGAACAAATGGTTCCGGTATATCCGTCAATCATACCTATGCCAGCGACGGCAATTACACCGTTCAGCTTGGGGTAAGCAATGACCAGGGTTGTACGGACAGCTCCAGCCAGGTGATCAGCATCAGTACGGCAATCCATCCCTTGACGGAAAAAGGCCTGGAGGTTTACCCGAACCCGAATAAAGGAAATCTGCACATCAACTGGCCTGGCTCGGAACAAGTGCGTATTCGGGTAATGGATCAGGCAGGGAAAGAAGTGGCGGTAATCCGGGTGAATCCGGGTGATCACGCCTATTCTCTGGATTTGAGTCCGGGTCTTTATGTATTGATGGATGAAAACGGCCTGTTCAAACCGGTGCGTATGGAAATTCTCAAATAGGGGAGGGAGGCTTAGTCCTCCTTCCCGCCGAATACCCAGAAAAGCCCCACATTGGATTCTATCCTCGCGGTGCGAAGGCTGGGGTGGATGACCGGTCCCACGTCAAATGAAAGACCTAGGCGGGGAAGGTCATTCAGGGGGCGGATACGCATACCGGCTGAAAACAGGTAGCTTCGGAAAACCTCGCCGTTACCTCCGAATAAGTCACCTATGTTGAAGCGTAACCCTCCACTGGCAAAGGCGTTGAGGTTTTTTTCCCTCTTAAAATTCCAGTAGAAGTTAAGGTCTGTGTTGAGGTTGGAGGCAAAAGAATTGGTCTGAACGCGTAACCCTCCAAATAGCCGGGAGCCGGGATTACTGGTGAGTTCCACCCTTGAATAGGGATAAGGATAAAACCCCACGCTCCATTGAGCGGAAGCCGTTAAACCGGAAAAGAAAAGGAGGATAAACAGGATCTTTCTCATTGTAATGCATTTATACAGGCACAATAGGCGGGTTTGGGAAGCCGCCGGGTATCGAAGAGCAGGGGAGCGTCAAACCGGTTATATTCCGCCGGAATCCAGGAGTGAGCGTCGGAAAAGCCCCAGGTAGTGATGCCGTAACGGTACTTTGAAGGCAGGGCATTATAAAGCCGGAACACTCTGGCATAACGATCCGCTTGTATCTGCAGGCGGTCATTGTTTGCATTGCTCACGGTATTTCGGGGATTCAAACTGATATCCAGTTCGGAGATATGGAGCAGGTATCCGCGTTCGGTCACCTTTTCAAATGCAGCGGCGATATCTTGTTCCTGAGGTTCATCGATAGTGATATGCATCTGCATTCCAATGCCGTCAACTCGCACTCCCTTGCTCCTGAGCCAGTCGCAGAGGTCAAGTGCGGCATCCAGTTTAACCGGGTTCAGCGCCAGGTTGTAGTCGTTATAGAAAAGTTTTACCGAAGCATCAAGCTTACTCATTTCACGGAAGGCCATCAGTATATAGTTCCGCCCCATTGCTTCGTGCCAGAGGCTTATCCGGAAAGAGCCGTCTTCGTTCAATGCTTCATTGACCACATCCACACCTTCCACTTCCAGGAATATTTGGTTTTGGATCGCTTCCCGAAATTTCTCACAATAGAAGCGTAACTGATGTTCCCGTTCTTCCGGGGATGCTGCTTCCAGCCATACAGGCACTTGCCGGTGCCAAACCACCGTGTGGGCATGTACGGCTTCCATATTGAGGGTGGCTGCATTACGGGCCATCAGGTTGAATGCATCGAAGTTGACCGTATTCGGAGAAGGAAAGGTGGTTTCCATTTTCAACAGATTCTCGGTACTAAGCCGGTTGAAATGCCTTGCAACCAAGGTATCATCAACTCCCTGACCAAAATAATCATGGGTGGTTCCGATCCGGAACGAGGCCTTTTCCCGCAGTGTGACAGAGCTGGTGCATTCGTTACCCGTATCATTCTTGCCGCAGGACAGAAGAACCAGACAAAGAATTCCAGGTAGCCTGAAATGCATGCAGGAAGTTACAGATAATTACTGTAAGTATTTTGCGACAATGGGCATTCGTCTTCCCATCCCGAATGCCTTGGAAGAAACCCGCAGTATGGGGGGAGTTTGAAAGCGCTTGTATTCGTTTAGGTTTACCAGGCGGATGATACGTCTTACCAGCTTTTCGTCATAGCCAGCCCCAAGCAATTCCTTGGGACCTTTCCGGTTTTCGATGTATTGAAACAGGATCTCATCGAGGATTTCGTAGTCGGGAAGTGAATCGGAATCCTTTTGGTTGGGGCGCAATTCGGCCGAGGGTTCCTTTTTCAGGATATTCTCCGGGATCACGGTATGCGATCGGTTGATAAAAGCAGCCAGCTCGTAAACCTGAGTTTTGTAAAGGTCGCCGATCACGGAAAGTCCTCCGCACATATCGCCATACAAGGTGCCATACCCCACGGCATTTTCACTTTTGTTGGAAGTATTGAGCAGGATAGACCCGAATTTGTTACTCAGGGCCATCAGGATTACTCCCCTTGACCGGGCCTGTATGTTTTCTTCGGTGATATCTGGGTCCCTTCCGGCGAATACCGGTCCCAGGGTTTGCTCAAAGGCTTCGAAGGCTTTTTCTATGGAAATAACTTCATAGGGGTTGCCCAGGTTTTCGCTCAATGCTTTGGCATCATTTACCGAATGGTCGGAAGAATACCGGGAGGGCAGCAACACGGCCATCACGTTTTCCGGTCCAAGGGCTTTTACCGCCAGTGCCTGCACCAATGCCGAATCGATACCACCGGAAGACCCCAGCAGGGCTTTCCGGAATCCGAGCTTACGGAAATAATCCTGGATGCCGCAAACCAGGGCATCATGGATCAATTCCACCCGTTCTTCCGGAAGGAAGCTGTGGTCTTCCCCGATCTGAGAAAGCCGGCCTTCATCAAAGGAGAATATTTTGAATTCTTCATTGAAATAGGCCATTTCATCCACGAGGCTGCCATCCGCATTCATTGCCAGCGATCCCCCGTCAAAGATCAACTCCGTCTGAGCCCCTACATGATTTACGTACAGGAGGGGCAGGTTGTATTTCAGGCAATTGTCACGCAGGATATTTTTCCTGATCTCTATATGTTCGCGACTGAATGGAGAAGCGGCAATATTGATCATGAGATCAGGCATTTCCACCGACAACTGCTCCATAGGGTCGCGGGAATACAGCCCCACTTCGCCCACATTCCAGAGGTCTTCGCAGATAGTCAGGGCAATGCGACAACCGTCAACCGTAATGCAGTTTACCTTATCGGCAGGTTGGAAATACCGGTATTCGTCAAAAACATCGTATGTAGGAAGCAGTGACTTATGCACGGCATCCATTACCAATCCTTCTTTAAGCAGGTAGGCAGTGTTGCGAAGCCTTTTCCCCTTTTTTTCCAGATTCCGGGAGGGTGCACCGATAATGCAACTGATTCCCGTACAGGCAAGGGAAATATGGTGCAGGTGTTCCTTGCACTCTTCCATAAACTCAGAAAACTCCAGGAAATCCCTGGGCGGGTATCCGGTGAGGGCCAGCTCTGCGAATACGATCAGGCTGGCCCCTTCCCGTTTGGCTTTTTCAATCTGACCGATGATATTCCGGCTGTTCGCTTCAAAGTTACCCGTGTGGTAATTGAGTTGGGCGAGTGCTATTTTCAAGGGGTAGTATTCTTGTCAATTAAAAACGAACACCAACCACCAGTCCCAACGAATTACGCGTTGCCCTGGCCTGTTCGGCTTTCATCATATTCAATAATCCATACTCGTATCTCAGGCTAAACAGTATGGCTGTGCTCGGAGTGATGCTCCATTCGGTTCCCATACCAACCAGGATAGGCATACGGAAACCACTGATATTGTCTTCAGCCAGGAAATTCTCCTCATTCTCGGCATTAACCTGCGAACGATCTTTGGTGATAAAGTCATTCTCCTGGTCATTGATTAACCTGTCGCTATTATCGTCTTCCTTAGGAAACACTCCCGGAGAGAAATTGGCCCGGATACCTTTGTAAGCGAAAGAGGGCATGATCCCAACCTGGCCGTAATACCGCCAGTAGCCGATCTCATTGGTACGAAGCTTCAGGGTAATGGGAAACTGGAAGCTACGGATACGGTAGTCGATGGTGACATCCCCGAATTTGCTGAAGGTTCCGCTACCTGAATTGTAGATACAAATAGAGTCGGCAAGCGCTTTGAAGCCCTGGGTGGAATGTTGGATCTCCACACTGAAAGCATAGTTGTCCGCAAAAAAGTAGTCGCCGTAAATCCCGAAACCCAGGCCGGGTTTCAGTCCGCCGCCGCTAATGTTTTTACTTTCTCCGCTTACCCAGCCGAAGCTGCTGTTGGCCAGAAAGCCCAGTTTGAACTTGGATTCGTTGTCCTGCGCCCGGGCATTCGTCAGAATGACCAGCGCAAAAGCCAGTGCAAGGTGTTTTTTCATACTTTTGGTCCGTTATTGAGTTGCTATGCACACAAATTTGGGAAAAAAACCGAACATCTGCCTGCTTACCGCGATCTTACTCCTGAGTATGCTGTTTTCCTGTACCGATGATCCGAGGAAAAGTGTGGATGTGAAGGAGATTGATACGGAAGTGAGTGTCAGGTACTTTCACCGGGATTTTTTTGCTATGGATAAAGCAAACCTGCCTTCTGAGGTAAATCAGTTGGAAAAGAAGTATCCGCATTTTTTTCCTTTTTACCGGGATGATATCATGGGCTGGGAAAAGGATGAAGTATTGGAAAACTGCCGGATGCTCCTTAATGACTCCAACGTATTGAGGATACAGGACACTCTGCAGCAGATTTTCGGTGACTACAGTGAATTCGAATCAGTGATCAAGCCGGCATTCAAACGGTTCAGTTATCATTTTCCCGATCAGCCCGTTCCGGAGATCGTATTTGCCTATACCGAGTTCCTGTTCCGAACCGGAACCGATTCCCAGCAACTGGTGCTGGCTCCGGAAATGTGCCTGGGTGGGGAATTCCCGGTTTATGGATTGTTCAATATTCCCTCCTATGTGAGTGCACGCCTCGATAAATACCACCTGCCCTCGGTGGCCATGAACGCCTGGCTTGACGAGTGTTTCGGCCAGCTCCCTTCAGGCAATCGTTTCCTCGACCATATGATCCGGGAAGGAAAAAAACTCTATTTCATGGAACTGATGCTGAGTGATTCGCCGGATAGTTTGCGTACCGACTGGACCACCGCCCAGCTCGATTGGTTGAGAGACAACGAGGTGCAGATGTGGACCTATTATATCGATAATAAATACCTCTACAGTACGGATGCGGCGTACTACATGCCATTGCTTTCCGACGGCCCCTTTACCGCAGCACCCAATATTCCTCCCGGTAGTGCCCCTCGTATCGGTGCCTGGACAGGCTGGTTGATCGTGAAGAAATTTATGGATAAAAACCCTTCCATGAGCCTGGAAGAACTGTTTGGGTATACAGACTCAGACGCCATATTGCGGGAATCCGGTTACCGTCCGTAAGAATAATTTTCCGATTCTGCCATAAGCCGGTTGCGCTGGATTAATTTCGTTCGCCAATGAAAAAAGTCTTCGCACTTGCTTACGTATTGCTCGTTGTACTGGGTATTATCTGGGGATCTTCCTTTATCCTGATAAAGCGCGGACTGCTTTCCTTTACTCCGCTGGAGGTTGGGGCATACCGCATGTTCGCTGCGGGGATCGTTCTTTTGCCGGTGTTTGTGATCTGGTTGCCCAAATCCAAACGGCAGAATTTTAAGTGGTTCTTTGTCTCCGGTTTGGTAGGTAACGGTTTACCGGCAGTGATGTTTGCACTGGCACAAAAGCATATTACCTCTTCCATGGCAGGAGTCCTCAATTCCCTCACGCCGCTTTTTGCGCTTCTGGTGGGCTTGGTCGTTTACCGGCTTCCCTTCGACCGTTCGAAACTGCTTGGCGTGATGGTCGGTCTTGTTGGAGCCATGGTCTTAATCCTTTTCCGCCCGGGTGCTGATGTTGCCGGAAGTCTTGCCTATTCCTTCCTGGTTATCCTGGCGGCTTTTTTCTATGGGGTAAATATCAACCTGATCAAAGAAAAGTTTGCCGAAAGCAGACCTATGGTGATCGCGGCCTTTCCCATCGTGTTTATGGCCATCCCGTCTTTTTTCATCTTAATGTCAACGGGCTTTTTCAGTAAGCTCAGTCTTCATGGCCAGGTAGGCGAAAGCCTGGGATACCTGAGTATACTGGCCATTGTGGGTACTGCGCTCTCGCTGGTACTATTCAATAGGCTGATCCAGCTAACCAATGCGGTGTTTGCTTCGCTTACTACGTATATCATTCCGGTGGTGGCACTCGGATGGGGACTGGTTGACGGGGAAGATGTCGGGTGGATGCAGGTAGCAGGCCTTCTTTTGATCCTGACCGGTGTGCTTATGGTGAGGAAAAAGGGCACAAAAAAACCGGATAATCAAGGATTATCCGGCAGCTAGTAGAAATGTATTCATTGGCTAGTTCATTACCCAATACCAAATTTATATCCTGGGTAGCTCTACGAATTTGGGGATAAAGGGAAAATTTTATCAGAAATACGGAATATCAGCGAAATACGCGAAAATAGACGCCGACGGTACCTGCCCATTCAAGAAAATAGAAGGCATGATTCACCCGGTGCTCCGCATCATTCTGGACCAGCACATCGGGTAGGTTGACATAACCCGCCCTGGATTCCAGTTGCAAGAACCCGTTCCGCAGAAACTCCACGCGCAGGGCCGCTTTCATATTGAAATGATAACCGGAGACGTGCCAGTGATTATTGAGACCAACACCCACCACACGTACATCGCTTCTGGGAACCACTACACCGCTACCCGCCGCAGCGATAGCATGCAGGGAAAAGATTTTTTTCGGGGTACTGTATAAAGGGAATTTACGCTCGATGTCCAGTGAAGTTACGTTAAGCCCGTCAGTATGTTCGAATTTGAAAAAATCCGAAGTGATCTTCATGGGCGTACGCAGGTAATCGCCGTTATAGGCAATGCTGCTAGGGTGATGGATGACCCCGCTGACTTCCGCCACCTGGTTGTTATCCATTACATATTTCATATGGTCCCAGCCCAGCGATACCGACCACTTGCTATTGATTTGATAGCCCAGCCTCAGGTTGAACTGCGGGATGGTCATCAGGGTGGGGGTGTAATAAGATTTGTCGCTCAGAGGTGTCGGGCGGTCATAAGCTTTGGCCTGATATACCGTAAAATCGTATTCCGGTCCGTGAACGTGAATATCGCTTTTTGAATAGACGCTGCGGTTATAGCCCCAGGTAAAGTAAAACTGGCGGCTATGATCCTCCAGGTTCTTACGTTGCCAGAATTTCTCCTTATTAGTAACATTATCCTGGGCGGACAATAACGACACACAACCCAGAAAAAGTAACAGTGCTTTGTATCTCACTATCGGTAGGTCACACTTTTAACAGCCTCAATCACACGTGCGGTATTAGGCAGAAATGCCTCTACAAAGGTGGGGGCGTAACCCAGCGGAGTATCGCGGGTGGTGATCCTTCTTACCGGAGCATCCAGGTAGTCAAATGCTTCCTTCTGAATCATATAGGTCAGTTCCGAAGAGATACTGGCCAAAGGCCAGGCTTCTTCCACTACAACCATGCAGTTGGTTTTTTTCACGCTCTCAATCAGGGTAGCGTAATCGATGGGGCGTACGCTGCGTAAATCGATGATCTCACAACTGATCCCTTCTTTTTCCAGCTCTTCGGCGGCAGCCAGGGCTACTTTCATGATCTTACCGAAAGCGACAAGCGTAACGTCGGTTCCTTCTTTTACCACATGGGCTTTACCCAGTTCCAGCAGGTATTCTTCTTCCGGAACCTCACCTTTGTCGCCATACATCTGCTCCGATTCCATAAAAATAACCGGATCGTTATCGCGAATTGCAGATTTAAGAAGCCCTTTGGCATCATAAGGATTGGATGGAACAACCACTTTCAGTCCCGGAGTGTTGGCGTACCAGCTCTCAAAAGCCTGGGAGTGTTGAGCGCCCAGCTGCCCGGCGCTGCCGGTAGGTCCGCGGAATACCATGGGAATATTGAATTGTCCTCCGCTCATCTGGTACATTTTGGCGGCCGAGTTAATAACCTGGTCAATAGCCACCAGAGAGAAGTTGAAGGTCATGAATTCAATAACCGGACGCAGTCCGTTCATGGCTGCCCCAACACCTATTCCACCGAAGCCGAGTTCCGAAATAGGGGTATCAATCACCCGTTTCGCCCCGAATTCGTCCAGCATTCCCTGGCTTACTTTGTAGGCCCCGTTGTATTCGGCCACCTCTTCTCCCATCAGGAAGACTTTCTCATCGCGGCGCATCTCTTCGCTCATTGCCTCGCGCAGGGCTTCACGGAATTGGATCACTCTCATGGTAAAATCGCTAGTGGCGCAAAAATAGGGAAATCTGCGTGAATCAAAAGCCCGGAAAAGGGGCTAATGAACACGAACAAAATGCTCGAAATAGCTGCATTCTTTTAATGCTTCGCTGTAGAACTTCGTCTGCCGGTATTTCCGCCGCAACACTTCGAAATGGGTGCGGATTTCCCGGTTACCTCCGGGCAGGCACTGATCGGTATTGGCATAGGAAAAATAGGCGTACTGGCTGCGGCCGGAGGCTTCGTTGAAATACATATTTTGCTCGCATTTGGCCAGCATAAACGTCACCCGGGCCTGGTCTTCGGGATTTCGGTATAAGTCCAGTGCCCGTCGATATGCCGCTGCCGCCTCTTCCATACTCCAGTAATAATCCGATGCGTTCACGGCATCATAGTACATATTTACGGCATCTCTCGAGTTGCCGTAATGGGTCTTGTTGTATAGCCCGTTCGCATAACGGAAGGCCGCATTCGCATCTCCGGCATCCGCTTGTTTTTTCAACTCCACCATCTTTTCGGCAAATTTTTTCCGGGTATAATCCGAAGCGTGCTCGTTGTGGTCACAGTCGTGGCAGTCTTGTATATGGATGATAAAAGGGTCTGTGATCATGGATTCGCTCCGGCCGGCACGTGAATAATAGGCCGCCGCTTCTTCAAAGTGGTTTTCCAAGAGCAGGGCATCGGCTTTCCATTCCAGTATTTCCGAAAATGAAACGGGCTGTCGGCTCCATATCCATCTTTCAATCACCGATTTTTCCTGGCTCAGGTAACTGGTTTCCAGGGCAGTAATCAGCGGAAGGTCCATCATGCCCTCCACATCGGCATACATGGCCGTAAAAAGTACCTCTTCCAGTCGCATACCCCCGTTCTGGTCAGCCAGTTCCGCCAGCCTTCGGAAAACATATTCCGTCAGTGGAGCATGGTTGATGGCCATTACCTCGCTGAGCTGTGCAGGCAGCAGGTGCGGACTTTCCAGCGTGTTTGCATTCCAGTGTTCCAGATCCAGTAATACCGACAGGATACGTTGGTGGTATTCCAGTTTTTCTCCCCCTCCGAAAATGCTTGCTTTTTCCAGCTCCATCCTCGACTTATGGATTTTTCCGTTCAGGTAGTCGAGGTAAGCCATCAGGAAAGCGAAGCGTCCGCGGTCCTCAATACGGTTATTGAGTGTGGCTTTTTTAAGGATGAAATTCGTTTGGTTCCATTCTTCATCCGCAAAAAAATCCGTCAATGCCGATTCATATACTCCAAAGCGTCTCGACTGGGCTTTCTGCAGGATCCGTGTGAGCAGCGAGCTTATTTCCGGGGCATTGGGGTCTATGGACAGGATCTTATCCAGGCAGATATGGAGGGGAACGCTGCGCAGAGAGGCGAGCATCCATACATCAATACGACTTTCAGGGTCCTTGAGTGTTGCATCTGCCTCAAAAAAATCGGCGGCATTAAAGCGGTGCAGGTCTTCATAAAGCATCAGTTTGCAGTCGCTGCAGCGGTTGAGCAGGGTAGCCAGCTTAAGTATGACTACTGCTTTTTCACCGGCCCCGACGGAATCCTTGCGGGCTATTTTTCGGAAATGAGCCCCGAAATCGTAATTAAGAGCCTGTATCCGCAGTTCATTGTTCCAGTTTTCTTCTGCAAAGTTCTCCAGATAGAAGGCATTCACCGCATCATAACGCCCAAGGTAAAAATGCAGGCGCAACAGCTGATAGCGATAGCGTTTCCGAAGCTCCTTGTCGCGGCATTTCTTTTCCAGCTTTTCTCCTTCTTTTATCAGTTCCAGCATGCCGGTTGTATCGGCCGGTACCGGTTCGTCCCACCAGCTGGGTTCGGGTCGGGTGAAATGTTTTTCGCAGCGTTTGGAGAAAGACAGGTAATCAAAAACCGGGCTCTTCGGATGATGCGCCAACCATTTAGCCGCCTCGTTATTTGTCAGTTCGGCGGGAAGGGTCCCGTTGCGTAACTCGGATAACAGGGGGAGTAATTCTTCCTCGGTCCCCGAAAATATCAGGTTGAGAATATCGTCGGTGCGGGCATTGCCCAGGTAATCCGACCAGGCCTCCAGGTTGCTTTTTGGAGCGGCATAGGGTTGATCTGTTCTTCCAAAGAGGGTATAACCGGAAAGGTAATAAGGGGCATATGGGTCCCAGCTTTCTGCTTCATCCGGTATCAGGGGATAGTAGGCATCGGAATCATCCCAGCCACCGCAGGCAAGGGTCTGGATAAAACCGGAACACAACACACCGCTACCGAGCAGCAGTCCGGTAAATATCCTGAAGGCGCTTGCAGGAATAATGTTCAATTTCATAGGGATTGTAATGGAATAGGCTCAGGTACAGAGGTTTGGTACGCCAAGTTACGGATAATTTGCGTATTGCCTCCATATTCAGATCCGGGGTGCCTTCTTCGATACGAAAGCGGTCGCCCTCAAGCAGGTATTCCCCTTTGAACAGCGCATTCCGGCTTACCACAAAAGTATTTTCCCCTTCGGGCACAAACAGGCTGTCCGTCTCAAAATCCGAACGGTTCCAGGCAGAATGCAGCCGGAAAAATTCTCCGTTGCGAAACTGTACTGCCCAGGAGAATAGCGGTAGCGCCAGGTCCAGTTCCAGCGGGTATTCGGGGAGACGTTCCAGGTACAGGTTGGCGGTTTCCAGGTTAAGTATGGAATTCTTTTCCGTTGGGGAATCGAGTTGCCCCATATTGTAATACATCAGCATGCCCCGGTCTGTCGGAGGAACACCGGTTCGTTCGCGGTATTTCACCTGATGCAGGCGAATGGTGGCCGATACCTGTATGCCTTCATTATGGAAGAGGTCACCAAGAATCCGTAACAGCAGAAAATAACGATCACGGCTTTCTTCCGTCCAGTCGCAATCCATTTGCACTTCCGGAACCTTATTGGGAATAGCTTCCAGGAGCCGGTGAATTTTGGTATGGATATGCAAAGCAAGCGATTGTACGGCAGTATCCGGGATAAAGCGCATCGCCCTGTTGGTGATGTATACGCAGGGAACGATCTCCAGGTGAGCGGGAGGCAATTCGGTCCATTCCACCACACCAAGCGGTTTCAGCTTGCTTCCGTATTGATCGATGTCGAAAAACCGGGTATATAAACGAGTTACTCCAAGGCTATCCAGCTTGAGGCTGTCGGCTGGGCCCAGCGTAACCTCGGTTTTCCAATGATAGAATGCTGCCCGGGTTTCCACCGGCTTCTCCTTAGGGCCACATGCCGGCAGCAGGAGAAGGAGCAGCCATTTACTCCAGTTCTTCAAAATAGCCGGTTTGCCGGTTTTTGCGCACATTGTTCCAGAGATAATAGCGGCCATTCATGGCAATATAAACACCTGGTGGCAGAGTTTGCACATAGGCCAGGGAAGAGCCCAGGTTAAAGAGGCCGTCCGAACTCCCAAAGCGGATAGGGATCATCGCACCGGTGAGTACAATGGTTTTATCGAGCTTGGCCTCGGCAAGTAACCTGGCAGTATCGCACATGGTATCGGTTCCGTGTGTGATCACAATCTGTTTTTCCGGGCTGCGCATGCAGGATTCCACGATGATGTTCCGGTCTACGTCGGTCATCTCCAGACTGTCGACCATCATCAGGGTCCTGACCTGAATATCCAGCCGGGCACGACCCAACTTGAGCAGTTCGGGAATAAGGGTATTCTGAAAATGCAGCTGGCCGTTCAGTTCATTGTACTCCTTATCGAAAGTACCCCCGGTCACGAATATTCGGATAGACATGCGGCAAATATACTGTTATGCCGAAAGTTGAAACAATGAGAATAAGGGGATGTTCTTAACGTAAGAGAGTCAGTACGCCCCGGTAATTTACAGGCTTGTGTTCATTAAGGTCTGTGGGCTCAACTTTTACAATTACCAGGTATACCCCGGCAGGCACGGCAAGCCCTTGGTAAAAGCCGTTCCAGGGGAGGTTATTCCCTTTGAAAACACATTCGCCCCAGGTTGAATAGATTTCCATATAATACCCGTTGGCTTCTTCCACCTGCGGGGCAAAGGTGTCGTTGATCCCGTCGTTATTGGGACTGAATGAGGTAGGGATAAAACAGGAAAAAGCACAACGGCTTAGCGGTGCGATCAGGGTATCGGAAGTACAGCCATAAGGGTCTTCCAGCCTTAGCGTAAACGGTTCTTCGGAGTTATGTGCATACCGGTCAGTGTGCGAGATTCCCTGATTCCAGTCGCAAATCATGGTCACCGGACTGAACAACTGAAAAGAGGCAGGCTCTTCCCGGATACAGGGGGTATCTGTTTGCAGAACCTGGTAGGGGCTATAGGGGTAGTGGGAAAACCGAACGCTGTCCTGTGCCGTGCAGCCTTCGTTGGAGAGGGACACGCGGTGAATTCCCGGAGTGACGAGGTCAATGCAGGAATCGGTACTTCCGTTATCCCACTTTATAGCAGTTACACCACTGAGGTGGTTCAGGCAAACCGGGGCGTCGGTGCCGATGCAGGAGAACACGGAGTCTTCCAGTTTGAATTCCGGCATGGAAACCAGCGAAACAAAATGGGTATCACAGCGTTGCATCCCGAAGTCGGAAATGCAGGCTCTGACAGTCAGGTTATTTTGGCCGGAAGAAGATTGGTGATAGTAATAGTGACCTTTTGCCACTTCATTTCCCTGGAAAAACCAATTGAGAGAATCTGTAGCATTGCTTAGAAATAATAGGGAGTCGCCTGCACAGGCTACCCTGGGTCCGCTGATTTGGAAAGGCTCAACGCCGATTTTAGCAATGAATATATCGTTGTTTCCATACAGGGAATGGATATCTCCGGAAGTGGAATTTGTATAGCCGCTGATCAGAATTTCACCCGATGCCGTTTGAAACCCGGAATACGCCACGTCCACTTGGTTTCCGCCTATTTCCTTAGACCAGGTTTGTTGTCCGTTGGAATCAAGCTTGATAACATGTGCAGACTGTTTGGGGTTGCTGATATTGCTTCTCCCGATAAGCAGGTATCCCCCTTCTCTGGTAACCTCTGTTTTTTCAATCCAAATTTCCCCCCTTACCCCGAATACCCGGTACCAGAGTTTTTTTCCCGAATGAGTCAGCTTCATTACGGAGATACATCCCTCATTCGCATAGGGCTTGGCTACGGCGAGGATGTTTCCGTTTTCCAACAGGTGAATGGAAGAAGGCGTGCTACCGTAGAAATTTTCATCCATATAGGTTCCCCATTCCAACTGTCCGGTGTTACCCAGCTTGAACAAAAGACTATGGCTGTAAAAAGGGGTCAGGCCTCCCGGTTTGGCCAGTCCTTCGATGGAGTCGGACAGGGTTTGAACAAAACAGTAAACACCTCCGTCCGGGGCATAGTGCATGTCCAGGAACTGTTCATCCTGTGCTCCTTCAATCCGGGTGTTCCAAAGGATGGTCCCGGAACTGTCGATCTCCATTATCCGGACGTTCAGAATCCCCGGATCCTGATTGTTCTGAGTATTCGGAGTATAAGCGGCTAGTCCGATGTAAATTCTTCCTTCAGGAGAAATACTGACCTGTCCATGGATATCATTCCCGGGACCTCCGTAATACTTAACCCAAAGAATATTGCCCATGGAGTCGTATTTGGCAAGGGCCATATCGCTTTTGGGGTTGGGTAGCGAAAGGGAATCCGTTGGAATGGCTGACCCAGTTATATAAATGCAGCCGTTCGGAGACTCTGCCGTTTTGAATACGGCGCTACCATAGGGAGGTTCGCTGGTCAAACGGTCCCAGATTATCTGTCCGTTGCTATCGGTTTTAACCAACCAGGTTCCACCGGGTTGTGAATGCGTACTCAGATCAAAATCATCCGATAAGCTGCTTCCGCAGAAAAACATTCCTCCATTATGCAGGGGCAGCAGGTTATAATTGGATTCCCAACTACTGCCTCCGTATTGACGCACCCAGACCAAGTCGGGTGCCTGAGCGCTCAGAAAGCCGGAGCTGAGGCAGAGGAGTATAAGCGGGATGATAGAAATCCGGGACCGCAGGTTCATTGAGGGGATGGCATCTGCTGGCAATAACGAAATGAATCCCGGAATAGTTGCCGGGCATCAAACGATTCTTCCGGGGTAAGGGAGAATTATTTTCCGGAAGCGGCACAGGGGGCACATACTCCCTGTAACAGCATGTTCCATTCTTCGATCCGGTAGCCTTCAGGAAGAGTGATAGTGGGCACCACGATCTCATCCAGGCATTCCGTTTTTCCACAAACCGTGCACTTGAAATGCAGGTGTTCGTCATGATGGTGATCTTCCGTACAGGAATCACACAGGGCGTATTTTTGTTTGCCTTCGTTATCCGGAACCTTGTGCAGGATGCCGTTTTGCAGGAAGGAATCCAGGATACGGTAGATAGTGACCCGGTCACAGGTGTCTTCCAGCATTTTTTCAAGGTCGGGTTGCGACAATGCCTGATCCATATTCAGGAAAGATTCCAGAACAGCCCTGCGCGAATGGGTATTCCTCAGTTTATGATCGCTAAGAAGCTTTTCTGCTTTGGACATGGTACAAAGATACGATTCAGCGACGGGAGTAGAAGGGATGGAAGCGGATAAGTAAGGGCTGTCTTCGCCGTTATTTAAGGCGGCATTGCCTATTTTTGCGGGATCAATCCAAATTCCATGAATATTTACGATATCAGAACACCCCTGGGAAATACCCTGAATACCAAAGGCTGGGTACAGGAAGCTGCGCTGCGCATGCTCATGAATAACCTGAATGAAGAAGTCGCCGAACGTCCGGAAGACCTCATTGTTTACGGAGGAACGGGTAAGGCAGCCCGCAACTGGGAGTCCCTGGAACTGATCGTAAAAGCACTCAAAGACCTGAACGAAGACGAAACCCTGCTAATCCAGTCGGGGAAACCTGTGGGTATTTTACCCACCCATAAAGATGCTCCGCGGGTACTGATCTCCAATTCCATGCTTGTACCTCATTGGGCAAACTGGGAGAAGTTCAGGGAACTGGAAGCCAAAGGCCTCACCATGTATGGTCAGATGACGGCTGGGTCCTGGATCTATATTGGTTCTCAGGGCATCGTACAGGGCACTTATGAAACCTTTGCCGAGCTGGGCCGTCAGCATTTTGGCGGTACCCTGAAAGGTACGCTGAATGTTACCGCCGGCCTGGGTGGTATGGGGGGTGCACAACCCCTTGCCATCACCATGAACGAAGGAACCTGCCTGGCTGCTGAGGTGGAAGAATGGCGAATCAGGAAACGCCTGCAAACCCGCTATCTGGATAAGATGTTCCGCAACCTGGATGAAGGGATCGATGCCGCCCTGGCCGCCAAGGAAAAAGGACAAGGCATTTCCGTAGCCGTTCTGGCCAATGCCGTTGATCTGCTGGAACGTCTGGATGCCCGGGGCATTGTCCCCGATTCCCTAACCGATCAGACTTCGGCGCATGATCCGTTGGTGGGGTACTTCCCACAGGGCGTGGATGCCGAAGCTGCCGAAAAACTGAGAAAAAATAACCCGGAGAAATATATAGCCCTGGCCTACGATACAATGGCCAAACACGTGAAGCTGATGCTTCGCTTCCAGGAAAAAGGTTCCATCGTATTTGATTATGGAAACAACCTTCGCGGAAGAGCATTGGAGCATGGAGTTGAAAATGCCTTTGATTTCCCGGGGTTTGTACCGGCCTTTATCCGTCCGCAATTCTGTGAAGGAAGAGGCCCCTTCCGCTGGGCGGCTTTGTCCGGTGATCCCCAGGATATTTATGAAACCGATAAGCTGATCCTGGAATTGTTCCCGGAAGACGAAAGCCTGCGCCGCTGGATTACCATGGCCCAGGAACGGATTGCCTTCCAGGGACTACCTGCCCGTATCTGTTGGTTAGGTCAGGGGGAGCGCGAGAAAGCCGGCCTGGCTTTCAACGAACTGGTGAAAAGCGGGAAGGTGAAGGCCCCGATCGTAATTGGACGGGATCACCTGGATACCGGTTCCGTGGCTTCTCCTAACCGCGAGACGGAAGCCATGATGGACGGTTCTGACGCCATTGCCGACTGGCCTATACTCAACGCGCTGATCAATACGGCCGGAGGAGCCTCCTGGGTGTCACTCCACCACGGTGGCGGTGTTGGCATCGGGTATTCCATCCATGCGGGAATGGTGATCGTGGCCGATGGTACGGAAGATGCCGCCAGACGACTCAGCAGGGTGTTGCATAATGATCCGGCGATGGGTGTGATCCGCCATGCTGATGCGGGTTATGATATTGCCAAGGATACCGCCAGGAAACACCGGCTGGATCTTAAATCACGTTTGGAAGGAACAGGCGGCACAGCAGGTAGCGCAGGATGAGGATACTGATTTTTATAGGACTCTTCCTGGTTGTTGCCGGCACCCAGGCGCAACAACAAGATTCCCTGCCTTTGCCCAAAGAACAGGTGGATACCCTGATAATCGGCAGCTGGAAAATGGAGAGCCCGGCTCAGATGAAGATACTCCGGGTTTATGGCGATCGATACCTCGCCGAATCCATACAGTTCCTGCACAGGCAGGAATATATTTCTGCAAACCGGAATTTTGGCTGGCGCTGGAGTTACAGCGACAAATCGGGGGAGTTGGAAATTGCCGATCTGGAAGTACTGGAAGTACAGGCGTATAAAGTGGCCCTGCTGACAGAAGAAAAATTGGTCCTGATGATCGGCCGGCAGGAAATTATTTTCCTCCGGGTAAAGTGATATTCTGACAGAATTGAGATAGATTAAGCGAGCGATTATGCCTGATTTCAAAGCGAGCCTTTCCTCTAAACAACCTAAGGCGGGGACCAGCATTTTTGCGCTTATGACGGCGCTGGCCCGGGAGCATGATGCTCTGAACCTTGCACAGGGGTTTCCGGATTTTTCCATTTCTCCGAAACTGGTGGAACTGGTCAACCGTTACATGAATGGTCCGTATAACCAGTACGCCCCCATGCCGGGTGTAATGAAGCTCCGGGAAAAAATCGCAGAGAAGGTAGAAGACCTCTATACCACCCGGTACGATCCCGGTGAGGAGATAACGGTGGTACCCGGTGCTACGCTTGGGTTGTATGCCGCCATCTCTTCGGTGGTGCGGGAAGGGGATGAGGTGTTAATTATGGAACCGGCGTATGATTCCTATATGCCCGCCGTGGAATTGAACGGTGCCCGACCGGTTTTTGCAGAGCTGAAGTTTCCCAATTATTCCATTGATTGGGACCAGATACGCAAGCTGATCACGTTCCGTACCCGGATGATCATTATCAATACCCCGCATAACCCCAGCGGAATGGCCTTCTCCGCCTATGATATGGAGAAGCTCCAGAAGCTGACCGAAAATACGGATATCATCGTGCTCAGTGATGAGGTGTACGAACATATTCTGTTTGATGGGCTTGAACATCAGAGTGTCGCCCGTTTCCCGAAACTGGCGGAAAGGAGTTTTATCGTTTCCTCATTCGGAAAGACCTATCACAATACCGGATGGAAAATGGGCTACGTGCTTGCTCCCGCCCAGTTGATGAAGGAATTCAGGAAGATCTTCCAGTTTATGGTCTTTAGCGTCAATACCCCCATTCAATATGCCCTGGCCGATTTTATGGATGAAAAGGACGAGTACCTTCGGCTCAACGCTTTTTATCAGGCCAAACGGGATCTGTTTCAAAAATCCTTAAAGGGGTCTTCCTGGAAAGTACTGCCCTGTGCCGGGTCCTATTTCCAGATGCTGGGCTATGAAAAGATTACCCATGAAGCCGATCAGGATTTTGCACGACGCCTGGTGAGGGAACATAAGATCGCCGCAATCCCTCCTTCCTCCTTTTATCATAAGGCTAATGATCACCATGTGCTCCGCTTTTGTTTTGCCAAGCAAGACGATACCCTTCAAAGGGCTGCGGAGATTTTACAGGGGGTAAAATGAAAAAAGCCACCGGACAATAGCGGGTGGCTTCTTATTCAATCTCTGGCTTGCTTGTATATAGATGACCAAGAAGGGCAAATTCCGGTTGCCTTTGGATGAAAGAAATTTTATTTTGCCCCGTAAATTGCTGATAATTAGAAAGAAAAATAATGTATCTACATGTTTCTGTTCTTCAGGCACCACTAGTGTGGGAAGATCCTGTGGCAAATCTCAGCTATTTCGGGCGAAAGATCGGGTCTCTTGGAAAAACGGACCTGATTGTTCTGCCGGAGATGTTTGCGACAGGTTTCAGTATGAATCCCCGTCATGTTGCCGACTCTGAAGGCAGGGTGCTTGAGTGGATGCAGGAACTGGCCGAACAAACGGGAGCCGCGCTATGCGGAAGCGTTATGGTAACAGATGGAGGCAGATACTTCAACCGCTTATTTTTTGCCGGGCCGGAAGGGCATACCTGGCAATACGATAAACGACACCTGTTCACCATGGCCAACGAACAGGCCCATTACACGGCAGGAAAAAAACGACTGCTCCTGGAATACAAGGGGTTCAAGCTGCTTCCCCTGATTTGCTACGACCTGCGCTTTCCGGTATTCAGCCGCAACGATGTGGAATATGACCTGCTTATTTATGTCGCCAACTGGCCCGCCAAACGTGCGGTGCACTGGAATGCGCTGTTACGGGCCAGAGCTATAGAAAACCAAAGTTACCTGGTAGCCTGCAACCGGGTGGGGAAGGATGGAAACGGAATCGATCACTGGGGTGATTCACTGATCATCGATTACCGGGGAGAGACGTTGGCCAGTCTGCACCGGGAAGAAGGGGTGGTGCAGGCCCGCCTCGATTACAAGGCTTTGCAGGACGCGCGTGAGAAGTTCCCTGTATTGCAGGATCGTGATGACTTTACCTCCGATTGGAAATAATGAGGAAGAAGAGCCTTTAGCACGGCAGGTCCGTTTTCATACCGAAATTGAAAACCTTCATTAAGGAGCCGTTGTGGAATAACACAGCGGCTTTTTAGCATCAACTCGGTTTCACTGCGCAGGATGCGGGCACCCAATTCCAGGATCGGTTTATTGAGGCTCAGACCCGTTGCCGTTGGTATTCCTTTGCGCATTTGCGCCATAAAGTCACGGTTGCGGATAGGTTGGGGAATGCATAGGTTGTAGGTGCTGAAACAACGGTTTCGGACAAGGAAATCTACCGCGCGGACAAAATCTGTTTCGTGCAGAATGCTCATGTATTGATCCCCATTTCCATAAGAGCCGCCCAAGCCCAAACGGGCCAACCTTTTCAATACCGGGAAAGCCCCTCCGTCATGGCCCATAACCAATCCGGTACGCAGGATGATTTTTCGCGTTTCCGGGAGCAGAAAGCGTTCTGCCTCGGCTTCCCATTCCAGGCAAACCCGTTCCGAAAAGGTATCTCCGGGGGTAGGGGAAAGCTCTGTCTGGGCTGTTTCACTATCCGGATAAACAGTGGCTGAGGAGGAGTTGATCCATACCTGCGGAGGACGCTTACACAGGGCTATGGATTCCCCTAGAAAACAGGTGGTACGGATTCGCGATTCCAGTATCGCCTTTTTGTTTGTTTCCGTATACCTGCAGTCAACGGATTTTCCCGCGAGGTTAATTACGGCGAGGCATCCTTCCAGGTGTTCGCTGAGTAAAGCCGGAGATGCCGGCCATTGCAGGTAGTCTTCCCCGGATTCTGTTTCAAGCGCGGCAGCTCTTCCCAGTATGAGGAAACGGTATTCCTGCCCAAGCTGTTTCCGGAGCAGGCGACCCAGGTACCCCGAGCCGCCTGCCAATACGAGAAGTGGTTTAAAGGCCATACTGCTCCCTTTTTCTGAGACGGAAGAATACGAACATGTTGAAGAAGTGCATGCCGCCGAGTATCAGGATGATCACCCCGACCTTTTTGCTCAGCACCTCCATCAATTCGCGGGTGCTTTCTATGTCGTCGGTAACCAGCATGGAGTGTACGGAAAACCCGATATTGACGAGGTAGTAACCCACCAGAAGCAGGCGGTCAACTGCTTCTGCGAGCTCCAGGTTTCCGTGGAAAATGTCGCGCAGAAATACGCGGCCGTTGCGAAATAATGTTCTCCCTACCAGTACGGTAAGTACGATGGTAACGGAAAGGTAGATGGCGTAAGCAATTTCCTGGTAATGCATGATAATGTGGTTTTAAGGTTTATGGATAGAGTTAAGTTTTATGAAAGGGCGTCAATCGATATCCCATACTCCGTGTTTTTTGCCTTGGGCATTGAAGTCGCGGAGTACAATAGCGAAGTTGAAGAGCGACATGACCGGACCGATAAACAACATACCGAACAGTACGGCATAGACAGATCCATGGTCGAAGAAGGCCAGACTTGCAAACAGCAGCGTGCCTAACAATAAAATTTCATAGATGTTACGGGCTGTACCCCTTGATTTTCCGCTGAAGAGATAGAGGAGGCAGAAAACCAGTTGCCAGGCTCCCAGTCCGAAATAGATCCCGACAAAGAACCCCAGGCGATAACCAAATGCGAGCAGAATGGAGAGTACGAGGATACTCGCTTGGCCGTAAAAATCGATTTTAACCAGCGTTTTCATAGTGGGTAATTTGATGGGGTTTGTTGACGTAAGGAGCGGTATTCGTGAAGGGTCATGGAGTAGTTGAGTAAGGCCATGACCGGGCCGATGATGAGCATACACAAGAGGAAGACGATCAAAGCCTCTTTGAAAAGGAGGGTCAGGCCCAGGCATGCAGTAAGGCAGACCAGGGTGAAGTTGTACCTTCTTCTTGCCTGACTTACCCGGTATCCGGGAAAAAATGACCGGATCAGGGTAAAGGTCAGCTGCCAGCCGCCCAGGACGAAATAGAAGAGTACGAAACCAATCTCATGTGGCGGGATGAGGAGGGCGGCAACAGCGGCTATTCCCAGTATTGACTGGCCTATGAAGTCGGTTTTTTGAATATTCCTCATTGTATTAAACATTTGAAAGTTTCAGAAAAAAATGAAATATTAGGTCAAAAAAAAGGTTCATCGTTTCAGCAGTTTCAGGAAGTTGTTTACAAACCAGTTTTCGTCTGCTTTGATCACCATTTCAATGGTTTTGTCGGCCTTCAGAATAACACTGTCCAGGTCCTTGACGAGTTCTCTGAAATGTTGAGCGTCCTGGGTTTCTCCTTCGGTAGCTTTAAGGTCATCCATTACTCCGACGAGGGGTTCGAGCTCGCGTTTTCTGCGCTCCTTCATCACCTGCATGGCTACCTTCCACATATCCTGTTCGGCATAGAAGTATTCTTTGCGTTCCCCCGCTTTCAATTCTTTGAAAACAAGTCCCCAGTCCATAAGGGCCCGGATATTCATATTGGCATTTCCCCGGGAAATGGTCAACTCCTCCATAATTTCCTCGGTGGTAAGGGAACGGTTGCTGATCAGCAGTAAGGCATGGATTTGAGCCATGGTGCGGTTGATGCCCCAGTTGCTCCCCAGGGTTCCCCAGGTCTGAATGAATTTTTCTCTGCCTTCCTGCAAATTCATACCTCAAAGGTAATGGTATATTTCAAACTTTC
>CAXPEB010000085.1:0-4290 GCA_964215915.1 Bacteroidia bacterium
TCCGATCTCTTTTTTCTACAATGTATACCTGGCGAAGAAGATGGTTGACAGCCTCTAAAGCGGCTTCCATTACGCTTGCCGATGGACTTTTAATCTGATGTGCGGTGATGTTTCCAATTTCCCGTAACCGGTCGATGATCTCATGATCGTTTTTGGAAATCACTCCGTTCTGGTACAGTTGCTCTATTTTTTCCTTCAAGTTTTTTCCCGGAATCTTTTTGTGTAAACAAACCGCTTCCACAATCATTCTCAAACCAATGCCTCCTAAGGTACTTTCCGAATCGTAATCCAAGGCTGCTTTTAACTCCTCATACAAAAAGTATAAAAACCGAGGTAGTTCATCCTGATCTTCATCTGTCAGATAACTGTAATTGGAATACCTTTCGTCATCCGGATAATGATAATCCAGGAAGTCTATGTTTCCGTCTTCATCAATATCGTGAGTGTCCCAGCGTCTGTTTAAAAACCGCACATTATCGCAGCCCAGGCATTGCACGATGGCATATTCGCTGTATTGCGTGATCTTAAGTTCTTCATTTACTTCAGGTGGTTCCTGGTACTTTCCGTGTATGGCGTGGTTGGTTGTGCTGTGACAGTAATGACAACGGGTTTTTATGGTATCCATAGAATAAATATAGTCAAATTGCACTGGCACCTTTCTTAAGTATATTCCCTATTTTTCAGACACTCCTGCCCTGATCCCATAAGCACCTGCTCCGCTGAATCAGCACCTCTCATTAAGCAGTATTCCATACAACCTCCTTCCCCATTATTTCATCTACCCCACAAAAAAGGAGCAAACCCCAACCCTTTTCACGAATAAAACACCGCTTTATGACCCCATTCCCTATACGTAGATTTCCCTGTTTAATTGTATTCCTGGTTTTGTTGATGCATTCGGTTCACTTGCGGGCGCAGGGTACGGAATACGGCCGTTATGAATGGGTGGAACCTTTTGTGGATGCGGATCATTACGAATTACGGGATATCGTCGTCGATGAGGAACAAAACCTCTATGTCTGCGGATTTTTCACCGAACGGCTCTTTTGGGGATCCAAAAGCTATATGCCGCACGACCCGCGCGGTGAAGCTTTCCTCTCCAAACTGGACAAAAACCGGCAGGTGGTATGGATGCGTACCCTTACCAGTGACAGTTTTTCCATGGCTACAGCCCTTTCCCTGGGACCGGATGGAAACCTGTACCTCGGAGGAACTTTTGACGGCCAACTATCTTTTGGTGGTTCGTTTTACCTGGATGCAGACGGAACCACCGATCAGTTTATCGCTTCGTACACACGAAACGGGGATTTTCGCTGGAGCAATCGTTTCGGTACCGGTTACCTCAATAATGTTCCAATCATGAAAGCGGACAAAGACGGTAATCTATACATGGGCGGACAATTTATCGGGGAATCCTACCTGCCTGATCTGGATACCCTGATTCAATCCACCGGAATCGTGTTAAATACACTGATCGGAAAACTGGATGCCTCCGGAACCTGGCAGTGGGTGGATCTGCTTCCTGAAAATGCCACCATTCAGGACCTGGAATTGGGATGGGACGGAAGGCCGTGGATCACCTGTAGTTTCCGGGACAGCTTCATTTGGCGCGATAGCCTGCTGGTACCGGAAGAGGATGATGTGTTCCTGGCTCGGCTGGATAAGGACGGAAAGCTTTTGCAGATCAGGCAATACAAAGGAACCGGCAATGAACGAATACTGGACATGCAAACCGGAACGGACAGCAACCTGTACCTCACTGGCTATTATACCAAGGCATTTGGTATGGATTCCTTGTTGCTGGAAGTCCCGGTACAATCCTCCAGGGGGAATGGGTTCATTGCCCGCCTCAGTGCTGAAGGTAACGTACGCTGGCTGAAAGCAATTCCCGCCTTTGATGTGTATTTCAACTTTATCGATCTGGATGAACACAACAATCCATACCTCTGCGGTCGGTTCTATGACTGGATCAAACCTGGAGGCGACTCCCTTAATGAGGGGCATGGAGCTGGAGTTAATGTCATCCTGCTCAAATTTGATTCCTCCGGTGAGTACCGTTGGTCGTTAAGCATGGAAAAAATAAAATCCAATAGCCCGTCGGGATTTCAGGTACAAAGTAGTTCGGAAGGTTATATCCTTGGGCGCGCGAACCAAATGGTAGAGATCGGTAATTATTCCTTGGTGGCTGCCGGTAATAGCCTGTCCTATATTGCCAAATTCAGTACGGCTCCCTTCCCGCTACACCATTCTGTCCCGGAACGTACCGCTATAAGGTCCTACCCAAATCCAGCAACGGATTATTTCCGTCTAAAAACGAAACACCCTGTACAAAGCATTACCCTGTACTCCCTGACGGGACAAATAGTGGCCGAGTGGTCATCTATTCGAGATAGTTATCCCTTACCCTCTCTTGCGGAAGGAACCTACCTGTTGCGGGTAGAGACGGAAGAAGGAGTTTTTACGGAAAGACTGCTGATAAAAGGACAATGATCAGGTGATCAATTACGGTACTCACTCAGTACCAACTCCATCCATTCCGTATCCCACCACTTCCCGAATTTATGCCCACAGGCTTCAAAGACGGTTTTGGGTTCGTACCCGAAACGCAGATGGAATTCGCGGCTGGGATTGTTGGGCAGGGTCATGATGGCATAACTCCGGGTAAACCCTTTGGCGGCAAGTTGCCGATGCAGTTCCCTATACAATTCCCGGGCAATACCCTTTCTTCGGAAACCGGGGGCGACATACACGGAGACCTCACAAACGAAGCGGTACGCGAAACGTGAACGCCAGTCGGTAGCATAGGCATAACCGGCCACCTCCCCTTCCTGATCGGCTACCAGCCAGAGGTGTCGTTGCTGCACTTTCCGGATTCGCTCTGCCATTTCCGTGGCATCAGGGGCCTGTTCTTCAAAACTGATGGCGCTTTCCTCCACAAAAGGACGATAAATGGCCGCAATGGGCTGGGCATCGATATCGGCTAATGCGGGCCGGATCTGTATGGGGTTAGGTTCCGAGTTCAAAATACTTGCGTTATTCTCTCCAAACATAATACGGCTTTCGGGAATTCTGTTGCTTTCGTTTCACACGGCTGCGTTCTTCATCCAGCAAGTTGAAGTAATGGGAATCGGTAGTTTGTCGTTGTGCTTCTCCTAACGCTTCCTCTGCCTTTTGGTAGTGTCCTCTGAGTTCCCAGATCAGGGCCTGCCAATGATGCAGTTTTGCCCTTCCAATCCCTTTGCACTTTCTGGCCAGAGCAAGGAATTTCTCTGCTTCGTCTGTTTCTCCGCATTCCAGCAGGAAATCAATGAAGTAGAGGTAGGTCTGCGCATAAGCGGGTGACGCAGACAGCGCTTTTCGGAAATACCGGTCGGCCTCTTCAAAGCGCTGTAACTGCTCATAATAGGTTCTGGCCAGCAGGCACAGTGCTCCCGCATGGCGCTTGTCCTGTGTCAGCGCCAGTTCAATATTCCGGAAGACTTCTTCCAGATCGTATGGATATTCGTCGACAGCCTTTAAAAAGTACTGTTCCGACAGGCTTAAGCCCATGGTTGTATGAATTGAAAAATGGAAAATCGTAATGAATAATTAAGGTGCAGTCCCCGGTCCTGGATCGGGACTAACTGTGCCAAGCGGCACTATGACGGATTTTGATCTGCGCCTTCATACGACTCTGTTTAGGAATGGCAAAAGTACGTAAGAATTTTGGAAGGATAAATACAGGATCACCTCGTGGGGAAGTTTTTGGGGTAACAAATCCCCGGGTTAAAACCCGGGGGAACCGATTATCGGATACGGAGAATTTTTCTGTGATTGCGTTTTAGGAGATTAATCCCCGGACTAAAGTCCGGGGGAAGATGTTAGGATGACTGGTTTCACGCGGACGTTTCAATGGATGTATTCCCGGGTTGAGGCTCGGGGGAAGATGATCGGCTCTATGTTCTCGTTTTAATAGACGAATCCCTGGTTGAAATCCGGGGGAAGGAATTAGGATCAGCAAAGATTGTGGAGGGAGGCCGTTTTCCTGCAGCGCGCGCCGCAACAAAAGCGTGCGGGAGCCTGTGAGCCAAATCGCCTTAATCTTTTCTTACGAAGAGTTGTCTGTTCCCGTTATCTTGAAAACCGAAGTTCTCCAAAGGAATACGGTCATGGAAAAGATTCCAGCGATGGCCAAGCTGTTGTTGCGGAGGGAGGCCAGTGCGGCTGGAAGGTGCCTTCAGGAAAACTGTCCTTTTTTCGCCCATTTTTTAGACAAGTAAAAAATGGGCATCCCAATAAAAATACAACTTG
>CAXPEB010000086.1:0-93527 GCA_964215915.1 Bacteroidia bacterium
AAATTAAATTGTCGTTCCCATTCCGGCCGGTGCCCGGCCCTTGATCTTCGCTCCTCCTGATAACAGCCCGTCATACTGACGCATCATCAAATGGCTCTCGATCTGTTGCAGCGTATCCAGTACCACACCAACCAGGATCAACAGCGAAGTACCTCCGTAAAACTGAGCGAACTCGTTGTTGATATTGAATACCATTGCCAGGGACGGAATAATCGCCACCAAAGCAAGGAAGAAAGATCCGGGAAGGGTAATACGCGACAGAATATTGTCAATAAACTCGGCCGTTTGTTTTCCGGGTTTTACTCCGGGAACAAAGCCTCCGTTTCTTTTCAGCTCTTCCGCAATCTGGTTCGGCGAATAGGTAATGGCCGTATAGAAGTAAGTGAAGAGAATGATCAGCACCGCAGTAGTCAGCGTATATGCCAGTGAGGTAGGATCCATAAAGCTCTGTATGATTCCCGCGGCCGTATCGCTTCCTTCAGGAATGAACTGGCCAATGGTTCCGGGAATAAAGAGCAGTGCCTGGGCAAAGATGATCGGCATTACACCGGCAGCATTCACCTTCATAGGCAGGTAACTACGCGCTCCGCTGGTCATGCGGTTGCCCACCACACGCTTCGCGTATTGCACCGGGATCTTTCGGGTACCCTGGACCAGCGCAATCACTGCCAGTATCATGGCCAGCCACGCGACTATTTCCATCAGGAAGAGTACGAGACCACCACCTGCTTCACTCAGCCTGGAGTCAAACTCAGCAAGCAGTCCGAAAGGCAGACGAGCCACAATACCCACCATGATGATGAGGGAAATTCCGTTACCCAAACCTTTATCGGTGATCCTTTCTCCGAGCCACATGGTAAACATGGTTCCAGCGATGAGGATCAGCACTGAGCTCAACATGAAGCCTACGCCGTCATTCATAATAGCTGCTCCGGATTCATTACGCAGGTTGATGATATACCCGATACCCTGCACCAGGGTAATGGCAATCGTCAGCACCCGTGTGATCTGGTTCAGCTTACGGCGTCCGTCTTCTCCTTCCTTCTGCATTTTCTGGAAAGCCGGAACGGCTACACCGAGAAGCTGCACCACGATGGAAGCGGAGATATAAGGCATGATTCCAAGTGCAAAAATGGAGGCACGGGAAAATGCACCACCTGCAAACATGTTGATTATACCGAATATACCCTGCTTACCCTGGCTTTGCAGCTCTTCCAGCAGAGTCGGATCGATACCCGGAAGTACCACGAAGGTTCCGAGACGGTAGATCAGCAACAACAGAATCGTGTTGATAATCCGTGTTCTCAGATCCTCGATCTTCCAGATATTTCTAAGGGTTTGGATCAGTTTGTTCATCTCAGATGGTTTCGGCGGTTCCTCCTACTTTTTCAATGGCTTCTTTAGCCGTTTTGGTGAAAGCATGAACTTTAATATTCACTTTGGCTTTCAGCTCACCGCGTCCGAGGATTTTTACTTTATCGGACTTCTTGATGATACGGTTGGCGTGCAGGGTTTCGATATCAACGGTTTCCATTTTGTATTTGTCAACCAGCTCCTGGAGTTTGTCCAGGTTGATTCCCACATATTCCACGCGGAAAGGATTCTTGAATCCTCCTTTGGGAACACGACGCTGAAGGGGCATCTGACCACCTTCAAATCCCATTTTGGCACTGTAGCCTGAACGGGATTGTGCACCCTTGTGTCCGCGGGTAGAAGTACCACCACGTCCTGATCCGGTACCGCGACCCACACGCTTATTTTTCTTAACAGAACCTTTGGCAGGTTTCAGATTACTCAGATTCATGACTTAGCTATTTTCTACTTTAACCAGGTGATTCACTTTGTCGATCATACCAAGAATCTGCGGAGTGGCTTCATGCTCCACGGTATGATTGATCTTTTTCAAGCCCAGAGCCTCCATGGTCAGTTTCTGACGCTTCGAACGGTCGATGGTGCTCTTGATCTGTGTGATTTTTACTTTCGCCATCTCTCCTTACCCATTAAATACTTTGTTCAACTTGGCACCACGGTGTTCGGCTACGGTATAGGCATCACGCATGCTCACCAGGGCATCGATGGTGGCTTTCACCACGTTATGCGGGTTGGAAGACCCTTTGGATTTGGCCAGTACGTCATGCACCCCGGCAGATTCCAACACCGCACGCATCGCACCACCGGCAATAACACCGGTACCGGTTGCGGCAGGCTTCAGGAATACCCGTCCTCCTCCGTATTTTCCATACTGTTCGTGAGGAACGGTTCCGTTGATGATAGGCACCTTGATTAGGTTCTTCTTCGCGTCTTCAATCCCTTTCTGGATGGCGTCGATCACCTCACCGGCTTTTCCCAATCCATAACCTACGATACCATTTCCGTCACCTACTACCACAATAGCGGAGAAGCTGAAGGTACGGCCACCTTTGGTTACTTTGGCTACCCTTTTTATTCCGACCACGCGCTCTTTCAGCTCAAGGTCACTTTGTCTTACTCTTTTTACGTTTGCAGTTGCCATTGTACTTCCTTAGAAAATTAAGCCTCCTTCACGAGCTCCATCTGCCAGGCTTTTTACACGCCCATGGTACAGATACCCATTACGGTCAAATACTACTTTAGTGATACCGGCAGCAGTTGCTTTTGCCGCGAGCTCCTGGCCCACTTTAAAGCTTTTGTCCACCTTATTGCTCTCCGCCTTCTCGATTGCATCGATACGGCTATTGGCAGCTACCAGCGTTTTACCGGCTACATCATCGATGAGCTGGGCATAGATCTGCTTGTTGCTGCGGAACACACTCAGACGCGGGCACTCGGCCGTTCCGGAAATCTTTCCGCGAACACGTCTTTTGATCTTATTTCTTTTGAATGTTTTGTTACGAATCATGGCTCAATTATTTTTTACCAGCAGCTTTACCGGCTTTTCTACGGATAACTTCGCCCACAAAGCGGATACCTTTTCCTTTGTAAGGCTCAGGTTTACGCAAGGAACGAATCTTTGCGGCCACCTGACCGATAAGCTGTTTATCGATACTTTCCAATGTAATGAGGGGGTTCTTTCCTTTCACGGTTTCCGTGGTAATGGATACCTCTTTGGGAATTTCCATCAGGATACCATGTGAGAAACCGAGGCTAAGATCAAGGATCTGACCCTGGTTGGAGGCTTTAAAACCTACCCCTACCAACTCCTGCTGCAGCTTGTATCCTTCGCTTACGCCAACAACCATGTTGTTGATCAAAGCACGGAACAGGCCGTGAATAGCTTTATGACGCTTCTGTTCAGTGGGGCGTTCAACCACAATCTGGTTGTCCTCCACTTTTACGGTAAGCTCACTGTCAACCTTACGGCTCAGGCTTCCTTTCGGTCCTTTTACCGTAATGACGTTATTTCCGTCAATGCTCACTTCTACCCCGCTGGGGATATTAATCGGTGCTTTTCCTACTCTTGACATTTTTCCTGCACTTTAAGATTAATACACATAACACAATACTTCCCCGCCAACATTTTGCTGACGCGCTTCCTTGTCGGTCATCACTCCTTTTGAAGTGGAGACGATGGCGATACCCAGGCCATTGATTACCCGGGGCATAGTGCCTGCGCTGCTGTATTGACGGAGACCCGGACGGGATACCCTCTTCAGTGAACGGATGGCCGGGATACGGCTAACCGGATGGTATTTCAGGGCAATTTTGATAACGCCCTGCGGACCGGCATTGTCGTCGAATTTATAGCTATGGATATAGCCTTTTTCAAAAAGTACCTTAGTCATGGCTTTCTTGATATTGGAAGCCGGTACTTCTACAATGCGATGATTTGCTTTGATCGCGTTTCTCAGTCGGGTGAGAAAATCTGATATTGGATCAGTCATTTGTTTTTTCTTCTTTTTTTAAACTGTCAAATCGATATCCAAATGATTACCAGCTGGACTTGGTAACCCCTGGGATTTTTCCGTCGGAAGCCATCTGGCGGAACATATTCCGGCAGATACCGAACTGACGCATATATCCACGGGGACGTCCAGTGATTTTACATCTGTTTCTTAATCTTACGGGAGAAGCGTTGCGGGGAAGCTTCTGCAGACCGTCATAGTCTCCTTCCGCTTTCAGCTTCGCTCTTTTTTCAGCGTAACGGGCTACCATTACCTCTCTTTTACGCTGCCGTGCTTTCATTGATTCTTTAGCCATGTTGCTTATTTATCGTTGTTTTGAAACGGCATTCCGAACAGGCGCAACAGCTCCAGGCACTCCACGTCGTTTTTGGCCGTGGTCACAAAGGTGATGTCCATTCCGCTGATGCGGTTTACTTTGTCAATGTTGATTTCCGGGAAGATGATCTGCTCGGTCACACCCATGGTGTAATTACCGCGACCATCGAAGCCTTTCACTTTCAGCCCCTGGAAGTCGCGTACACGCGGCAGTGAGGTTGAGATCAGGCGATCCAGGAATTCATACATTTTCTCATCACGCAGGGTAACGCGGGCACCGATCGGCATTTGCTCACGCAACTTAAAGTTGGAGATCGCGAGACGCGCTTTTGTCGGAACTGCTTTCTGACCTGCGATGAGGCTCATTTCGGCTACGGCATTGTCTACCAGTTTTTTGTCGGCAGTGGCAGCACCTACACCCTGATTCAGACAAATCTTCGTCAGTTTGGGTACTTCCATAATGTTCTTGTAACCGAACTTGTCCATCATTGCTTTTTTGATGGACTCGTCATATTGCTCTTTTAACCTGGGCTTAATCATTACTTAATCACCTCCCCTGATTTTTTAGAAACACGTACCGACTTACCGTCTTTTTCCTCACGATTGATACGGGTAGGATTTCCTTTTCCGTCGATCACCATCAGGTTAGAAATATGGATCGGGGCTTCTTTTTCAATTATTCCACCATTCGGGTTCTGGGCATTCGGCTTAGTATGCCGTTTAACCAGGTTGAGCCCTTCTACTTTGGCTCTGTTACTCTTTGGATCTACGGACAGGACACGTCCTTCGCGGCCTCTGAATTCGCCGGCAATGACCTTGACCTTATCGTCCTTTTTAATATGCAGTTTCACCTGTCGTTTCCTTTTATGCGTTTAACCTTACAATACTTCCGGAGCCAGCGACACGATCTTCATGAATTGTCTTTCACGCAACTCACGGGCAACCGGTCCGAAAATCCGGGTAGCGCGTGGCTCATCGCTAGCGTTCAACAGAACGCAGGAATTGTCGTCGAAACGGATATAGGATCCGTCAGCTCTTCTCACTTCCTTTTTGGTGCGAACCACCACGGCTTTTGTTACCGTTCCTTTTTTCATACCTCCAGAGGGGATGGCTTCCTTAACGGTCACCACGATCTTATCGCCCAATGAAGCGTAGCGACGACCGGATCCTCCCAGGACACGAATACACAGCACTTCTTTCGCTCCGCTGTTGTCTGCCACTTTCAGTCTTGATTCCTGCTGTACCATTGCTCTGCCTTACTTAGCTCTTTCGATAATTTCAACCAGTCTCCAGCGCTTGGACTTACTCAGCGGACGGGTCTCCATCAGACGAACGGTATCGTTGATGTTGCATTCGTTCTTCTCGTCATGAGCATAGAACCTGGAGGTTTTCTTGATAAACTTCGGATATTTAGGGTGCTTCATCTTACGCACCACGGTTACCACGATGGATTTGTCCATCTTGTTGCTGACAACCTTTCCGATTATTTCTTTTCTTGCACTTCTTTCCATTGTTGCGGTCACTTTATTGGGCCTTCTTCCTCGCGTTCAATTCCGTGAGGTAACGTGCGATCAGTCTTTTAGACGTCTTCAACTTGTTCGGATTCTCCAGGGGAGATACCGCATGGTTGAATTTCATTTTCGTATAGAGCGCTTTTTCTTCGCGGAGCTTTTCTACGATTTCCTCAGTGGTCAAGCCTTTAATTTCCTCGAATCGCATAATCTTATTCTTCTACGTAATCGTGTTTCACAATAAATTTGGTTGCCACCGGAAGCTTTTGAGCAGCCAGACGAAGAGCCTCACGGGCCACTTCCAAAGGCACACCTTCAGCCTCAAACATGATGGTTCCGGGTTTTACACTGGCTACCCAGTATTCCGGAGAACCTTTACCCTTACCCATCCTTACCTCAAGAGGCTTTTTGGTAATGGGTTTGTCCGGAAAGATCCGGATCCACACCTTACCTTCACGCTTCATGTAACGGGTAAGTGCGATACGGGCCGCCTCAATCTGGCGGGAGGTGATGAAGCTGGGCTCGAGGGATTTCAACCCGAATGTACCGAAGTTGATCTCGTGGCCACGGGAAGCAATACCTTTGATTCTACCCTTTTGCTGCTTCCTGAATTTCGTTCTTCTTGGCTGTAACATCGCTCAAAAATTATTTATCGTTTCTTCTCCTTCTTCTTCTCTTATCGTTGGCTGCACCGCCACCTCCGCGTGGACCTTTTTCGTCACGGGCTCCGAAATTCGGAGACAGGTCGCGTTTGCCGTATACTTCACCTTTGCAGATCCATACCTTCACCCCGATTTTACCGTAAACGGTGAGGGCTTCCACAATGGCATAATCAATATCGGAACGCAGTGTGTGCAGCGGAGTTCTTCCTTCCTTATAGGTCTCGGAACGCGCCATATCAGAACCGTTCAAACGACCGGAAATGATCACTTTGATACCGGATGCTCCCATACGCATGGTAGAGGCAATGGCACTCTTAATAGCACGCTTGTAGGAAACACGAGCCTCAAGCTGGTTAGCGATAGACTCACCTACCAGGCGGGCATCCAGTTCCGGGCGTTTGATCTCGAAGATGTTGATCTGAACCTCTTTCTTGGTGAGTTTCTTGATCTCTTCTTTGATCTTATCCACTTCGGAACCTTGCTTACCGATAACAATACCGGGACGTGAAGTGTGGACGGTGATGATGATCCGTTTCAGGGTACGTTCGATCACAATGCGTGAAATACCCCCTTTCGGGATACGTGCATTGATGTACCTTCTGATCTTATCATCCTCCACCAGTTTTTCAGCGAAGTTTTTACCGCCATACCAGTTGGAATCCCATCCTCTGATGATACCAAGCCTTAAGCCAATCGGATTTACTTTCTGTCCCATATTATTCGTTATCTGCAGCTTGTTTGCTATCTACTATAATGGTCATATGATTGGATCTTTTACGGATCCTGTAGGCCCTTCCCTGAGGTGCCGGGCTGATACGTTTCAGCATTCTGCCCCCGTCCACAAAAACGGTTTTAACGTACAGCTCATTCTCCTCGGCGCGCTGGCCTTCGTTCTTCTGCTCCCAGTTGGCAATGGCAGAACGGAGGAGTTTCTCCACCAGTGTGGCATACATCGCTTTCTGATTGAATTTCAGAAGGCTCATCGCCACATCCACACGCTTTCCGCGGATCTGATCAGCCACCAGCCTCATTTTTCGCGGTGACAAAGGGCAATTTCTCAGTTTAGCTACTGCTTCCATTTCTTACTTTTTACTTGGTCGGGTGAGATTTAAACGTTCTTGTAGGAGCGAACTCGCCCAACTTATGGCCCACCATGTTTTCTGTTACGTACACCGGGATGAACTTGTTTCCGTTGTGCACAGCGAAGGTGTGTCCGACAAAATCCGGAGAGATCATGGAGCGACGGCTCCACGTCTTGATTACGGATTTTTTTCCGCCTTCGTTCATCGCTGCGACCTTTTTCTCAAGCTTCAGGTCGATATACGGGCCTTTCTTTAATGATCTTGCCATACCTTATTTTTTCCTTCTTACCAGGATATACTTGTTAGAGGCTTTTTTCTTCTCACGGGTCTTGAAGCCTTTTGCAAGAACACCGGTACGTGAACGCGGGTGACCTCCGCTGGAGCGTCCTTCACCACCACCCATCGGGTGATCAACAGGGTTCATAGATACACCACGGTTACGCGGACGTCTTCCCTGCCAACGCTTACGGCCGGCTTTACCCGAAACTTCCAGGTTATGCTCGGAGTTAGATACCTGACCCATTGTAGCCATACAAGTGGCCAGGATCATCCGGGTTTCCCCTGAAGGCATCTTGATTACGGCAAATTTCCCGTCGCGGTTAAGCAGTTGCGCATAGCTTCCTGCCGAACGGCAAATCTTCGCTCCCTGTCCGGGATTCAGTTCGATATTATGAACCTCAGAACCCAAAGGAATCTCAGACAAAGCCATTGCATTGCCTACTTCCGGTGTAGCTCCGGGACCGCTTACGAGGGTAGCACCTACTTCCAGTCCTTTCGGAGCTATGATGTAGCGTTTCTCTCCGTCTGCATAATAGAGCAGTGCGATAAACGCGGTACGGTTCGGATCGTATTCGATCGATTTAACCGTAGCCGGTACACCGGACTTGTTACGTTTGAAATCGATCAAACGGTATTGCTTCTTGTGACCTCCTCCGAGGTAACGCATGGTCATCTTACCGGAGTTGTTCCGCCCACCGCTTTTCTTCTTTGCCGCAAGCAAGCTTTTCTCCGGAGTGGATGTGGTAATCTCCGCAAAGGTGTTGGCCACTTTGAAGCGGGTACCCGGAGTAATCGGTCTTAATCTCTTTACTGCCATCTCACTTAAATATTTTCAAAGAAGTCGATCTTATGACCGTCCTTCAGTGTCACAATTGCTTTTTTGTACGAAGGCGTACGTCCCGAAACAAAACCGGCAGTTTTCGTGTACTTCGATTTGGATTTACCGGCAACTACCATGGTATTGATAGAAGCTACCTCCACACCGTAAACACTTTCCACTTCTGCCTTGATCTGTTCTTTGGTGGCATCCCGGTCCACCATGAATCCCACCCGTCCGGTTGAATCGGTAATGGTGGTCATCTTTTCCGTTATCAGGGGCTTTTTAACTACGCTCATCTTATTTGCTTAAAATGTCCTGAATGATTTTTACCGAATTCTCAGACAACACAAGGTTGTTGGTATTGAGAATCTGGTAAGTGTTCAACTCATTGGCTACAAGCACACCCGACTTAGGCAGGTTGCGGCCACTGCGGTATACATTAGGCTTATTTTCCGAAAGCACCACCAGCGACTTTTTCTCGTTGATGTTCAGGTTTTTCAGAATAGCCATGAATTCCTTGGTCTTCGGAGTCTCCATATCGAAGTCTTCTACCACCAGAACTTCATTGTTTTTCAGTTTATGAACCAGTGCGGAGATCCGGGCCGTCTGCTTCAGCTTCTTGTTAAGTTTGAAGCTATAATCACGGGGTTGCGGACCATGTACACGTCCACCGCCGCGGAACAGAGGCGACTTCATGGAACCGGCACGAGCTCCACCGGTACCCTTTTGCCTTTTGAGCTTTTTGGTAGTACGGGCAATTTCTGCACGGCCTTTGGCTTTATGCGTTCCCTGGCGTTGGTTGGCCAGGTACTGTTTTACGTCAAGGTAAATGGCATGATCATTCGGTTCCACGCCAAACACATCGTCCGGGAAGCTTACTTTTCTTCCGGTCTCAGCGCCCTGGATATTTAAAACGTTCAGTTCCATTTTATCTCTCCACAATTACATATGAACCTTTGGCTCCGGGAACAGCTCCCTTCAGCACCAGCAGATTCTGTTCTTTGATCACTTTCATTACCACCAGGTTGGTTTTCTTCACGCGAACACCTCCTGTACGACCGGCCATACGCATTCCTTTGAATACGCGGGAAGGCCAGGAAGATGCACCGATAGAACCAGGAGCACGAAGGCGGTTATGCTGACCGTGAGTCTGCATACCCACACCACTGAATCCGTGGCGTTTTACTACACCCTGGAATCCTTTTCCTTTGGAAGTACCTACCACATCGACGTATTCACCTTCATTAAAGATTTCAACGGTGATGGCATCTCCCACTTTCAGTTCATGATCCAGGTCTGCACGGAAGTTTCGGATCTCAGCCACTTTGCGGGCAGATTCGATACCGGCTTTTTTCATGTGACCGGCTTCCGCTTTGGTTGTGTTCTTTTCCTTCTTCTCTCCGTATGCGATCTGGATCGCGTTGTATCCTTCTTTCGCGGAGTTCTTAAGTTGCGTTACCACACAAGGACCAGCTTCGATTACTGTACAGGCTACATTTTTTCCCTCGGGGGTAAAAATGCTGGTCATACCTACTTTCTTTCCAATAATGCCTAACATGTCCTTATACTTTGATTTCTACGTCCACGCCACTTGGCAATTCGAGTTTCATCAACGCATCTACGGTTTTAGACGTAGAGCTGTAGATGTCAAGGAGCCTTTTGTAAGAACAGATTTGGAACTGTTCTCTTGACTTCTTGTTTACGTGAGGAGATCTCAACACAGTGAAGATCTTCTTCTCGGTCGGGAGCGGGATTGGGCCGCTGATCACAGCGCCCGTGGCCTTCACCGTCTTAACGATTTTCTCGGCAGACTTATCCACCAGATTGTAATCGTAAGATTTCAGTTTGATCCTTATTTTCTGACTAACCATTGTCCTTTTATGCGTTAACAGCGTTTCCTTTTACCGCGGCCAGCACCTCTTCAGCGAGGTTCTTAGGCACTTCGGCGTAATGTGAGAATTCCATGGTGGAAGTGGCGCGGCCGGAGGTGATCGTACGCAGAGCAGTCACATAACCGAACATAGCGGAGAGTGGCACTTTGGCTTTAATCACCTGGGCATTTCCACGGCTATCCATACCTTCCATCTGTCCGCGACGCTTGTTCAAGTCACCCATAACGTCTCCCATGTTTTCTTCCGGAGTGATCACTTCTACTTTCATGATCGGTTCCAGGAGAATCGGGTTGGCTTTGCGGGCAGCTTCTTTGAAGCCAATCTTAGCGGCCATTTCAAAAGAAAGGGAATCAGAATCGACCGCGTGGAAGGATCCGTCGAACAGACGAACTTTCATGCTATCGATCTTATAACCGGCAAGTACACCGTTTTCCATAGAGGCTTTAAAGCCTTTTTCCACGGAAGGAATAAATTCTTTGGGGATTGCTCCACCCACGATCTCGTTTACAAACTGCAGACCGCTGTGACCTTCGTCTGCCGGTCCGATCTCGAACTGGATATCGGCAAACTTACCCTTACCACCGGTTTGTTTCTTGTAAGTTTCACGGTGAGTAATGTTGGCGGTGATCGCTTCCTTATAGGCTACCTGAGGAGCTCCCTGGTTACATTCTACTTTGAACTCGCGCTTGAGGCGATCCAAAATGATGTCGAGGTGAAGCTCACCCATGCCCTGGATGATAGTCTGACCGGTTTCTTCATCGGTGAAGGCCTTAAAGGTCGGGTCTTCTTCCGTCAGCTTGGCAAGGGCCATACCCAGACGATCTACGTCGGCCTGAGTTTTCGGCTCAATGGCCAAACCGATCACCGGCTCAGGGAAGATCATTGCTTCCAGCACGATGGGTTTTTTCTCGTCACAGAGGGTATCCCCTGTTTTGATGTCTTTGAACCCCACAGCAGCTCCGATATCTCCGGCACCCAGGCGTTCAACCGGATTCTGCTTGTTGGCGTGCATCTGGAAGATACGGGAGATACGTTCTTTGTTTTCGCTGCGGGTGTTGTATACGTATGAACCTGCTTCGAGCATACCGGAGTATACACGCATAAAGGCAAGGCGACCAACGTAGGGGTCTGTAGCAATTTTAAAGGCGAGCGCAGAGAAAGGCTCGTTGTAATCCGGTTTGCGGAAGATTTCCACACCGGTATTGGGGTCGGTACCCCGGATATTGTCACGATCCAGCGGGCTGGGCATCAGCTCCATAACCAGGTCGAGCATGGTTTGTACCCCTTTGTTCTTGAAGGAAGAACCACATACCATCGGAGTAATTTTCAAGTCGAGGGTAGCTGCACGCAGGGCGGCAAGGATCTCTGCTTCGGTAATGGAATCCGGATCCTCGAAGTATTTTTCCATCAGGGTGTCGTCATACTCGGAAACAGTCTCGAGCAATTTCTCACGCCACTCTTTGGCTTCTTCCAAAAGGTCATCGGGGATGGGTACTTCCTGGAAAGTCATACCCTGAGTTTCTTCGTCCCAAATAATACCACGGAAGTTGATCAGGTCAACTACTCCACGGAACTGGTCTTCAGAACCGATCGGAATTTGCAGGGGCACGGCATTACCATGCAACATTTCATTTACCTGCTTGCACACGTTCAGGAAGTCGGATCCCTGACGGTCCATTTTATTCACGAATCCGATACGGGCTACCCCGTAGTTATCGGCAAGACGCCAGTTGGTTTCGGATTGCGGCTCTACTCCATCTACTGCAGAGAAAAGGAATACCAGTCCGTCGAGTACCCGAAGGGAACGGTTTACCTCTACGGTAAAATCCACGTGACCCGGAGTATCGATGATGTTGATCTGGTATTTATGGTCCCGGTAGTTCCAGAATACGGTGGTGGCGGCAGAGGTAATGGTAATACCACGCTCCTGCTCCTGAACCATCCAGTCCATGGTAGCAGCTCCGTCGTGTACCTCACCGATCTTGTGGTTAACCCCGGAATAATACAGGATACGCTCGGTAGTGGTCGTTTTGCCGGCATCAATGTGTGCGGCAATTCCGATGTTACGCGTATATCTTAAATCCTTGCTCATTGGTTGATGGATATGTGCTGTTCTTAATTATTAAACTCTGAAATGTGAGAAAGCTTTGTTAGACTCAGCCATACGGTGGGTATCTTCTTTCTTCTTCACAGAAGCACCTTCCCCTTTGCTGGCTGCAATGATTTCTGCCGCAAGCTTTTCCGCATAGGATTTCTCGTTGCGTTTGCGTGAGTAATCGATCATCCATTTCATCCCTACGGCGATCCTGCGCTCTGCAGGAACTTCGATCGGGATCTGGAAGGTAGCACCCCCTACACGGCGGGCTTTTACCTCAACGGTAGGCATCACGTTGTTCAACGCCTTCTTCCATATGTCGATACCTCGTTCCTGGGTTTTGCTTTCCACCAGGTCAATGGCATCATAGAAGGTGCGGAACGCCACGGATTTCTTTCCGTCGTACATCATATTGTTGACAAAACGCGTAACCAGCTGGTCATTGAACCGCGGGTCAGGAATCAAAATGCGCTTTTTGGCTTTTGTCTTTCTCATCTTCCTGCTACTCTTTTATTATTTCTTTTTGGCTTCCTGTCCGGGTTTAGGACGTTTAGCTCCGTATTTGGATCTTCTTTGTCTTCTTCCTTCCACTCCGGCAGTATCCAGGGCACCACGTACAATGTGGTAACGCACACCCGGAAGGTCCTTCACACGACCACCCCGAACCAATACGATGGAGTGCTCCTGGAGGTTATGACCCTCTCCGGGGATGTAGGCGTTGATCTCTTTTCCGTTGGTCAGACGAACACGCGCTACTTTACGCATCGCCGAGTTCGGTTTCTTCGGCGTAGTGGTGTATACACGGGTACAAACGCCCCTGCGCTGCGGGCATGAATTCAACGCCGGCGACTTACTTTTTTCGTTAAGCGTATTGCGCCCCTTCCTTACTAATTGCTGTATGGTTGGCATATTTTTCCTGTAACTTCCTAAAATTTAAGGACGGCAAAGGTACGGGTATTTTCAGAAAAACAAAAGAGTGCGCAGGAAAATTTTAGTGCTTTTCCGCGCTTTGACAAAGGGGATTTTGTTATTGATTATTTGCGGGATTTGCCGCGTTTGCGTCCCCCTCCCGATGCAGCCGATTTCTCCATCATTTCCACCGCCTCTTCGTAGGTAATGGAAGCTGCATTTTCATGCCGGGCTTTCGGAATCTTGAAGTTGTCCTTCCCCTTTTTTAGGTAAGGGCCCCAGCGGCCGTTGAGAACCTGGAGTTCCGGATCCTCATCGTAGGTGCGGATCAGTTTCTCCGCATCGGCCTTGCGCTTGGCCAGGATCAGTTCGATCGCTCTTTCCTGGTCAATGGTCAATGGATCGTCTTCCTTCGGAATGCTGTAGAAGGCTTTCTGATGCATGATATACGGACCGAAACGCCCCACACTGGCCTTCATCTCACTGCCTTCAAACTCCCCTACTACACGAGGCAACTTGAACAATTCCAGAGCCTCGTCCAGTTCAATGGTTTCCATACTCTGCCCGGATCGTAAGCTGGCATAGGTTGGCTTTTCCTCATCCTCGGGAGTACCGATTTGAACGTAAGGGCCAAACCGTCCCATCCGCACGCTCACCGGCTTACCGGTCTTCGGATCGGTGCCCAGCTGACGCTCACCGGTAACCCTTTTGGCTTCATCCAGGGTTTGGTCAACGGTTTTATGGAAGGGCTTGTAAAAGAGATCGAGCATTTTTGTCCAGCTCTTCAGTCCGTCGGCAATTTCGTCGAATTCTTTCTCTACGTTAGCCGTAAACCCGTAGTCCAGAATCTTGTCGAAGTGCTCAACCAGGAAATCATTCACCAGAGAACCGATGTCCGTCGGGAATAACTTGCCCTTTTCGGCACCCGTATTTTCGGTCAGTTCCCGGTTTTCTATCTTACCTTCACTGAGTTCGATTTCCGTGTATTTTCTTTCTCTTCCGGGACGGTCTTCTCTGACCACATAACCCCGCTTCTGTATAGTAGAAATAGTCGGAGCATAGGTGGAAGGACGCCCGATTCCGAGTTCCTCCAGTTTCTTCACCAGGCTGGCTTCCGTATAACGTGCCGCAGGACGGGTGAAACGTTCGGTGGCGGTGATCCGCTCCATATCCAGCATATCACCGGCCTTAACTGCCGGCAACAGCCCTTCCTCCCCTTCTTCCTGCTCGTCATCCGTGCCTTCCAGGTAAACCTTCAGGAAACCTTCGAACTTGATCACTTCCCCACTGGCAACAAACTCTTCCTTCAATACCTCCTTACCCGTAATTCGGATATGGATACTGGTTTTCTCCAACTGAGCATCGCTCATTTGTGAGGCAATCGCACGCTTCCAGATGAGTTCATACAGTCGCTTATCCGATCCATCGCCCGGGATGCTGTGTTTGCTGAAATAGGTAGGACGAATGGCCTCGTGTGCTTCCTGCGCACTGGCTGTTTTGGTGGTATACTTACGGGTAAAACTGAATTCTTGCCCGTATGCCTTGGTGACTTCTTCTTTTGCACTTCCAAGCGCCAGATCCGACAAATTCACACTGTCGGTACGCATATAGGTGATATGCCCGGCTTCGTACAGCTTCTGGGCAATACTCATTGTTTGACCAACGGAGTATCCCAGCTTACGGCTCGCTTCCTGCTGGAGGGTAGACGTCGTAAAAGGAGGTGCCGGGCTGCGTTTGGCGGGTTTGGTTTCCACCTTATCCACCTCAAAACGTGCTTCCCTGCAGGATTCCAGGAACTTCTCCGCTTCTTCCGCAGTTTTGAAACGATGCGGAAGCTCTGCCTTGAAACTTTTGTTCTCTTTGCGGTCATGAAACCAGGCAACTACCCGGTAGGCACTGCTGGGCTTGAACTCACTTATCTCCCGCTCCCGCTCTACAATGAGGCGAACAGCGACGGATTGAACACGACCTGCCGAAAGCGACGGTTTTACTTTTTTCCAAAGTACCGGGGAAAGTTCAAAACCCACGATACGGTCAAGAATACGCCGGGCCTGCTGGGCATTGACCAGGTCCTGGTTAATGGATCTGGGATTTTCTATGGCCTTGAGGATTGCAGGCTTTGTAATCTCATGGAATACGATTCGTCGGGTTTTATCCCGATCGAGTTTAAGCACTTCCGATAAGTGCCAGGAAATGGCTTCCCCCTCACGGTCCTCATCCGATGCCAACCAAACTACCTCAGCCTCTTTGGCCAGCTTTTTAAGCTCGGATACTACTTGTTTCTTATCATCCGGAACTTCATAGATAGGCTGGAACCCCTTTTCTATTTCTACTCCGTTATGCTCCTTGGAAAGGTCTCGGATATGTCCGTAACAAGACTTCACGGTAAACTCCTTACCCAGGAATCCCTCGATGGTCTTGGCCTTGGCAGGAGACTCCACTATCACCAGGTTCTTTGCCATAATCTACTCCGTTTGTAAAATAACAATTGCCGGCAAATAAAAGACTTAATCCTTTAATTCCGGCAATTGCTTGGTCAGATGAATGTAAAGATTTAGTAACGCAACATTAGTTTTTGTGTGATGCGTTGACCGTTCATTTCTACCTGTACAAGGTACATTCCTTCGGAAAGTCCACTGAGGTTCAATGTATTGTTATTCTCACCGCTGAATACGTTCGCTGCGGCGCGGTGTACTACTTTTCCGCTCAGGTCAAGTACCTCAATACTTGCCTCTCCTGCTTCAAACGCGGTGAACTGAAGCTGAACCTGCCCGCTGCTCGGGTTAGGGTACAAACTAAGCTCTGAGTTCAGAGCAACATGCTCCACGGAACTCACTGAACCGATATTGATATTGTCGAGATAGATATTACCCCCCTGGTTGCTGATTGCATCAAAGCGAAGGATGACATTCCGTTTGCCAACGTAATTGTTCAGCATCACCTGGTGATTGTCCCATTCTCCGGAAGAAGGCACGAAGTTACTGGTACCCGTTGCGCCTGTTTCCATTTGTACTCCGGCACGTTGGTAGATCAATACCCAGGAAACACCACAATCGGTGGAAGCAAATACCCGGATACGATCCAGCGAAGTGCCGGTAAGACGGGCATAGGCCAGGTCAAAAGTCAGCACAGGATCATTGATCACCTGGAGGTCAAGCGGTGGAAGCTGTATTTGAATACTGGAACCATCGGTAGTATTGCTGTTGTTGATGGCGCGTATGGATGAATTCCCGTTGGTGCCTGCACCATTGATTTTTGCCCAGTTCACATTACCGGTGGTACTGAGTTTCCAACCCGCAGGCGGGAAATCATTCCCTTCGAAATCCTGAATGATCGGTGCAGCTACATCACTGATAGCAGGCACCACATAGATCAGTGAATCCCGGATAATGGCAGAGTTTCCTGTTCCGTTGGAGACTTCCAGCTTCACCTGGAATACCCCTGCTGAACTATACGTTACGGTTGGATTCGGATCGGAAGAGGTGGAAGGAGTGCCCCCTTCAAAGGTCCAGGTGCGCGAACTGATGGTACCGTTGTAAGACAAGTCGGTAAAGGTTACCGTATTCCCCTGGCAAACTGGACTGATAATATTGGTCAGGTCCGCAACCGGAGCACAGTTGCCTGCACCGGAATTGATTCCGGTAGCGGTGGCATTGCTGGCTGAAACCAGTTTGGTTCGGTAACTCTGGATCATCAGGTGCATATACGCTGCCTGCTCCTGGGTGAACATATTCTGGCAGGAGCCATTCGAATAGTCCATGTAGTTTTCCCACTGATCGATCAGGTCGGGGTTGTCGTTGCTACAGGTATTGGCATTGGCCGGACAGCCTGAGGTAGGTTCTGCAACGGGAGGGGTATCATCAAACTGTTCTCCCCAGCTTACATTGGAACATCCGCCCTGGAAGGTGTGGAACAGTCCCAGCCAGTGCCCGATCTCATGGGTAGCGGTACGTCCGTTATTGCCTTTACCGGCAGCAGTACCGATAGAACCGGTATAATCGGCTCTCAGTACGATACCGTCGGTGGTAGGACGACTCGGACGATCCCAGGGGAACTGTGCATAACCCAGGGTGATTACACCCGGATCATCCACGCTGTTTTTAATGGTTTTTACCACCCAAACATTCAGGTATTGATCGCTGGGCCAGTAGCTAACTGACTTCACATTGTCACGGGCATCGTTGGTAAGCGGGGAATACACCCGCACGATTCCTTCGGTACAATTTCCTTGAGGGTCTTTGCTTGCCAGTACAAACTCTACTTCCGCATCGGCAGCCACACCCTGGAAAATAGCCCGGGTATTGGAAGCATCCGTGTTAAGCCTGCGAAAGTCTTCGTTCAGGATACGGATCTGGTCTTCAATCTGTGCTTTGCTGATATTCTCCGGACCGTATTCATGAATCACATGAAATACCACCGGGATTGTATAAACCTGCCCTTTTTTGCTCAGTACAGGGTTATTGCGGTTGGTTTCCCAGATCCTGGCAGCCTGCTCAAGTTGCTGACGGGCCTGTGGGTTATTCTCGAGATAGTTCTCATAATGCTGATCAGTCATACACTTATCGCGATGAACGCTTTGTGCATGAAGCTGTGTGCCTATTGTTACTGCGAGCACAACGCCGGTAATTATTCTTTTCATCCTTAAATCAGAGAGGTGCAAATATAGGTACTTATTAATCTTTCAATTTTCCTTCCAAACGGGCTACAGCGCAACAAACGGCCGCATCACCTGTCACATTGACCGCCGTACGGCACATATCCAGGATCCGATCCACTCCCAGAATGAGGGCTATTCCCTCTGTGGGAACATCCACACTCCTTAAAACAATCACAAGCATAACCACTCCGGCTCCGGGTACTCCGGCCGAACCTACCGAACTTAACAATGCCGTAAGGATAATGGTCAGCTGTTGCATGAAGGTGAGATCGAGGTTAAACACCTGTGCGATGAATACCGCAGCGATCGCCTGATAGCAGGACGTACCGTCCATGTTTATTGTTGCACCAAGGGGGAGCACAAATCCGGTAACCTCCTCAGAAACACCCAGTTCTTTTTCACAATTCTCCATATTCAGGGGAAGCGTGGCATTGGAGGAACTGGTGGAAAAGGCCAGCAACTGTACCGGGTACATCTTCCTGAGAAACCAAAACGGGTTCTTCTTCGCTACAAACCTTACAATTCCCAGGTAAACCAGTAGCATATGCAATAACAAGGCGCCTATCACCGTACCCCCGTAAGTAGCCAATGATACCAATAGCCCAACAATCTGAGACGGATCGTCTTTGGCGAGATCGACGATAACCTTTGACAAAAGTGCAAAGACCCCAAGCGGGGCAACAAGCATGATAAAATCCACGATCTTCATGACCATCTCATTGGCGCTATCCATCAGCTTCACTACCGGTTCAGCCTTACCACCGGGGAGTGATACAGCCGCCACCCCCAGGATCAGGGAGAAGATCACCAACTGCAGCATGTTGCCGTTGTCAGTCGCCGATTTGATAATATTCTTGGGGAAGAGATCCACCAGGGGTTGAAGTGCCGGGGCGTTCTCCAGTTTATCCGCCTGGTCGGTCTTCTGCTTAAGCGCTTCCTCACTTCCTGCCATCAGCATATCCCGTGTTTCTGGGGGCATCTGTTTCCCGGGAGCAGCCAGATTGACCAGGGTAAGACCGATACTGATTGCCAGGGCCGTTGTGGTGATGAAGATCAGGATGGTCCGCCCGCCTATCCGCCCAAGCTTCCCGATATCATTCAGACTGGCCACACCCGTAACCAGCGAAGTAATGATCATGGGAATAGCAATAAGCTGAAGCAGATTCATAAAGATATCGCCAAAGGGATGCACCCAGTCATTACTGAACCGCACCCAAAGCGGACCGCCTGTCGTAACCGCCAGAATACCCCAGCCAAGTCCGAGAACCATACCGGCGAGTATTTTGATATGCAATGGTATTTTCCGAATCATTTTCTTGCTTTATCTATCATCCATAAGTCCACCAACACCAACGCCGCCATGGCTTCCACGATGGGTACGGCCCTGGGCACCACACAGGGGTCATGCCGGCCTGTAGTGCTGAGTTCCGTCTCTTCTCCACCGGTGGTAAGAGTTGTTTGAGGGATGGAAATGGAAGAGGTTGGTTTAAAGGCCACCCGGAACCAGAGTGGCATGCCGTTGCTTATTCCGCCCAGGACACCGCCCGAGCGATTGGTGTTCGTTTCCACTCCTGCTGCTCCGGAGCGGAACAAATCATTGGCTTCACTGCCCTTCATCCGGGCCAGCGCAAAACCTTCCCCCATTTCAAAACCTTTTACGGCATTGATGCTCATCATGGCATGAGCCAGCATCGCCGGCATTTTTCCGAATTGCGGCTCTCCTATCCCGGCAGGTAGGTTCAGCACCTCACAACGAACCACTCCCCCCAGGCTATCACCATTCTCTTTTGCTTCCCTGACCGCCCTTTCCATCTTTTCGGCAGTCTCTTCGTGGGGACAACGCACTGCATTGCTTTCGGTAAGGGAATAGTCGGGCTGCACATTCTGTGGAAGAGAAATCCCTCCAATCTCCGTTACATAAGCCCGGATGGTAATCCCTCTGTTAGAAAGGATTTGCCTGGCAATGGCACCCGCACATACCCAGGGAGCCATCGTTCGTGCCGAGCTGCGCCCCCCTCCCCGGTGGTCCCGGATCCCGTATTTCTGCTCATAGGTAAAATCGGCATGACCTGGACGGTACACCTCTTTCAGCTTGTCGTAGTCGCTGCTGCGTGAATCTTTGCTGGGAATAATAAAAGCAATGGGAGCGCCTGTGGTTACTCCGTCCAGAAGTCCGGAAAGGAATTCAGGGATATCCTGTTCGGAACGTTGGGTACTTATCGCCGACTGACCGGGCCTCCTTCGGGCCATCTCCTCTGCGATACCTTCCATATCCAGTTTCAAACCGGCCGGAACCCCGTCGATCACACCGCCCACGGCTGGTCCGTGACTTTCGCCAAAGGTGGTAAGGGTGAATAGCGTTCCAAAGCTGTTGGATGCCATAGGCGACAAAAGTAGCAATTTGATCGGGTTAGTGATTATTCGGAATTCGCTGAGTTAGATACCGGGCTAGGTCCGCAGACTTATCCAGCTTCATGGCCAAACGTTTCCATTACCAATCCCACTTTTTCCATTTCCCTTCGGAAAGCCGGAAAGGATTTTTCGACAGAACCGATTTCACTGAGCTTAACAGACCCGAAAGGGATGGCCATCATACAAAAGGCCATAGCCATCCGGTGATCTTCCTGTGTATTCAATTCAGCATTGGGGGCCTTCCTCCCCCCTCCATAATGCCAGCATCCGTCATCCACTTTCCAGAAACCTCCGCACCGGGTGATTGCTTCCCCCAACACCCGATCGCGTACAGACTCTTTACGGGCCAGTGATTCCAATCCATAATACCGAATATCCATCCCCTTCAGCCAGGCATGAATGACTGCAGGAGGTGCCAGGTCAGGCATATTTCCAAGGTTGAGGGTCAGAGGACGTATCTCCCAACGACGAATCCCCCTTCTGAACATCAGACCTTCCGGAAACGCCTCATCCTTCCAGCCCAGGTAACGCACATACCGGGTAAGGAAAGAATCGCCTTGCAGCGATCCCAACCGTAGCCCCGGAAAACGCAACTCATCCATTCCTGCCAAATCAGCTGCCAGCAAAGGAAAAGCCGCCGAACTCCAATCTGCCTCGGGACGCAGGTAATCGGGTGGCGCTACACCGGGCTCTACCCGGATCCGGTCTTCCTTCCATACGTAGCGGGCCCCAAACCGGCTGAGTGCTTCGCCGGTCATCTGTATGTACGACATTGAAAAACCGGCATTCTTCAGATGAATCTCCAGTCCGGTGCGCAGGAATGGCGCCACCAACATCAGTGCACTCACAAACTGACTACTTTCCGAGGCTTCTACGCTTACGGAAGAATTTGTTTCTGTGGTGCCCCTGATTTGCCAGGGTCCTCTGCCCTCTTCTCCCAGGGCCTCTGCCCCGGCGCCAAGCTCCCGAAGCGCTTCCAGTAAGGGTTCTACCGGGCGTTCCAGCAACCTGGCTGTTCCGGTAAACAAAACACGGATGGGCAGTATAGCTGCCACGGCCATCATAAACCGAAGTGGCGCACCTCCGTCCTTGCAATCGATGCTCACTTCTTCCTTTCCGGACAACAGCTCCTTCAATCCGGCTTCCAGGATGCGGGTATCCCTTGCTTCGGACAATCCTTCTATCACGGTGGTAAATCCGGCAAGTGCGTTGAGCACCAGGTAGCGGTTGCTTTCACTTTTGGAAGCCGGGAGGAATATCTCCGCACTTTTTTCCGGGACGGTATGGCTAATCCGTACAGACATCAATAACGATAGGAAAGCTGAAGGGTGAAATAGCGTGGTGATCGGATATCGGCCGGACGGGAAAGTATCTCGGTATTGAAAATATTGTTCACCGTCAGGGTGGCTTTTACATCGGCAGTGATCCGGTACCAGGTTCTGACATCCACCACATGACTACCGGCTTTATTGGCTTCCATAGACTCTGCAATACCAGTGAGAACCGTATTCAGGGGTGGATCGACGAAGGAGCGGTCAATAGCTTCAAAACGGCTGGTATACCGGTAGGAAAACCCACCACCGAGTCGCTTGCCCTCCAGCTGCAAGTCAGTTTTTATCAGGTGCCGGTTGCGGTACTTGAGTATCTTTCCGGTCGTATCCGTACTGGTTAGTTTGTACGTGTATGGATAGCCGTTTGCATCGGCATAAACATAGTCGGGATCCAGGTTTACCGGATCGGCATAGGTATACCCAGCCAGAAAACGGATATCCAGTGCCCTCCATTTACCTCCACCTGTTGCCGTAAGTTCAAAACCCTGGATCCGCGAGGGACCGATATTCCGCGACATAAAACCCAGTCCGAACAGGGGGTCGTTGAATGTGCCCCACTGCGCAAAGGTAAATTCCATCATGTTCCTGAATTCCATACGGTAAAAAGCAAGATCGAGAAGAACCCCAAGTTTCTCCGGGTTTCCCAGCCCCTGACGAATACCTATTTCAGCTGTATACCCGGTTTCCGACAATAAATCCGGATTCGGGTATATGGAAACCGGTCCGGCACTGGTGCGGATAAATGCCTCCGAAATTACCGGGAATCGGTACCCCTGACCTACGGAAGCTCTCAGGTAAGTAGCTTTTGCCGCCCGAAAATTCATCCCTGCCTTAAACACCGGCTTAGCTTCCGTGTATTGCTCCAGCCTGAAGTATTCATAACGGGCTCCCGCGCTCAGGTTCCATCGTCCCCGGTTATAATCGGCTTGCAGGTAAGCAGCATGGTTCTGGCTGACTTTCTTACCCTGAAACATGGTAGCCTGGCCTTCACCGTATTGGTTGACCATTCCCAGGTTAAGTACCAGTCCTTCCTTTTCCAGCGCCTTAAACCGTGCCCGGTACTCCTGGTAATACAATTCCGATTTATTGGCCTGATCAGGTTGACCTTCCAGCGGATCGATCCGGTTATCTGCCAGGTAATACCGGGTTTGCAGGTAATGATCGAAATATGTACCGCTGTATTCAAGGCTGGGATCCAGGTTCGCTCTTGTGGAATTATTCAGGCTATAGGAAGAATCCAGAATGGTATACGCATATTCATAACTCTCCCAAAGCAGGAAGCTCCCGGTACGCGCACGCTGCAGGTTCCCGCTCAAACCTACCTTCAGTTTTTTATCCTTGCTAAAAAAACGGGTCTTGAAACTCAGGCGCAGTCTTTTATCGGAATCCCCCATCCGCCAGCGATCATCATTAAGTGCATACATGGACACTACATACTGAAAGCGATCGGAACCCTTTCCATAAAGAACATGTGCCCCATTCCTTGCCAGGGTCCTGCTCCCCTGCCAGCGCCAATTTTTATTGCGGGGGTTGTCATAAACGCCCGAGAACAGGGAGGCGGAGATCAATTCGCGATTACCCGGCCATTGAGTTCGTATATGGATAACCCCGTTAAGAGCGGAGGAGCCATACAAAACACTGGCGGATCCTTTGATTACTTCTACCTGGTCTACGTTCTCCAGCGGAAAAAAACTCCAGTGTGCCTGTCCGCTGCTGGCAGATAGCATCGGCATTCCATCTACCAATATGCTCACCCGACTTCCGGTACCGTAGCTCCACCCGCTTCCCGAACGGATATTGGCCTGACCATCCGTGCTGCTCACGCCCGGTATCTGGGTAATGGTCTGTTCCATTGTGGTATTAATGCGGTTCCGGATCAGGTACGGTTGTATGCTGCTCATGGAAACCGTTGTTTCCACTTCTCTTTGCTTTTGCTTACTGGCACTGATTACCACCGGCTCCAGAAAACCCGATGCCGTCATCCGGATATTAAGATGTACCGGCTTGGTGCCAATCTGCCTCATTTGCGAGAGGTTCAGTATACGGGTTTGATACCCCACATAGGAAACCCGGATTTGCCGGATGCTATCCGGAAGGATGAGGGCAAAAGATCCCCTTGCATCGGTAATGGCTCCCAGGTGAGGTGCGGCATATATACTTGCCCCCTGCAGTAACTCTCCGGTAGCCGAGTCACTCACTGTACCCTCAATGGAAAGGGGTTGCGCCAGAAGCCGGTCTCCGCTAAGACCTGCCAGCACCCCAAAAACTAAAAGGAAGAATTTTCTCAAAAAATGAGACATTTGAAACGCAATATAGACGCGTCTATGAAAAAATTTCTACTCTTCGCAGCAGTCCTTTCCCTGGCGGCATACGTCAACGGCCAATCCTGTACCCCGAATACGAGTATCACCACATCGGGTACCTATCCCGATTCTCTCCCTATGGGAACGGCGGGTAGTTATTATGAAGAAGTCATCCAGTTCCGCATCCCGGCAGATACAAATGCCGACCTGAACGGTACCCCCGTTTATGCGGTCATTGATTCTATCAAAGTGCTTGAAGTGATAGGCATGCCAGACGGGCTGAATTACCTCTGCAATCCGTCAAGCTGCGCGCTTCCGGGAGGAGAAACCTCTTGCGGGGTGATTTACGGGAACATTGACGGCGCTGCAGACGGCTATTATCCCTTCACTATTCCGGTAAAGATTTATGCCCGGATCGGTGGAACATTCCCTTACCAATTGCCTGATACGATCTATAGCATTTCCATGTATGTGGATCAACCCAGCGGAGCTACTCTTATTCAGAATGCCGCCATACGTGCATACCCTAACCCTGCAAACGGGCATATTACCCTGGCTCTGCCTTTTTCGGCAGGAACCTCCGTGCTTCAGGTCTATACCCAACAAGGACAGTTAATAGAATGTCCATATGCCACTGCAGAAAATCGCATGGAACTGGATACGCGGCACTTATCCCCCGGACTTTATTACGCCGTGGTGACCCATGCCAACCGGCAATACCGGCTGCATTTTGCGGTAAGCCGTTAAAGCCTTTAATATCCGCTGAGGTAATTTTGGAATGCTTCCCGGAATTCCGGGAAATGGATCGGGATATCGAAAGCGGCTTTGCCGGGTTTAAGCAAAAGGGTGCAATTCACTTTTCCGGCTTTATTCTTCTTATCTCCAAGGATAAAATTCCATATTTCCGGCGCCTCATCCGATTCCACAGGCACGCGTTTGTAGAGCCCTCCGAGGATTTCCCTTATACCACTGAGGTCCTCATGGGTTAGTCCGGTTTTGGCGGAGATGATACTCTCCATGATCATTCCGGCCGCTACCGCCTCTCCGTGCAGAACATCCCGCCCGTTTTCCAGGCAGAAAGACTCAATGCCATGCCCGATCGTATGACCGAAATTGAGCAGTTTGCGCACTCCCGACTCGCGGGGGTCTTCTTCCGTAATCTCTTTTTTGATCCGCACGGAGCGTTCTATCTGGCGTTTGATTCTGCGTTTGTTCGGTTCCGCCAATTCCTTCCAGTACTCCTGGTCTGAAATCAGACCATGTTTTAGCATTTCGGCATAACCCGCCTTGTATTCGCGGTCGGGAAGGGTGTCCAGCAGGTTAGGTTGTATGAAAACCATATGCGGCTCGGAAAACGCCCCGATCAGGTTTTTATAAGCCCGGTAATCGATACCGGTCTTTCCTCCCACAGAGGCATCGACCATGGCTAACAGGCTTGTGGGTACCTGGATGAAATCCATACCCCGCTTGAACGTGGTGGCACAAAAACCTCCGATATCTCCAACCATTCCTCCTCCGAGGTTAATCAGTACGGAACTGCGGTCGGCTTTTGAATGGAGCAGTTCATCCCAGATACGTGTGCACGAATCGAGGTTTTTAGCCTGCTCCCCCGCTTCGATGCGGATAACATGATCAGGTTTGAAAGGAATATGGGGAAGGCAGAATTTATCCGTATTCTCATCTACCAGCACAAACACCCGGGAATAGTTTTGTGACTCCAGGTAATTCCTGAGATAATTCAACGCCTGGTCGCTTATAAGAATCTGATCACCGATAAGCTGCATCAATAGCCCTTTTTAACAATTCCATACCCTACCCGAGCTCCGCTGTATTGGTCTACCGGTGCATTTTGCATGATGGCCTCTATCCGGTCCATCACCTCCGTATCAAGCTTCAACCCGGAGGCCTTGCAATTTTCCGTTACCTGTTCGGGCTTTGAGGCCCCGGTAATCACGGAAGTGATTGGCGTATACTGAAGAATCCAGGCCAGAGCCAGATTGCCCATACTGATTCCAAGTTCTGCCGCCAGTTCCAACAGGGCTTCCTGCTGTTCGAAATAGGTTTCCGTCATGCGCTTCGATGGAAAGAACCTTCCGGCAGCTTCGTGTGCCAGGCGTGAACCTTCCGGTGTCTGATCCTTGCGGTACTTTCCGGTAAGGAGCCCCTGTGCCAACGGGGAATACACCACCAACCCGAGTCCTTCCTGGTTGCATACATCCATCACATCTGCCTCCAGCGATCGGTTGAGCATATTGAAAATAGGTTGATTCGAGACCGGCTTTCGCCATCCGTTTTTTTCGCATACACGGAGGGCGTTGAGTATTTGTACCGCCGACCATTGGCTCACGCCCCAGTGAAGGATATACCCGCGTTCCACCAGGTTGTGCATGGCATAACAGGTTTCTTCCAGCGGGGTATCCACATCGTATCGGTGGCATTGATAGAGATCAATATAATCGGTTCGGAGTCGCTGCAGGGAGGCTTCACAGGCCGCCCGGATATGGCGCAGGCTTAGCCCCTGATCCATCCAATGATCACTCATAGGGCCAAATACCTTGGTGCCTACAATAATCTGAGACCGGTCGACATGGCGCAGAAATTCGGAAACGGATCGTTCCGCCTCTCCCCGGTTATACATATCGGCCGTATCGATGAAGTTCACCCCGGCGTCAATGGCTTTCTCAAAGCAGGCCATGGCCGTGTCACGGTCTACATGGGTCCCGAAGGTGAGCCAGGATCCCAGGCTGATTTCCGAGATTTGTAATCCCGAATCTCCAAGTCGACGGTATTGCATAGATGCTGTTTTCTTTTGTTGATTTGCGTCTTGTCCAAATTTAGCGAAATGGCCAGCAAAATGAAGGTACGGTTAAGGCAAATTGCGGAGTTTCTGTTCCGCCTCGCGCTGCTGGGGGGGCAATTGGCCTTATTCCTCATCGTACTTTACCGGGTTATTCCCGTACCAGTAACTCCTCTGATGTTGATGAGGGGAATTCCGTACGAAAAGGACTGGGTGTCCTTCGAGCATATCTCCCCGCATATGGTCAAGGCTGCGATTACCGCTGAAGATCCCAAATTTGCCAACCATTATGGATTCGATTTGGAGGCCATTCGGGAATCGGTGGAAAAGGCCGTTGACAAAGGAAAAAAACCGAAGGGACGAAGCACCATTTCGCAACAAACTGCCAAAAACCTGTTTTTTGGCACTGCCCGCAGCTGGGTGCGCAAAGGCCTGGAAGTTCCGGTGACTTTATGCCTGGAAATGCTCTGGAACAAGCGACGGATCATCGAAGTTTACCTGAACATCATTGAAATGGGCGAGGATATTTACGGTATCGAAGCTGCGGCACAAACCTATTTCCGCAAGCCAGCTACAAAACTAAGTCCGGCAGAATCGGCACTTATCGCCGTGTGTTTCCCCAATCCGCTAAAAAGAAGTCCGGTGAAACCCAGCAGCTACGTGCTCAAAATGCAACGCACCATTTTGCGCTGGATGGGTGGTTATGAGCCCGCTCCGGACTGGTGGTGGGAAGATCATAAGCCGGATAAATCAAAGCGGAAAAAGTCCGGAAAAAGCAAAAAATAACACCAGAATTACTTACTACGACTGAATACGTAGGATTTGCGATCTATACCTTTTCCTTGCAGGTTTAACCGGGGCGGATATATTTGTAGTACGACCGTACTATGACACGCAAACTGAAACCGCTCTTTTTATTCGGGCTCCTCTGTGCAATGACGCAGGGTTCCATCGCTCAGATCGGCGATGAATACCCGGATTCCAAACAATCCCTCATCGCCGGAATCGTGGCTTTTTCCACTGAAGATTATGACGAAGCCATACGTGAATTTGAAAAAATCCAGGAAGGGGACTCCTTTTATGTGATCGGGCTGTATGAAACAGTTCTGGCACAAATCTCAGACAAACGCTATGACGACGCCCTGAAAAACTGCGAAAAGGGGTTACGTATCTCCAAAGAATACCGTCAGAACTTCCTGCTGCAAAAAGGAAATGCACTCGACCTGAAAGGCCTCTATGATTCGGCCATCACCGTGTATGACCAGGGAATACAGGAGTTCCCTAACATCTATAATTGGTATTACGAAAAAGGTACGGCTACTTTAAAGCAGAAAAAGTACAAGGAAGCACTTGCCCTTTTTGAAAAGAGTCTGCTGATCAATCCTAACCACCGCAGAAGTCACGTAATGATAGGCAGCATGGCGGCTTCATCCGGGCATACCACCCTGGCACTGATGGCCTTGGAATATTCCATACTTACCCAACCGGACGCCTCCGGAACCATCAATACCATCAACCTGATGGAATCCATAGCCAATGGCAGCTTCGAAGCAGAAGACGAGCTGAAAGGTGTGCCTAAAGACCTTTTCGGAGACCTGGGTGACCTGGATGACATTGACAACATCATCCTTTCCAAGGTAGCCTTATCACCCAAATACAAACCAAGTATCAAGCTTGATTTTGCCATTACCCGGCAGTTGCAGATGATGATCGAACGTTTTCCCCGTGGTTTGGAGTCGGAGAGCCGGATTGTAAACCGGTATGTCGATGCCTTTGAGCGGATCAAAAAGAACGACGATTATCCGGCCATGATGCTGTATTCGCTCAGCAACCTGAATGCGAAATCCATACAGAAACAAGTTAAAAAGAAGAAGAAAGACATCATCGACTTCCGCGACCGTTTCAATGATTACACCCTGGAGAATCACCAGCAGATTGATCTGGTAATCGACGGGCAGACCAAAACCATGAGTTGTTTTTACGACGAAGGCAAACTGGTTGCTGCCGGTAACCTTAACTCCTCCAGAGAACGTGAAGGCGACTGGTATTTCTTCCATGACAACGGATACCTGAAAGCACGCGGAGCTTATGCCTCAGGCAAAAAAACCGGCAGCTGGAATTACTATTTCAAAGATGGAGTGCTTAGCTCCACGGAAAACTACAGTAACGGCAAACTGAACGGCTATTACGTCGATTACCTGGAGAACGGAGAGAAAAAGGTAGAGGCCACTTACGATATGGGCAGTCTCACCGACAAGCTGATCTTCTACTGGCCTAACGGTGCCCTCAAAGAATATGTTCCGATCAAAAACGGCGAACGTACCGGAACCTATACCAAGTTTCACCCGAATGGTAACAAAGCTTACGAATACGATTTTGTGAAAGGTGTAGCCACAGGAAGCTACAATTCCTGGTTTCCTTCCGGAGCTCCGGAAACCAGCGGAACCCTTAAAGACGATGAGTTTGATGGGGAATACACAGACCGCTACGAGAACGGACAAATCTATCTTAAGGGGAACTACAGCCGTGGCAAAAAAACCGGTACGTGGAGCTACTACCACAAGAACGGACAATTGTACAAAGAGGGCGCGTTCAAAGACGGCAAGGAAGACGGAGTATGGAAGTCCTTTTATGAGGATGGTAAAAATTCCACAGAGATGACCTTCGCCGGAGGCAAACAACTGACCGAAAAGGATTTTGACCGGGAAGGTAGACTCCTTCACGAATTTGCTTATACCAATGGGATCATCTCCAACCTGAAAGTATATGACAAAGAGGGTAAGGTTCTGAAAACGTACAAGGAGGAAGGTGGCAGCTTGGAAGTACAGTATTTTGACGACGAACGCCGTATCAAAGCTGAAGGCCGACTGGAAAAAGGCAAGCGGGATGGTTTATGGAAATTCTATTTCCCTTCAGGCGTTCTGAAAAAGAAGCTGAACTACGAAAACGGCGACCTGGAAGGGGAAGCCAAAGAGTACTATAAGGACGGATCCCTGGAATCGCAGATCATGTACCGCGAAGGTTCAAGAGAAGGATTCGGGCGTTATTACTACGCACACGGTGAGATACAGGCCAGCGGCTATTACAAGGATGGAGAACGTTACGGACCCTGGAAATTCTTTGACGAAGATGGTAAAGTGAACAGTACGGAGTTCTACTACAATGCAGAAATCCACGGTATCGACCGCGCTTACTACCCCAATGGCAATACCAAAACGGAAACCTTTTACAAATGCTACTGGTTTGAAAACCTGAATCAGTTTGACTCCAACGGAGTTTGTTTCTATAAGGGTGAGCTGGTTTCCGGCGACGGCATGTACAAACTGAAAACCCCTTCAGGAAAAGTGCATTTTGAAGGTCCGTACAAAGACCATCAACTGCACGGAGATGCCAAAGGGTATTACCTGAATGGAAAAGTATCCTTCGAAGCACACTACGAATATGGAAAGCGCAACGGAGCCGCAAAATGGATCTTCCCGGATGGGAAAACAGAAACCGTGGGGTATTACAAAAACGGTGAAAAAGACAGCATCTGGACTTACTATCACCCCAATGGTAAGGTGGAACGTACGGTTAAGTATGAGGATGGCGACAACGAAGGCTCGTACAAAATCTATAATGACGAAGGAAAACTGATCTCAGACCTTAATTACAAGGACGATGAACTTGACGGGGAATGTATCTATTACAATGACCTGGGAGAAACCACCCACAAGTTGATCTATGATCAGGGAATGATCGTTAAATACGCTTACCTCGGACCGGATAAAAAATGGGTAGAGCCTAAGGAGGTCAAAACTTCCGGAGAAAGCCAATTCACCTGCTATTTCCCAGGCGGACAAAAATCTGCGGAATTCACGGTGAAAGACGGTTACCTGGTTGCCAAAACGATCTATTTCTCCAACGGAAAGATTTCGCGAAAAGCAACCTATAAGGGCGGCGAACTTACCGGAGCCTATACACTGAACTACGGAAACGGAAAAACCACCGAAGACGAAACCTACAAATACGGCAAGCTGCACGGTACCTGTAAATACTACCACCGCAACGGTAAACTGGCGCGGGTGGCAAGCTACCATTATGGCGAGAAACACGGTGAAGAGATTTTTTACGATACCAATGGGAAAATCGTTCTTAAAACACGCTACTATTACGGAGAGACCATCGAATGAAAAGAATGACTTTTGCTATTGCCGGACTATTTTTCTTTAGCCTGGCAATAGCTCAACCGCAATACGATTTCGCCGAGCTTCAGAAGGAACATCAGGGCGAGAATGCGGTGATTATTAAAAACAATACCACTTACGAAATCGGCCTGAAAAAGGGCAAACCTGCAATTACCAGTACACGCGTTTTTTCCTATACCATCCTCCAGGACCGTACCCGAATGGGTGGCACCTATGAGGTGAACTACGTGCCCGGTTTTTATGAGATCAAGGATATCAAAGCGGCATCCTACTCTCCTGAAGAAGACGGTAAGTACGACCGGCATAAGGTGAAAGATTTCGAGGATTACTCGGACCTGAGCGGCTATATCTTTTATGACGACAGCCGGCACCGCCGCTTCTATTTCCCGAAAATGGGCAAGGGCTCCTATGCTGAGGTGGAGTATACGTATGAATACCTGAAGCCACAGTTTCTCGGGGCACATTTCTTCCAACCCAGTTCCCTGGCGGTGAAAGAAAGTGTGTTGACCATTGTGGTGGACAAGGATATTGAAGTGGAGTTCAGTTCCTTCGGAGACAGCAGCGGAATTACCTATACCCGCACGGAAAGCCGGAAAGAAGTAATCCATACCTGGACAAAAAACAACGCGCCTGCGCAGAAGTATTTCAGCGATGCACCCCCTGCCCGGTACTGGGACCCGCATATCTATGTTAGGGTGAAGTCATACACCCACAAAGGGAAAACCCGCTCTATGCTGGGAAATGTGAATGACCTTTATGCCTTCAACTACGACTTTATCAAGGATGTGAATACCGACCCGGTTTCTCCGGATATCCAGGAAGTGGTAGACAGCCTTAAAAAAGTCAACGACAATCCGGATTCGCTGATCCGGAACATCTTCTACTGGGTACAGGACAATATCAAATACATCGCTATCGAAGACGGGTTGGGCGGCTATGTACCGCGTCAGGCTAACGATATCTTCGATAATAAATACGGTGATTGTAAGGACAAATCCAGTATCATCACTTCCATGCTCCGGGCGGCAGAAATCCCGTCTTACCTGTGCTGGATCGGTTCCAGGGACCTTCCCTACCGCTATGGTGAATTGCCGACACCGAATGTCGACAACCACATGATCGCGGCGGTATACCGACAAGGCAAATGGATTTTCCTGGACGGAACAGCCTCTCAGTTACAGTATGGCTACCCTACCAACTTCATACAGGGTAAAGAAGCACTTATTGCTATAAACAAGGATTCCTTCGCTGTGGTGCGGGTACCTATAATACCGGCAGAAGAAAACCGCTATACGGATACCTTGTATATGCGGATCGAAGAGGACGTACTGAAATGCAGCGGAAACATGGAAGCTCGCGGCATGCAGAAGATTGAGTCTACCGAACTTATGGTGCGGCTGAAAGAAGAAGAGCGGGAGAAACTGCTGGAAAACATGCAGCGTAAAGGCAACAACAAGTGCAAGGTCGACTCGATGGAAGTGTTTAACCTGCTCGACCGTGAAAAGCCGCTGCTGGTGGATTATTCGATCACGATCCCGGATTATGTTACTCGTATCGAGAATAACCTGTATGTGAACTTCTGGCTCTCAAAAACGTATGCTTCGGCACGTATCGACACGGCAGGAAGGGGCAGGATTCCCAAGGAAGTTGACTACGCTTACCAGGATCGTCATCATTACGAACTTATCGTCCCGGAAGGTTACCGGCTCAAAGAAAATAAACTCCCCGACGCGGTGAATTTCCACAAGGGAGCAATCAGCCTGAAATACGGATATACCATGGTGGATAACCGGATTGTGCTGGATTATACCTTTACCGTGGATACGCTCATCATTGAAGCGGATCAATTTGCCGATTGGAACGAGGTCATCGACCTCCTCCTGAAGGCGTATTCAGAAGTAATCGTTTTAGAAAAAGAATAATTAAGCCCTATGAATAAACTGTTCGTGGTATTAACCATGCTGGGTTTCGGCGGTAGCCTCTGCCTGGCCCAGGAACTTGATTTTGAGGCACTCGACTACCGTCCGGTAGCCAAAGCCCCCGATTTTACACCTGACTCCTCCGATCTAAAGGAACCCCTGGTATATGTCTTCGATAAGAACTATACCGAATATGCCATCGATAAACGGACCGATAACCTCTTCCGCTATCACCTCCGTCATCATATGAAATACCTCAATGACGACAAGGCAGTGGAGGACAACAACAAACTTTACCTCCCCCTGTACTACGAAAAGACCCTGGAGAATCTGGTGGTTCGGGTGTATAAAGACGGAAAGCTGGTGTCTGAAGCTGGTCAAAGCGACCTGAAAACCGTAGAACTTGAAAACACCGAAGTGAAGCTGCTTGCGCTCAAAGGTGTTTCCAAAGGTTGTATGATTGAAACCCTGATCCTGGAAAAACAAGGCTGGAGGGAATACGATTATGAATTCCTGCAGGACGACGAAACCAAACATAAGGTGGAGTTCCGGGTGTATGCCCCGAAGCGGTTCAAGTTTCGTATGAAGTCTTACAACGGGCTGAAAGAAGCCCTGGAAGAGTCGGATATGGACCGCCGGATGTACCGTATTGACCTGGACAAGGTGGAAGGGCTCCGCGACGAGAAATACGCATTCCGCAAAGCCAATCGTATGCGTGTGGAGTACTTCCTGGACGAGGTGATCGATTACGGAAAGGTTGCTACCCTCTACCCTGAAAAGGGGCGTAAGTTCTTTGAAGGGATGATGAGCGATTACAAAAAGAATCGCAAGTTTGCCAAAAAGATCATGAAGAGCGCCGGAATCCGTAAGGATGACGGAGAAGAAGCCAAAATTGCCAAGCTCGAAAACTACATCAAAAAGACCTATGTGATCCTGAATGGATTCCCTTCACGCGACAACCTGAAAGACATCAATGAATACAATATCGGTTCTCAACTGGATGTCTTTAAGCTGTACGTTTATACGCTTCAGTATATGGAACTGGAGTATGAGGTCATTCTGACTTCCGACAAAACAGAGCGTCGCTTTGACCCGGAATTCGATTCCTGGACATACCTGAATGAACCCCTGCTCTATTTCCCAGGTCTGAAAAAATACATGGATCCCAGCGCGGTCTATGCCCGACTGGGAAGGATCAATGACAATTACCTCGGACAGGACGGTCTGTTTATTCAGCCCCTGATGCTCGACGACAAGATCTCCGGCTTTACCCGGATCAAATCCATCCCGAAAAACGACCTGGACAAAACCGAAGACATCCAGAGGTTGCAGGTAAAACTCACTCCCGATCTTCAGAAATGTGAAATCGAATACAAGCGGGAGATGGAAGGATATGCTGACGTACTGTTACGCTATTCGTATTACAGCTCTGACGATGAAGACAAAAAAGAGATCGTGGAAGGCTTTATCAAGGGCGATGCGGAAGACGCGGACGTGGAAATCAACAATGTGGGCAATACCGATATGTTCAGTACGGATGAGGTAAATGCCCCATTTATGATTGATGCCAATGTCAAAACGAGCTATTACATCCAGAATGCCGGCGATAAGATCCTGCTGAAGGTAGGGGAACTGATAGGGCCACAAACGGAAATGTATAGCGAAGAGCCCCGTCAACAACCCATTGAGATCGGGTTTGCCCACAAGTATGTGCGGCATATTGTGATTGAGATCCCGGAGGGGTACCAGGCCAAAGGACTGGAAAAGCTGAACATCAATATTGTATACAACAACGAGAAAGGCGAGCCTTGCATGGCTTTTACCTGCAAATACAAAATAGAAGGTAACAAGCTCATCATCGATTGTGAGGAGTATTATGCTGACCTCGCTTACCCCATTACTCAGTATGACGATTACGCCAAGGTGGTAAATGCCGCGGCTGACTTCAACAAGATCACTATTCTGATCGAAAAGAAATAAACGATACGTTTTGCTCTCTATCGAAAGGCCGGTTACAATGTAATCGGCCTTTTTATTTATTGAACCGGAAATACTGCTGCCAGCGAATCGTTGATCATCCCGTGTATCTCAAGAGCGGCACTATCCATTACAAAATGTGTGTACGCCACATCGCTGACCATATAACCGGAAGCATGCAGAAGGCCGGCATGGGTGCCATTTTGATACAACCTCACGGAAAGGTAAGGCCCGTATAGCCTTTCCACATGATGAAACCGAGGAAACACAAGGATCATCCCCCGCGTGTTCCCCACACCATAGTGCACTACCTTTTCGCTAATGATGCCCGGGTTACGGTTGGCACTGGGAGGAGGAACAATGGGTAGCACCACTCTTCCGGTATCTACCAGGAGGATATATTCCGTTCCTTCAATTGTATCGGCATGAGCATAATCGGAAAAGGCATGGCGTATGGAATCGGTCTTCCACCAGGTCACTACTTTGTGGTACAATACGGTATCCTGGCGAAACCGGTAACCGGCCCGGATTTTATGGTCGGGGTCTACATGCCTGCCGCATGACAGCATGCCAAGGAGCAGGGTGAACAGGATCGGCTTCTTTATGTATGACATTTTCCCACCTTATGGTCCGGATAAACTTCATTCGATCATGATCCCGCTGACATAATTGAAAGCCAATCCGATACAAATAGCAAGGCCGAAGCTTACCAGGGTTCCCAAAAGAATGTACTCGGTGCGCTTCCGGTCTTTGGCTTCTTTCAGGTCTCCGAAACGAAATACGGATTTGGCAGCCAGCAAAAAGCCCAGCGCCTGCCACTGATCATAAACCACAAAAAGAAATACGAACAGCCTCTCCAGTATCCCAATCCATTTTCCGGCATTGTTCAGGGAATGTCCTTCTTCCTCGTTGACTTCGCCTGACCAGGTTTTCATTAACTGATGGATCAGAATATTGGCAAAGGAGGTTACCAGGATCAAAGCAATGGACACCAGTATAATCCGATCCCATTCCGGGTATATGTCCTTCAGAAAGGCTGGATCTTCCCAGGTCTTGAAGACCAGGAACAGTACGAGCAGATGTGCCAGCTGATCGGCAATGAAGAGGACGGGTTCCAGGATTCCGGTCCGGGAGCGGAACGTTATTTTGACAGCATCGATAGCCAGATGTGAAACAGCGATCACCAGGATGGGCACCAGGTACCCGAGGTCCATCACGAGCAACAATGACAGGATCAAATGCACACCGGCATGGATATACAGCCACTTTGATTTAATCCCCAGTTCTTTTTTTTGCTGTACCCAACGGGAGGGCTGGAAGACAAAGTCTCCGAGAAAATGTGCGAGAACCAGTTTAAGGAACACGATCATAGCATATGCTCTTTTACCCGTCTTTCAAATCTATGGATCAATTCCCGGATCTCATCCGCCCCTGCCCTTTTCAAGCGATTACTCACGGCATTTTGATTGATCCCGAAGCGCTTGGCCAGATCCTGTTGTTTGTCATCCGGGTGCTTTAATACTTCATGAATGGTCTTGGCCGAAATACTTGTCCAGTTATCCATGATGACCCCGGCGAGCCGGAAATACAGGTTCATCTCCCGGTCCAATTCCGGCCATGGAGAACGAAGCGCCATTTTTATTTTCCCCTTCCTGAGTTCCTCGAATTGTTCCCCTGCGTTTACAAATGCGCTCCCGTTGCTTTCGGTAACCTTAGCACCCGTATAGGCCATATCCCCTATACCGATGGCCATCCGGATATCCAGGGAAGTACTGCGTTTGCCCGATTTTCCGGCCCCGGTGCTTTTGATCAGCGACTTGATTTTAACAGCCTCCATCAGAGCTCTCTCCGGCTTTTCTATCAGCAACTGCAAGCTGTCTCCCCGGAATATCTCCCAGTGTCCCGGACGGTTCTTTTTCCCGAGCAACTCTTCGAGAGCATGTATCCAGACTCCCTGATCAGCTATGCTCCTTGAGTTCACCAGATCGGCGGTAATAACGGCTACCATGTTGTAAATATCACCTAATTAGATGATAAAAAGAAATATCATGTTATTACGTGATATATAAGAATATCTTGTTATTGCATGATACGGTACTACCATCCTGCAGTGACAGTCAGAAGGCATAAGCACTGAACCACCCGCTTATCTCATAGGGGTTTTGACCCAGGCATACCAGGCTTTCCAGTCCCAGTGGCTGTTTCCTTCGAAGCAGCCATCGTAGGAGAACATCATTTTTATCGGGTAAACGGTCAAAGCGATTAACAGCAGAACAAACCCAATACGGAGCGACACCCTCTTTTTGCCGAACCGGTAAAACAGTTCGGCCAGTCCCGGAGCAAACAGCACCAGGTATTCGGTGAAGCTGCGTGCACCATACGCACAACCGAAACCCCATTCCCACCAACAGGATAAGATATAACTAAGCACCCCGAACAGCAGCAGGTACCAGGCGGCATTTTTTTGTCCCCTTCTCAATGCTAGCACCAGTCCGGCGAGCATCGGCAATACCATCGGTGTATACAGGAACAGGCCATTTTGAGGTTGAAACCAGGTATGCAGCAGCAGCGGCCGGTCCCAGATAAACGATTCCTCCCCGTAACTATAGGCTACCCAGTTTCCGAAGGCCCACTTCCAGTAGATCAGTTGCGGCAGCAGTATCAGAATAAAACCGACCAGGAAAGGGAACAATGCCTTCGGACGGAGCATTCGAAGCAGGCGGTCGCGAATGGTATCATTTTCTCCCGTATCGATTAGCAGAAAGAGAAGAGGAAACAACAGGTTGCTCTGACGAAGCATAAAGATCCATCCCGTCAACAAGCCGAATACCAGGAAGTGCAGGGCGTGGGAATTCCGGAAATAGTTTTGTTTACGCCAGAACCACAGCATAGTCGCAAACAGGCAAAACGAGTAGACATGCGACATGCCGCTTTCCTGAACCGTATAATACAGCAGCCCTGTACCCAAAACGGTAAGCAACAGAGCCGGGTGCACATAACGTCCGGGGTAATTTCTTCTGAGCCAGAAAAACAGAAATCCCAACCCGGCAAGCAGATAAGCAACAGCCGCCACATTGATCATACGATGCTGCAACAAGCTGAAACCCGGGTAAACGGTATCCTGACCGAAAGCGGTAGCTACCAGGTAGAAGGGCAATTCTGCAAGGGCGGTTCCGTAAGTATACTTGGTTTGAATCCGTGTTCCTGTGCTGTCCAGTCTGAAACCATACCCACACAGGGAAACCAGTGAAGTGTCGGGGGGAAAGCCGTGGTCAAACTCGAATAAAAGGGGCAGGTAAACATAGTAGCCTGCTTTGTCACCGAACAGTTCTGCGTGGTAATTGAATCGGTCTGCCCGGCTGTGCCGGTTAAGGGCAAGAAAGAGCAGGAGTAAACCGAAAAGCGTCCACCCCAGTGACCTGCCCAGCTTCAACTTCCGGGCATCTCGTTTCACCTTGATTTTACCAGCTGTTCCAGATAGATTCCGTATCCGCTCTTTTTCAGAGGTTCTGCCAGTTTCAGCAGTTCGCTTTTATCGATATAGCCCATCCGGTAAGCTACTTCTTCGATACACCCGATCTTCAGACCCTGCCTTTCCTCAATCACCTGAACAAACTGACCGGCCTGCATCAGGGAGGCATGGGTGCCTGTATCCAGCCAGGCAGTTCCGCGGTTCATAATCCCAACGTGGAGTTGTTCGCGCTTCAGGTACTCCTTGTTCACATCCGTAATCTCGTATTCACCCCTTGCAGAAGGTTTCAATTCCTTGGCTATCTCCACCACGGAGTTATCATAAAAATACAATCCCGGAACCGCATAGGAAGAACGCGGTTTGGAAGGCTTTTCCTCGATGCTTATTACTTTGCCGGTTTCATCAAACTCCACCACACCGTAACGCTCCGGATCTGAAACGTGGTAGGCAAACACAACCCCTCCTGTGGGATCGGTGAATCCCTGGAGCAGTTTCGCCAATCCGCTTCCGTAAAAAATATTGTCGCCCAGGATCAGGGCTACTTTATCGGTTCCAATGAACGATTCCCCGATTACAAAGGCCTGTGCCAGTCCGTTAGGTTCCGGTTGCTCCGTATACTCAAACCGGCAACCCAGTCCGGAACCGTCGCCGAGCAGTCGTTTGAAATTCGGGAGATCCTGGGGGGTGGAAATAATCAGGATCTCGCGTATACCGGCCATCATCAGTACAGACAAAGGGTAATAGATCATAGGCTTGTCGTATACCGGCATCAGTTGTTTGCTGACTGCGAGTGTCAACGGATGAAGTCGTGTGCCGGATCCGCCGGCGAGGATTATACCCTTCATTTATCTCTATTCGTTTAAATATGCCTGTTTTTCAGAGGTTTCAGGTATTGGGTTTTAGGTATTTGCCCAATTGCACCATCTAACCTAATACAAACCGGACTACTTTCAGGTTAAGTTCGGATACCCTGATAAAACCGGTTCATACGCTTCTGCAAATTAAGTAGCTCATGGGTCAAGAGCAAATACTGGCTTTGGCTTTCAGGATAAACAAGATTCGTAACCATGAGCAAAGATTCCAATTCAAAAGCAGAGCCCAGGGATATCTCTATAAACCGACGAAAATCTTTCTGAGAAGACCGACTGCAACCTTCTGCAATGTTTGCTGAGATAGAAACAGCTGCCCGTTGAATCTGACTAACCAAACCGAATTTTTCCGAATCAGGTAACAGCTTGCAGTATGCATATACCTCTTTAGCGATCAGGATAGCATCCTTCCAGACCAGCAATTCCCGATGATTTCTCACGAATCAAAAATCCGTATTTCATCGGTTTTATTTCCGTCAAAAAATCACCAACACCCAATACCTAAAACCCATTACCTATTACCCTAAACCACCCTCACCCATAATGCTCCTCATAGTACCGCTGGTAATCGCCACTGGTTACTTCCTCCATCCAGGCGCGGTTAGCCAGGTACCAGTCGATGGTTTTGCCGATACCTTCCTCAAACTGCAGGCTAGGTTGCCAGCCGAGTTCTTTCATGATTTTTCCGGCATCGATGGCATAGCGGAGGTCATGTCCGGCCCGGTCGGTTACGAAGGTGATAAGCTCCCGGGCTGTGCCGGCTTCCCTTCCCAACTTCTCATCCATGGTATCGCATACCAGCTTCACGATATCGATATTCTTCCACTCATTGAAACCTCCGATGTTGTAGGTTTCTCCATCCACTCCCTGATGAAAGACGGTATCGATAGCCCGGGCATGGTCCACCACATAGAGCCAGTCGCGGACATTTTCTCCCTTTCCGTAAACCGGAAGAGCCTTGTTCCGTAGAATATTATTGATCATCAGTGGGATAAGCTTTTCCGGAAACTGGTTGGGTCCGTAATTGTTCGAACAATTGCTGATCACCACCGGCAGTTTGTAGGTATTGTGATAAGCCCGTACAAAATGATCGGAAGAGGCTTTGCTGGCGGAATAGGGCGACTGCGGATCATACGGCGTCGTTTCCAGAAAGAAACCGCCGTTATCCAGTGAGCCGTATACTTCATCGGTGGAAACATGGTAGAAACGTTTCCCTTCCATATTCCCTTTCCAGGCGGCACGGGCTGCATTAAGCAGGTTCACCGTACCGATGACGTTGGTTTCCACAAAAGCCAGGGGGTCGCTGATCGAACGATCCACATGTGACTCCGCGGCAAGATGGATGATACTGTCAATTTTTTCTTCCTCCAGGATATGCTGCATGGCAGCCGCATCCCGGATATCTGCCTTCACGAAAGCATAATTCGGAGCATTCTCGATATCCTCCAGATTCCTCAGATTACCGGCATAGGTGAGGCTATCGAGATTGACTATCCGATAATCGGGGTACTTGTTCACAAACAAGCGAACCACATGGGAGCCGATAAACCCGGCTCCCCCCGTGATAAGCAGGTTTCGTTTCATTAGGGTCTTCTTAAGGACATCAACTCCACGTCGAAGATCAGGGTAGCACCCGGAGGGATCACACCGCCGGCGCCACGATCGCCGTACCCGAGTTTTGCAGGGATGATCAGGCGCATTTTATCCCCTACTTTCATCAGACGAACTCCTTCGTCAAAGCCCCGGATCATATTTCCGGCTCCGATGGTAAATTCCATGGGTTTGCCTTTGGGTATACTGGAATCGACAACGCTTCCGTCTTCCAGATAAAGGGTATAATTCACTTCGGCGACCATATTGGCATAAGCCTGCTCGCCCTCTTCGTTATCCTCTACCAGGATGTATTGCAGTCCGGAAGGCGTTTTCTCGATCTTTTTGCCTTCTACATCGTAAGGTTCGGGTTTGGGAACTTCCCTTGCATCCACCAATTCCACATCAAAATACAGGGTGGAGTTAGGAGGAATAGTGCCCATATCGCGACTTCCATACCCAATAGCCGGAGGGATGATCATGGTGGCCTTATCCCCTACCTTCATCATGGCAATTCCTTCGTCCCAACCCGGGATCACATAACCGGAACCCAATGGAAACTCGATAGGCTCACCGCGTTTTACGGAGTTATCGAATTCGGTACCGTCTTCCAGTTTACCTACGTAATGGACTTTAACGACCATGCCTGCTTTCGCTTCAATGCCGTCGCCCCTTTTGGTAAAGATCACTTTCAGCCCTGAAGCTGTGGTAATGGTGTCACCAGTTGTCATATTCGCTTGATTTTGATTGTCTTCTCCTTTTGCCTCTTTTCCGTTGGAACAGGCGAGGATACTGAACGTAGCCAAAGACCCGATCAGTAGCATTTTGTGTATGGATGTAAACTTCATATTACTCGTCGGCAAGATACTTTTTATATTCCGGAAGCAGACTCCGGAATTTTTCCAGGGCTTTTTCCAGGGTTTCGGTACTTTGTCCGCCGGCGGCATTGTAATGCCCGCCTCCCGAGAAATGATCCCTGGCAAACTCATTACAGGGAAAGTTACCCGAGCCCCGGAAGCTGGCTTTTATCAGTTTGGTGCGATCGATAAACAAAGCCGAAAACTCCACCCCACGAATGCTCAGTCCATAATTGACCAGGCCTTCCGTATCTCCGGTCTGTATGCGGTATTTCAGCAGCTCCTCCCGCGTCACGGACATCAATGCGGTTTTATATTCGGGAAACACTTCCAGCTTTTCTGCCAGGCAATGCCCGATAAACTGCAGGCGTCTTAGCGACCAGTTATCGTGGATCTGCTGGTGGATTTCGGAATTCCGTGCTCCCTTTTCGATAAGCATGGCGATGGTCCTGTGCGTATGGGGAGTAACCGAATCGAAACGGAAGGAGCCTGTATCGGTCATGATTCCGGTATACAGGCAGGTGGCAATATCTGCATCAATGGCATCTTCCCCTTTCCACATTACGATTACCTCCTGCACCAGTTGGGCGGTAGACGTAGTTTCAGTAGTCCAGTAGCGGAAATCGTCAAAACCTTCCGGCTCCTGGTGGTGATCGATCATTACCTTCCTGGCCTTGGCCGAACGGACGATGTCGCCCAGGTCATTAATCCGGTGTAAGGCATTGAAATCAAGGCAGAAGATATAGTCTGCCTCCTCAATCAGGGTTCTTCCTTTTTTGGCTGCCTGTTCGTAGTTGATCGTGACACGCTCATTCGGCATCCAGCGAAGGAATTCGCCATAGTCCGTGGGACTGACAAATTCTACGTCGTAGTTGTAATTCCTGAAAAATTTCCAGAGTGCGAGGGAAGACCCCAGTGCGTCCCCATCCGGTTTGTGGTGCGTGGTAATCACCAGCTTGGCTTCGGGAGCTTTATCGATAAGAAAAAAAAGTTCGTTGATATCCTGCAAAACAGCTGTTTTTGAACAGGCCGCAAATGTCGCGAAATCGGATTTTAAATCATAGTTTTGCGCAAATTTTCAACAATGTCAGGGAACATCACTTTTACCATGATTAAGCCGGATGCCGTTCGCAACGGTCATATGGGCAAAATTCTGGATCAGATTATTTCTAACGGATTCAGCATCCGGGCGATGAAGTACACACAACTGAGCGCTGAGAAGGCAGGAGAGTTTTATGCGGTACACCGCGAGCGTCCTTTCTTCAACGACCTGGTTAGCTTCATGACCAGTGGCCCCATTGTGGCTGCCGTGCTTGAAAAAGACAATGCCGTAGCCGATTTCCGTACGCTGATCGGTGCCACTAACCCGGCAGAAGCTGCCGAAGGTACCATCCGTAACCTGTATGCCAAATCGATCGATGCCAATGCCATCCACGGTTCGGACAGCGATGAGAACGCGCAGATCGAAGCAGGTTTCTTCTTCTCTGCCTTTGAAAGGTTCTGAGAAAAGAGAGCAATATCAGACTGAAAGAAGAACTATAAAGGGACAGGCCTTACGCCTGTCCTTTTTCTTTTTATGCCCTTCTTACCTGGGAGTCCAGGAGAATTCCGTCTGAAGCTGTGCCTTGGTTTTCGCCAGCACTTTCATCTGCATCTTGATATCGGTAACCGGACGATCCTTACTGCCGGTAGGTTGGGAAACAATGGCGTCCGCCGTTTCAATACCCTTGAGCACAAACCCGAATACCGTGTATTCTCCGTTCAGGTGGGCAGTGCCGCTGGTAGACAAGGCAATATAAAACTGGGAGCCGCTTGAGGCTTTCTCCGGGTTTTGTGTATTACCCAATCGGGCGGCAGCCAGACAGCCACGGAAATGTTTGGCCGTATCGATCTCCGCAGGAATCGTATAACCGGGGCTACCCTGGCCGTCGTTATCCGGATCGGAATCTTTGCTGTTCGGGTCTCCTCCCTGTATCATGAAGTTTTTGATCACCCGGTGGAAGGTGGTTCCGTCGTAGAATCCTTCTCGCGCCAGTTTCAGGAAATTGGCCTTGTGCAGGGGAGTTCCGTCGTACAACCAGATATACATGGTACCGTGATCGGTGCTCAGTTCTACTATATCATAAGTTGGCTCCTGATTCCCTCCGTTGTTGTCATCCTTGTTATCGTCTTTGGAACATGCTCCAAGCAGTAATAGTCCAAAGAGCAGAATGGGTAACCCTTTTTTCATAGTGGCAATTTACTATTCTTCTCCATATAGTCGTTTATACCTGAGCCACATGGGTTCCAGGTCGTAGACCGGTTTGGCGATCATTTCGATACGGCGGCTGTTATCATCCAGCCTGCTGCGCATTTGGGCATACCGGTCCTTAAATTCATCCCGGCTAAGTTTCTTGCCATCGGTTTGGGCTTTAAACTCCTCCCAGTCTTCCATAAGCAGCCTGTTGGAGCTTTGGTAGATCAGGTAACGGTCCAGGTAAAAATCATAGGCTGTGAGCATGCCCCGGAAATCGCCTTCCATCCTTGCGGCCACGTCTATGGCCGTATCTTTCAGGAGAGGAATCCACCGGTTTCGGATAACTTCTTTTCGGCGGACCAACTCCTGTTCATCAATGTTCAATGCTTTTTCATTTCCTTTGATGCCGAAATACAAGGTGTCAAGGTAGGTAATCTCTGCCGGTGTTGGCTCCTCCCGGCAAGCGCTCTGGCTGAGCCAGGACAGGAGCAAAAAAAGCAGGATTACGCTGGGTACAAGCCGCTTTATTCTAAATTTGTCCATTCCCTGTGAAACCGTCTCCATCGTATTCTGTCTCGCAAATTAAGCGCTTCATTTACCTGAAGGAAATCTTTTTCATTTCCATCACCGGATTCGGTGGCCCCGGGGCACACCTCAACGCCATCATCAAACACTTGGTAAAAAAGCGCCAATACCTGACCAAAGCCGAGTTATTGGAACTACACAGCTTCTGCCAGATGCTTCCGGGCCCCACCTCTACTCAGATGATCACCAGCCTTGGTTTTCAAATAGGCGGCCCTCTTCTGGCTCTTGCGGCATTGATCATCTGGATCCTTCCCGCATTTATCCTGATGACCACCTTCGTGGTGCTTTGGAACTTTTTCGATTCCCGCAATGTTTCGCTGGATTTCCTGAGTTATATCCATCCCATGGCGGTGGCTTTCATTGCCGCGGCTGCGATCAAGGTGTTCCTGATGATCAAAAGGAAGCCGCTTTACGTCGGACTTTACGGAATGGGCACGGCAGGCGCCATCCTCTTCCCGTCGCCCTGGGTGTTTCCCATACTCCTCACTATTGGGGGATTGATTTCCCATCGGGCCAGCCGGAATGAGTATCCGGCCTACCGGGCGAAGATCAAACCCAACTGGATCATCTTTGTAGTATTTATCAGCATCCTGGTGATTTCTGCCGTTATCGGTAACATTACCCGGAACAAACCCGTCCTGCTATTCGAGAACTCCTACCAATACGGCAGCATTGTGTTCGGGGGAGGGAATGTACTGATCCCCATGATGTACAAGCAGTACGTAACATTTAAGATGTACCTGAATGACCAGGATTTCCTTCTCGGAGTCGGGTTACAGCAGGCCATCCCGGGACCGGTTTTCAGCATTTCCACCTATGCCAACGGACAGGCAATGGCTGATTGGGGCATACCCGGACAATTACTTGGTTGTGTAATCGGTACAGTAGGTATCTTTACCCCCGGAATTCTCATGATCTTTTTCCTTTACCCCATTTGGGATGAAATGAAAAAGATGCCCCTGGTAAGGAAGGCCATTGATGGCATTACGGCTGTTTCTGCCGGACTGGTTCTGGCTGCAGCCTGTTTACTATTCCAGGGTATTGAGTATGAATGGATGAATCTGATGGTATTTCTGGTGACGCTGGGACTTGTTCTGTTCACCCGAATACCTTCGCCCCTGATCGTGGCCGGCACCGTGATTTTGGGTTTGCTTATGCCGGCTTAGCATATTTTTTGATAACTTTATGACAATGAAATTTCGAGCCATTCTCTTGCTTTCTGCCCTGATCCTTTCTCCAGTATTCTCCGAACAATGCCAGGCGCAAGACAGCACGGAACTCCGGAATGAGCTAATCCAGTTTACGGGGTTATTGATTACCCCTGACAGTCTTCAGGCTGTTAACGACGTAAATATCCGTATTGCCGGCACCATGCAGGGAACGATCTCCAATGACCAGGGATACTTTGCCATAGTAGCCAAACGTTTGGATACGCTGGTCTTCACGGCCGTGGGATACCGTACCGTGCGGTATGTGGTTCCTTTTGAACTGACCGGGCAGAAGTATACGATGATCCAGCCTATGAGCCAGGATACCCTGTTCCTGCCGGAAGCCATTGTCAAGCCCTATATCAGCCGCGAACTGTTTCAGCATTATTTCGTAACCATGGAGGTTCCGGAAGGAGAAGTACCCCTGGAAAACATGGATCCGGAGACACTTAGGCAAATGGCATTTGCCATGGAAATGGACGGCTCCGAAAATGCCAAGTATTACCTGCGCCAGGAATCGGGCAAATACTATTACACCGGCCAAATGGTTCCGATCAACCTGATGAATCCCTTTGCCTGGGCCCAATTTATCAAAGCCTGGAAAGACGGGAAGCTGAAAATTCAGCGGGACTAGCTGGTTTCTCCTTCAGCGGATCTTTCCCGCATCAAACGGTATAATTCCCCCCGTTCCGGGGTTTCAATCACTTCCAGAATACGAAGGATTCGGTTTGCCAGATCATGCGCTATTTGCTCCCGGCTTCTCCATCCTTGCCTCCTTAAACGGATCATATTCAAAACCACAGCTAAGATCAATGTCCCGGCAATCCAGATCAGATCGAAATAAGTGACGAAAAGACCGTGGGTACGCTTCGATGGAAAGTACAGGATAGCGCTGAGCACCTCATCATCCATCGCTTTCAAATCAAGCGCTTCCTCCATCAAAAATGGGATTCTGTTTTCTTTTCCATATAGGAACAGGGCCTCCATGGTTTTGTCATAGAACTCACGGAAATGGGTATAGCTGTCAAAACCCAGCTTTTCCCTGCATACGCGAATAATCGAACGAAGCGCCAGAATAAGATCCTCCCGGGTATAGTCTTCCTGCATGGCTGTCTACTCACAACATAAACACACGATTCAGTCCCTCTATAGCATCCTTTAGGGAACCATTCAGGTGGCTGTTATGAAAATGGAAGTTACGTACGAAAAACCGGTAATACACTTCCGAACAAGGATAACAGTTGAGCAGACAGAAATACCTTCGGTAACACACTTCACAGGCGGACGGCCTAAGGGCGAAAAACCCTTCACTTTTGCCAATAATAAAAAATGATCCATTACGAAAGCAATCTAACGCCTTCCATAAAGACACAACCGCCAGAACGCGGTTGCGAACTTGACTTCCCCTATTATTCCTCCGGAACGATCACAAAAATGTCCTCATTGTCTTTTTTCATGAGGTATTTTTCACGGGCGAATTTTTCCAGGCTCTCCTGGTTGGTAAACAGCTCATCGTATTCCTGCTGCGCTTTTTCCATTTCCCGGATATAGTATTCTTTTTCCGCTTTCAGGTTGTTCAGCTGACGACGCAACTTGAACTGTTCGATCATGTTATTCTGATCGAAAAACAGCATCCATAAGGCAAATACGCCCAGTGTGATGGCATAGCGGTATCGGATGAGTTTCCGGATCATACCCAGACAAAAATAGAAGAAAGGAAGGGCTTATCCGTTTTGAAGCTCCCCTACTTTTCAACGGATAAGGGTAAGGGTTCCGGTATATTGTACAGCATCCGTATACAGGAATTTGTATTCGAAGATGACGTAATAGACGCCCGCCGGTGCCAGCGACCCATCTCCCAGGGTGCCGTCCCAGTTCACACCGTCATTGCCGGTACCATCCTGCTCCGACTGAAATACCAACTGACCGAAACGGTTGTAGATCCGTAACCCGTATTCCGACTCCCCTTCGATATCAATATCGAAAGCATCGTTATAGCCGGGACTATTACTATTCCCCGGAGTAAATACATTGGGGATGAATATCCGGGTTTCGTAAGTCAGTTCCACGTCTTTGCAGATAGTATCCACACAACCGTATGCATTGCTTGCGATAAGGCAGATCGTAAAGAACCCGGTTTCCGGATGGTAAAGGTGAGACGGCTCAAACAAGGTTGACCGGTTGCGGTTACCGGATGAAGGCTGGCCGAAATCCCAATTGTAGCGGCTTGCTCCGGTCGACAGGTTATCAAAGAACTTCTCCAATGGGGTGCTCTTCGGATCGAAATCAAAATCGGCAAAGAGATCCACCACATAAATGGGTTTCCGAACACTGTCATAACAGCCCCTTTCCTGCGGTCCAGGCGTATACAGCGGCTTATAATCGATCCAGAACAAACCCGTATCCGGATAACTCATCAGCTGGACTTTGCTTGTGCCACTGATGCTGTCATGTAATTCCGGGAACCATCGGTACCAGGTGTACCTCGGGTCACTATTGTCCACCAGCGCAAAGGGTTTGTCCCGACAGACTGTGTCCGGCATATTGAAATCGGCTTCCGGAATGGGCAAAACCACCACCTTTCGGGCGATCTGTCCGGGTAGCGTCGTATCCGGATAAGTCACCGCACAATACTGGTTATTGAGGGTTGCCGGATTAAAGACGGAATCGGCCCCATAGAGTTGTATGTAGTATGTCCCAGGCTTATCGTACACATAACGAACATCGGAGTCGTGCACCGTTGGCAGGGTGGTATTGGCCGAATCGCCAAAATACCAGATCCAGTTCCTGACCTTGGAAGAGGTGTTCTTAAAGACGACCTCGAAAGGTTCGCAACCGATGGAATCCGTTACAAAATCAAAGGACGGAAGCGGGCCATTGACATTCACCTTTTTATAGACCGTATCAAAACAGTCGCGGTTGGTATGGATTACCAGCATCACCGTAAACTCCCCGAACGAAGAGTAGTAATGGAAGGGGTTCTGCAGATAGCTTGGCGTGGTACCATCTCCAAAATCCCAGTACCACCAGTCAATACCTTCCATCACACTGGAATCCAGCAATAATGAAGAATCAAAAAACTGCACAATTTCCGAACAAAGGATATCATTCTTCCCCCTAATGCCCGCGAGGGTTCCTCCTATGTCCAGAAATGCCGTATTGGTATCATAACAACCCGAACTATCCTTGGTGATCAGTGTGATGTAATAGTCTCCGGTATCATTAAAGCACTTCACCGGATGGGTGACGGTATCTCCGGTGCCATCTCCGAAATCCCACCACAACTTCTCCAGCCCCTGAATCGAGCGACCGGGAAAATGCCAGTACAAACTTGAGTCCCCGAAATAGCGTGTGGAATCATAAAACGTGAGGCATTCATTCAGGCAGGGGTCGGTATCAAACTCAAAGCGGTTTTTATGACCAACCGTAATGTATCGCTGACTTGAATTGGAACAGCCTCGTTTATTGATAAATATCAGTTCGGGAAAGTACTCCCCGTTTTTAGTATAGACATGCTGAAAAGTGGAGTTCGGGAATGACCCTGTATCCAGGTGAATACTGTCCATCTGTCCGTCGCCCCAGTCCCAGATCATCATCACCAGGTTACTGTCCGCGGTATCCTGGATAGTAAAGGTTACGTCCAGAGGAGCACAACCGTGCTTGGAATCAATGGTATAATCGGGTGTCGGTTCGGGGATGATATGGATGAAGTGGTGGTACCAGATCGTATCCCGGCAAACCGGCCCGCTGGTAACCCCCGGACAATTACTTGAGTCCGTCGGGCCCGTTTCCAGAATCAGTCCCACCGTCACATACCCGTTCGGATTACTCAGACTCAGGTAATTGTAGGAAGCCAGGTTTTTGATGAACTTTTTACTGGCCGCCGAATCGGGGTTTATCTGGTACTGATAACAGTTACCCGTCACAGAGAAGTTAAACGCCCGAACGATGGGAAGCCCGGTACAGGCCTGCATATTCTGGTAGGTAAACTTGATCGTTTCCTTTTTCGGAGGACCTACCTGCACCCCCACTTGCGTGGAATCGATACAACCCGTGACGGTATCATGAAGATACAGCTTTGCCACATAACACGTATCCACCGTATACAGGTGAATGGGATTCTCGTCCCGTGAATAGCGGCAATTCATACCTACATTCACATTATTCTTCGTATCCGTCGTGCAGGCCGCACAGTATTTATCGCCCAGGTCCCAGATACGTTTCACACCTATACTATTCCGGTAGTCGCTTTGATCACAGAAATAGGTACTGTCTCCGGCAACACAGATCGATTTATTACGAGCTGTTGCCTGCGCTTTTGGCCCGCGCACCAGTACCGAGTCAAAAGCAAATGTGGAAATACAGTTACCGCGGTGAACGGTTACGGAGATGTATTTTTTACCGATGTCCAGTCCTGTCGTGGAATATTTTTTACCGGTGCCCAGTGGACGGGAGATAAAGTCGTTGGTGTCCCGAACATACCAGAAATACTGGTCTTTTGCCGGTCCGCGGTCTTCAAATTCAAACAAGGACCCCTGGCAGTCTTCGTACTTATTCTTCCATACATCAAAAATGATAGGATTCAAGTTGATGAGGTTATTCTGCCGGAATGTGTCGGCACAGCCGGTTTTGGAACGGATGATCAGTGTCGGCGAAAAACTGCCTGAATCCCGGTATTCATGGCAGACCTGTTTCCAGGTTGTCGAATCAATCACACCATCGCCGAAATCCCAGTACCATCCGGACATGTCCGTAGAATCGGCATTGGTCAAATTGAAAAAGCAGATGGCTGCCGTATCGCAGTTCCCAAACAGCTGATACCCATACAAAGCCCTGGCATCGCGGATTACCGTCACATCCCGGGTGCTTCTGGCAATACACCCCTTATCATCCGTCACCTCTACCACTATGGAATAGATATTATCCGAATTATAGGTATGACAGACCTGTTTTTTCCCTCCGGGGTTAAACTCAATATCCGCATATCCATCCCCGAAAAGCACTACCCGTTTTACAATGGAAGAGCCGGGTGTTCCGGCTGTTGAATTATCATTGATACATACCCGGTTACGACTGAGGCAATAGCTGTTGTTAGGATCGGTAACAAAATCCGATTTGGGTAATGGATAGGCATTGATAACCTTAGTGGCCGTGCAGGATCCGCCTCCACTGTAATTTACGATCACCCGGATTGTTTTCTGTCCCGGTGAGGAATACGAAACAAAGGGAGAAGCAAGGCCGGATGACTTGCCGTCGCCAAGGTCCCAGCTGTAGGAGCTGACGGATCCTGTAGTTTGTACCTGGAAGGTAATGAAGTCATTCAGGCACACGACGGTATCGGAAAGAATGGTACAGGGCTGACCAAAAGAAAACAGGGTCAGAAAGAGTAAAACGACAGTACTTCCGATTTTTCGGTCCAAGGCGGGAATTTAGAGTATAGACAGGGTTTCGCCGAAAAACGTTGTCTTTTTTCCCAATTTTTTTGTCAATGCTCACTAAGAAAAAACAATGGCCGCCCCGGATTAGGGCGACCATTTCCCGCAAGCCCTGAGCAGATCAGAACGTAAGGAGCAGGCTAAGTCGGGTCCTGCGGGGTAATCCGTAATATCCAGGGTTTGCCAAAGCAGTATTGTACAGGTCGATAAAACTTTGTGCGTTGGTTGCTGAAGCGGTAGCAGCCTGGCCATTGGGAGAATTCAGGTAGCCATCTGTTTCCCCGCTACCGGAATACGAATGAACGGCCTGGATGTTTCTCACATTCAGGAAGTTTTCTACCCACAGGGTCATGGTAATCTGACCGTTGATGGGCTTTCCGTCGCGCACACCCCATACCACCGGGAACGCTCTGTAAAAATTCAGGTTGTTGTTGAGTTGCCAGGGCATACGCGAACCGTTGGGAGTGCCGCTGATAGGGCTTCTGGAAGCAATTCCGTTCTGGGCATCGGGTGTTGCAATCTGGTTGGCGGTATAAGGCTGACCGGAAAATGCAGCCATCAGCATACTCACACCGGCATTTTCCAGCACTCGGGCTCCTGCGATCACAGGTCCGGAATACTCTTTTCCGTTACCGAAAACATACTGCAGATTGAGTTTGATAGAATGACGAACATCAAAATCCAGCGGGAACAGGTTACGCAGGTTAGGCTGACCTGCACTTACCAGGGTTGCCTGTGAACCGGTACCGGAACCCGTACCTTCCGCAATCTGGAACTGGTAGCTGGCATCCAGGTACAAGTGGCCGCTTCTCAGGGAGTATTCGGTACGTATCCCCTTAACGGTAGACATATCGATATTTCCATAAGAAAGGTAAGATACCGGGTAAGCCAGGTAGTAGCGAACCAACTGGATCATGTTCCGCTGTTCCCGGTAAGAAGCGGTGATGGAAAGAATGGAAGAGCGGCTCAGGCTCTGCTTGAAGCCCAGCTCATAATCCGTGGTAAGTTGTTGTTTCAGGTCAGGGTTATTCACTACCCGGGTGGAGTTGTAACGCATGAAATAATAGTCGTCTATGGGAGTGAAAATATTGCTCGGCCGCTGAGCCAGCACATCGTAATAGGCAAAGAAGCTGGCGGTGCTGCTGATAGGAAAGTTCACCGAGAAGCGAGGCAGTACCACCATCTTGGCATCATAGTCACGGAAGGACGCGGCACTCAGCACCTCGTTTTGTCCATCCACCAGATAAGGCTGTATGGTTCCTGATTTGGTTTTTGTGGCAATCTGAGTCGGATCTGCTATGCGTAGCCCCTGTGCATTAAACCACTGGTTCCCGTCGCGATACCCAAGGATCTGTGATGGGTTTTTACTGTCATTTACATACACCTTGTAGCCATTGCCAACCCCATCCGGGTGTGACACGGCATTCCCGTTGAGTTCCTTCACTTCTCCGGCGGTGCGGATGGGATACAGGCTGTATGGATCTTTCAGTACCGGAATATTGGCGTCAAAGCGTTCCACACGAACTCCGAAACGGATAATCATCTGACGCAACTCAATCATATCCTGCAGGTACATGGCTGCATAAATCGGGCGGTAAGCTCCTATACTGCGGTTTGCCGGATCATTGAGAAAATCCTCCACACTGTGGGTCTTGCGGTCTTTCCGTCCAAGGTAATCGTAACCGTAATAGCTTACATACTGGTTACTGCCCCCGGTGCCCAGCAGCTCATCAGCTGTAAAAAGATCCATGGAAAAGCGGGTCGGGTCCAGGGCATGGATATTCAGGTAGCTGTTTTCATCCACAGGGTTGCCGTAAACATCACGGTACCCTTGCTCCATCAGACGCTGCCTGATCCTTTTGGAAAACTCCGTTTGCTCATTGGTAAAAACCTGGCGGTAAGAAACGGTGTCGGAAAAGGTACCGTTCTGGTCATAATGAATCTGCGGGTTGGCGTAATCCAGTACCAATCCCTGGTTAGCACTTTGGTACATCATGTCCCATAGGTTAACGGCGTTAACACTGTATGCACGGGAGATACGCTGCTCAAAATAGAAACCGAGTTTGACACTGTGGATGCCCTTGTTCACCTCCCCGTTCACATTCATACTGAACTGTTCAGTCTGGGAACGGCTGACACCTGAATTGATGGATGATCCAACCGTCAGCGCACCGATATTGTTCCACATGTTCGAATAGATCCCGATCGGACTCATGCCGTTCAACAATCCGCCACCGCTTCCGCTGATCTGATTGAAATTGCGCACCTGGTCTGTCTGCCGGAAATAGGCTTCGGTATAGTTGGCCAGCAGCGGGTTGGATGTATTTCCACGGTCAAAACGGATCAGAGTATCCTGGAACCCTTCCAGTTCGTAGTAGTTTTTCACCCAAACCGTGTCCCCGTTCTGGATTATGGGTATGGCCTTTCCCGACTGTCCTTCATTTCCATTGTATTGATAGCTCGGTGCCCGGTAGGCATCAAAACGACCGACATATCCGTATCGGAAATAGTCATCGCGAAGTTCGGGGTCCTCCACCCTGCTCCATACGCCCTGATACTGGAGGCTGATGGTGTATTTGAGCCTTTTCAGTTTTCTTCGGTTGATGGATGCCGTATCGAGAGTTGCCAGCAGGTTGTGTTCCATATTCAGGTAACTGGCTACAGCCCAGTTCGTCTGCACCGGATTTGCATTGGCATTAAGAAGTTCATTGCCCCAGGGTGCCAGTGTGTTATGCTGACGGTCTACGATAGCTGCCCCCTCAAAAGTCAGGTTGGTACGCGGCCGGTATTCCAGTTTACCCACCCACATAAGGTCACTGGAAGAAGCATTCTGTCTGGCCTTACGGCGTTCCAGGTCGCTCAGGGTCAGGAATTCTGCGGCAGGCACAAAACCGTTTCCGGTAACCGAAGGGCGAATGGGGTTTTCTTCCAGTTCCTTGAGTTTATCATCCTTTACCTTCCAAATACCTATGGCCGAAGGACTTGGGTCCGCCTGCCAGAATAGGTTGAAATTGCTGTGATACCCAAGCACCATCCGCTTATAGCCCGCCTGTTTGTTTTCTTTCATGATGAGCGGACCACCGAAATTGAGGTCAAAACGGGTGTAGTGATATTTATCGAACAAGCTGGAACTGATCACCTCTGCCGTAGCATAAGGCTTGGTTTCCACCGGGGTAAGGTACTGCACCACGGCTCCACCGGTAAAATCGCCGTATTCCGGGGCCACCCCTCCGATTACCAGTCCGAGTTGGGCCATGGAACGCGGAGAAATATTCAACCGCGAGATCATAGGCATGGTGCCCAGGTAGTAGGCGGTAGCCGAAGGCCTGGCTCCTTTTACGCTGAGCCCGTTTCGTGTGGGTGTGGCTGAAGGCTGATACGAAATGATATCATTAATGTTCCGGCTGGGAGTAAGTCCGAGCTGGGTTTTATCGATGATATGGATATTGTCCAGCGGCTTCATTTCCAGGATGGTGTCGTTCTTTCTCCCGTCGATGATGATATCATCCCCCGCAAGAATCGCGGATATCCCCAGTTTGTAACTGGCATAGTTCATCTCACCGGCTTTCAACCGGATCACGTGTTGCTGGGTACCGAAACCCGTGTAACTGATCCGGATCACATAGGTGCCTGCCGCTATACCACTCAGGTAGTATTCCCCTTCGAGGTCGGTAGTGGTACCGGTGATCATGGTATTGTTGCTCAGCAGGATGACGTTAGCCCCTATCAGCGCTTCGCCAGTGAGGGAATCGGTGACCTTACCTTTGAGTTCGGCGGAGTTCTGGGCGGCCAGTTGCAGCGAGAATAGAACACAAACTAGTACGTAAATGTTTTTGTGCATAGCATGGGTGTTTATGGAACCGGTATTGACCGGGCCCGGATACAACATTCCCCCTTGCAGTGCACCGCATTAATTTCTGTTCCAAGGTTTTACAACCTTTTCAGGAAAGTCTTTCGGGGATTAATTTCTATACGTAAAACGTCGCGGGCAACGCTTAAGGTTGGAGAATCGCTGCATGGGATTTTAAAAAATACCGTAAACCCTTGATTATCATCTACAAAAATCCTTCATCCGAATATTTTAAATCATCACCGAAGCCGTTTGCAGGCCTCCTCCGGAGGTTTTATATTGCCGCCCTGAGTTTAAACATCATGAAAAAAACCATACTCTACGGCGCAATGCTGCTGGCTTTTACCGCCACGCAGCCGGGTTTTGCGCAAACATTCAAAAACAAAGAAGGCGGTCATATTGACTTTACCGTGATCAAAGACATGGACAAGACCGCCGTAGATAACCAATACCGGTCCTCCACCTGCTGGAGCTTCTCTTCGCTCAGCTTTTTCGAGTCTGAAATTCTGCGCCTCAGCAAAAAAGAGGTGAACCTGTCGGAGATGTTTGTCGTGAACCACACCTACCGCGACAAAGCCGAAAAATACGTGCGCATGCACGGTGAAGTAGCCTTCGCACCGGGTGGCGCCTTCCATGATGCCCTCTATGTCATGAAAAACTATGGAATGGTACCACAGTCGGCCTACCCTGGTAAACTGGTCGACAAGGACAACCATATCCATAATGAAATGGATGCCGTGCTCAAAAGCATGGTAAAAGCCGTAATCGGAAACCCCAACGGGAAACTGAGCGGAGTATGGCACAGCGCATTTTCCGCAGCTATCGACGCCTACCTGGGAGCATTGCCGGAAAAATTCGAGGCGGATGGAAAAACCCATACAGCCAAATCCTACATGGAATCGTTGAAACTGAACCCCGACGATTATGTGATCGTGACTTCCTATACCCATCATCCTTTCTATTCCCAGTTTGTATTGGAAGTGCCGGATAACTGGGCCGCACAAAGCTGTTACAACGTACCCCTCAATGAACTGCAAACAATTATGAAATCAGCCATCGACAAGGGGTATACCTTTGCCTGGGCAGCTGACGTAAGCGAAAAAGGATTCAACTGGAAAAACGGAGTGGCCATCGTACCGGAAGGCGACTGGGACGGAATCCGCGATAAAGAAACCATCGATAGCCTCACCAATTACCCGATCCCGCAAATGGCTATCAACCAGAAAAACCGTCAGGAAGCATTCGATAACTATGAAACCCAGGACGATCACGGAATGCACATCACCGGGACCGTCAAAGACCAAAACGGCACCCTGTATTATAAGGTGAAGAATTCCTGGGGTACCAAAAGCAACGACTGCGACGGTTACCTCTATGCTTCCGAAGCCTATGTGCTATACAAAACCACCAATATTATGCTGCATAAGTCCGCTATCCCTTCGGACATTGCCAAGAAAATGGGACTCTGATCCCTCAAAAGCTTGTTTCAGAAAGCCGGATTCACCTCCGGCTTTTTTTTGTTTCAGTACCTGTAAGCGAGACTCAGGGAAATATTCCTGCCCGGTTCCGGGAGGTTCAGATAACGCCAGCGGGAAAGGTGGTTGAAATAGGGCGTATTGAAGAGGTTTCGCATATTCAGGTTGCACTGGATGCGGTGCCGGCCCAATGGCAGGGTCCAGCCCGCCCCGAAATGAAATAAATGATACCCAGGCGTGCTCCTTTCGTTGCGATCGGTGCGGTTCTGCGAAGCTGCAGCCACCCAGTTCAGTTTGAGGTAAGCCTCTTCCAGACGACCCAGTTTATCCCATTCCCATTCCACTCCAGATTTCAGCTGGAAAGGCGGCATGAATGGCAAAGGCAAATCGGTAGAACGGTTCCATCCATACACATACTCCAGCCCGCTCTCCAGATGCAGCGAACGTACCGGATGGTATTCCATACTTAACTCCCCCCCGCCCAGCAAAGCCTGCGCTTGTTCATACCGGAACAACTGCCCGCCTTCGGGCAAAGGAGAGAATTCCGCAGTAGGTCGTAAAAAGATGTAGTTCTCAAAAAGATTCAGAAACGGACTGAGTGCCACATACAGGTTCTTTTTCTCCAGGCTAAGACTCATATCCAATTGGTATGACGACTCAGGGTCAAGAGCGGGGTCACCCAGTTCATGACGGAAGGAGCCATGGTGAATGCCATTCACGGATAATTCCTGCGGAGTGGGGAAACGGAAGCTTTTTCCCAGGTTCAGTTTAAAATTGAGATCCGAACGCAGGTCATAGCTTAGGCCCAGCATGGCTGACCAGTTAGCGAATTGCCGGTTGTTTTCTGCGACCCGCTCGGTTTCTCCGATTATTACCCCATTCTGGTACACCGGCTGTACATGACGGTGAATGTGGTAAGCGGCAAGGTCTGCCCTCAGGCCTCCATTGAGTACAAGTCGGGTGTTCTGCCTCCGTTTGATAAAATAGTACGCCCCAGCCTGAACCGTCTCAAACTGCGGGAGAAGAAATTCGAAACCCTCAAACCGGTGATGCTGCAGTTGCCCGCTTAACCCGAATGCATGCTGATTCTTTCCATCGGGAATAAAGAAGCGAAAATTGCCACTGAGGGTTTGCAGGTTCAATCCATGTGCAAGCGTCCCGGAAACCGGTCCCTGGCCGTGCGCATGCGGAAAACTGCTTTCTTTCCGCTTGTTGTATTGATACCCGATATCTGACTCCAGCCAGTTTTTCCCGAAACGAACATTGGAATTGGATACCACTTTCCAGTGCTGTATGGATTGGTTGGGCAGATCAATATTACGGGTATTACCATCCGGCTGAAGACTGTACTCCCGCGGAATTCCTATGGCCCCGCTGAACACGCCTATTTGCTGATTAAAACTACTCACACTCAGACGGGAATACCCCCAATTGCGGTGAAGGCCCAGTTGCAGGGATCCATGCTGCTCACGACCAGCCGTATTTTTCAAACGCTGGTCATAAACAGGCAATACGTAACGGTTGTAATTGAAGGAATCTGCCGGGATACGGTAATCGCCATAGTTGAGGTAAGTGAAACGCGCCCGGTATATCCATCCATTCTGATTCCCCTTTGCCGACAAGCTGTTTCCCCAGGTGGAATTAACCGAGCGGTAAACGGCCATTGCACCCACCTCGTGGGTACGGTTAACCGGGATCAGGGGCTGCTTGAGATGGATGACGCCCCCCATTCCATCCGTGCCAAACAGCAATGAAGCAGGGCCTTTGATGATCTCTACCTTTTCCGCATTGAAAGGATCGATCTCAAGTCCGTGGTCACCTCCCCACTGCTGCCCTTCCTGCCGGATACCGTTTTCGGCAACGACAATGCGGTTGCCGCTTAGCCCACGAATGACCGGCTTGCTCACCGCCACTCCCATATTGATGGTATTGATACCCGGTATCTGCTCCAGGGCATTGCTCAGGGTAGGTCCCTGGTTTTTCATAAGCTGATCCTTACCGAGAACCAGCACCTGCACCGAATACTCCGACTTATCCATTTTCAGGGCATCGCCTTCTATCACCGCTTCATGCAGTTCCAGGTTAGAGGCTTCCATCCTGATCTCCAGGAAACGGGTGCTGTCGTCAACGCGAACATCCATCGATATTGCATGATACCCTACATAGGTGATGTGAAGATGATACGTCCCCAATCGAACGGAGGTCAGAAAAAAATACCCGGAATCATTACTCAGGGTGCCCTGAAAGGTTTCATGCAGATAAACGGTTGCCCCGGTAAGCGGCTCTCCCTGTTCATCGGTAACCCTTCCCTCAAGCGTGTATGTGGCCTGAGCCATCAATCCTGCAGGAATCAATAAAAAGAAGAATAACACTACCCGTAAGGGGACAATCATAGACTTTCCTTAATGCAATAATGTTGCAAAATTAAGGAAAAGCGCGGAATACTCAGGTATTGAAATAGCCCCGCAAACCGAAACTCACCACATTGTGAAAGTAGCCCGGGCGTAGTTTGGGTGAAGTGAACAGCTTTCCGCAATTGCCTCCGTCCACACAATCCAGCGAATAGGAATACCGTACATAGACGCCAAGGTCGGTACGCACGAAATAACTTGCCCCCAGATGGCCGGCCCATTCCAGCCGGTTGTAGGAAGCAGTGGTGGTATAACGACCTGTATTATCCCGGTTATAAGCCCATATCAGCACGCCGAAAGAGCCGCCCAGTTCGGCCTGCCATTTCTTTTGCCTGTAATTGAGAAACAGGGGGACTTCCGCATAATAAAAGGCCGACTTGAGTGGATTCTGGATATTATCGGGATTGACGTAGTTTTTGGCCCCTTTAACCGTAAAAAGGAACTCCGGACGAAGGCTTAGCTTGCCGATACTACGTTCTACAAACAGTCCGACATGAGGGCCGAATTTATTGTATCCGCTTAGGTTATCGCCATCCACCTGGGTCAGACTGCCACCCAGCTGCCAGCCGAGTCTGAAATCCTGAGCCTTTAATCCGGAAACCACCAGGAACATCAGAAATATTCCCATACCAATCCTGCGAAAGCTATCCATAGCTGCAAGTTAAAAAAGGCCGGTCAAACACGCATAGCTTCGACAAAGCTTTCCGCCCGACGAATGAGCAGGTGCATTTCCGGATCTTCCTTTACAAAAGGCACCTCTCTGCGAAAATCTTCCAGAAGCCCTTCCAGCAGTTCGGAGGTATGGGACGGTCTGCGGAATTCCAGCGCCTGTGCGGCCGTCATCAGCTCCAGTGCCTGCAAGCGCTCCAGGTTTTTCAAAACCTTCCAGGCCTTGGTGGCAGCATTTGCTCCCATACTCACATGATCTTCCTGTCCGTTGCTGCTCACGATGGAATCCACGGAAGCCGGTGTACAATACTGCTTATTCTGACTGACGATGCCGGCGGCCAGGTATTGAACGATCATAAAACCGGAATGCAATCCCGGATTTTCGGATAAAAAGACAGGCAATTTCCGTTGGCCTGATACCAATAAATAGAGACGACGTTCAGAGATACTTCCCAGCTCCGCCAAGGCCATAGCCAGGTAATCAAGGGGTAAGGCCAGGGGTTGCCCGTGAAAGTTTCCTCCGCTGATAATTTCATCCTCTTCCGCGAACACATTCGGGTTATCGGTTACGCTGTTGATCTCCGTCTGTACGACCTCCCGCACATGTTTCAGGGCGTCCTTGCTGGCACCGTGCACCTGGGGGATACAACGGAAACTATACGGATCCTGCACGTGCTGCTTCTCTGAAGAAGCAATGGCAGAGTCTTTCCGGTATTTCTGCATAACCAACGATGTTTCCAGATGGCCGGCATGCGGGCGCACCTTCCCGATCTTAAGGTCGAAAGCATCGGTGCGGGCATCAAAGGCATCGCAGGAAAGCGCTGCGATCAGGTCTCCACTGTGTACCAGTTCGCTTGCCCGGGCAACGATTGCCGTGGCATAGGCCGAAATAAACTGTGTGCCGTTGATAAGCGCCAGGCCTTCTTTGGCACCCAGCTCAAGAGGTTGTAGCCCGAGTTTATTCAGGGCTTCGGCACCATTCATCCTTTCTCCTTTGAGGTATACCTCACCTAACCCGATCAGGGGAAGGCTCAGGTGTGCCAGAGGGGCCAGGTCGCCGGATGCACCGAGAGAACCAAGTTCATACACTACGGGCAGGCAATCTTCATTATAAAAATGCAAGAGCCTTTCCACCGTAGCCAGTTGCACCCCGCTGTACCCGTATGAAAGGCTTTGTGCTTTCAGAAGCAACATCAGTTTGACAATCAAAGCGGGAACCTCCTCCCCTGCCCCACAGGCATGGGATTTCAGGAGATTGTACTGCAATTCAGCTAGTTTGTCTTTGGACACCACAGTATCACACAAGGAACCGAACCCGGTATTGATCCCGTAGTGCGCCGTATCGCTATTTGCGATTTTGGCTTGCAGGTAGTTGTGCACTTTGACGATCCGGGCTTTGGAAGCGTCACTCAGGGAAAAACGATCTCCCGCGAGAATCCTTCGGTACAATGTCTCCGGTTTGAGCAGATGCTCACTGTCTATTAACTGTTCCATCATCCTTTCAGCAAATTGATCAATCCGTCACGATCCAGGGTCACCTGTTCCCCGCTATGCAGGTTCTTGCAACTCAGTTGTCCGCTTTCCATTTCCCGTGCACCCAGAATCACTGCATACGGAATTGAATTGGCATCGGCGTAGCCGAGCTGTTTTTTTAGCTTGGCATCCTGTGGATATACCTCACAGGCAATCCCCGCTTTTCGGCAATCGGCGGCCAGGGCAAAAGCATAGGGCAGTGCTTCTTTATCCATACAACAAAACAGCACCTGGCTGTAAGTGGAAGCAGATACCGGGAAAAGGTTCAACTCTTCCAGAACATCATAAATCCGGTCGGCACCGAAGGAGATTCCCACCCCCGACACGCCATTCAGGCCGAATATCCCGGTAAGGTCGTCGTAGCGCCCACCACCACCGATACTGCCCATCTTCACACCTTGGGCTTGTACTTCATAGATGGTACCCGTGTAGTAGTTCAGTCCGCGGGCCAGGGTGCCGTCAAACACCACCTCGTTTATGGTTGGGTATGACTTCAGATAACTAAGGATTTCTTCCAGTTCGGCGATGCCTTTCCTGGCCGTTTCGTCCTGTAGTTTGGCTTTGAGCGTATGGATATAGTGCTGATCAAAAGTACCGCTGCTCAATAATTCCAGGGCTGCATTACCATCGCCACCAAGCGCATTCAGCTCTTCCAGAACCTTCTCCCGGCCTATTTTATCCAGCTTATCGATGATCACCGTAAAGGCCCGGAATTCTTCGGCGAACCCGCATTGCCGGGCAACGCCTTCCAGGATTTTGCGGTTATTGAGGCGGATGCTCACCGGCAACCTGAATTCCGCAAACACTTCATCATAAATACAAATGAGTTCGGCTTCATAGAGCAGGGAATCCGATCCAACAATATCGACATCGCATTGGTAGAATTCGCGGTAGCGCCCTTTCTGCGGACGATCGGCACGCCATACCGGCTGTATCTGGTAGCGTTTGAACGGAAAACTGATCTCGTGCTGGTGCATCACCACAAAACGCGCGAAGGGTACGGTGAGGTCATAGCGCAATCCTCTTCCGGAAATATGGGGTAGCAGGGCTCCGGAATTCTTCTCCCGGAGCAATTCCTCCGGTGCCTTGGAAAGGTAGTCGCCGGAGTTCAATACCTTAAACAACAGGGTATCGCCCTCGTCACCATATTTACCGGTGAGGGTGCTGAGATTTTCCAGGGAAGGGGTCTCAATCTGCTGAAATCCGTAACGCCGGAATACGTTCTCGACGGTGGAAAAGATGTACCGTCTCCCGGCCATCTCACGGGGGGTAAAATCACGCGTACCTTGCGGAATGGAAGGCTTCTGACTCATGGGGCGCAAGTTAGCATAATTTGCGCTTAAGCCCCGACAGTTGGGGGTGTTGGCTTATTGGAAATGGACGCGGGCGATCCCTTCGCCGTCTGTTGTGCGGATGCGAAGGATGTAGAGCCCTTTCAAACCGTAAACACGGAAATCGGCTTCCCGACTCATTGGCTTCATGCGCACAACCTCTTTGCCTGACAGGTCAAGTACCTGAAGTTCCAGGAATTCGCCTTCTTCGAGGAAGAGGCTTCCGTTACTGGGATTGGGGTATACCTTCAGTTCGGCGAGGCGCGTTTCTTTAACGGCATTAGGAAGCTTGGGGCCGTTGTTATACAGCATCCATTCGATAGTTCTGTCTATACGGATACGCCCTGCTCCCAGCTTACCTTCGTAACCCGGGTTGTCGATGTCAATATTGTCACATCCCTGTTTCAGGTAGAACAAAGCCAGTTCTTTACTTGGCTTAATACTAAGCATAAATGCGAGATAGCCACTTACCAGAGGCGCAGAAAATGAGGTTCCGTTTCCGTACACATAGTCTCCGTCACTTCCGGCTCCGGTGGTGTATATATTCGTGCCAGGAGCCATTACATCAATAAAACTTCCGTAGTTCGACTTATCCCAAATCTTATCGTTATTGGAAGTAGCTCCTACCGCAATCACATAATCAGCCGCGGCCGGGTACACAAGATAATTTTGATAATCGTTGCCCGCAGAAGCCACAATGATAACGTTATGGGCTTTAGCTAAATCCAGGACCCTTTGATTGTAGTCCGTAAATACCTCTTGAGACCAGGAACAATTTACAATATCCGCACCGGCAGCAATGGCATATTCTATCCCTTGCCAGCCCCACAGAACATTCCCGTCTCCTTCAATGTCTTTGGTTCCTTTTACCGGGATGATCCAGGAATTGATCCCTATACCCGCAATCCCTTTTTCATTGTCCGGATCTGCGGAACACAAACCAGCCACCATAGTGCCGTGCCCGAAAACTCCCTTGCTCATAAGATCCAGAGGTGGATTGGGATCCGGATCGTCATCGGCTACATCATAACCATGTATATCATCAATATATCCGTTGTTGTCGTCATCAATCCCATTACCGGGGATTTCCAGCGGGTTTCTCCAGATTCGATTAACCAAGTCCTCATGGCTGGTTCGGATACCTACGTCAACAACCGCAATTTTCACATTATAAACACCCTGGTTACGCCATTTCCAGGACTCATTCATAAAAACCTGATCGATATACCAGGTTTTTCCCAATTCCAGTTCAGGAGGTTTTGCCTCTGCATTAATACGTGGAACCGGTACTTTGTTGATGGAAGCAAACTTTCCCAATTGGTGAAGCTCTTCAATAAACTCATCGACCTTTTCCGTTTCAGTAAAACGGATCCAGTAAAACGCATAAAGCTCCGGAAAACGTTTGCTAATCTGTTTGAATTCTGTAACCCCATACTTCTCGAACAAACGATTCATCGGGGTGTTGGGGTCCTCGATATATTGTGCATTGGGAGTACTGTTCGTATGGTTGGAATTAGAAGCGAACTGCACTTCAAGCATGCCTTCCGCATATTTCCCACTGTATTGGCCAAAAGCCACAACAGAGATTAAGAGGAGCAGGAAGGAAAGGCGGAATTTCATGACGCGCTTATTCTAATCGAATTACGGTAATTTCATGTATTAATTCAAGCGTTTTATCGAAAAACCAGCACTTTACCCATAAAAAAAGCCGGCTCCTCCAAGCCGGCTGCTACCAAACCAAAACTCCCTTGTCAGTACAAGGAATACGTTATTCCCAACCGGCCACTAATCGCTTCCAGTTTACGGTTAGGGTAATTAATTTCATTTACGTTATTCATGGTAGTCAATCCTCTGCGATAATTCGCTTCCAGATTGAGCATCAGTCTGCGGGTAAGGTTATACCCTATGCCGGCGCCCAAATTCCAGGTCCAGAAATTCCGGAAAGGCTTCGGGTTCCAAGTGCCTGCACTAGCAAAACGACGCAGGAAAATATCCGGTTCCACCCCGTTGTAAGTATTGATCATGGAGTAGGTAAGACCGGTTCTTCCGGTAAGTGAAAACCTGGAACTCAGGTATTTCTGGTAACCCAACTGCACGGGGATATCCAGCCAGTATTGTTTGCTTTGGTTATGGTGGTTACCCGGTACAATATTGCGGGTAGCCTGAAGAACCGGAACCGTATCGTAGCGCTTGAAAAACACCGTGTCCCACCAATTGTTTACGGCGGTTACACTTGAATGAAAACCTGTTTCCACAAAGAAACCATTCCGGAATTTTACTCCGAAGTTCAAGCCTTTGCTGCTGTACCAGGCTGGATGCTCAAACCCGAAACGATGCAGGCTGTCGCTATTGCTCAGCAACTGGCGACTGCTACCTGCCTCCACGCTGACTCCTGCATAAGGCATCACCCTGGGGTTAACTCCCATCCTTCCGCGATACACTTCTTTCAGCGGCCAGGAAGCCGGTTGCACGCCAGCTGTAGCAATGGGTTGTATCTTTTTTGCCCGGATACCGGAAGGTAACTCAGCTTCTTCTCCTTCCGTAAGGATGATTTCCTGTGGTATCAATAATTCCGAACCTTCCAAAAGCCGGGGTTGCGGATTGGTGTATTCCGGGCTTATGCCGGAAGGGTTCTCCTGCGGTGAGGAAGGGTTAGGAATCAGATTCTCGTATGTCTCATGGGAAGGTGTGGCCGGGGGAATGTTTCCTGGCGCTCCGCCCAAAGCAGGGTAATCCGCATTGGTGCTTTCCGGGGAAACCGGATTGCCTTGACTGGCAGGTGTCGTACTTTCAGGTGCCGAACCGGCATCGCGGCGTATTTCCACTTCCGGTATGGTGAGGGTCATCGCCGGTTTTTCCGTATCAGGCGCTGTGGGGTTTACCTGGCTGGCATCGGCCAGTTTTTTATTCTCCTTCAAGAGGTAGAAAATCCCGGCAGAACTCAACAGCAACATCCCGCTCAGCACGTATACCAGCCAGAGAACCCGCTTGCTCTTCCCTTCCCGGTGGTTAAGGTCGTGCTCGATCCGGTCCCACAAACTATCGGACAACTCCGGTTCGTAGGCATCGACCCGTTCCCTCAACTTGCGGTTGAAGCGGTTCATCTCATAAAAATCGTTGAGATTCTCTTTGCTCATTTCTCTTTAACTTTTCCTGGAGCAGCATCCTGGCTCTGTTCAGTTGCGATTTGGATGTACCAACCGATATATCCAGAGCTTCTCCTATTTCTTTGTGGGTGTACCCTTCGATAGCATAAAGCGTAAAAACCATCCTGCTTCCCTCCGGCAACTCCTGTATGCATGCGATAATGTCGCGGGTGGCAAAACGGTCGATATCCATGGCGCCGATCATGTACTCTGCATCTTCCAGCTTTACCTCGGAAAATTTGATCCGCTTTTTCTTGCGGTAATAATCCGTGGCCGTATTCACCATGATCCGCCTCACCCAGCCTTCCAGACTTCCTGTCGGCTGGTATCGCTTTATGTTTTCAAAGATCTTAATGAAACCTTCCTGAACGATGTTCTCGGCTTCATAGGTATCCCGGGTATAACACAAACACACGGCCAACATCTTTTTGGCAAAACGTTCGTAGAACTTTTTCTGATAGAAGCGTTGTTGCTCCTGACAGCCTTTGATCAGTTCTATGTCGGAGAGGTTGGTCATGCGCTGGTGTTATAAAGGTAACGGAACAGCCCACGCGCGGGTTGGATTGCAAATAAAATTTTTTCAGCTTTTTACCCTGCAATTCCGGATATGGCGCAGGTTGAAATAGTGAAAGAGCACTAGTGAAATCGCCGCAATCCAGCTTATCACATTGAATATCAGGATTTCATGACTAAAAAATATAGAAACTGAGAGTACTCCCAGCGATACCCATAGCCCCGTTTTGATCCAGCGCTGCGAATGCCCCTTGGTGGCGTTGTAAACCGCCCAGACACTAACAGCCAGAAACAACAGGTCCCACAAGTGCCAGTTATCCGGCTCCATAAAACCCACTCCGGCAAGCACCAGAACAGGGCCAGCCAGGCAATGGATCAGACACAAACTGGAACTGATAATCCCCAGTACGTCCGATTTCGGATTGTGTGCGTGATCGTGCATCTTTGACACTGCAAAGTTAACTTCAGGAATCAACTCCTGCAACATAGTTGCGTTATTATGTTTCACTCCGATGCGCTCAAGTTCACTTACCGGGACGGCACCATGCTGCAGTTTCCTGCACTTCAACTGAAACAAAAGGATTCTCTGCTGATCCTGGGCCCTTCCGGCTCCGGGAAAAGCACCTGGCTTCAGCTTCTTGCCGGAATCCTCCGTCCGCAGGAAGGGGATATCCGCTTTATGGATACCCCGTTTCATAACCTCAGTTCCGCTGCTATGGATCGCTTCCGGGCCAGGCATATTGCCATGGTCTTCCAGGAACACCGGTTTATTCCATCGCTATCGGCAGAAGAAAATCTCCGGATCAGCCTGAATGGAATACCTCTCGACAAAGCACATCTGAATACCCTGGCTGAACGCCTGAACCTGGCTCCCCTGCTTTCCAAAAAACCAGGCCGGCTGAGTGTCGGCGAACGGCAGCGCCTGTCCCTGCTCCGTGCTTTCCTGAAAAAACCGGCGCTGGTGCTGGCGGATGAGCCTAGTTCGAGTCTTGACGATAACAATGCCGAATCCATGATCGGGCTGCTCCGGTCCCAGGCGGAAGAAACAGGAGCCATCCTGGTAGTAGTTACCCACGACCAGCGACTGCGGGAAAAATTCGAAAGGAGGATTCTGTTGTGAAGCTCCTCCTACTTGCCTGGCGTAACATCCGTTACCGGTGGCTTACTCAATGCCTTACCGCATTGCTTATCCTGCTTTCGGTGGCCCTGCTCTGGGCGGTAAAGGAAGTACGGAAACAAAGCGAAGCGCGCTTCCGTCGCAACCTTGCCAATATTGACCTGGTGGTTGGGGCCACCGGTAGCCCGCTGCAACTTATCCTTTCTTCGGTTTTTCATATCGATGCCCCCACCGGAAATATTCCATACGACGAAGCGCAGAAAATTGCCCGCATCCCCATGGTCAAAGAAGTTATTCCGTTGGCATACGGCGATTATGCTTCGGAATTCCGCATCGTAGGAACCAGCTATGCCTACCCGGAAGTATACGGACTGCAACTTGCTGCCGGTAAGCCCTGGGAAAAGCCCGGAGAGGCTTGCCTGGGTTCGGATGCGGCCCGTATCCTCGGACTGAAGGTAGGAGACCATTTTCACGGAAGCCATGGGGACCCCGAAGCGGAAACCGGCCATGGAGAATATGTGGTTACCGGTATCTATGCTCCTTCCGGCTCTGTACTCGATCAGTTGATCCTTTGCTCAATAGAGACCGTATGGAACGTTCATACGGAAGGGCATGGAGAAAATGCGGATGCAGAAGCCTCTTCTCATTCGGAAGATCATAAAAACAAAGAAATCACTGCCCTCCTGATCCGATACCGAAACAAAATGGCTGCCCTTCAATTACCCAGAATGCTTAATGCTCGTCCGGGGATACAGGCGGCCTCCCCGGCTATTGAAATCAACCGCCTGAGCTTCATGCTGAATTCCGGAACCCGGGCACTGAATTGGGTGGGATACGCTTTGCTTCTTCTGGCGGCGCTGGGTATTCTGATACAGGTATGGATGGGCCTGGAACAGCGACGGGGTGAATTTGCTCTCCTGAGGTACTACGGATACGGTGGTTGGGGGATTATGAGGTTGCTAATGCTGGAACTCGGGCTGGTTACCGCCTTCTCCTGGATAGCCGGAGAAATCCTTGGCCGGGCATTGCTATATGGATTCTCCGAAGAACTCGGATACGGAACTTCCTACCGGCTTGATATACTGGTGTGGGGAACGGAGGACCTGCTCCTTCTGGCACTCCCCCTGGCTTTAGCGGTGTTGTGTATCCTGCTCCTGGCTTCAAAAGTACGGCGCATTAACATTGCGGAACTTCTTAAAACATAACTTTGAACCATGCGATGGATGCTACTGTGTACTGCGCTCTGTTTCCTGGTTCCCCAAAAGATCAGCTGGAAGACCCTGGAAGATGTGAAATTCAGCAAGAAGTGGAACGAACAGGAAGGCATGTACGTATTGGAACCGGAATTCGGTCAATCCGTAAAAAACCTGGAGGGCAAAGAGATCCAGATCAGCGGTTACGTGATCCCCGTTGATTACAACGAGAACTTTTACGTGCTTTCCGCATTCCCCTATTCTGCATGTTTTTTTTGCGGGGGTGCGGGACCGGAATCGGTGATGTCCCTGAAATTCAAAAACAAGGGCGAGCGTTTCAAAACGGATACCCGCCTCACCGTGAAGGGAATATTCGAACTGAACAGCACCGATATTTATGAAATGAATTATATCCTGCGCAATGCCGAAAAAGTGGAATAGATTCCTGCCTGCCCTGGTCTTGCTGGCCTTAGCGCTGAGCAGTTTTGTGCTGCATAAGTTCTATGTCAGTCACTACACCCTGGAGTATCGCGACCACAGCCTCCAGTGCACCGTCAAGATTTTCACCGACGATCTGGAAAAGGCGCTTCGGGAAAAAAATGCGGACCTGCGGATCGATGAAAGGCAGGACAAAACAGCCCTGGGAAAGCATATCCATACTTACCTGCAGGAACATTTCAGCATACAAGTCAATGGAGTCGCTCGCACACTTAACTGGGTAGGCTATGAACTGGACAATGACCTGGTTTGGGTGTATATGGAAATCCCGGCGCTGAAACTGGCTCCCCATACACTAAGCATCCATTGCAACAGCCTCACGGAACTTTTCAGCGACCAGGTGAATATTTTCCGGGTGGATTGCGGCAGCCTGGAAGAAACCTTTTCCCTGAACAAAAAGAAACAGGATCATCAACTGGGATTGTCTGACTGACAGGGACCATGACCGACTATATCCTCACACAAGCATACGGACAACAAGGCATTTTACGGGAATGCGCCTATTCACTGCTCACCCTGCTTAAAAGCGGATATGACGGCAGGATCAGGATTTATACCGACCAGCCGGAATTCCTGAAGTCGATGCTCCCGGATACCGGACAGATCGAATATTCATTGCTGGAGGAGAAAAAAATCACCGAATACAAAGGAGAGCATGCATTCGTACACCGTCTGAAAATCTGCATCCTCCGGGAGTTTTGCCAGGAAGAACCGGCGGCCAATGTGTTGTATATCGATAGCGATACCCGCTTCCGGGAATCTCCACAAAACCTGTTTGCCCTGATTGCAGATGGAAACCTGGTCATGCACTGCAACGAAGGCAATATTCGAAATCAGCGCAATCACCGGATTTTCCGTAAACTGATACAGGCCCTCGGCTCCTCCCCTGCTCTCAACGCTCTGGTCGGGCCAGACACTGACATGTGGAATGCCGGAGTGCTGGGATTCAAATCAGACAGAAAGCACCTGCTCGAAGAGGTACTGGACCTAAGCGACCGGCTCTATGCCAGTGCTCCGTTGCATATTATGGAACAACTGGCTTTTTCTCTGGTATTCGGGATGGCTTCCGGAGGAAATATCCGTTCTGCGGAGAATGAGATCTTTCATTACTGGTATTTTAAGGAATACCGTGAAGTGCTGGGTGACTATTTCCATACACTCACCGATGAAAAGGAAAGGATGGATAACCTGGAGCGCATCGATCCCGAAATTATGACAGTCCCCAAAAACAGCTATCGGGAATCTTCGGGAGTAAAGCGGATCTGGAAAAAACTCAACGGGAAATGGAAAATGCCTGCCTACGATTTACCGAAGAAGACTCCCTGAATTTTATACCTTTACGGGGATAAACGAAACCAATGAAACTCATGCGACTTATTGCGGGGATGCTCCTCATCCTGCAGATAGGCTGCAAGCCCAATTGTGTCTGTACCGAGCGCGGATGCCCTTGTCCGGAGTTGAGCATACGGATGGAAGCCGGTGTTAACCCCAATCAGAGCGGGCATTTTGAATTCAATGAGCTGCAACACTTTGTACTCTATCGATCCACCAGCACGTATCAGGTAATCGATAGCGTGGCTATGAACTTCAGTGAGCAAATAATCGATAACGAAAGCCACTACTACTTTGATCTCCGCCCGAATACCTTTAGCTCTCCTATTGCCTTTAAAGATGTGGTTTACCTGATCCATAACAAGCAGGCGGGCACCACCGACACCCTGGAAAACATCAATTACGAAGAGGAAGTAAAAACCTGGGTTTGTAACGATTGTTCGCCCTGCGAGGATGAGAAAGTCACGTGTGTGATCTATGACAATGAAGGACTTACCTTTAATGGCATTCCGCAGGCCGGACTGGAGGTTTTGCTCTTAAAGAAATAAGGGGCTCAGCACATGCTGAGGATTACATTACCGGTCTTTTTTCCCGAACGAACATAGACAAAGGCATCCTTCACCTGATCCAGCGGATAGGTACGGTCGATGAGGGGCATGAAGGTTCCACGTACCAGCATATCCCTCACGGTAACCAGGCTGGCGCGGATATCGAAAGGCACCGGGAAGCGGACCTTTTTTCCTGGAAACAACGGGGCAAAAAGTGAGAAGAACAGGTTTTGTCCTCCCGGGCCCAGCTCGGAAGAAATGTAGACCCCCTCACGTTTCAGCAGAGGCTTACAAACCCCGAAAGTGCTCTTTCCGACGGCATCAAAAATCACATCAAATTTTTCACGGATATCCGGAAGCCCGGTTTTACCAAGATCATACAGTTTATGGAAAGGGTAAGCCGACAAAGTCTCTGTGTGATCCGGCAAACAGGTTGCGCTGACCTGAATTCCTTTATCCAGCAACAACTGAATCAGTGCCGAACCGATCGCACCGGAAGCACCGTTAACGAGGACCGTGCTGTCGGGGCTCAGTTCCACCTTGTTGAGAAAGTTGACTGCGTAATGCGCTCCTTCCATGCTCGCTACAGCGGTTGGATATGGAATTCCTTCGGGAATTTTTACAAAAGGAGTACGGCTATCGATACATATATATTCTGCATGGCTGCCCAACCCGTTGTCACTGAAGCCCATGATCCGTTCGCCAAGATCCAGACCGGTTACATTCCGGCCCAGTGCTACCACCACCCCGGCGAAATCGGTTCCGGTACCTTTGATCTTAGGAGCAAAAAGTCCGGTAAAGGCCCGGATCACAAAGGGAGAGGCGGAAAGAATGCCACAATCGGTACGGTTGACGGTAGCGGCTTTTACCCGCACCAGCACCTGGTCGGGACTCGGTTCCGGGACGGGAAGTTCCCGGACACTCAGCACTTCCGGGCCACCGTAGCGTCCCCGGTAAGCGACTTTCATAGCAGATTGGGTCATATGCGTTCTAAAAGGGGTACGAGTCGGGGAAGGTAAAGGTTACAGGTATCTTAGTAATTTACTTCGGAATTTTTTGGGCCTTAGATCGTGGATGCGGCCTGATATTCTTTACCGCCTATTCCTTTGATCCAACGCTTCCTGGAATTGCCTGACATTTTCCGCATGATCTTTATAGGTCTTTGCGTAGTTGAAATGCCCGGAGAAATCCGGTTTTAAACAAAAATACAGGAAGTCGTGGTCCTTGGCATTCACTACTGCGAGAATCGTTTCCCGCGAAGGTTCACATATTGGACCGGGAGGAAGTCCTTTGTATTTGTATGTATTATAAGGAGAATCCGTATCCAGGTGTTCCTTTTGTATTCGCTTGATTGTAGTGTCTCCCAAAGCAAATAATACCGTGGGATCCGACTGAAGGAACATTCCTTTCTCCAGCCTGTTGAGGTATACCCGGGCAATTCGTGGCTTTTCATCCGAAAGATCGGTTTCCTTCTCAACCAAAGAAGCCAGTATCACTACTTCTTTTTGGGTCAGGCCCAGCTCTTCCGCCTTAGTTTGATTCTTCTCCGTCCAGCTGCTATTTCGGCTGGCGGAACAACAACAGAGAAAGAGCATAAAAACCGACGGAAGGAGAATTCGAGACATTGACCTGAGACCCGGTTTGGTTCTTTTCATGAAGTAAAGATAAGTGCATTCCCCTCCTTTCCATCGATAATTCCCCGCTCCTCATCAGCCGGGCGGCAGACGGATAAGACCGCGTTTCCTTACATTTGTTCGTCATGAAAAAAGAACTCCTGCTTGTCGTGCTGCTGAGCACCGCTTTCTCGGTCTTCGCCCAGCGTACGGATAAATTCAAACAGCTGTACGAAGAATGGCCTACTCCAGGCCCTTACCGTACCGGTGCCGGTGCCCCAGGTCATGATTATTACCAGCAACAGGCCGATTATGAGATTGAGGTGGTACTTGACGAGTTCGGACATAAAATCAGCGGAAAAGAAAAAATCACCTACCGAAACAATTCCCCGGATCAATTGGAATACCTCTGGCTGCAGCTCGACCAGAACATGCGGGCAAAAGGCAGTGACACCCGGTTGATTCAGGAAGGCCGGATCAGTACCGATATGCCTTTCGGAAGCCTGGAACGTATGATGAAGGAATTCGACGGAGGCTTCCATATCACCAGCCTCAACGGTGCAGGGGGCAAGCGGTTGAACTACATGATCGTGAAAACCATGATGCGCGTGGAACTGCCCGAACCTCTGAAAGCGGGTGCCTCGGTGGAGCTCAATATCGACTGGTGGTTCAACGTGCAGAACCGGGCGGAATTCGGAGGCCGCATGGGTTATGAATTTTTCGAAAAAGACAGTAACTGCCTCTATACCGTAGCCCAGTTCTTCCCACGCATGTGTGTTTACAACGACGTCAACGGCTGGCAGAACAAGCAGTTCCTCGGACGCGGTGAGTTCACCCTTCCTTTCGGAAATTACAAAGTAAAAATCACGGTTCCTTCCGATCATATCGTAGCCGCCACGGGTGAATTACAGAATGCTTCCTCTGTGCTGAGCAGTGCGGAAAGGAAACGTTTTGCCGATGCCGCCAAAAGCGACAGCCCGGTGTTGATCGTCACCGAAGACGAGGCCCGTGAAAAAGAAAAGTCAAAAGCTGCAGGCACCAAAACCTGGATTTTCGAAGCCCGGAATGTTCGCGACTTTGCCTTTGCCTCTTCCCGTAAATTCATCTGGGATGCGCAGGGAGTGAAATTCGGGAACCGCACGGTACTGGCCATGTCCTACTATCCCAAAGAAGGGAATCCTTTATGGGGACAGTATTCCACCCGGGTGGTTGCGCATACCTTACGGACCTATTCCCATCATACATTTGATTATCCCTACCCGGTAGCCATCTCGGTACATACCAATAATATCGGGATGGAATACCCCATGATCTGTTTCAACGGAGGACGACCGGAAGAAGACGGCACCTATTCCGAACGGACCAAGCACGGTATGATCACCGTGATCATCCACGAGGTGGGACACAATTACTTCCCGATGATCGTGAATAGCGACGAACGGCAATGGACCTGGATGGACGAAGGGCTCAACACCTTCCTTCAATACCTCACGGAACAAGCCTGGGATGAAAATTACCCCAGCCGACGTGGGCCCGCCTACCAGATCGTGGATTATATGCGCTCCGACCCCAATACAATGGTGCCTATCATGACCAATTCGGAAAGTCTGATCCAGTTTGGGAACAATGCCTATGGCAAAACGGCTACAGCCCTGAATGTGCTTAGGGAGACTATCCTGGGGCGCGAGAATTTCGACTACGCCTTCCGGATGTATGCTCAGCGCTGGATGTTCCATCACCCGGAGCCGAGCGACTTTTTCCGTACCATGGAAGATGCTTCCGGTGTAGACCTCGACTGGTTCTGGAGAGGCTGGTTCTATACCACGGATTATTGCGACATTTCCCTGAAGCAGGTCAACTGGTACCGCATCAATACCAAAGACCCGGACAAAGAAGCGCAAAACGATGCCCGTGAACGCGATGCCGACCGGGAAATTTTCCAGGGGGATATCCTAAACAGAACGGATACCATAAACAAAACGGTAGTGGAACGCGACCCTTCCACCCGCGATTTCTATACCGACCCCGACCGCTTTAAAGTAACCGAACTGGATCGGAAAGAATACCAGGAATGGTTAAACCGGCTTGACCCCAATGAAAAAGAACTGCTCAACAGCAACCTGAACTTCTACGAACTGCAGTTTGAAATGGTCGGTGGGCTGGTAATGCCGGTGATCCTGGAATTCGAGTTCACGGACGGAAGCACGCAAAAAGTCTATATCCCTGCCGAGATCTGGCGTTTCGGAGATTCCGTAGTAAGCAAGGTCTTTTGGTTTGAGAAGGAAGTGAGCCGTATCAGCCTTGACCCCAACCTGGAAACAGCCGATGTAAACCGCAACAACAATTACTGGCCACCGCGCATGGAACCCACCCGGTTCGAGCTCTATAAACAACGTGAACGAGGCAATAGCGAAAACCCGATGCAGCGCAGGAAAAGGGCTAACGGGAATTGACCTTCCCGTAAAAATTCAGGAACCAGCGCCCGGAAGGAACACACCAACCGGGCACACTGTTTTTTATTCCCTGACGAGTTTACGGCAAAGCGTTTTCCCCTGACTATTTCGGAGTATCAGGTAATACATACCGCTGGCCAAGGTCTCCGTATTGATTCGAACCTCGGTTAATCCCCGCACCGCAACATGGCGCAGTTCCGATCCCTGGAGACTAAATATCCGGACATCCGACAGGTGACTTTCAGGCGACCAGCTTATGACCAATTCATTCGCAACCGGATTTGGATAAAGGACCAACCCCTCTGCCCAGGCTTCCTGAAAAGAAGCGGGTATGTACATAACACGTAAAGAATCGACAATGGCTCCGCAGGGACCTTGCTGGGAAGCGTATAAGGTAACCTGTCCCAAGTCCTTATCTGCTTGCGAAAGAACATAGCTCATCCCATTTCCACCGGAAAAAATGCCGGTTCCACTGGAAGTCCAGTTAACCTGCCCGCTGTAGGGGCTATTCAGGAACAAGGAAATGGTATCTGTCATGAAGCTGTCGAACTGCACCGTTATTTCAATACTATCAATCACCTGACGCAGGTACAAGGTATCGGGAGCAGCCGGATGACAACGACTCCCGGGAACAGGAATACGGTATACGGCAATAGAACATGCTTCCAGATCATTGGGTCCGGGAACATACATGGGCGTGCGTGAAAAGGAATCGTCAAAATGGCCGTCGCCACTGCTCGTGTACCAGGCTTCACCCAAATTGAGGGTTTTCCCCTGCATGACCAGGGTATCTCCTGGCCGGAACCAAAAATCTGGTCCGGCATGATCTGCCGGAGCGATGGTGGAGTCTCTGACAAAGATGGAGTAAGCCCGCACGGATCTGCCGCTATAGTTGCAGGAATTATCGACTACTTCCACATAGAAGGTATACGGTATATTGGAAGCACTCCCCTCAGGCGGGCACCAGGTCATGGTTCCTTTGGCAAACTGTTCGAGTCCATTGGTAGTTGAGGTTTGCATACCCGGAACGGTATTCAGAATACGAACAAAGGTGCTGTCATTGGCATCATCGTCTTCACTGACGAAGTTCAGTACACCCGTATCTCCTTCACAAAATTCCCGGGCATAGGGAGGACGTAATCTGGGGTCTTTATTATTCGGGCATGGAATAACAGCCAAGTGCATGTCACGTCTTATTACTCCGATCTTTTCCCAAACTCCCTGACCATTTTTCCTCCATTCCACCACCCGGATTACAATGACATTGTATGATCCGGACAGGGTGGGGCGAAACAGAAGACTTTTGGTTGCTTCCTTCACACCAAACCCGGCTGGCCAGGATAAGTTAGAATTGGGGTAGCCAAAATAAGCGAGCGGGCTTCGGGGATTATATGTCCCCGTATACGAACAATAGAAATTCCGACCCTGTAAAGCGGTGTCCAGAGAGTATGAAAAGGAATCCTGGACATCCACAGTATCCACTACTCCAATGGGATAAACAATGTCTTTATTATGGCAGGCAATCAACAAGGGTAAACTCTCAAATACAGGTGATGAGTTATTGATACACCGGTTGACAATAGCATAGGTGTAGTAGTTGGCGGGGAGATTAATATTAGTCAGTGAATTGCTCCGGGCCGAGGAAACCTGGTACCCGATGTACCACTCACAAATGCTGTATGCCGAAAGGTCAAGGGTATATTTCCATATACGTTCTTCAAATCCGAACTGTGAACTTCCGGACTGACAGCGACTTGGAATATTACACCTGTTGCTCGGGGTGATGTCCCGGCTGGACAATAGGGAATCGGGCGAGAGGTTGAAGTTGAAGGAAGTATCCAAACTGTAGATATTCAGATCTGTTCCTGCATCCTGAATTCCGTTACAATCGCGGATTACTTTGACGTAAACATCATACTGTCCCGATCCGGTACGGGAATAAGTAATTTCCGCTCCTACAATATGACTGGCCAACAAGGGCATTGTCAAAAGCATCCATACAACTAAAAGGATTGTTTTTTTCATAATGATTTACCTATACCTGATTATTAGGAGCCTGTTTTCAAGGAAAGTGAAGCCTGAAGCCCGGTTTCTTTCCTGAATTGCAAATCTCATTAAAAATAAAAGCCACCCGGAGGTGGCCTTTACGTATTGCATTCATTTGTTTCATTTCATTAATGTACCTGGAGCCGCAATACCCGCGAAGCTCCTGAGCTCCGTTGTACGCGGATAAGGTAGGTGCCCGGTGCCAGGCCTTCCAGGCTAAGCTCCATTTCATTGCCCGACTGCCATGCTTTTTCCATCAATATGGCTCCAGACAATTCTAACACGGATACCCGTAACGGTATATCCGAACCCGAACTGTATACGGTAACCCGATCTTCGGCCGGGTTAGGGAAGATATGCAGTTCACTTTCTCCCGGCACAGTACGCACGGCCGTAGGAAGGAAATTAATCGAACGGCTTTGGCTCAGGGTACCGCAGGGTCCCTGTTGTTCCAGGGTAAGCGTCAGGGTACCATTACCCCGCTCCTGGTTGTCGGGGATATAATAATACCCTCCTCCGGTTTGTGTATGGAAAGTTCCGTTTCCGGAAGAAGTCCAGTTTAACGTTGTCCCATAGGAAGTATAGGCGCTCAGGAATATGGTATCTCCATAAGGTCCGGAAAGCGACCAACTGAAATCGATGCTATCTGCAGGAAGCTCCAGGAATAAGGTATCTGTAAGTGCTCCGCAGGCCGGGTCCACATCACGGTGCAGCACGATACTGGCTCCGCAATTCGCGGAATCCTGAGGGCCGAAATAATAGGTGGTTTGCATAGCCGAAGAATCCTGGAAATAACCATCTCCGGTGCTTGTCCAATATTGCAAAATTCCGCTGCCGCTCTGCATTCCAAACAAAGAGGCCGAATCCCGGTTCATGCCAGCACTGTCAAGTTGGGCATCAAACTGACCAATATCCCGGTAAATCCGCATGGTATCCTGCTTGCTACCGTAACAGGTGTTGGTTGCTAACGATATACGCAGCAGTTGCACTTCGCAATTTCTTTTGTCGTTTGGACCAAAGGTATAGACTGCCAAAGGATTGAGGGAATCTGAGAACTGACCGTCGCCTAGTGTTTTCCAATAGGCAGCCTGGCCTCCTGAGAACACATCGATACCTATCAACTGAATTGTATCCTGTTGACCCACATGGCGGTCCGGACCGGCCAGGAATTGCGACATAATGCTGGAATCTCTGACAAATACCATTACGGCCCGGGAACTCTCCATGTTCAACGGACAGTTGTTGTTTCGGGTACGCAGGCTGAATACGTACGGTTGCAGACGAACGAGGCTGCTATCCGGTTTCCAGTGGAATGTTCCGGAGGCAGATTTCACCAACCCGGAATCCACATCGGCGTTATTATCGATAAATACTGCACCGGGGATTTCATTTCCATATTCGATCCAGGTCTTAACAGACGTATCGGGATTGCTTGTGGTAAAGGGTATGCTTAGGCTATCACCCGGACAAACTTCCAGGATAAAGGGGCCATTCAACCGGGAGGTAGCGCCGTTGGAATTGCAGGGAAGTACGATCACCTGCATATCGCGACGTATTTTCCCGACATCCATCCAGCTCCCGTTAACCATCTTCCATTCGGTTACTTCGATCACCATCACCGCAATTTCATTGGCCTGCATGGGCCGGAAATAAAGATCGCCATTAACCGGATTCAGATGGAAACCGGCCGGCACAGGGAGGTTCGTATTCGGAAAACCCAGGAACGTTAGCGGAGCCTGAGAGGAAAAATTACTGTTGTAGGATACCGGATGATTGAGCCCCTGGTTACCCGGGATAAGTTCAAATGAGAAAGAGTCTCCAAAGTCTACCGTATCCATGAGCCCCATGTTGTATACCACATCTTCTCCTTTGCAGAGGAAACGAATGGGACGTGTATTGAATACCGGGGAAGAATTCAGCGTGCATTTGTTCAGTTCGGCAGTAACAAAAAAGTTCTGGTCTGCCTGACCGGTGGTAATGGCGCTATTCCGGCAACACTGCTCCCAGCTGATCGTCCAGCGACAGCAGGAGTAGCTGCTCAGATCCAAAGTCACCTTCCAGATATGTTCTTCCACTCCATACTGATAGGAAGAATTGATACAACGCGACCCCGTAGAACAACCGTTAACACCGGTGATATCGTTAACGGCAACTTTGGTACCTGTTCCCAGATTCACCGTATTGCTGCCGCAACGCGCCATAAAGTTGGAATTCGCAAAGTGAATCCCGTTACAGTCGCGGTATATTTTCGCTGTAATCTCGTACTGACCGTTTCCAAGGTATAGGTAAGTAAGCTCCGAACCCATTATGTGGGTGGCTTTGAGGGAAACACTTAGCAAAATCAGTGCAAGCAGCGGTAGAATTTTTTTCATACAATAGGGGGCAATTTAATACAGGATGCCCTGAAAATGAAATCCGTTGCATACTACCATTTACTTACTGGAATAATTTCATACCTGCCCTCCTCTAACTTCACCCGCAGCAGGTAATTGCCCGGAGCATATTTTTCCAGATTTACCTTAAAAGGAAGTTCCTGCACCTTGATGACCTGCAGGCTACGGCCGCGCAGATCAAATATTTCAATCTCATACACATTTACCGGACAACCGCTTTGTACTTCCACAATACCCGATGAGGGGTTGGGATATACCCACACCTTTCCGGCCAGGCCCCATTGATAGCGGATATCCGCTTCACTGACTACCGGTACCTGGACAAGTTTGCGTGTCACCCCACAATCAAGATGTACTTCGGCAAAAAAATCAATTTTTCCCTGGCTGAGGTCCCACTCATCAACCCGATACCAGAATGAAGTGGAATCCGAATTGAATTTCAGGGTGCCGTTTCCCGTATGGATCAGGTTCTTTGTACCACGCCCACCCCAATTCACTTCAAAATACAGACTATCAAAGCTACAGGGATCATGCTCAAACCATACCAGGCTGATCTCCGGGTCGTTAAAGCGATACTGCACATCATCATCAGGACCAAAACATTTGGAAGCCAGTCTTTCGTTTAACCGGAACCAAATTTCACAATGCTGCTTGTCTTCCTCTGACAGGTAATAGGTGCAGGAATAGTTCAGGCTGTCATCAAACCACCCTGTTCCGGAGCTGGTCCAATACAGGGTGTCTGCAGTACCGCTTCCATGTAATACTATGGAATCGGGGGCATCCATCAAACTATCTGCTCCGGCATCAAGAACATGTTTTTCACGGGTCCAGATTGTCGTATGCGAAAATGCCTGGCTACAGGAGTTGTAGGGACGTTGCCAGGTGAGTGTTGCCCGGCAATTCAGCCAATCGATCTCCCCGGGATAATAATAGGCATAGGGATCTGAACTATCGCTGAAGGTTCCGTCTCCGTTTGTAGTCCACCACCCTCTTTCTCCCGGATTCAGTGGCAGAGCCGTTAGCCGGGCAGGATTCCCCAGTTTCGATTTTACAGCTGGGCCTGCATTGACATAACCGAATTTGTACCGGATACGAATGGTATCGTTTTGTGCGGCACATTGCGGATAAGCGCTGTGCCAAATAAGGTAGTTGGAACAAGTAGCCAGATCATTGTCTCCGGGGATATACCCCGCATTGGGGTCGGTGCTGTCCGTAAATCTGCCATCACCCAATGTCGACCACCAGGCCGGGTATTCGGGGCTGCTACCTACCCCGGTCAGATGGACCGGATCAAAATCCGTCAGAACCTGGTTTCCTCCTCCATGGAATTGCACGGTATACGTTATGGAAAGGTCCAGGGTGTCGGCAGCAGAACTACATTGCGGATAAGGATACTTCCATACCAGCGATGTTCCACAGGAAGTCCTGTCCTGGGTGCCTGGGATATATACCGTGGCAGGCTCGGTACTATCGATAAAATGACCGTCGCCCAGGCTGTACCAGTAACCGAATGGGCCCGGACCTGTTTCCGGTCCCGCATGTAAAAAGACACTGTCTCCTAAATTGACAGATTGATCAATACCGGCATCCAGCCCGGAATAATGAAGTTCAAGCACCAGAGTATCGGCATTGACCAGGCAATTACTTCGGGGCAGTTCTTCCCAAATCAGGCTAACCTCGCAGGAGCTCCAGTCTTGCTGCCCCGGCAGATAATAGGTTTCATGCAGATTGCTGTCGCCAAAAATACCATCACCCAGACTTCGCCAATACCCCTTTTGTCCGAAGCGGGTGTCTTTAAAAGCACGCAGGAAAGCGGTATCGGATTGAATAAGCCGGTCGGGTCCTGCATTGACAATCCCCGGTTGCCGGAATAGCTGGACGATATCCGTATCCTGACCACATTGATAGGCCAAAAGAGTGAGATCCGTTCCGCATTCAAACAGATCGGAATCGCCCGGATGGTACCAGGTGTATGCCGAAAGGGTATCGGAGAAAATTCCATCTCCCGCCGTATACCAGTGGTATAACCGTGCGCGTGAAGTATCTACAGCAGGCATAAGCCGGACACTGTCGCCCGCAAAAAACGCCAATGGCGTAGAGAGGTTCAGAGGAACGAATTGCTGCCTGACTTCCAGGCTGTCGCGGATATGACTATTCCCCAGGCAGACAGCAGAATCCACCACGCGGAAATACAAATAATAGCTACAGGTCTTTTTGTCTTGCGGACCAGGATAGTACCAGGCTTCCAGGCTGTCGGGATGTGAAAAATATCCGTCGCCCACACTGCTCCATTCATAAGGTTTACCCGTATCGTTGATAACGGAAGCCGTGACAAAAAAACTATCCAAGCCGGTGCTGTCAATTATATCCGGACTGCAGGTTACTTCCGGACCGTCAACCGAGTCCCGAACATACACCAGCACTACTTTTCTTTTTTCTGCATACTGCGGGCACCTATTATCCGTCACCTGCAGGATAAAGGTGTATGGAGTATCCGATACCTGAACCTGGATAGGCTTCCAGCAAAAGGTACCTGACGCGTTTTTCTCCTGTCCGTTGGTGGTAGAAAACGTCCCACCGGGCAGGCCACTGTTCCAATAGATATGGGTAGAGTCGCCATCTTCGTCAGCGGTATGGAAATCGATACACAGAGAATCTTTCACACAGAGCTCCAGCACGTCGGGTACATTGACAAATGACGGGGCTTTGTTACTGGTCGGGCAGGTCACCACAAGCAAGTTCAGTGAACGACGTATGGTACCGATTACCGTCATCACGCCGGATACCATTCTCCATTCCCTTACCTCCACACACACTACCCCCATCTGGTTAGGTTGCATGGGTCTGAAGCTCAATTCACCGGTCACCGGGTTCAGGCGGAACCCGGCAGGCATCTGCATATTGTTATTGGGAAATCCCCAAAAGGTCATGGGCCTCGTCGAACCGAAACTGCCTGAATAAGTGGCAGAAACATTTTCTGCGGAATACTCGGTCACCAAATGATAAGAAAAGGAATCGCCGGCCCAATCCGTAGTATCAATCACTTCAAAGGAGTACGACAAATCCTGATTGAAACAGATAATCTCCAACGGATCATACAGGAACTCAGGAGCACTGTTATTGACACAGCGGTTCAGGGTGGCAAAACTATAAATGGCATTAGATGCCTGACCGGTGGTAATGGCACTGTTCCGGCAACAGTAGGATACACTCAGACGCCATTCGCACGCGCTATACCCGCTGAGATCCAGGGTATCGGCAAACTCTTCCTCAACTATGCTATACATATAGTTCCCGCTACCGAAACATTTGGATGTTTGCAAACAACCCGGTCCGAGCATGGATATATCCCGTACCGATACCTGGGTGGGGCTCCCAAGTACCAGGGAATTGGTACCGTCGCTGGCCGTAATGGGAAGGGTGGAAAGATTGACTGCGCCGCAAATCTTCCTTATGCTGTATTTCACCAGGTACTTGTCAGTGCCGATCCGTTTGTAATTGATCTCTATCCCCTCAACATGAGAAGCCCGTGCACCTGTCAGCAAGGTGGCGACGAACGCAAGAAGAAAAATACTGCGAAGCACACGCATGGGGAAAGAGGACTTAGTAACAGTGAATATAAGCTTTCCATAGGAGGAATTACGTATCTCCCAAATTCCGGGCTTTGCCGATATTCGCTACATGCTAGTTCCATTTCTGGTCTTTGCCGTTGCACTTGCCGTATTGATTTTTTCGGCAAGACTGTTTACCAATGCTGCTGAAAAAATCGGCCACTACTTCGGGATGTCTCCTCTGGTGGTGGGTATTTTTATCGTGGGAACCGGTACTAGTCTTCCGGAATTGATCTCGGCCTTGATTTCCGTAAAAAACGGAGTCTCTGAAATTGTTCCGGGGAATGTGCTCGGCGCCAATATTTCCAATATTCTCCTTATCACAGGGATTGTTGCCCTGGTTCACCGCAAGGATATTTTCCTCTCCAGTAAGTATATCTTTATCGATCTGCACTACCTGCTGGGCAGCGTGTTTGCCGTCACCTTGCTTATGTATGACGGAAAGATCGACTGGCATGAGTCGGTAATCGGCATCCTGATCTTCCTGGTATACAGCATCTACCTGGTAAAAAACGAAGCGGTGAGCAGCGAAACCGACCAGCACAAGATCCCACTTCGACCGAAGTCAGCCTTTCCGACACATACCATCCTTTATCTTCTGTTTGGAGGCACAGGCATTTATTTCGGAGCAGAATACACCATTCAATCCCTTACGGAAATGGCCGATACCTTATCCATACCTCCTTCCATCGTGGCGCTCACCCTGCTTTCCATAGGCACCACCCTTCCCGAATTGGTGGTGAATGTTACTGCCATCCGCCAGGGGAAAGCAGAAATGGCCATCGGAAATGTTTTGGGATCCAGCGTATTCAATTGCCTGATGGTCCCCTCCGTAGCCAGCCTTGCGGGCCCGGTAACCGTACCCAGTTCCCTGCTGCATTTTGCTCTTCCGGTAATGCTTGCTTCCGCGCTTTTCTTCTATCTCATCACGCATGACAAACGTATCAGCCGCTGGGAAGGAATGCTCTTCGTATTGATCTATGCCATCTTCCTTCTAAAGATCGTGGAAAGGCAGGTATAGAAAACAGGAAAGCCACCCCGATTTCCTAAATTGCGGCGCGAATGGCCCTCTACGAAAAATACCCGCTTTCCGTATACAATTCCCTGAGCCGGGAAAAAGAGAAATTTCAACCGTTGCATGAAGGATATGTCGGCCTTTATGTCTGTGGACCTACGGTGTACAGCAATGTGCATCTCGGCAATGTGAGAACCTTTCTTACTTTCGATGTTCTGTACCGTTACCTGACCCACCTGGGTTACAAAGTGCGCTATGTGCGGAACATTACTGACGTAGGACACCTCGTGGATGATGTGGACGATGGTGAAGACAAGATTGCCAAAAAGGCCAGGCTGGAGAACCTGGAGCCTATGGAGATCGTTCAAATGTATACGAACGATTTTCATGATGTACTCCGCACCTTCAATTTCCGAAACCCGAACATTGAACCTACGGCTACCGGTCATATCGTGGAACAGATCACCATGGTGAATCAGATCCTGGAGAATGGGTTTGCTTATGAAGCCAATGGCTCTGTTTATTTCGATGTGATGAAGTACCAGGCTGAAAAAGGCGGTTATGGGAAGCTGAGTGGCCGGGTTATCGAAGAGCTTATCAGCAATACCCGCGAACTCGATGGCCAGGATGAAAAACGCAACCCGCTGGATTTTGCTATCTGGAAAAAGGCGGACGAAAGACATATTATGAAATGGCCCTCCCCCTGGAGTATGGGCTTCCCGGGATGGCACCTGGAATGCTCGGTGATGAGCACCAAATACCTCGGTGAGACTTTTGATATTCACGGTGGTGGCATGGATCTGAAATTCCCGCATCACGAATGTGAGATTGCACAAGCCGTGGCCGCCGATGGGAAAAATCCGGTGCGGTACTGGATGCATAGCAACATGCTCACCGTTAACGGAACCAAAATGAGCAAATCACTCGGAAACTCTTTCAGTCCGGCGGAATTGATCAGCGGCAATCACGCTCTCCTGAATCGCGGGTATTCGGCCATGACCGTGCGTTTCTTTATGCTGCAATCGCATTACAGCTCCACCCTGGATTTTAGTAATGAGGCACTGGAAGCGGCAGAAAAGGGATATAAACGATTGATGAATGCACTGGCTTCCCTATCCGGGCTGACTCCTGCTGGGGGACCAAAAGATGCTGAACTGAATACCGAAATCCGGGAGACCCTGGAACGCTGCTACTTCAACCTGAGTGACGACCTGAACACGGCCAAGTGTATTGCCGAATTGTTTAACCTCGCCACCCGTATCAACAGCCTGGCCTCCGGGAAATTGGCGCTTTCTGCACTGGAAGAAGATACCTTATCCTTCCTGAAAGAAACCTTCACCTTACTGACCGTGGAGGTGCTGGGACTGCAACCCGAAGAAAGCGGTAATAACGACCTTCTCGACGGTTTGATGCAGTTGCTGATCGATATCCGGATGAATGCGCGTAAGAATAAAGACTTTGCCACATCCGACCGTATCCGTGATGAGCTGACCCGACTGGGAGTGCAGCTTAAGGACGGAGCCGAAGGGACAACCTATAGCATTGACTAAACCAACTTCCAAATACCGGCACTGACAAACCCCTGATGAATAAAGCCATATCGAATATTCTTATTTCCGGTTTATTCATGGCTTTGATGAACCTGCTGGTTAAGCTGGCACACGAATATTCCATTTACCAGATCATCTTTTTCCGGGCATTGATCACCTTGATCATTTCCTGGATGTTCATCAAAAGAAAGGGCCTGAACCCCTTAGGCAATGATCGTCTGCACCTTACCCTCAGGGGTGTCTTCGGCTTTTTCGGGCTCACCCTGTATTTTCTCACCGTGCAGAAAATCCCACTCGCCACCGCGGTAAGCATACAATACCTTTCTCCTGTCTTTACGGCCATCCTGGCCATTTTCATCAATAAACAGAAAAACCCCTGGTATACCTGGCTTTTTTACCTGGTGGCACTGAGCGGTGTGTTTCTGATCAAAGGAATTGACCCCCGCGTGGATACCCTGATGCTGGTAGCGGGGATCGGTTCGGCACTCTTTTCCGGTGCTGCTTATAACATGATCCGGCGTATCGGGAAAAAGGATGATCCGGATGTCGTAGTCTTCTATTTCCCGTTGGTCACCCTTCCACTGGTAATCGGTCCGGCCTTGTACCACTGGCAATGGCCCGATGCTTTGGATTGGCTCATCCTCATAGGGGTGGGGGTAACCACACAATTCGGACAGCTGTACATGACCCGCGCTTTCCAGCACAGTAACCTGGGTGGCGTGGCCATATTCCAGTACTTCGGGTTGATTTATGCGCTGCTGATGGGCTACTTCTTCTTCGGCGAGTCTTTCGAAGGACTAACTTATGTGGGCATGCTCCTGGTTGTTACAGGGGCTATAGCCAATGCCCTGATCACCTCCCGAAAACCCAGGAAAGTTTAGGATTGAGGCCGGAGTACCAGCAGGCTTTTCGGATCGACTTCTACTACCAGTTCCTTTCCTTCCATATGGGGCTCACCATCCAGGTGTACCGGACCTTCATGATCCCGGCGCAGGATGAACCGTTTGCCCTTGAGGTGTTGCAAGGCGCTGGCCTTATCGATACTTCCGTTAAACATCCTGAAGGCAAGGGATGGAATTTCGTATGGCGCTATTTTACGCATGATGGCAACATCCAGCCGGCCGTCGGAAACGGAAGCATGGGGCGCGATGATGGCATTGTTACCCCACTGGGTGCCGTTGGCAAAGCTGACCAGGAATGCCGGCATGGTGAAAGTCCCTGAATCTCCGCTGATCTCATATTCCATAGCTTTATACCGCAACAGTTCGCCCACCGTGATGCGGGTATAACTGGAGAATCCGCGTTTTGTTGCCCGGGCAAACAAATGCCCGATATGGGCGTCAAAACCGGCACCGGCCATATTCACAAAGCTGTTTCCGTTAAGCAGTTGGGTATCGATGGAAGCCTCTTTTGCCGTATTCAGCAGCGAAATAGCTTCGCCGGTTTTTAAAGGAATACGCAGGTGACGCGCCAACCCGTTTCCGGAGCCCAGGGGCAATATCCCCATGACCACGCCCGAATGTCTAAGCCCATCGGCTACCTGGTTGATGGTGCCATCGCCGCCGGCAGCCACTACCACGTCAAAACCCTCCTTCACTGCGGAACGGGTCATTTCCGTGGCATTTTTGTCGTCCGTCCAGTAGCGGATTTCGTCGTCAAATTTGTTGTGATCGAGGTGTTTTTGTATCAGCTCCGGCAGGTGCTTTTTTGAGATTCCTCCGGATATCGGATTGATCAGAAAGAGGATACGTTTTTTCAAATTGCCACGAAAGTAGCCGATGCTCATTAGCTTAATATTAACTCTGCCTTCATTTCTATCCCCGGATTTAAGACGGGGGAGACGTAACTTGCAGGCATGGATCGCTCACTCGAATTTGCCTTTCATGCCCTGGAAAAAACCCGGGACAATATCCGTTCGGTATTTCTTTCCATCCCGCAGAAACAACGGAATACCATTGCTCCAGGATTCTCCAACACCCTCAACTGGAACCTCGGACATGTAGTGGTTACCTCCGAACTGCTGACCTACAAACTTGCCGGATTGCCTATTACGACAAGCATGCGCCAACTGGCGGGATTCCGTAATGGAAGCAGCGGAGAAACACGCACAAGCCCGGAAGAAGAAGAGCAACTGCTTCGGGTATTGAAGGAGTTTCCGGATAGACTCAGGAAAGATTATGACTCCGGACAGTTCACCGGGTTTGAACCTTATACCACAGGATACGGAACGCATTTGACCCGGATAGAAGATGCGCTGATCTTCATCGGTTACCACGAAGGCCTTCACCTCGGGTATATGATGGGCATACGTAAAGCGCTCGGAGCAATCGATGAATAGGCTCGATCAGGCAGAGATAAAGTTCACCTCGGGGTTAAGCCTTATACCAAAACGGTTTTCTATGTCCGCAATGATCTGCATGGCCAGATTGCGAATCTCCTCTCCGCTTGCTTCGCCATAATTCACCAGAACAAGGGCCTGACGGGCGTGGCTGCCGGTATTGCCTACCCGCTTACCCTTCCATCCCGATTGCTCAATAAGCCAGCCTGCAGGCACCTTTACCAGGTCTCCTGCAAGTGGATAACCGGGAATATCCGGATACTGTGATTTAAGTTTATCGTATTGACCGGATGGGATTTCGGGGTTCTTGAAAAAGGATCCCGAGTTACCCAATTCTGCCGGGTCTGGCAATTTGCTTTGACGTATATGGATAACAGCCCGGCTGACATCGGCAAGTCCAGGCTCGGTAATACCCCATTGCTCCAGCGTTTCCCGGATGGCTCCATACGAGGTGTTAAGTGTATACCCCTGTTTTTTGAGACGAATACGGATACCCAGGATAAATACCTTGCCTTTCAATTCATGCTTGAATACCGATTCCCGGTATCCGAAACGACAGGCTTGGTTATTGTAGGTATGGATCTTTCCGTCTTCCAGGGACAGGAAGCGCACTGACTCCAGCACCTCACGAATCTCCACCCCATAAGCACCGATGTTCTGCATAGGGGCTGCCCCTACTGTGCCCGGGATGAGCGACAGGTTTTCGATACCCGCCCAACCCCGGTCGACGCAATGCATAACGAGGTCGTGCCAGATTTCTCCCGATGCCACCTCCAGCACCACCTCTTCTTCGGTTTCTTCGACTACGGTAATCCCCTTCAACCGGTTCAGCACCACTAGTCCGTTGAAATCGTTACAAAGCAGGATATTACTACCTCCTCCCAGGATAAGCAGGTCATCGCGTTTTAATGCTCCCGATTCCCAAAGTTGCTGCAGTTCTCCCTCATCATGGAGCTCGATAAAGTGGCGTGCCCGGGCTTCCAGGCCAAAGGTGTTGTAGGGTTTCAGGGATACGTTTTCCTGCATGCGGCAAATATAAGGGGGAACGGGTATTGGCTGTTGGAACCAATGATGAAATGCCCAAAATCGGGAACCTTATGAAAACTTGCAAGTGTCATAGAAATCGAAATGACAAGGAGAACCCAATACCGAAAACCAAATACCCGGTACCCCAGAAAACAGCCTTACTTCATCATCTCTTCCGTGCGGCGAATGAAGCGTTCCAGCTCTTCTCCTTCCAGCATGTGTTGTGAGAGACGCGCCAGGTCGAAACTTTGCTGAACAAACCGGTTACGTTCGGGTTCTTCATTCATGGACAGGATTTTTCCTGCCAGCTCGTGGTTGGTATTTACCATCACCACCACTCTTTCCGGCAGGCTGCCGAACATGTTCATTCCTCCGCTGTACTGCATCTCACGCATACGGCGTTCCCATTCGGGTTTGATCACCGTGATAAAATGGTCATCGGGGGAAAGGGCTTCCGTTTGTATCTCCCAGTCTTTATTCTGAACCTGAGACACAAAACTGTTTTTAAGGGATTCCACCTGCTCTTCGCTTAAGACACTTTCTCTGGATTCTCCTTTATCAATAAGTTTATCGATGGCATCGGCATCCACCCGCACAATACTCAGGTTCTCTTCCTTATGCTCCAGGAAACCGATAAAGTGATTGTCCAGCGGGCCATCCATATTCAGCACATCATACCCCCTCTTTTTTGCTGTCTCCACAAAAGGCGCCTGCATTTTCGGGTTGTTGGTATAGAGCAGTATCAGTTTGTTGTCCTTATCCACCTGGTTGGCCTCAACCTGTTTGCGGTATTCTTCGATAGTAAAATACTTGCCTTCCGTGTTTTTCAGGAGGCTGAACTTGATGGCTTTCTCAGCAAATTTTTCTTCACTTACTGCGCCGTACTTGACAAAAAGACCGATGCTTTCCCACTTCTCCTCAAAGCCCTTGCGGTCATTCCGGAAGATCTCTTCCAGTTTGTCGGCTACCTTTTTGGTGATATGTGAGGTGATCTTTTTCACCTGCTGGTCGCTTTGCAGGGAGCTTCGGGAAACGTTCAGCGGAATATCCGGTGAATCGATAACGCCGTGCAACAACATCAGGAATTCCGGAACCACATCTTTCACTTCGTCGGTAACAAAAACCTGGTTGCTATAGAGCTGAATTTTGTTCCGCTGCAGTTCCAGTTCGTTTTTCACTTTCGGGAAATAAAGTATCCCGGTCAGGTTGAAAGGATAGTCCACGTTCAGATGGATCCAGAACATGGGCGGTTCCGACATGGGGTATAAGTCGCCATAGAAGCGGCGGTAATCCTCATCGTTTAATTCGGCGGGCGATTTCTTCCAGAGCGGAGCTTTTTCGTTGATGATGTTCTCCACCTCAACCGATTTCTTTTTCGGTGTCCCGTCTTCATTCTTATTTTCCTCATCGTCTACCCATTCGGTTTTGGTTCCGAAGAGTATGGGTATGGGAAGGAAGCGGCAGTATTTGTTAAGCAGCCCATTGATGCGGTTTTCTTCCAGGAACTCCTCATTCTCGCTATCGATATGCAAAATGATCTCGGTACCCCGTTCTTTTTTATCCGAGGGTCCTATGCTGTATTCGGTGCTTCCGTCGCATTCCCAATGCGCTGCTTCGGCTCCATCCCGGAAAGAAAGGGTATGGATCTCCACTTTGCCGGCAACCATAAAGGCCGAATAAAAGCCAAGCCCGAAATGGCCGATCATACCGGCCTCCCCTGCCTGCTTGTAGTTTTTAACGAACTCTTCCGCTCCGGAAAAGGCAATCTGGTTGATGTATTTTTCAATTTCTTCAGCTGTCATTCCCACCCCATGGTCGATGATGCTGAGTGTTTTTTTGTCTTTATCGGCTTTCACCTCAATCCGGATATCGCCAAGCTCTCCTTTGAACTCTCCCAGGGAAGCCAGGTGTTTCAACTTGGTGGTGGCATCTTGGGCGTTGGAGATCAACTCACGCAGGAATATCTCATGATCGGAATAGAGGAATTTTTTAATGATGGGAAAAATGTTCTCGGTATTAACCTGGATGGAACCTTTTTGCGCTGCCATAGTTCTTACTTTGGAATTATCGGTTTGTTCGTATGATTTGACTACTGCGCTTGGTCAGAGAATGTGCCAAGCCCGGGATGCTGACAATTTGACAAAATTTAAAAATCACGGAAAACCGTGAGTTCTGAAAAGTTCACCGTCTGCAACTTTGTATTGTCCCCTTTAATAGTGGCATGTACATGCCTCCCCTTTGGCCGGATTCTCTGTGATCCGGCCTTTTTATTGAAAGATCATTGAAACCTGTGGCTGTTTACGGATCAGGATTAATGCCTGTGAACTGGTAGACACACTTCGACACCGTTGAATACTTTTCGATTGTTGTGTTCTTGTTTGAAGGCCCATTTTTTAGACAAGTAAAAATGGACGAAAAAAGGACCCTTTTCCTGAAGGTGCCTTCCTGCCGCACGGGCTCCCGCGCGTTTTTGTTGCGGCACGCGCTGCAGGAAAACGGCCTAACGGCAAAGAAGAACCCCTCCATACCCGGCAGATTAATCTCCTCTCCTCTTAATTCCGGCAACAGGCATACGTTTGCTTCGCTAAGCAGGAAGAAAGCTTGCTCCACTTCTGAATAACCAAATGCCCCCACAGGTTTAATCCTGATCCCCGTTTACCCTGGACCCGGAAGAAGTATTCATGGCAAACACGCTATCATGAAAAAATCCGGACTCCTTACCCTTTTATCCTTGATTCTGATCCAATCCTACTGCCTGGCACAAGGGCTTCCCGAAGATAATATCCGAAAGCTGTTGCGTGCCGATAAGGTAGATTCCGACCCGAACAACGGCGACGGCACTTTCCGCGCCCGAAACAAAAAGACCCAAAAATGGGGATTGTACCAGTGGTACTACAACGGCGACGAATACCAGACCCTGATACCTGCCGAATACGACAGCCTGCATTTTATTCCTTTTAACGGGAACTTCACAATCGTGTACCGGGGAGGCAAAGCCGGCGTTTACCTTTCCTACTGGAGCTATTCTGACGAAGCCCGCGAAACCATTACCTGCCTCTATGATGACTATCAGCGGTATACCGCTAATGGGGTTACCTATCTGGCCATGAAACGCGACGGATATTGGGGCTGGGTAGACTGGAAAAACGGAAAGGAACGCTCCTCTTTCATTTATGAAGACAAAGAAGATCTGCCTTATCCATACTGGAAACAGGACTATTGAATATGCCGGGAAGTCCGGTACCAGAGCATAAAATACAAGGCCAGCACCGGCAGGGTGATGGTGATCAGCGTTTCCCAACCGAAGCGGAACACAACCCATCCTCCCGTAAGCGAGGCCAGGGATTGGAGGCTGAGCACCAGGAAATCATTTAGTCCCTGCACCCGATATCGTTCTTCTCCGCGATAGGTGCTGGGGAGCAGAGAGGTTCCGGCCACGAACATAAAATTCCAACCGATCCCAAGTGCAATCAGGGCGGTCAGGTATAGATTCCAATCGTGGCCCGACAAAGCCAGACTCATACAAACCACATAGATCAGTAAACCGGAAACGAGCATCTTTCGAATGCCAAGGAGCCGGATCAGTGCCCCGGAAAAAAGAGAAGGCAGAAACATGGAAAGGACATGAGCCTGAATTACGGTTTTGGTTTGACGCAGTGTGAACCCGTCAATTTTGTTCATACTGACCGGTGTGGCAGTCATCACAAAACTCATTACTGCATAGGCTACTGCCGCGCTTCCTATTGCCAGCCAGAATAGCGGATTGGCAGCAATCTCCCGCAAACTTCGGGGAGCTTCATCGGTTTGTACCGACTTTATTCGTACATCATTAAAAAAGAGCAGCAGCAAAGTTCCCAGCATGAAGATCAGGGCAAGCAAGACGAAGGTTCCCGCAAAGCGGGTCTCCAACAGTCCGATTCCATACAGAGCCAGTTCAGGTCCAAGCCAGGCCGCCACAATGCCTCCGAGCAACACGGTTGAAGCAGCCAGGGGCACCATATCCGGCCCTACACTTTCAATAGCTGCAAAACGAAATTGCATGATCGTGGCCAGGTTCATCCCCAATAGGAAGAGCGAAAAAGTGAATGCCGGGAAACTGCCAAGCTGCAACGAGTAAGCCGTGAGCAGGCAAAACCCTACCCCCAGGAACTGCAGGGAAAGCATGGCCCTTTTCCGACCGATTGTTTTCAGCAGAATATTGACTGGCAGAACAAAAACGGCTGTGCCAACACTGAGAGCGGCCACTGGCAACGTAGAATAGGCAGGATCACCGGTAAGTTCTCTTCCGGCCAGTCCGCCGACAAACACCACTACCGAACCCAAAGTCATAAACATCGCCTGGGCCAGCGTCAGTATCCATACATTGCGGGGAAGCGTAAAATACTCTTGTAAACGGAACCTGTTCATCGGAATACGAATTAAGTCAGTTTTCTGTTTTTCCGATGCATCCCTGAACAGATGGGTTATACAGATTGATGAATTACCAACAACAAACACTGTAAAGAAGTCAAATTGCCTTATTTTTTCCGCAGTGTGTGCCTGAAGTTACTTTGAGATCGGAAGAGCACACGTCTGAACTCCAGTC
>CAXPEB010000087.1:0-20324 GCA_964215915.1 Bacteroidia bacterium
CCTGGAATCCTCACCCTGTCACCCTTCGACAGGCTCAGGCTGACAAGGGGCCAAGAGCCAAATGCTAGCCGCCAAAACCCAATACCCAAAACCGAATACCTCCAAAGTGAGTCGCGCCTCGACGGAGCTCGGCGTGACAAGACAAAGAGCCAAAAGCCAAATGCTAACCGCCAAAACCCAATACCCAAAACCAAAGAAGAAACCTATTCCGTACGGTTTTCCGCTTCCCGGATAAGCCTGGCTTTTTCCGATTCAGCTTTGCGTATCAGCTCCTGCCCTTCCGATTCTGCCTTGTTATTCAAAGCATTGGCCTTGTTCCGGGCTTCTTCTTTCAGCTTGTTTCCTGCTTTTTCAGCTGCCAGTTTTTTAACCGGGTTGTTCCCGGCTTCCTTCATCAATTGTTCGGCTTGTTTATCGGCTTCGGCAATTAAGGCGTCGCCCTGCTTTTTGGCCTCGGCTTTCAAGGCTTCGGCCTGTTTCCGGGCCTCTGCAATGAGTTTATCTCCTTTCGCCGAAGCTTCATCGATCCATTTCTGCGCCTGTTCTTTGGCCTTATTGGTCAACTCTTCTTTCTTCTCTTCCACAACCTTTTTCACTTCATCTTTAATCTGGTTGACTACATCGTCTTTGATTTCATTAAGGCTGGTAGTGATTTTCGGGTTTTTGATGGTTCCTCCCAACAGGGCATTGATCACCAGCTTTTCACCGGTTTTCAGGTTGATACCGGACCCGCCTGCTTCGCTGATCAACTGATCAAATGCTTTATTGGCTGAACTTCCCAACATCGATTTGGGAACCGTAAGTTTCAACCGGTAATTCAATAACTGATCAAAAGTGGTATAGCCTTCCTCTTCCACATCAATACGCAACTGGTCTACCTTCAGTTCAAGCGGCTTCTTCAGCTTTACTTTACCGTCTTCGACGGCATACGAAAGGTTCGTTTTGGTAAGACTGATCTCCTTCAGGGCATTAAGCTGGAGTTTGTCGGCAAGGGCATTCATCGGAGTAAAGCCGCTTAGCACAGCTTCATTGGTCTCCAGGAAACCGGCACTGAGCAAGGTGGAAAGATCCGGGCTCATGTCTTTATTTAGCAAGGTTTGCAGGCTAATGCTGGCATTGATTTTACCAACCAGGTATTCGGCAATAGGAACCAGCTTTTTAACGGTATTGAGGTAATTGAAGGAAGAACGGATATCGATATTGCTCAGGTCAAGCTTCACATCGGTTGCCGGTTTCGGGTTCTTGGTGTCGTACCGACCGTTAAGACTAACCTGTCCGCCAAACACCCCCATTCTCAGACCCTGGAAAATTAAAGCCTGGTCCTCCACCAGGGCATTTCCCCCTACATTTTCAAGCTTCAGGTTATCGTACAATACCCTGTTCATCTCCAGGCTAAGGGCAAAGCGTATGTTCTCAGGTACTTTGTATGCTTCCAGGTTTACAGTATCCCTGGCCTGCGGTTCCTCGGCCTGTTCGGCTCCGCTTTCCGTGAGGAAACTGTTGCAATCAAAGAGTTCCGACCGCAGATCCAGTTTTCCGCTAAGCACTTCACCCTCTTTAAACAAGTACCCGAAGAAATTCTCCAGTTCACCCTGTGCATGAATATCGCTATGCCCGATTTTAGCATCCAGTTGGTTCAGATTGACTTTTTCCGTATTGAAATCCAAGTCAAAATCTTTCATGGTGTATGGATAGGGCAGCGTTGCCGGATCTTCATAAACAAAGTCATTCAATTTCAGATTACCTGCAGCCTGCATGGCTTCATAGTCATCGCCGGTAAATGTGCTGACATGGCCTTTGGCCGTAAGGTCGCTCTGAAGACGTCCACCGATCTTCATGCCCTCTTCCAGCGGAACCAGCTTCATCACCCGGTCAAGTTGTACCGTTCCTTTGGCAATAAGGTCCAGGTATGGATCACTCATTGGATTGGTAAGCAGCAGCTTGGCATCAAAGGTTTCCTGGCCGAACAACATGTGGAATTTCTCAAGATTTACCACGGTATGATCCAGGTTGCCATCTCCGTTACTCACTTTCAGGTCAATCCCGATATCGGAGAGTTTTTCAGGCAGGTCCGGGTATTGAAAAGAAGCATCATCCACCAGCAGGCGTATGTCGAAAGCCGGGTAACGTTCCTTATCTGCATTGTATACCCCTTTGGCAAAAGCACTTAGCTGGGTATTTCCGCTGGCTTGCATACTCCCGAAATCGTGGAGGTAGATGGCCGGAACCAGCGACAGGATCTCTTTGAAGCTGGTTTTGTTACTCACCAGTTTCAGATCCATCTCCATATCATCGCCCGGCATGGCCAGGTGACCGTCCAATCCTATTTCCAGCGCATTCAGTCTCAGGTTGTTCTCCTTGAAGTCAAAACGCATTCCGGGCATATTGATGCCGAGGTTGCAGACGAGGCCAGTATTGACTTCGTTGAGATAAGCTACCCCATCCATCTTATAGGTCAGTGCCTCAATTTCCGTTTTGGTTTCGAGAATGAAATCGTCCTGGGTAAAATCTCCTTTGCCTTCGTGATCCAGGTTCCGTATTTCCGCGTATTGTCCTGCCTGACGGTCGTCGTAAATGACCGTAGCTTTTTCAATGCGGTATCTTTTTAAGCTGATTTCAAAAGCGCTGCTGCTCGTATCGCTGTAGGGTTGTTCCGTGGCAGAAGAATCCGGGAACGTAATATCCCAGCTTGCTCTCCCGTCTTCCAGCACGGTAGCCCGAATTTTAGGTTGCCGGAGCAGTATGGAACGGATGCGGATCTCCTCACCCCGGATCACGCTCATGATATCCAGCGTTGCCTCAAAGCGATCCATACTCAGCAAGGTATCTCCTTCGAAAGGAGCATGGTTTACCACCAGCAAATCATCCATACGTAAAGTAAGATTCGGGAAATGACTGAGCAGGCTCAGCCCGATATCTTCATCAAAATCTACATGGGCATTGAGTTCTTTATTGACCTGTTCTTTGATCAACCCAACCAGTTTTCCTTTGAAGAGGAAAGGCACGGCCAGTACAAGTCCCAGAAAGAGTCCGACGAGGATAAGCAGGATAATCAGTAATTTTTTCATACGGAGGATTTTCGGTAAAGATAAAAATTGGAGTTCAGTAGGACGTAAACTCTGCAAAATTCCGTCCTAACAAAAAAAGCAACGGTTTCCCGTTGCTTTTTCTTTTCTCATTGTGGTAAATAGGGTTTTACTCAACGGTAAACCGCACCTGTTCCTCTTGGCCGTCACCGTGAATAACCAGGATATAGGTTCCCGGACTGAGGTTTTCCCGGAAGTGTTGCTCCGATTCCCCAGAACCGAGCTTAACGTTCCGCAGCATCAGTTCTTTTCCCTGAAGATCCACTATTCGGATTTCCACCAACATTTCACGGGTTGTATTCAAACGCAGCGTGAAGGTTCCGCTATTCGGATTCGGATAGATCAAGGCAGATTCAACTCCTTCCACTCCGTTCACGGAAGTCATAAAGGCTTCGAGGGGATCGGAGGTATTGGAACATCCAAAACCATTGGTGATCTTCACCTCGTAAGTTGCGCTTTTGGTCATGGTCAGGTCGCGATTTATGGCCGATGGTATTACCACACCATCCACCTTCCATTCGTAAAAGGCTGCTATTACCGAACAAGTCAGTTTATCCCCTGTACGAGAAATGGTAGGCTTGTTAGGCATGTCACCAACATTGATCACATCGGTGACAGAAGCAGAACAGCCGTTCGGATCGGTATAGGTATAAGTGATCGTATGAGAACCAAAACCGGCAAGCACCGGATCGAAGGTGTTGTTTGAAACCGACTTACCGCTGTAGGTGCCGCCTGCCGGCATACCCCCACCTAACGCAAAGGGGTTCTCCGTGATGCAGGTATTTTCTGTCGTCAGAACCAGGCTTACACTGGGTACCGTGTACAGGGTCATGATCACTGCATTAGAGATTTCCGGGGTACCCACTGCACAAGTCTCGCTGCTGAGCAGGGTACAGGTAACGGTATCTCCATCACTGAGGCCAGTACTGCTGAAACTTGCACCTGTTGAACCCGTGCTGACTCCGTTTACTTTCCAGTCGTATACCGGTGAACTGCCTTCATCCGTAACCACTGCCGAAAAATTCACGCTACTCCCGATACAGGTCGGGTTAGCATCGGGGGTGATAACAATGGTGGGTACCGTTGCTGCAGTTACAGTTATATAGGTACTGCGGGTACGAATATCACTTCCCAATGCATTGCTTGCAGTTAGACTAACCGTATAGGTTCCGGCAGCATTGAAGCGTACTTCCGGGTTTTGTGAGGTGTCACCCGTTCCGTTTACATACGTAACCGTGTTAGGTGTAAATGACCATTTCCATTCGTTAGGGTCGTGAACACTGGAATCGTAGAAACGGATTCCAACCGGAACACAGGTGGTAAGTGCAGAAGCACCGAATTCAGCATCCGGGGCCTGGGCCGCAAAGGCATTACTGGAAAAAAGTCCGCGCCCGTGGGTAGCGGCAATCACCATCTGATCCGAATCCCGTAGCTGCAGCATATCAACGCGGGTATTGGCAAGTCCGCTGCTACTGCTGTTCCAGGAAGGGCTGGAGGAGTTCAGGTTATTGGTGCTCCATACCCCCAGGTCGGTGGCCAGAATCACTTCATCGCGGTTATTGGGATTGAACAGGGCCCAACGTACCGGCATATTGGGAAGGTTTCCTTCTTTGTTTGTCCAGTTTGAGCCTCCGTTGCTGGTATACCAAACGGACACGACCCCATAATTAAAAAATGTGACCAACAACTCATCGTCATCCGCCCCGATTTCTATACAGGAAACAGAGCCTGCAGGCATACTTCCTCCCGTGATTTCGGTTACATTATAACTTCCGTTTGCACTGGTGATCCGGAAAAGGGTTCCGACATCGGAACCAACGAATACCGTCGAAGAATAGGGAGAACAGCGAATGGCGCTGGCATCGTCACTCATTCCGCTTACGGTGATCGTTTCCGGAGAAGAGGGTGTGGAAGTAATGTTTCGAACCCTCCAGATACTACCGCTTCCTTTTCCGGAATACAACACATTGTCAGCATCATGGTAATCGGCCACATTGATAAATTTACCGGTGTTAGCATCATCCATCAGATCGATCGGGAATGTTTGTCCGCTGTTTGTCGACCGGTAATAGCGGTTATAGACATAGCTGCTGATGGCAATATTGGGATCATCCTGATCAATAAAGCAAAATGCCCCGTCACCTCCCGTTACTTCAGTTGTTGAATTGGGGCCCGCGCTGCTAAACCGCTGGGTTCCGTTGTCCTGGGAACCTGCCAGAAAGATATTGGAACCGCTTCCAGGATGTATGGCGCAAGAGTAGAACTGGGTGATGTTGTAGTCCTTGTTACGCATGAATATCACGTCGTTGGAGGCTGAGGTGGATATGGAAGAGGAATAGAATACGCCACCGTCGTTGCCGAAGATTACCGTGGAAGAACTGCCTGGTTTGAACAGGATGGCATGCTGATCGGCATGTACCTCAGAGCAGCTCAGGCTTCCCAGGTTGTTGTTATTGGACCATTTGGATATCTGCGACCAACTGCTTCCTCCGTTGGTACTCCGGAACAAATCGACTCCACCGGCAATCAGCACATTGGGATTGTTAGGATCTACCGCCACTACCAGGTCGTACCAGGCTTGTCCGCGGGTGAAGTCCGTATTTGGAATCCCATTATCGGCGTCGCTGGGCTCATTCACTCCCGACCAGTTCGCTCCGTAGTCTGTGGTTTTTACTATAGCAGTCAGTTGGTTATCACTTTCCACCAGGGCGTATACGGTATTGGAGTCAGACGGAGCGCAGGCAATTGCCACCCGCCCTTTTCCGTTGGTCACGCTGACGGAATGGCTTACGGTCCAGTTATTCCCGTTATCCGAATAGAAGATGCGGCCACCTCCCCGATCAGAACCGGAATAGGAATTGGCCTTACTACCTGCCCAGATGCGGTTGTTGGCCCCGATTTCCAGGTCGGCAGCCACGAGTTTGTTGCTTTGACCGGGGATATCGGGGGAGACATTGATGAAACTCGATCCACCGTCGGCGGAACGATGAACACCCTGTGCTCCGTTTCCGTGCCATTCTCCGGCGTGATATTGCCCGCTGATGGCAGCATACACCACCCCGAAAGATCCGCCTTCATCTCTAACCACGATGTCATTGACCCAGTAAAATGCAGATGTGGAGATAAGTTGCGTCCAGGTATTTCCTCCATTGGAAGATTTCCAGATTCCGGCCCCACGCGCACTTGAAGTTCCGTTGGCCGTGAAACCCTCTCCGGTTCCTGCATACATGATGGAAGGATCAACCGGGTCAAAAGCAATACACGTCACCGCAATATTGTCCCAAAAATCGTTGACGTTCACCCAGGAGGAAGCGGCGGAGGTAATGTCGTTATTGTACCAGACACCACCGTTTACACCCCCTGCCCACACTTTCTTTCCGTTAACATCATTCGGGTCCCAGACCAGGGCCCTGGTTCTTCCGCCGACATTATTCGGTCCGCGTTCCACCCAGGGAGCCTGCGGAGCCCCAGGGGCCAGGTCAATACCTGCTTGTGCCCGCATGGAAGTCATAACCGGGATCAGGGCTTCAGGAGTAGGACGGCCCAGTGCCGGATCCATGGTCCGCAGGTAGTCCTGTTCCCAGGCCCTGTCCGGAGCAGCGGGTCCTTTCTCCCCCTCGCCTTCTTCTTCTCCCGCATCCCTGTGGCCATTATGCCTTTCACGCTGGGCGAAAGGATGATCCTTTAGTTTTTGTCGTAACTCCGCATACTTGCCGGAATGGCTTTCACTTGTCCTCAGCCCCAGGTAAAGGGCTGTGAGGAGGATCAGCCCCCCGCCTAATAGGTAAACTTTTTTCATTGTGAACGCTTTGTTGGTATAAATGTAATGGGTACCTGATACGCTTCGCCTTTATAATGAAGGAAGAGAAACGCAGGTTGGTATTTTGAAAGATAAGCAATGGGATCAGGGGCTTCCAGGGTAGGCACCTGTTGTTCCGGATCAGCAGGGGCTGGAGCCGGCACAAAATAATTGGCTTCCACCCAACGGTCATTCTCCAATTCCTGCCAGGTGGCTTCCATCTTTTTTCCATGCACATACAGGGAATCGATCCGGCAATTATTTTCTCCGATACCTTCCGGCTGATCGAAGCGGATCTGAAACAACACACCTCTTCCCTGCCCCATTGTCGCATCATAGGTTTCTGCGGTGGAGCGGGTATTGAAAACCGGCGTATTGGCTACGGCTTTCTGTCCCGGTTTGCAGGAAATATATGTCAGTACCGCAAAGAGGACAGCGGCACTCAGGTAAACATAGTGTTTCATTCGGTTTGACACCCTATCCGGAGAAAGGGGTCAAACGCAATTTACACGAAAAAAAGAATTGCCGGGGAACGCTGAACCTAATAACTCCTACTCTTACAGCTCTTCCGGGAAGTTTTCGAGTATTTTTTTCAGTTGGTGGAGGGTAACAGGCTTGACGGCATAATCCGTTACTTCTTCATAAAGCCTGGCCCTTTTAATGTCTTGCGGATTGATGGAAGAGGTCACCACATACAACACTACTTTTTTCTCACAGGGGATACGCACAAACTCGTCCAGAAACTGCCAGCCATCCATTACGGGCATGTTCAGATCCAGGAGTATCAGTTCCGGCACCTTATCCCCATTGAGAAAACAAGGCCGGAGGTAATCTATCGCTTCCTGCCCATTTTTGAATACCGTAAAGCTGTCGCAGAAATTGGCAAGCTCCATGATTCGGGTTATTCCGAATACAAATATCGGATCGTCGTCGATAATCGTTACCTGATCAAGTTTTGTCCGCATTCAAAATGACAATAAATGTACTTCCTACGTTTTTACTACTGGTCACCCGGATTTCACCTCCCATGGCTTCCACCTGGTTTTTGGTCAGGAATAGTCCGACACCCCGGGCATCTTTATTTCCGTGAAACGTTTTATACATGCTGAATAACAGTTTTCCGTGTTTCTCCATATCAATACCCAACCCGTTATCTGCAACGTGGAGTTCCACGATGGCTCCTTTCTTTTGCGCACTCAGGGTAATGACGGGATCTGTATCGGGTTTGCGGTATTTGGCCGCATTGGAGACCAGGTTATGCAAAATACTGGTGAGATAAGCCGGGATAGCGTGCACCTGCAACGACGCGTCAATATCCAGTTGTACCGTGGCCTTTTTCTCCAGAAGAAATGGGGTAACAGACCTCAATACCTTGTTGGCGTATTCCAAAAGGTTAAGCGATTCGAGGTGGTCATGGATACGGCTATGCATGACCACCACTTCGTTCAGATGATCGATAGTTTCTTTCAGCGCAAGAGCCGAATTCTCCAGCATGGGAAAGAAATGATGATCAGTATGTTCCGGAACATCCATTTTCATCAGGTCGATCAGCATGGCAAAATTGCCGGCATGTGAACGCAGGTTATGCGATACGATATGGGCAAAATTCATGAGCCTGTCGTTTTGGTCCTGACTCAGGTCCAGGAGGTGCTCTATTTTATCCCTGGCCTCTTTCATGGCGCTGAAATCCGTTGCCGTGATCAGGTAACCCGTGAAGGCATTTCTAAGTGCATCATGCACGGGGGTAATTGTACCGAATACCGGTTTGGGCAAACCGCCTTTGGTTTGCATCACTCCTTCCCGTGCTTCAAATTGTCCCTTACGGGGTTTGACCCAAAGCACCTCTTCCATACCTATGCTTTCACCAAACTGGTCTTCCAGTTCCCGTTGCCGGCGTTCCAGGTAAGTAGTGGGCCAAAGTCGGTTAATGTGAACTGTATTTTCCAATTCCGCCTGGCTATATCCCAGAAGTGTTTCCGTCCCCCTGTTGATGGACCGGATAATCCCGTCGGCACCCACTTCGATAATCGCGAGTTCAGTAGTGGCGTTGTACACGGACTGTAGCCTCAGGTTTACTTCCTTCAGACGGTTCTGGACTCTTTTCATCAGCGAGATATCCGAAATCTGGGAAATAAAAAATTCGGGGTTCCCATCGCTATCGCTTACCATCGATACCGAAAGGTCGGCCCAGATGACCTGTCCCTTTTTATGGTAATAACGCTTTTCCATCCGGTAAGAATCCCGCTTTCCCGCTACCAGTTCATTCAGTAACTTAAGGTCTTGTTCCAAGTCGTCGGGATATGTGATATCCTGGAATGTCAAACGCAGAAGTTCGTCTTCCTCATAACCAAGCATTTTACACAGGTTACGATTTACTTTCATGAATTTACCTTCCAGGCTAACCAGCGTCATTCCGTTCGGAGCGTTCTCAAAAGTTTGTCTGAAAGTCTCTTCCTGCTTTTCCAGGCTCCTAAGCAGTTCACGTGTTGGGCTGATATCCTGCAATAACCCGGAAACACCCGCCACTCTTCCGTTGATGAGGTAGGGGTAGGCTACCTTTCTCACCCAGGTTTTTTTACCCTTTGCCGTTATCATCTGAAGCTCCTCATCAAAGGGCTTCCCTTCCTCCAAACAAGCCCGGAAAGCTTCCCGGATTTGTCGGCGGTTATCTCCTTCATAATACCCGATAACCCTGTCCAGATTCACGACAAACTGTTCATCCACCTCGTGGATATTCCGAACTACGTCATCCCAGAAAACCTGTTGGGTTTGTATGTTAAGTTCCCAGGTGCCGATGCGGGCCACTCTACCGGCGTATTCCAGCGCCGATTTGATTCGCTTTACTTCGTTTTCCTGCCGGATCAGTTCGGTAACATCCTGATGCGTTCCGGAAATTCGGTTGGCTTTGCCAGAAGCATCCCGACTGACAATCTTTCCCTTGTCGAGCACCCACACCCAATGCCCGTTTTTGTGTTTCATCCGGATAATGCACTCGTAATGAGGCGTCCTTCCATCTATATGCGCTTCCAGAGCAAGGTCTGACGTCTCCACGTCCTCGGGATGAACAAACCGTAGCCAGGTATCCGAATCAATGGGTTGTAATTCTTCAAGTGTATACCCCAGGATCTCGGCCCACCGTTCGTTGAACTCCATTTCCCCGGTGCTTATGTTCCAGTCCCAGGTACCCAAATTACTCACTTGCAATACCTGGCTATGGCGGAGCTCAAGGTCCCGATAATATTCCAGTTCTCCGTGAATGCCCGAGAAGTCCTGCGCTTTGTACAAACCGCTCCCCGCTTTCTGCCGGATACGTCGGATACGCAAACACACTTCGTTTCCGTCAGGCCTGCGGTATCCCAGCATCTGCTCTTTTTCGGTTTGTGCATTGAAGGCCTGCTCATTCTCCGGAATAAAATGAGCATACAAGGCAGTCAGCGGTAAACAGCCGGCATCCTCTCCGGTACGACCCAGTAAGTCGGCCATTTTTGAATTGATAATCAGCTGGTCGGGGTGTGCTTCTTCCCACAGCAGTAACCCGTCGGTAAACTCTTCGGCATGTTCCAAAAGCGAAGACTGCTCGTTAAAAAAGCGCAGAAACGGGTTATTTCTATCCACGGCTAGGTTTACTGACTGTCATGAATAACCGGGTTTGGCCCGGTAAGTTTCATGTAATTTAGGCCAGTATAGCATAACTGTTTTACAAATCTTAAGGAAGGTTTAACAAGTAACCGGAAACGAAAAGAATTTGCCCGAAACTGAAATACCGGGTTTTACTGCCTGGAAACCGTAGTTACTCTATGGACGCAAGGTTTAGAAAACCTTGTCGTACAAGGCGGGTTCGCGTTCTTTACCCTGTGCGGATTTTTGTTCGAGGATCTCAAACACATTGTTTTTGATGGTATGCGCGATATCCCCCGTTGGCAGGTCGTTGCAATCAAGGCCAAAAGGGTCTTCCACCTCTTCGGCCATCAGTTCCAACCCGATAAACGCAAAAAAGACGAAAGCCACCATGAGTATGGTCCAATACCCGAACATGGGTAGCAGTGCAAAGGGCAACAGGGCTGCATAAAGGGTAATGAAGAGTTTCAGGTAAACATTGTAGGAGAAAGGGATGGGTGTTTTTTTGATCCGCTCACAGGCACCACATATATTCATAAATTCCTGAGAATGCAGCTTGATGTTCAGGTGATCTTCAGGCCGGATATCCCCTGCCCTGAAATGATCCTGTATTTTTTGGATGATCTCGTAACTGATAAAAGCCGGTATATGTCCTTTTGATGCGTAAATGGTTTTTTCCGCATCATCCAGAAAAACCAGTTCCTCCACCCTTGCTCCCTGCCGGAGATGTTCTTTAAGCGCAATACAAAAGTTGGTGATCCGTACGGCAAAAAAATGCCTGCTCTCCCGGTTTTCCTGAGGCAGGGTGCTGTTTAGATAGATGGCCAGGTTTCGGCAGTCGTTGACCAGGGCACCCCATTGCTTACGCCCCTCCCACCAACGGTCGTAGGCGGTAGTGGTACGAAAAGCCAGTAAAATGGACAATACGATACCCAATAAGCTGAATATACCGGTATCCAGACCGTCGCCGACAAATCGTATAAAATGCATGTCGATCACACAGATCACCGCCGTAACCAGCGCCACCAGCATTGACGAGCGTATCACGCGTTGCATGGTCCAGCTTCGGTACAGGTGACGTACGTCTTTCAGCCAATACTTATTTGATTCGTAAATGATCATAGTAACCCGGCATTGAGGAAACGAATTTAGTAAATTAGGTTTGGCGCTTTGACATCCTGGAGGCGAAGCTACTCCGCAGGGTCCATTTCCTCCAGCGGACGAGAGGCTCCCGAATCAGTGATCAGGATAGCGTAATCGATGTAATCAGTTGTACTTTTTCTTTTGTCTGGTGTCCAAAAGCCGCTCCCCAGCAGGCGTTTCAGTTTTACAAGGTCCAGGTTTCCAGGTTTCTTGTATGGACTATCATCCTTATTCAGAAGATATAAGGTAACCGACGAAAGTCGGTTCTTTTTCAAGTGGCGTATTCCTTTGAAATGCTCAAAGGCATGGTCTGAGATTCCATATCCGCCTTTGGTACTGTGTCCGGAATATACGGCATCAACATACCGTGTATCCCAAAGTACCCGGCTGTCGGTAAGAAATCCCTGGATGGAAAGTACCTGTGCGGGAGTAAATTTTCCATTTTCCAGCAAAAGGGAAAAGAAGGTAGGGCTTCCGTTGATCCGGCTCTTCATGATATGGTACACCCCCATCCGGAAAAAACCGCTCTTCTCGTGTGCAACCCTGTTGGTCTGCAACCAGAGATAATTCTCGTACATAACCTGTTCTCTTCCTGTACGGTGAAAGGTATTGCGGAGGTTTTTCACAACGTGATTGAACAGCAAAGTATCGGCAATATGAGGAAGGTATTTATTCGTATGAAGGTCGTAATCCCGGACAAACGCTTCCAGCAATTTTCTCACCCTGGATGCGCTGTAATAGGCCATCCAGTTAACTTCCTTCTCCTTAAGCAAGCCCCGAAGGGTATCCATATAAGCCAGGCCTGCACTCTCCCTGGTTTGTTTGGTAAGTTCTCTGACTGAGAAGCGGTAGGAGGCAATCTTATCGATACCTGCGATATCCACCTCATTCTGTACAAACAGGATGCGCAGTTTTTTCCATTTCTCAAATACTTCAATGGTTTTCTCCTGCGGCACTCTGGCACCGTACTCTTGCACCAGCTCTTTGAGCAAGGCTTCATCACCCGTGCGAACATATTCCTGGAAATACCGGGCGGTACAATAATCCGTTTCCGGGTAATAGTATTTTTTTCCCTCGCCCTTCGCCCAGTTCTTGAGCAGTATCTGCTCTACTTCTTCCGTTCGGGCGCTGCCATGCAAAGCCCCGAAACCGATGATCCTGGCTTCTCCAAAACTCAGTGAATCCTGAACCAGCAAATCCTGACGGTTTGCCTTCAGGTAGGTTTCCGTTTTCTTTTGTGCGTATACTTCAGTGAGGCAAAAGGCCAGGAAAATCAGGAAATGGGCTTTCATAGACGGATAAAGGTAGGTTTTTTGGAAAAATCAGTGGTGTATGGAATGATTGTTTGCATTTGGAGGGAAGCCGCCAAAACCCAAGACCTAATACCGAGAACCATCTGGAATCCTCACCCTGTCACCCTTCTACAGGCTCAGGCTGACAAGGGGGCCAAGAGCCAAATGCCAGCCGCCAAAACCCAAGACCTAATACCAAGTACCACCTGGAATCCTCACCCTGTCACCCTTCGACTGGCTCAGGCTGACAAGGGGCCAAGAGCTAAATGCCTGCCGCCAAAACCCAAGACCTAATACCAAGAACCATCTGGAATCCTCACCCTGTCACCCTTCGACAGGCTCAGGCTGACAAGGGGCCAAGAGCCAAATGCCAGCCGCCAAAACCTAATACCCAAAACCAAGAACCACAACAATTACATATTCCTACGGTACTGTCCACCGACTTCGAAAAGGGCATCGGTAATTTGTCCGAGGGAACAGTATTTCACGGTTTCCATCAGGTGTTCGAAGAGGTTTTCATTGTGGATCGCTGCCTCCTGGAGCGCTGCCAGTCGTATTTCACCTTCTTCCTTGTTGCCTTCCTGCAAAGCAGCCAACATGGTGATCTGGTATTCCTTCTCTTCTTTGGTAGAACGAATCACTTCTCTAGGAATGACGGTAGGTGATCCTTTGCTACTGAGGAAGGTATTCACACCAATGATGGGCATCTCCCCGTTGTGTTTCAGCGTTTCGTAATACAGGCTTTCCTCCTGGATCTTGTTGCGCTGGTACATGGTTTCCATTGCTCCCAAAACACCTCCCCGCTCTGTGATGCGGTCAAACTCTGTGAGTACCGCTTCTTCCACCAGTTCGGTGAGTTCTTCGATGATAAACGATCCCTGCAGCGGGTTTTCATTTTTAGCCAGTCCCAATTCCCTGTTGATGATCAGCTGAATGGCCATTGCCCTTCTTACCGATTCTTCGGTTGGTGTGGTAATCGCCTCATCATAAGCATTGGTATGCAGCGAATTGCAGTTGTCGTAGATTGCGTATAAAGCCTGAAGGGTGGTACGGATATCGTTAAAGTCAATCTCCTGCGCATGCAGCGATCGTCCGGAAGTCTGAATATGGTACTTCAGCATCTGCGAACGCTCGTTGGCTCCGTATTTCTGCTTCATGGCCTTCGACCAGATCCGGCGGGCCACACGACCAATCACCGCATATTCCGGGTCAATCCCGTTGCTGAAGAAGAAACTTAGGTTCGGGGCGAAGTCGTCGATATTCATACCCCGGCTCAGGTAATACTCTACATAAGTAAATCCGTTGGCCAGGGTAAAAGCCAGCTGGCTAATCGGGTTGGCTCCGGCTTCGGCAATATGGTAACCGCTGATGGATACGGAGTAGAAATTCCGAACCTTGTTTTTAATGAAGTATTCCTGGACATCCCCCATTACGCGTAACGAGAACTCGGTGGAGAAAATACAGGTGTTTTGTGCCTGGTCTTCTTTTAGGATATCAGCCTGCACGGTTCCACGAACCTGGGTTAGTGTTTCCGCCTTGATCTTTTCATAGACTTCCCCGGGCAGAACCTGGTCGCCGGTTACGCCCAGCAGCATGAGGCCCAGCCCGTCATTTCCTTCCGGAAGATTCCCCTGGTAAGAAGGCCGGGTTACTCCTCTTTCTTTATAGATCTTTTTGATCTTCGCCTCAACCTCAGCCTCCAGACCATTGGCTTTGATGTATTTTTCGCATTGTTGATCGATGGCCGCATTCATAAAAAATGCCGTGAGCATAGCCGCGGGTCCATTGATCGTCATGGAAACCGAGGTCTTTGGATCCGCCAGATCAAAACCCGAATACAGTTTTTTGGCATCGTCGAGACAGCAGATACTAACCCCCGAGTTGCCGATTTTACCATAGATATCCGGACGGTATGCCGGATCATGTCCATAGAGTGTTACGGAGTCAAATGCGGTGGAAAGGCGTTTGGCCGGCATTCCCAGCGACACATAATGAAAACGTTTGTTGGTACGCTCCGGTCCGCCTTCCCCGGCGAACATGCGGGTGGGATCTTCTCCTTCCCTTTTGAAAGGATAGATCCCTGCCGTATACGGGAATTCTCCCGGGAAGTTCTCCTGCAGGCTCCAGCGCAGGATATCCCCCCAACTGCGGTATTTGGGTACGGCCACCTTGGGAACCGGCAGATGCGACAGCGACTGGGTATGTGTCTGTATCTTGATTTCCCGGTCGCGTACTTTGAATACATATACCTCGTCAGTATACCGTTTCTTTTTGTCTTCCCAATTCTCAATCAGCTGTTTGTTGCGTGGATCGAAATCGAGTTCGAGACGGGCATATTCCTCCTGCAGGCCCTTCACCAGACGGTCTTTATCGTCAAGCGAAGACGCTTTCAGTTGTTCGATACTTCCATACAATGCATATAACCGATCTGCAAGATCTGCCTGTATTTCCGCCCATTGGTCGTAGGTACGGTTGTTTTCCGAGATCTCACTCAGGTAACGGGTTCTGGAGGGAGGGATGATGAATATCTTCTCTGACATTTCGTTACTGATGGTAAACGTCGATTTCAGATCGGCTCCGGTGCGTTCTACCAGCTTATCCATCAATGCCTTATACAGACTGTTCATGCCTGGATCATTGAATTGGGAAGCGATAGTACCGAAAACCGGCAGCTCTTCGTCTTTTGCCTCCCAGAGTCCGTGGTTACGTTTATACTGTTTTTTGACGTCGCGCAGGGCATCCAGTGCGCCGCGCTTATCAAACTTGTTGATAGCAATAACGTCGGCAAAATCCAGCATATCGATCTTCTCCAGCTGGGTTGCTGCTCCGTATTCCGGTGTCATCACGTACAGAGCCACATCGCTGTGGTCCATAATTTCCGTATCGCTTTGTCCGATCCCGGAAGTTTCCAGAATGATCAGGTCATAACCCGCAGCCTTCACGATATCCAGGGATTCCTGCACATGTTTGCTAAGGGCCAGGTTGCTCTGGCGGGTTGCCAGGGAGCGCATATAAACCCGGTCATTGCGGATGGAATTCATCCGGATACGGTCGCCCAGAAGGGCACCGCCGGTTTTGCGTTTGGAGGGATCAACGGAGATGATGGCGATGGTCTTCTCCCTGAAATCCATCAAAAAGCGGCGAACCAGTTCATCTACCAGCGAGCTTTTGCCGGCGCCTCCTGTTCCGGTTATCCCTAAAACCGGTGCGGCTTTTTCCAGCATCGGTTCGATGGACTTATGGATACTGCTGAATTGCTCGGGGTTATTTTCTGCGGCAGAGATCAGTTTGGCAATGACTTTAGGGTCCTTTTCGCGGATATGTTTTACTTCCCCGTTAAGGTCTCTTCCGGTCGGGAAATCACTCTTTTCCAGCAGGTCATTGATCATACCCTGCAGTCCCATAGAACGGCCGTCATCCGGTGAGTAGATACGGGTGATTCCGTATTGGTGTAATTCGTCTATCTCTTCGGGAAGAATTACACCTCCCCCGCCACCGAATATGCGGATATGTCCGCAGCCTTTCTCCTGAAGCAGGTCGTACATGTACTTGAAGTACTCCACATGTCCGCCCTGGTAGCTGGTCATGGCAATAGCATTCGCGTCTTCCTGTATAGCGGTATTGACCACTTCTTCCGCGCTGCGGTCGTGGCCCAGGTGGATTACCTCAGCCCCACTCGATTGAATGATCCGGCGCATGATATTGATTGCAGCATCATGGCCATCGAACAGGGAAGCGGCAGTAACGATTCGAATCTTATTTTTTGGAGTATATACTTCGGTATGGGCTACGGTCATGTTCGTAAATTTTAGCACCGCAAAAATATCCTTTTCGGGGCAAGGAGAAAACCGAACGCCAGGACCGCCCGGACGAGGCCCATTAAAAGCCCCGATACCCGATCTATCCACTAACTGGTAACAATTCCCTATATTGCCTGAATGAAACCACTTTATTTACTAGCCCTTTCCGGCATCATGCTGTTTGCCGCATGTGGCGACAATGCAAAAAAAGAGGAAGAACAACCGGCTGAAAATGCTGCTCCAATGACTTCCGAAGAGTTTCTCAATGCCTATGCCGACAGCCTCAACACGGTTGGCGACAGCATCATCAATATGTACAAGCATCTTATTGATGGGGCTGCATCTAACCTTGACAGTGCCAAAGAGGCCGGTAAAGCCTTGATTCCGAATCTTCAGGCCCTCCAGGCCAGAATGAATCATCTCAACGAGGATGTCAGTACCCTGGTAGAGAAAAAATGGCTTAGCGAAGAGCACTACCAGCAGTTATTCAACGAGGTAGACCTTTCCGGCATTGAGGGTAAGGAAAACACGCTGATGGAATTGGGCTTCGATTTTGGTACCCAGGAAAGCATTCCCGATTCCACCCAAATGGAATCCTGACCAAAGAAAAGACCTGCAGAATACCTGATATCGGGTATCTTCTGAACGGCTTTAGGCGCATCTTTTAACGGATGATCCTCAAAGCCGTTTTTTTTGATGTCGGTGTTTTCAAACTATGATTCTCAATCCAGGAAAAACAAGTCTTCCGTTAAAGCGTACCGAGGGCTGATTCGGGATTTTTCTTTACCTTATTCCGCATGAAATCCTTGCTGCATATCTGGTGGCTATCGGCCATCAAAGCCCTGTTATTATTGGTTTTTGGCATTATATGTCTCATCCGTCCCCTGGAAACTGCCGAGGCTCTGGCCATGTGGCTTGGGCTATTATTAGTAATCGATGGGGTCTTTACCCTGGGAGCAGTAACGGCTCGCTGGAAGTTGCGGGATGATCGCTGGATGCTGTTGATTGATGCGCTGTTCGGGCTTGCCCTGGGGGGCATCCTGTTGGCTTACCCGCAGATTACCCTGATGGTGATCGTGATCTGTATCGCTGGGTGGTTTGTTCTTACGGGTTTGTTCCGCATTATGCAGGCTGTAGCGATTCGGAGGGAGATTGAGGGAGAAGGCTGGCTTATCGTTGGTGGAATGCTGCAGATGCTATTTGGTTCGGTACTGGTTTTTTACCCTGACCTGGTGATCGGAACCTTAACCGTGGTTTTCGGGATTTTTGCCACCCTAAGCGGGATTATCCTACTGGTAGTGGCATTGCGTTTCCGGAACCTGTTCCGCAACCGGGAAAACGATTAAACATCCATACGTAACAACTCAGGATCAGCGTTATAGCAAAGTGACCCTCAAAAAAATCAGCCTTACCCTGTTGTTGGGAATATATGCGGCAATCGCCGGGGCAGTACCGCTTTTTTCTGCAGAGGAACTGGAGCACCCACAACGGTTTGCAGCCAAATTCGATTCGGTTTTTAAAGTAGTGGAAATGCCCATTGCCCGCTACCGCCTCGGGAATAAGCAGATCATTCTGCACAACTCATACGCCTCTTCAACGATAAAAAATCCATACGACTGGAAACCCGATACCAGCAAAATGGCCTTTCCGTTTATGGCTGACCAACTCAGGATCTTCCCGGATTCCATCTGTTTGGTATTGTCAAAATACCCCCAAAAAAGGGAAGACTGGATTACCAATTACTATTCGCTTCTGGCATCCCGGTTAAAGGCCCTGTACGCGATTGCTCCTGAATTGAACGACGCCTCACTTCCCCACACGCTCATTTTGCAAACAGCCGGTGAATCGGAAGAAGAAGCGATCAGCCTGTTTCATGGTTTTATTATCTATGCCCACAAAAACAGAGGGTTTCAAAAGGAAACGGGAAATTTCAGCAATGCACGGGAATGGCAATCGCAAGACAGCTTGTTGCAGCTGGACAGCAGCTATATGCCGGAAAGTAATATCTGTTTCTTCAGCGGAAGTATTTACGACGTTGAGATCTATCGGAATGAGGTATGGATAAGCTGGGAAGAAGGGATTCGGGTGAGTAGGGATACCTTCATTCATTTTGAAGCCCGCACCGAAGGGCTGGACAGCAGTCGTATCAAAGACCTTTGTGTATTCCAGGGGCACCTCTTCGGGCAGGATTCCGAAGGCACTGTCTGGAAAAGAATGGAAAACGAATGGGTGCCGGTATATACACCCACAAACCGCAATCAACGCGCAGAGGGGTTGGTAGCCGGTGAATCGGTTATGATCGCAGTGTACGAAAAAGACGAGTTCCTGGTTACCACGGATGGCAGGCAGTTCGTAAGGAGGGTCTGCAAACAGTATGAAAACGGGCAATGGAAACCACTCAATCTCAGTCCCGGCAACTTTCTGTTTCGCCATGATTCCATTCTGTTTACCAGTGGCAACCGCATTTACCTGAGTACTGACAATTTGCTGAATACCAGGGAATATCACCGATTTCCGATGAATGAGATTCATTTCATCTCCGGAATGGTAATACGGAATGATGTGCTGTATGTATTGGGATGGATCAATGACGGGACAGCAAGCACGGGCTTGTCCTACCGCCTGCGTTTTCACCGTTCGGGGGATAAGCACTGGGGAAGTATCCGGCTACCTGCCAGAGGCAAGGCCGCAGGAAGCCTGTATGCCCCGCAGGAAAAGGAGGATATCTGGATAACCGGGTTAAGTCCGGGATGGGCCTACCCCACCTGCACGTATTTCAGGCAAAAAGATTCCTGGTCGCGTATGGAGGTTCCCGGCGACAGAGTACTTGCCGAATATGCCGGATTCTATATCTACCCGTATTCCGGAGGGAATATCATTCTGTTGCCCGAATATGCGGTACCAACGGAATAGCAGGAGGCTTATCCACATTCTGTGTCTAAATTAAACACGGAGGTGCCGCGGGATTTTCAATTTTTGTAACATGGAACTCAACGACGTTGTATCGGTTGCGGGCATCGGGGGATTGCACCGCATTGTGGGCCGGAGAGCTACCGGACTGATCCTGGAAACCCTGGACGCACAGGCCAAGCGTTTCCCCTCCAACCTTAGTCAGAAGATTTCGATACTCGAAGATATCTCCATTTATACGATAGACGGCGAAGTACGGCTGCGGGAAGTATTGCTTTCCATACATGAAAAGGACCTGGCAGGAGCAAGCATCCCTTCCAAAAAAGACAGCGAGAATGTGATCCGTGCCTTTGTGGAAGAAGTGCTCCCGAATTACGATAAAGAAAGGGTCTATATCTCCGACTTGAAAAAACTGGTGCAATGGTATGGTATTCTTAAAGACCGTCTGGACTGGGAAGCACTTGCCAAAGAAGATGAAAGCGAAGAGTCTGATAAGCCCAAAGCCGAGGTGAAGGAAAAGAAGACGGAGCCCAAGAAAACTGCTCCGAAAAAAACTGCCGCACCTAAATCGGCCAATGTCAAGATGAAAACCAATACCCCGCGTAAAACAGGTGGAGCATAAAACGGCTTCCTCTGCGGTATTTTCACGTTTCGAGATCGGAAGAGCACACGTCTG
>CAXPEB010000088.1:0-20853 GCA_964215915.1 Bacteroidia bacterium
TCAAGCAGAAGACGGCATACGCGATTTCAATCGGTGACTGGAGTTCAGACGTGTGCTCTTCCGATCTGCTGATCACGCGGATGTTTTTCAGAAGAAGCTGCCTTTGAGCTAACGCTCCCGCACTTCAGCGTATTCTGCGGGAAATAAAGCACGATTGCCCCCCGTCGAAACATGACAGCACGTGTGTACTGTCTATCCTCCAATAGCCAATACCCAACAGCAATAAATTTGAGGTTCTCGGTTTTAGGTATTGGGTTCTAGCCGTTAGCCCTTGGCTGGGCCCCCTGTCATGTTTCGACAGGCTCAACAGGACAGGGGCATAGATGCGTTTACGCCATCAGCTATCGTCCATTGTCCATCGGCCATCAGCTATCGTCCATCAGCCATCGTCCACCCCCAGCAAAACCAGCTTTTCAACCCCGAACCGCATTTTACCTGAACCCCTCACTATCTTTGACGCGTGCTTAGCGAAGCAAGGAAAGTAGTTAACGACGAAGAGGCCAGGGAAATACGTATCCGCCTGCTTAACCTGGCCGGACTGTTCGATACCTCCTGCCTGCTTGAGAATCAGGGCGACGAAGCGGCGCCCTCCTGGATGCTTCCCGGCGAATTTCAGTGCGGACTGGGTTGTTACCGTGCCCTGCCCGCCCAGGACCATTACTTTGAAAAACTGGAAGCGTTCCGGCACCAACTCCCGCTATTCGGGTACCTGGGTTATGACCTGAAAAACCAGGTGGAGAAACTTGTTTCCGCCAACCCCGACCGCATCGGGGCTCCCGATGCCTTCCTGTTCGAACCCCTTCATTACCTCCGTTACCGCGACGGGGAGTTATACCTGCGCAGCCACGGCGATGCCGGGAAGCTGCTTCAACAGTTACTGGAAACACCTGCCGTCATTCCCGGCCAGGTGCCCCGTCTGACCCTGGAGCCGCAGTTTACCCGCGATCAATACATAGCCAAGGTAGAGGAGGTGCTACACAATATCCGGATCGGTGAAGTGTATGAAATGAACCTCTGTGTGGAACATCACGCTGAGTTTCCCGGGCTACCGCCTGCCAAGGTCTACCAGCGTCTCTGCGAGAAGGCACATGTTCCTTTTGCCGCCTGGTTCCGACACGAAGGCTTGCATGGCTTGTGTGCCTCCCCCGAACGTTTCCTGAAAAAAGAAGGGCAACAGCTCCTTTCACAGCCGATCAAGGGCACACGTCCAAGGGGACAAACTCCCGAAGAAGATGAAGCCCTCCGTAATGAACTCCTGAACTCGGAGAAAGACCGGGCCGAGAATGTTATGATCGTCGACCTCGTGCGCAACGACCTGGCGCGAACCTGCCGCTACGGTTCCATAAAGGTGGAAGAGCTGTTCGGTATTTACCGTTTCAGCAATGTGCACCAGATGATCTCTACCGTTAGTGCCAGCCTGCGACCCGATAAAACCTTTGCCCAAGCCCTTAAAGCGGCTTTCCCCATGGGAAGCATGACGGGTGCCCCGAAAGTCAGGGCCATGCAATTGATCGAAGAGCTGGAAGAATCACGTAGGGGCCTGTATTCCGGGGCTATCGGCATCATCCATCCCAACAGCGATTTTGATTTCAATGTAGTGATCCGTAGTATCGTGTACAGGGAAAAGGACGGAAAGATAAGTGTACATGCAGGCGGTGCCATCACCAGCGACTCCTGTCCGGAAGCGGAATGGGACGAGATACAGGTGAAACTCAAGGCGATCCGTGAAGTGTTTTCCGGGTGAATTATCCACAAATCATCAAATAATTAACCCGGCGGAATTGGCAGGCACTTTTATTTTTGTCCTATCAAATAACGAATGATGAAAAAGACTTTACTAATCGCCTTCCTGGCCATATTGTGCACCGGCACCGCCAATGCCCAGGGGAAAAAAGCAACCAAGACCAATGACGGCCATTATGTGCTGGCCGATTTCAGGGGAATCAAGTGGGGTTCGCATATCGATTCTGTTTATCGCGACGGGGTAAAACTGAACTTCAAAAAAGCCAATGAAGTAAGCGACAAAAATGCTTACGTACTGGAGAGCGAAGACCTGGTAATCGGTACCGTTACCCTGGATAAGATCTACTATGTCTTTAACAGGCAAGGACGCTTCACCGGTGTTCTGCTTATCGGGAAAAGGCATATCGACGAGAAAAAACAATTCGGGGAAATGAAATACATCCTCACCTACAAATTCGGCGATCCCGAACTCCGTGAGGTACCGGGTGCCGTTCAGTACTACTGGATGGTTGACGATGTACGCATCACCCTCGACGATCAGGAAGCACAAGGCGTGTTTACCGTTGAATTCTACAGCGACTACGAGCGTGTGGAATCCAAAAGGGTGAACATGAACGTCTCCGATTTCTAAACCTGCTCTTAAGTTATTTATGGAAAGCCCTGCCAATCGGTGGGGCTTTTTTTTGGATGAACAGGTAGAAGAATGGCTGCGTTTATCGAAACAAAAGCACGGAAACCGAACAGGCTTTTAGTTTTATGATTTGATTGTCGGAATTATGAAATACACCTTATCAACCGTTATCCGGGTACCCCGGGAAAAAGTCTGGGAACTGATGACCGACCCCGAGAACATGAAGCATTGGCAGCCCGGTTTTATCAGTATGGAATTGCTGGAAGGAAAGCCCGGTGAAGCCGGTTCGAAAACACGGCTGCGGTACAAAATGGGCAAGCGGGAGATCGAAATGATCGAAACCATCACGCGAAGGGAAGCTCCGGAGATATTTGATGGAACCTACGAAGCTAATGGTGTTTGGAACGGACAGAACAACCGCCTGGAAGTGGTAGATGAAAACAGCACCCGATGGGTGTCGGAATCCGAATTCCGCATGAGTGGTTTTATGAAACTCATCGGCTGGCTGTTCCCCGGCTCTTTCAAAAAACAAAGCCAGCTCTACCTCGATTATTTCAAGGCCTTTGCGGAAGAAGGCAAATCGGTTGCCGGTTAATTCCCTAATTTGCCGCTGATGAGAGCGGCATGGAACAGGCTCTGTGAATTCACCGACCGGTATCCGGTTGCGGTTTTCTGGGTATTGATCGCCCTGCTCTGCCTGTACCTGCAGGTTCCCTACTGGCTTAGCTTTGATGCCGCGGGACTGCATTTTATCCGGCAAACGGATAGCCTCTCTTATATGATGGGGTATTTCCAGTTCCATGCCCCCTTTCTTGAACCGCAGCTCTATGACCTGGCCGGAGAAGATGGCAGAGCCGCCGCCGAATTCCCGGTATATTACTATCTGGCCGCCCAGCTTGCACGAATATTCGGTCCGCACGGAGCCATTCTCAGGATTCTGTATTTTGCCACCTCCCTGCTGGGATTGTGGTCCTTTTTCCGGATGGCCCAGGATGAGTTCCGTCGTTTCTTTCCGGCTTTTTTTCTGACCCTCCTGGCTTTCAGTGGTACCAGCTACTGGTATTATGCCGTAGGACTTGTACCTGATATTGCAGCCTTATCCTGGACCCTGGTGGCGCTTCGGGCCTTCGGAAGGGCTTACTTTAACGGCAAGCGGTATGCCCTGATTCTCTTTGTTCTGGCTTTTGTATTGACGGGACTTATCAAGGTGACTTTCCTGCTTTACCTGTTGGCGGTAATCGGGGCCGTTGTCTTTCATCTCCGTTCCGGGGATTACCGGGCAGGATGGAACCGCCGGCAGTGGCTGATCAGGCTGGCAGGGAGCACCCTGCTGATCGGGTTGACGGCAGTAGCGTGGATCACCTATGTGCGGGCTTATAATCAGACTTACGGAAACCTGTACTTTCTTACTGAAGCACGCCCTATCTGGAGCCTGGATGCGCATGCGGCCTGGGATATCCTTGATTTTGTCCTGGCTCGATGGAGCAAGGAATACTTTCACCCTCTGGTCTGGATGATCTGGGGCATTGCCCTGGTTTGGGCCTTTTATGAATTCCGTCGGGAATGGCGATTCTCAACCTTGCTGGCGGGTATCTCCCTGCTGGGACTGATCTGTTATGCGCTGTTGTTTTACAGGCAATTCGGGGATCACGACTATTACTTCGTGGTCTTTTATCCCTTTTTCGCTTTTTTGGGTATGGATGTTCTGTTGCGTTTCCGCAACCGGTTTCCACGGCTCTTCTCCCATCCTTTGCTGGCTGTGGCAGCCGTTTACCTGCTTTATGTTTCGTATGATTATCAGGGAGGTAAAGTACGCGATCGCTTTTTGAGCGACGATTTTTTTGCGGTTTCCACCCAGGAGCTTAAAGGTTTCCACCATACCCTGGATAGCCTGCAGATTAGCGATACCAATCGTTTTGCCGTATTGGGAGACCCAACGGTGATGGGGTCTCTGTACTATCTGAGAAGGAAAGGACACACGTACCACGATTCCTCCGAAAACCAGATGAATATTCTGAGAATCGGATTGACTTATAAGGTATTCGATTATGCCTTGTCGTACCGGGGTTATGAATTGGGGGAACTCCGTCAGGAATTCGGGATGGAGGAAGTCTATGCGCAGAACGGAATCCGGGTGTACCGAATCCATTACGAAGGGTATTCCGATACCACCGGGACGGAAGAGAAAGTGGACCGGCCCGAATAGGTTTGCGGAAAAAGGATTGGTCCGTGTCTCCCTCCGCCGAAAAAGTTAATTTTGGCGCCAAAGACCTATTCCATGTCGAACAAGATCAAAGAAGAAGCACTGGCCTACCACGAAAAGGGAAGGCCTGGGAAAATAGAAGTCATACCGAGCAAACCCACGCAAACCCAGCGCGACCTTACCCTGGCCTATTCACCCGGGGTGGCCGAACCCTGCCTGAAGATTGCGGAAAATACGGAAGACGTTTACCGCTATACCAGCAAAGGCAACCTGGTTGCCGTGATCTCCAACGGCACAGCCGTGCTTGGACTGGGTAATATCGGCCCGGAAGCTTCTAAGCCGGTTATGGAAGGCAAGGGTATTCTGTTCAAGATTTTTGCGGATATCGATGTGTTTGATATCGAGATCGGGACCGAGAATGTGGACGAATTCGTACGCACCGTCAAGCTGCTGGAACCCACTTTCGGCGGGGTCAACCTGGAAGATATCAAAGCACCGGAATGTTTTGAGATCGAAGAAAGGCTGAAGCAGGAGCTGAATATCCCCATCATGCATGACGACCAGCACGGCACTGCCATCATTTCCGGGGCGGCGCTTATCAATGCTGTGGAGATCGCCGGTAAAAAAATGGAGGAGGTCCGCCTGGTGGTGAACGGCGCCGGAGCGTCAGCCATCAGTTGTACCAAGATATTTGTCGCCCTCGGGGTGAAAAAAGAACATATCGTCATGCTCGATTCCAGCGGGGTGATACGTAAAGACCGCGAACAACTCGACCGTCACAAGGCCGGCTTTGCCACAGACCGCGATATCCATACCCTGGAAGAAGCCATGAAGGATGCCGACGTATTCGTGGGGCTTTCCAAAGGCAATATTCTCAGCCAGGAAATGCTGCGTTCCATGGTGGCCAACCCCATTGTGTTTGCCATGGCCAACCCGGATCCGGAGATTGCTTACGAGCTTGCGATACAAACCCGCGACGACCTGATCATGGCCACCGGACGTTCCGATTACCCGAACCAGGTGAATAATGTACTCGGCTTTCCCTTCATATTCCGGGGAGCCCTGGACGTGCGCGCTACGGAGATCAACGAAGCCATGAAGCTGGCGGCAGTTAATTCCATCGCTTCCCTGGCGCGGGAAATGGTTCCCGAGATCGTAAATGCTGCCTACAACGAGAAAAACACCACCTTCGGGCGGAATTATATCATCCCCAAACCCATCGATCCGAGGCTGATCACCACCGTTGCACCGGCAGTAGCCAGGGCGGCCATGGAAAGTGGTGTGGCCCGTGCCCCGATTACCGACTGGAACGCCTATGAAAGGGAGTTGCGCAGCCGGCTCGGTCTGGAAAACAAATTTATCAGCTATATCACGGTGAAAGCCAAGCAGGATCCGCGTAAGGTGGTATTTGCCGAGGCCGACACGTACAAAATCCTGAAAGCCGCTCAGATCGTTCGGGATGAAGGTATCGCCAGTCCGATCCTCCTGGGTAACCGGGAAAAGATCGGGAAGCTGATCGAAGAGAATCACCTGGATATTGACGATATCCCTATCCTCGATCCGTATTCGGAAGAGTGTCGCCGCGAGGAATTTGCCGAACAGTTTTACGAAAAGCGCAAACGCAAAGGGGTTACCCTGTACCAGGCCCGCAAACTTATGCGCGAGCGCAACCACTACGGAGCCATGATGGTAGAGAACGGGGAAGCCGATGTGCTGATCTCCGGACTTACCGTTAACTATGCCAATACCATCCGTCCGGCTTTGCAGATCATCGGAAAGCAGGAGGGAATCTCCAAGGTGGCGGGGATGTATATCATGAATACCAAAAAAGGACCTTTGTTCTTTGCGGACACGACGGTGAACCCGGATCCCAGCGCCGATGACCTGGTGGATATCACCCGCCTGGTGGCCCGGGAAGTGCGGGTATTCAATATCGAGCCGCGCATAGCCATGCTTTCCTACTCCAATTTCGGCTCAGCCGAGGGACGCGTGCCACGCGGTATCCAGGAAGCCATAAAACGTCTTCATGCAGAAAACCCAGAGATGATTGTGGACGGGGATATTCAGGCCAATTTTGCCTTGAACCAGCAGATGCTGGAAGAGAACTTTCCCTTCAGCAAACTTAACGGAGAACCGGCCAATACCTTCATCTTCCCCAACCTGGCTGCAGGTAACATCGCATATAAGATGTTGCAGGAGCAGAAGGTGGCAGAGGCTATCGGGCCCGTATTGCTGGGTCTGCGTAAGTCCGTACACATCCTTCAGCTGGGTAGCTCGGTGAGGGAGATCGTGAATATGGTGACCATCGCCGTGGTCGACGCACAGACTAAAGGTTAACCGATCCCAGGAGAAACCCGAGTGGACCGTCTTCGTTGATCAGGTTGTACTCGATCAGTTCGGAATAGGGGATGGTGAATTCGATGATCCCTTCTCCTGTTCCGGGCAGTTGCTGGTCATAGAGAAAGCTTATGCCATTGTCATCAAGCAGGAACTGCTCATTCAGGCGGAAGCCATCCGCAGAAAAGCCCGATTTGTTTCCTTCCACAGCTTCCAGGTTTATCTGCATGGCCTGTCCGAGGTGGTAACGGGCCAGTTTGGTCAGCGTGTCACGGTAAGTACCCTGGAATACGTCGTCGAGGAAAATCCTGCGGGCATCTTTTTGCGACCAGCTTTGCAGGACAAGCCGATTTTGTGCCCGGGCTCCTCCGGCATTTTCCAGCACCTCCAGCCTTAATCCCAGCAGTTGGTTGCGGGCATAAACCACACTCTGTACTTTTTCCACCTGGGCACCCGGATAGGAGGGAGAGCCCGCGGCTTGTTTTTCGTATTCGTTGAGCAGGAAACCGGCATAAGCCTCAGCCGAAGAAAAACTGTCGCGGTACTCGCCGAGAAGCATGCTGAGGATACGGGTGTTCAGTAATTTTCCAATGCTATCGGGTTGGCGGATCTCCGGGTATTCCAGCGTTACGGTCATGCAGCCTTCTTCGCTTCCGGAGCAGTCGCCCCATTCTTTCTGCACGATCAGCGTATCGAATTCGAGGGGAATCTCAATCAGGTCGTCAGGGGATCCGGAATTGTTTTCTGCAGGCTCCTCTTTACAGGCTCCCAGCAGGGTAAGGATCAGGAATACGGTAGCGGTTCGTTTCATGGTTCAGGGTGAACAATAGCTGCAAAGTAACCTAAAATTTCGTCCTTTCCGTATTGTGTTTCCGCCGAGGAGCGGAACATCGGAGGGAGTGATTCCCAGTCTTTTAACAGGGCCTTTTCAAACTTCTTAATATTCCCGTTGATCTTATTTATGGAGAGCTTGTCGCATTTGGTGAATACGATAGCCAGCGGGATCCCGTTCTCTCCGAGCCAGGTAATAAATTCCAGGTCATTTTTCTGGGGATCGAGGCGGGAGTCTACCAGCACAAAGACACAATACAGGCTTTCGCGTTTCAGAAGGTATTGGCGGATCATCTCCTGCCATTTCTCCCGCATGACCTTGGAAACTTTGGCAAATCCATACCCGGGTAAGTCTACCAGGTACCAGAACTCATTGATAAGAAAATGATTGATGGTCTGGGTTTTTCCAGGTTGCCCGGAAGTTTTGGCCAGCTTTTTCTGACCGGTCAGCATATTGATCAGCGAGCTTTTCCCTACGTTAGACCGGCCGATGAAGGCCAGCTCGGGTTTGTCGTCTTTCGGAAGTTTTGCCAGTTCGGTAAAACTGGAAATAAATCGGGCCGTCTTGATTTCCATCTGCTCGCAGTATATTTGCAGCAAAATTAATGGCTTGGGGCGGAATGCCCCTTTTCTGCCGCATAAATCCATAAAACATTGACGCACGTTAAGCCCAACATGGAATCTACGGCCTCCAAAAAGGAGCAGGTAGAAGAGATGTTCGATAATATCGCTCACCGTTATGATTTCCTGAATCACCTGCTTTCCCTGGGAATCGATAACCTATGGCGGATACGGGCGATCCGTTACCTCAAGGCTTCCGACCCGAAGCGTATTCTGGACATTGCCACCGGTACCGGCGACCTGGCCTTCGAAGCCCGGAAACAGATGCCCGATGTGTTAATTACCGGCGTCGATCTTTCCGAAGGGATGCTGAGTAAGGCCCGGGTTAAAGCCAAGGAGCGGGGTTATGAAGAGATGGTGTTCCGGAAAGGTGATTCGGAAAACCTCGAATTCCCCGACAATACTTTCGATGCTGCAAGCGTTGCCTTTGGTGTACGGAATTTTGAGAACCTGGAAAAGGGACTGAGTGAGATCAACAGGGTGCTGAAGCCCGGAGCAAGGCTGGCGGTGCTGGAATTTTCCAAACCGAGAGTGTTTCCGGTGAAGCAGTTGTTCAACCTCTATTTCAAGACCCTGTTGCCCCTGACGGGGCGCCTGGTATCCAAAGATTCCAGGGCCTATACCTACCTGCCCGAGTCGGTAAAGGCCTTTCCGGAAGGCGCCGATTTTGTAAAGATTATGGAACAGTGTGGCTTCAGGAATTGCCGGGCACGTGCCTTAAGTTTCGGAATATGTTCGCTGTATACAGCAGAAAAATAATACTGGCCATTGGCCTTCTTTGTTCGGCACTGCTGAGTGCCCAGAACCTGCCGCAATACGATAACCGCGTACTGCACTTCGGGTTCTCCCTGTTCGGTACCCACCAAAGTTTGCAACTCAATACCTCGCAGGAATTCCATACCTATTCCGGCCCGGATACCCTGCTGAATATCCGGCAGGAGCCCGTATACGGCTTCGGACTGGGAGCTATCGTCGACCTGCGTATCGGCAAACAGTTCAACCTTCGTTCCCTCGGGCCGCAGATCTCTTTCGCTCAAAGGAATCTCTATTACGATTTCAAAGACCCGGAAAAACACAGGAAGGTGGAGATAGAGAGTGTTTACCTCAACTTCCCCGTTCAGATCAAATACAAAAGCGAGCGGCACTGGAATACCCGTTTCTATGTAATTGCCGGAGCCTGCTACACCTATGACCTTACCTCGGACATCGATGCACCCCGCAGTTTTGCCGACCCGGTGGTGGCCTTGAAAAAGAATATGTTTAGCTATGAGCTCGGCTTCGGGATGGACCTCTACCTGCCGTATTTCAAGCTCTCCCCCGAACTGAAGTTTTCACGAAGCATCAATAATATGCTGGTTAAGGATGATTTTATCTTTACCCGTTCCCTCAGTTCCCTGTTCCCCCGCACCTTCACCTTATCCTTCCATTTCGAATAGAGCGCATTGAAGGAGAATGTTTTAGTTTTGCGCCGCATATGAAATTCACCCTGTCTGCGAAAGACCCGGGTTCCAAGGCCCGGGCGGGCGTATTGCAAACCGATCATGGCGATATCCCCACCCCCATATTTATGCCGGTGGGAACGGCAGGCACCGTAAAGGCGGTAAGGCAAAGGGAACTGGAGAAGGAAGTTGATGCCCGCATCATTCTGGGCAATACCTACCACCTTTACCTGCGTCCCGGACAGGAAGTGCTGAAACAGGCAGGCGGACTGCACCGTTTTATGAACTGGACACGCCCCATCCTCACCGACAGTGGGGGCTACCAGGTGTTTTCACTGTCTGAGAAAAGAAAGATACAGGAAGACGGCGTGGAATTCAGGAGCCATATTGATGGCAGCAAGCATTTTTTTACCCCGGAAAAGGCAATGGATATTCAGCGGCATATCGGTGCCGATATTGTCATGGCCTTTGACGAATGCACACCTTACCCCTGTGAAAAGAGCTATGCCCGCAACTCCATGCACCTTACCCACCGCTGGCTGGACCGCTGCATCAGGGATATGGGAAGCCACGACTCCCTATACGGTTACCGGCAGAACCTGTTTCCCATTGTTCAGGGCAGCGTGTACCCCGACCTGAGAAAAGAATCGGCAGAATACATTGCCTCCACAGAGCAGGCAGGAAACGCCATCGGCGGGCTCAGCGTGGGAGAACCGGCGGAGATGATGTACGAGATGACCGAGCTGGTTTGCGGCATACTTCCGGAAGAAAAACCCCGTTACCTGATGGGTGTGGGTACCCCCGCCAATATTCTGGAATGTATTGCCCTGGGCGTTGATATGTTTGATTGTGTGATGCCTACCCGCAATGCACGGAATGGAATGCTGTTTACGGAAGAAGGCATCATCAATATCAAAAACAAAAAATGGGAGTTTGACTTTGACCCGATCGACGAACGGGTTAGCCCCGATTTCAGCAAGGCTTACCTGCGGCACCTCTTTATCAGCGGTGAAATGCTGGGGCCGCAAATTGCCAGTATCCATAACCTGAGCTTTTACCTGTGGCTGGTAGGTGAGGCACGTAAACATATCGAAGCCGGTGATTTTGCAGCCTGGAAAAACGGTATGGTGCAAAAATTGACGACAAGACGCTAAACTATGCTCAGCCGCCTGGACCGCTACATCATCCGCAAATTCCTCGGAACCTTTTTTTTCTCCCTGGGATTGATCGTGCTGGTGGCCATGGTGATCGACCTGTCGGAAAAGATCGACGATTTCATACAGAATCATGCCACCACCCGGCAGCTGATCTTCGACTATTACATCTATTTCATCCCCTGGTTTTATAACCTGTTCAATAACCTCTTTGTCTTTATCGCCGTGGTGTTTTTCACGTCGAAGCTGGCATTGAACAGCGAGATCGTGGCCATGCTTGCCGGCGGGATCAGTTTCCGGAGGTTGTTACGTCCCTATATGATCGCGGCGGGTTTCCTGGCTTTGCTGAGCTATTCCCTCAATACCTGGGTAATTCCCTATGCCAACGGAAAGAAGGTAGCCTTTGAGAATGTATACATCAACGGCCGGCGGAATGAGGAACACTGGCAGCACAATGTGCACCGGCAGCTGAAACCCGGCGTTTACATGTTTATCGATAACTTCAGCAAACGCGATTCCGTGGGGTACAAATTCACCCTGGAAGAATTCGCCGGAAAGGAGCTGACCTACAAACTGTCAGCCGAGCGGATCAGTTACAATGACAAAAGCGGGAAATGGAAGGCCGATAATTATACGGAGCGCCTTTTTGAGAACGGGGAGGAGATCCGGAAAGGGGATACCAAAGACCTTGACATCAATTTCAATCCCCATGAGTTCTTCCTCCGGAAAGACGATGTGGGAATTTACAATACTGCCGAACTCAACCGCGTGATCGAAGCGGAAAGGATGCGGGGGGCCGAGAAGATCGAGTTCTACCTGGTAGAAAAGTACCGCAGGAGTTCCATGCCTTTTTCCACCCTGATCCTGACGCTCATCGGGCTGAGTATTTCCGCCCGGAAGGTCAGGGGCGGGATTGGGATGCATATCGGACTCGGACTGGCGCTGGCCTTCAGCTTTATCTTCCTGTCGCAAATGACATTTACATTCGCCTATGCGGGGGACATGCCCCCTCTGTTGGCTGTCTGGTTACCCAATATCGTTTACTTCATTATCGGGCTGGTGCTTTTCAGACTGACCCCAAAATAAAATGAGCAAGCAGGAGAAACGTATACTGAAACTGTTATTTGCCGCTGCCGCTGTGGTGGTGCTCATGGGTATGTTCGTTCCGGTGATGGAAGTGGATGCGGCGCAGTATGCCTCCATTTCCAAGCAGATGTGGCAGGAGAAATCCTTTCTGAAGATTTACCACCGCGATCTGAACTACCTGGATAAACCCCCGCTGCTTTTCTGGCTTTCGGGGCTATGCATGGGGGTATTGGGTTTCAATAATTTCGCCTACAAATTGCCGAGTGTCTTATTCTCCGTGCTGGGAGTCTGGTCAACGTTCCGCCTCTCCAGGCATTATTACGGGGAACGGGTGGCCTGGTGGTCTGCACTTATGTACGCTACCTCGGTTGCCTTTTTCATCTTCAACAACGATATCCGTACGGATACCCTGCTCATTAACCTGCTCGTCTTTTCCGTGCAGCAGCTTACCGAGTTCCGTTTTACGGGTAAGAAGAAGTATTTCCTGCTGGCTTTTGTGGGTATTGGACTGGGTATGTTGGCCAAGGGACCATTGGGACTGGTGTTTCCGGCCCTGGCTATCGGTGGAGACGTGCTGATGCACCGCGACTGGAAATTTCTGTTCAAGCCCATCTGGTTACTTGGGCTGGTGATCATTGCCGTGATCCTGCTCCCCATGTGTATCGGGTTGTACCTGCAGTTTGACAGTGATCCCACTGCCTGGGTGAATGGGGAAAAGGGCGTATCGGGCTTGCGTTTTTATTTCTGGACGCAGAGTTTCGGGCGCCTCACCGGCGACAGCATCTGGGCCACCCAGTATTCCAATAATCCGGGACCGTTTTTCCTTACCACCACCTTTCTCTGGGCTTTTTTACCCTGGACTCCGCTGTATGTGTACGGCTTCTTCAAACGCATGGTACAGCTGTTCCGGCAGAAGTTCAAAGCGGAATCCAACCAGGAGTGGATCAGCTTTTTTGCCTTCCTTTTGCCGCTCCTGGCCCTGTCCAAGTCGGGGTACCAGCTGAATCATTACATCTACCTGGTGATCCCGTTTACTTCCATGCTTGCGGCCAAGGTATTGATTGATTTCCGGAATGCCCGCAACGCCTGGATCCTGGTATGGAGAGGTTTCTCCCTGTTGTTTTTCTTCAGTGTGCTGGCTATTTGCGGATGGATCATGCTGCGCGTATTTCCGGTGCATGGTGCCTGGCTGGTACTGCTTATACTTCCTGTTACCTTGCTCATTCTCAAGAGGGTGGAGTTTCGGGTATCGATGGCGCTGGCCGCCGGGGTGATATTTTGTTTTGGGGTATTGAATTCCTGTTTTTACCCCAGGTTACTCAATTATCAAAGAGGTAAATACGTGAGTAATTTGTATGAAGAAGTCAGGAAAGAAAACAGCAAACTTTACATTTACAAAACAGGCGTTTCTCATGCCCTCGATTTTTACCAGGACCATTGGGTTCCCGGTTATGGGTTCGAACATTCCGACAGTCTGAACCAAATCGAGCATCTGTATGTTTATACCAATAAAGCGGGTTTGAAGGTGATGGATGACAATCACATTGGTTATGAGGTGATTGAAAGTATGGATTACTATCCGGTGACCAAGCTAACCCTCGGATTTCTTAATCCGGATACCCGCTCGGCATTTACCCGCAAGCGTTACCTGATAAAGATGGCGAATTAAGTCATTATTAAAACTTTGTCCGGTACGTAATAAGTATTTGGGTACTTTTGTGGTTTTGCAGAAAGTTTTCGTTTACTTAGTGTTAACAATAATAAACGATGAGCAGATCAGTTAAAATTATTGTCGCCGATACCCAGAGGTTATTGGCTGACAGTCTTGGGGTGGCCCTCAGTCAGGAGGAGGGTCTGGAAGTTAAAGCTGTGGTAGACAGCGCCTCAGGAGTTCTCAAATCTCTTGACAAATCAGGTAATGATGTAGTGATTACGGAAATGTCACTATCCGATACGGATGGGGTGGCCATGATCCAGAAGATCAAGCGCCAGAACCCGAACATCCGTGTTATGCTTCTCACTCAGAATGAAGATTCCGGTCAGGTTCTGAAAGCCGTAGACAACAATGTGGACGGCATCCAGATGAAAAGCTGCAGCCTTCAGGAACTGGTATTGGCCTTGCGCATTGTGGCCAGCGGACAAAAATTCTACGCACCGCAGGTGCTGAAAATGATTGCGAGCCGTCCGCCTATTGAAGCCAATGCCGGACTCAGCGCCCGTGAAGTGGAAATCATGCAGATGCTGGCCGAAGGCCTCTCCGCCCGCGAGATCGGAGAACGTCTGATGATCAGCTCCCGTACGGTGGAAACGCACAAAGCCAATATCATGCGTAAACTCAACGTGAAAAAGGCTACGCATCTCGTGAAAATCGCTTTTGACCGTGGCTTGGTAAAGGCTGCCAGAAGCTGAAGCAGTAACGAAGCAGTATCAAAAAATAAAAGGAGACCAGGCGGAGGCCTGGTTTTTTTTTGATCCTGGCTTATTCTTTTTTCCTATTTTGCTTTTTCACTAACTGCAACCGGTTGAAGTATTTTCTTTCCCTCACCCTGTTCCTGCTTGCTGCATGCCATGCGGCGGCAGCGACTATTTCGGGAACCGTTAGCGACAAGCTAAGTGGGGAAGCGCTGATCGGTGCCACCCTCCGTATAGAGAACACCACTTTGGGTACCGTAACGGATGTCGATGGGCATTTTTCCCTGGAATACAACGGAGGGTTTCCCATTAAACTTATAGTGAGTTATGTAGGCTATCATGAACTTACCCTGATACTCGACGGACCGGCAAACGATCTAAAGATCCGGATGGATGAAGATTCGCGGTTATTGGAAGAAGCCGTGGTGACGGATGTACGGATCACCCAGCGCCAGAAGCAGGCCGCCCTCACCGTGGAGAGCCTGGATAATATTGCCATCCGGCAAACGCCTGCCCCGAATTTTTATGAAGGGCTTTCACACCTGAAAGGAGTGGATATTTCAGCGGCCAGTATCGGGTTTAAAGTCATCAATACCCGGGGGTTTAACAGTACCTCTCCGGTACGCAGCCTCCAGCTGATCGATGGGGTGGATAACCAGGCCCCCGGGCTGAACTTCTCCCTGGGAAATTTCCTTGGTGCCCCCGAGCTGGATGTGATGCGGGTGGAACTGATCGCCGGGGCCAGTTCGGCATTCTATGGTCCGAACGCCTTCAACGGGGTCATTCTCATGCAAAGCAAAGATCCTTTCCATACTCCCGGATTCTCCGCGACACTTAAAACGGGAGAACGGGCACTTGTGGAATCGGGGATACGCTGGGCGCATGTGGTGAATGGTAAATCAGGACGGCCCAGGTTCGCTTACAAAGTGAACCTGTATTATATGCAGGCCCGCGACTGGCAGGCTTTCAATACCCTGCCCACTCCGCAATCGCCTTCTGCTACGGGTAACCCGGGCGGATGGGATGCCGTGAATATCTACGGTGACGAATACCAGCTGCGCAATGACCGGAGAGTGGATGCCCTGAAAACACCGGGACTGGGGGTGTATTACCGTACCGGATATAACGAGCCGGACCTGGTCAACTACAATACCCGGAATATCAAAAGCAATTTTGCGGCACACTACCTCTGCCGCGATAGCAGCCGCCTGATCTATGCCTTCAATTTCGGATTCGGCACCACCGTGTACCAGGGTGATAACAGGCTTAGCCTGAAGGATGTGCTCTTTTTCCAAAACAGGCTGGAATACCAGAAGGACAATCGTTTTTTCCTGCGCTTCTATGCCACCCATGAGAATGCTGGCAAATCTTACGATGCCTACCGAACGGCTCTGATCCTTCAGGAATCAGCGAAGAACGATGCGGAATGGAGCCGGGACTATGCCAATTACTGGAGCCAGAATATCGACCCACGTGTACGAAGCCTGCCGGGCTTTCCGCCTTTTCAGCCCGGCGTAGTGGAAAAACGCGACAGCTTTCTATATAACCACTACTACGATTCTCTGGTGAAGTGGCACGAAATGGCCCGGAACTATGCGGATCATAAACTAACGGATGCCGGGCAGGCGGAGCGTTATGTGCCGGGAACGGCCAGCTTTGATTCGGCTTTCAGAGCGATCACGGGTACCAAAACCACTGAGGGCGGCTCCCTGTTTTACGACCGCTCCGCGCTCTATCACCTGCAGGGACAGTATTTCTGGGATACGGCCAGTACAGGGCGCAGCCGGCTGGAGATCACCCTGGGCGGCAGCGGAAGGATGTATGCCCCCAATTCCGACGGCACCATCTTTCTGGATACCAACGGACGGAAGGTTCGTAACCTGGAGTTCGGGGTTTATGCCGGAGTGGCGCGCTACCTGGCGAAAAAGAAACTCAAGGTATCGGCTACGGCGCGGGTCGATAAGAATGTGAATTTCCCTTTTGTGTTCTCACCCGCGCTTTCAGCGGTATACAATCATAAGGAACATACCTTCCGGATTTCAGCCTCCAGCGCCATCCGTAACCCCACATTAACGGACCAGTACTTCAACATGAATGTGGGAAGAGCCACCCTGCTGGGGAATCTCTCCGGCTATTCGAACCTTGTTAGCACCGATTCCTATATCCGTTTCCTGAACAGCTCTCCGAGGAATACCTCCCTGCTGGAGTATTTCGATGTGGATGCGGTTCGTCCGGAAAGAGTGACCACGCTGGAAGTGGGCTACCGAAGTATCCTGAACAAAAAGGTCTTTATCGATGCCTCCTGCTATTATTCCTGGTACACCGACTTCCTGGGCTATATCATCGGGGTAGAGCTGGAACTGGATTCGCTGAACTTCCCGGCCAGGAATCGTGTGGTGCGGGTGACCACCAATTCCAAAGACCTGGTGACAACACAAGGCTTTTCGCTGGGGGCCAATTACTATTTCAAACAGTGGATGGCCTTTAACGGCAACTATACCTGGAACGTACTCGACCGCAGGGGCTCCATGGATCCGGTTATTCCGGCGTTCAATACCCCGGAACATAAATTCAATATCGGGATAAGCGGTCGCGACCTGAAAGTGATCTCCAAAAGGATCCGGTTCAGGAACCTGGGTTATAACGTGAATTACCGCTGGGTACAGGGTTTCCTTTTTGAAGGATCCCCCCAGTTTACCGGTGAGATCCCCACTTATTACCAGCTCGATGCCCAGGTAAATTACCTGCACAGTGCCTGGCATACTACCTTCAAACTGGGGGTAAGTAACCTCACCAACAATCGGGTTTACCAGGTTTACGGCGGTCCGCTGGTAGGCCGACTGGCTTATTTTTCAGTCACCTGCGAATTGGAAGATTGGAAATAGTCGTATGTTTACAAGAACTTAATATTCACAAAGTACTTATTCTATGAAAAGAATGCTACGAGCTCTGGCGCTTGCCGGTATGGCTGTGATTTCCCTGCAGGCTATGTCGCAGCGCTACTTCACCGATCAGTTCAATACGCTGATTGAAACGCGCAATGTGGTTTACGATTCCAACATGGCGATCAACCTGGTGCCGCCCAACAACCCGCCTATCGTAAAGCAGGGACTGTTGTGCGATGTGTACGAACCTGACAATGATCCGTCGGGTGCACGCCCCCTCATCATCCTGATGCATACCGGTTCTTTCCTGCCACCTATCGTGAACAAGCAGGTAACCGGTTCCAAAGACGACAGCACCATGGTGGAAATGTGCCGCCGCTTTGCACGCAAAGGGTATGTGGCTGTTGCGATGAACTATCGCGTGGGCTGGAATCCTACCGTATTGAATGCCGATACGGCAACCGCTCAGTTGCTGCAGGCTACGTATCGCGGTATCCAGGACGCCAAAAACTGTGTGCGTTATTTCCGCATGAATGCCAATGGCTTTAAGTTGGATACCAGTCGCTTTGTGGTAGGCGGTATTGGTACCGGCGGGTATATCGCGCTGGCTTATGCTTCCCTGAACAAGCAGGAAGAAGTGGAGCTCGAAAAATTCCGTTACAGCACCGATCCGTACCCTCCTATGGTGAATACCGGACTCTACGGAGACTGGGACGGACTGGGTGGAGTTCCGCAGCTGAACATCCCCGGCGACCCGTTCTACAGTGCCAATATTGCTGCTGCTTTCCATATCGGAGGCGCTTTGGGCGATTCCATCTGGCTGGAAGGCAATGAGGTGCCCATTTTCTCTATGCACTGTGTGCTGGATCCTTATGCACCTTATGAGTTCGGCAACGTAATCGTTCCCACTACGGGGGTTACCGTGATCAACCAGGCTGCCGGCGGCGGTGTGGTACAGCGGATCTCCACCGATCTGGGTGTGAACGATACCATTATGAACCGTGACTATACCGATGCTATTTCCCAGCGTTCCGCACAGATCAACAACGGTAGGGAAGGGCTTTATCCTTTCTACCTGCCTGCGCGGACTCCGGCCTTTGCCAATGAAGGATCTCCCTGGGAATGGTGGGATTCTACCGTGGTAAAAAGCATCAATTATCCGTATAACGGTGCCGGACAGGAGGCGCATAACAACTCCATGTTCAATAACCCGGATATGAGTAAGGACAAGGCGATGAAATACATCGATACCATCCAGGGCTTCCTGGCTCCCAGACTGGTCTGTGCCATGGGACTTCCCGGTTGTCCGGCTAAGCTGAACACCGCTGTGAAAGCTCCGGAACAGGTGCAGCTGAAAGTATACCCGAACCCTTCGAACGGCAGCTTCCGCCTCCGTGCAGGAGAAAGCATCCGTACCGTAGAAGTGTTGGACCTGAACGGCAAGACCGTGGCCCGCTTTGAAGGAGAGGAAGAAGAAGTGAATATCCGGTTACAGGCCGCTCCCGGTGTGTACCTGGTAAGGGCTTACACCCTGAATAATGTGGGTACCACCCGTATCACCATAGAGTAAGCGGGAAATGACTCAAAGAAAAAGGGTAGCCGGTTTGCGGTTACCCTTTTTTTAATGCTTTGTATGGATTGTATGGAGTATGGATAGTGTTTCAGGGAGCCTTAACGGTAACATGTCCCTGTTTTTCCTGTTCGGGGGGCATGGTGCCGAAAACACGGTCCCAGAAACGGGAAGACACCCCGAATGCTTTGTCGGGATATTTGAAATGGTGCAGCGTATGATGCTTCCACAAAAATTTTAGTCGCTTGGGTGCTTTTTGGGTGTGCATGCTGTAGTGCACATAGGAATAAATGAGGTATCCCAGCTCAAAACCGGGGAGAAAATACCACACATAGCTTCCCAGGAACAGTCCGAAAATGCCAAAAAAGGCGGAAAGGAACAGCAGGGCCGGTACGGGGGGCATAAAGAGCCGGTTGGCATCGTTGGGGTGGGAGTGATGGTACCCGTGCAGGGCGTAGTGGAAGCCGCTCACGATCTTGCTGTCTTCCTTGATCCAGTGAAAGACGTAGCGGTGCATGAGGTATTCGGCGAGAGTCCAGCTGAAGAAGCCCGCAACAAATACGGCTGTGATGGTACCGTAGCCCGTTTCCGGGTGCAGGGTGCGTCCGCTGGCAATCAGCAGAGAGATGATAATCAGGTGGAAGGGAATCATGAGCCCGGGATGGCTCCAGGATAGGAGTTCCAGCAATGGGTTGCGGAACATCCGGTTCTTTTTCAGGTTCTTATCGGTGGTCATAGCGTTTGAAATTTCTTTCTCTCATTCGACCAATTGTCGATGGTGTTACTTAGATAACGCACAAAAATCAGGCGATTGTTACACATCTCTGTAAATATTTCAGACGACTGACAGGTTTTCAGGTGGTGAATGCGGGAGCGTTGGGAAGCGGGTTTGGGGTAGCTGAAGAATTTTTCGGGACCTTTCTTGAATAATGTATTCTCTGTGTATATTTGCAACCCCTTGGGGGATTAGCTCAGCTGGCTAGAGCGCTTGCATGGCATGCAAGAGGTCATCGGTTCGACTCCGTTATCCTCCACCCTGAAGCAGAGAAAAGCCGCAGAAGATTTCGGAGACGATGTCTTTTGCGGTTTCTGCGTTTTTAGGGGTTTATGATTTTGTATCTGGCTTTTCTCGCCTCAGGGTAGACCCGAAGCGGTGCGCAACAAAGTGAAGCATCTGCTTCCAGGTCTGAATTTAGAGTGTATTGATAAAACTGGTTGAAGCGTCCTGCTATTGCAGGGGGGTCATCTGTCTGGTTACATCGTGTGGGTATCCCCGCCTGGCTGTTTCATGTGGGTATCCCTGTCTGCCGAGTGCGCCGGCACGTAGGTATCGGTTTCCCGGACTTCCGGGATTATCCTCCACCCTGAAGCAGAGAAAGGCCGCAGAAGATTTCGGAAACGATGTCTTTTGCGGCTTCTGCGTTTTTAGGGGTTTATGATTTTGTGTCTGGCTTTTCTCTGCTTCAGGGTAGACCCGAAGCGGTGCGCAATAAAGTGAAGCATCTGCTTCCAGGTCTGGTATTTAGAATGTATTGATTCAGTCGGTTGGAGCGTTCCGTTATTGCAGGAAGATCTCCCTGCCTGGTTACATCGTGTGGGTATCCCCGCCTGGCTGTTTCGTGTTGGTATCCCTGTCTGCCGAGTGCGCCGGCACGTAGGACTCGGTTTCCCGGACTTCCGGGATTATCCTCCACCCTGAAGCAGAGAAAAGCCGCAGAAGATTTCGGAAACGATGTCTTTTGCGGCTTCTGCGTTTTTAGGATCAGGGTCGAAACCTGGGGCAAGGTGAAACTTCAATACCGTTGCAGTCTTCGAGTTGTTGTGTTTTTGCTTGGCTGCCCATTTTTTACTTGTCTAAAAAATGGGCGAAAAAAGGACAGTTTTCCTGAAGGCGCCTTCCTGCCGCACCGGCCTCCCTCCGCAACAAAAGCTTGGCCATCG
>CAXPEB010000089.1:0-10858 GCA_964215915.1 Bacteroidia bacterium
GGCCAAAAGCGAACAGCCAAGGGCTAGCGGCCAGAACCCAATACCTAAAACCAAGAACCTCAAATTTATTGCTGTTGGGTATTGGCTATTGGAGGGTAGACAACACACACGTAGCTGTCATGTTTCGACAAGCTCAACAGGACAGAGGGCCAAAAGCGAACAGCCAAGGGCCAACCGCCAGAACCCAATACCCAAAACCGAGAACCTCAAATTTATTGCTGTTGGGTATTGGCTATTGGAGGGTAGACAACACACATGTGCTGTCATGTTTCGACAGGCTCAACAGGACAGCAGGCCAAAAGCGAACAGCCAAGGGCTAACGGCCAGAACCCAATACCTAATACCAAGAACCTCAAATTTATTGCTGTTGGGTATTAGCTATTGGAGGATAGACAGTACACACGTGCTGTCATGTTTCGACGGGGGGCAACCGTGCTTTATTTCCCGCAGAATACGCTGAAGTGCCTGAGCGTTAGCTCAAAGGCAGCTTCTTCTGAAAAACATCCGCGTGATCAGCGAAATCCGATTTGCGCGGAACACGCAGAGCCGCGGTTGGAGAAAACCCGAAAGCCTACCGATAAACCTGATTCTGCGCGATCAGCGGGAAACATGACAGAGGACCAAAAGCGAACAGCCAAGGGCTATCGGCTAGAACCCAATACCTAGAACCGAGAACCCCAAAAATCCCCCTCATTAAGAAATTGTTTCGTAAACCGTTTCTGTTTTTTACCTTCGCTGCCGTTATGGGTTCTCCGTATTGTGCGGAGATTAAAAGGGAACACCGGTGTAAATCCGGGACTGTACCCGCAGCTGTAATCCTTGATTAACGCCTCTGAGGTCTTGATACCACTGCGAAAGCGGGAAGGTTCAGAGGTAAGGAAAGTCAGAAGACCTGCCTGAAACAAACGAACATCAGAACCTTCGGGAATAAAGGTGACGGATGGTGTACTTCGTGTATCCATACATCCTTTGTTAAGCCGGTTCTGTGTACGAAAACCATGAAGCGTTTGATTGTACACATGACTTTGCTTGGCGCTTTTTGCAGTGCCATGGCCCAGGAGCAGGACAGTAGTGTCCGGCAACTGAGGGAAGCTACCGTGCGCGATTTTCATAAAACGCCCCTCGACCAGGGTAAACTCATCCTGTTCCTGCCTAGCAACGAACTGCAGAACACCCTGAGCCAAAACCTGGAAATGAGCAGTCCGGTGTTGATCAAATCCTACGGGGCAGGCATGCTTGGTAGTGTCTCCATCCGGGGAACGGGCGCCTCGCATACTCCCCTGCTCTGGCATGGCATCTCTATCCAAAATGCACAGAACGGACAACAGGACCTCTCCCTGCTTAACGGGTTTCTTTTCGATCGTATCTCACTCAGCACCGGAGCCCAAAACAACCTGAGCACAGGTGGTATCCTTGGAGGCAGGATCTCCCTGGACCAGGCCCCGATTAGCAAAGGCCATACACTAAGGGCCGGAATCGGGCTGGGCAGCTTTGGCACCCGGCAAATGCAACTGGCCTATGATTATGAAGGCAAGCAGATCAGCAACCGTTTCCGGGTTTACCATACGGAAGCGGAAAACGATTTCGGGTATTATAACCGGCTTCAACAGAACCGACACCAACAGATGGTCCATGCCTACACCCAAAGCATGAATGTGCTGGAAGATTTCAACTACCGGATAAACAGCAAATGGGACGCCGGCCTGGCTTTCTGGTGGCAGGAAGGAAACCGGCAAATCCCGCCAACCTTCGTGGCTGAAAGCCGGGAATCACAGCAGGACCTGTCGGCAAGGATTCTGGCTCATGCCACCTATACCGATTCTGTTCAGCTGTTCTCCGTGAGCAGTGCCTTTTTCGCCGATCATAACTACTACCAGGACCCGGATTCCCGCCTGCACAGCGCCAACCATGGTTTCACCCAGACCCACCAGCTCCGGTACCGCCGGAAACTGAAGTTGCTGAGCCTGGAAGGAGGAGCAGTATACCAGGGACTGGAAGGGAAAAGCGGCTCCTACCCGGGAGGCGTTAAAAAGGAAGAACGGTATGCGCTGTACCTGGCCCTTTTCGGGGAAAGCAATCCGGCAGGACTATTCAAATGGAAGGCAGACATCCGGCAGCAGCTGTGGCAAAACGACCCGCTGCTCCCTTCTGCCAGCCTGGGTATGGATTGGGAATTCCGGAAACAACGATTCCTGCATCTGCACCTTACCCGGATCGTGCGTCTACCCAACCTGAACGACCTGTACTGGAACCCCGGGGGCAACCCGGAGCTCCAACCCGAACAGGGATACAGCGGAGAATTGGGCTACTCACTGGCGCGCAGCTTCGGGCGCCACCTGCTGCGGTTCAGGGCTCAGGCCTATTATTCACTGATTGATCACTGGATCATCTGGCTGCCGGAAAACGGTTACTGGACCCCGCAAAACCTGAGGCAGGTACACAGCCGCGGGGTAGAATGGGAATTCGGGTACCTGCACCTGAACGGGAAAAAGCAGCTGCAACTGCGCTACGGGGGCAGTTTCACCCGAAGCAGCAATGAAAAACCAGCCGGCCCGGCGGATAACTCCGTAGGCAATCAGCTGATCTATGTGCCGTATTGGAAGAACTATGTCTCGCTGGAATGGAAGGTAAAACGATTTTCGGCAGCCTACGGGCATTCCTTTACCGGCGGGCGCTATATCAGTTCCGACAACCTCGAATTCCTTCCGGCCTATTCACTCGGGAACCTGAACCTGGAATACTCCTTCCGCCTGAAAAACCAATACATCCGGGTGGGGGCAGGAATACGTAACGTTTGGGACACCCGCTATGAAAGCATTGTTCTCCGGCCTATGCCGGGGAGGTATTTCCAGATAAACCTCAATTATCAATTATACAGAAAATGAAAAAACTCAGTTTAATCCTATTCGGGGCAATCAGCCTGCAGGCAGGAGCCCAGCAGATCGTTGCCGATTTTGAAGACTTCAGCATCAGTGCAGACACTTTTGTCAACGGAGAAAAAGGCGACACCCTCATTATCGACAATTACTTTCACTTCCCGATTATCTGGGACACCCAGTGGAGCTTCTGGGCCGGGGGATGGGCCCTTTCCAACCAGGATGACAGCACCCGGGAAGACACGGACGGACTGTACCAATCCATAACCGGAGAAGGGTACGCCTCTCCTACTTACCTGGTAGGACAACAAGGCAGCAGCTTTGCTATTGACGATACCAGTGAAACCAGCGCCATTCAAGGCCTCTATATCACCAATACCGCTTACACCTATTCCGTAATGCTGAATGGGAACAATTTTGCGAAAAAATTCGGCGGAGCCACCGGCAACGACCCGGACTACCTCTACGTGGAAATCCGCGCCAAAGCAGGAAGCACGTGGAAGGACGATACGGTGCGGTTCTACCTGGCCGATTTCCGCTCCTCCAATTCGGCGGAAGATAACCTGGTAAGCAGTTGGGAATGGGTGGACCTCTCCATCTTCGGGGTGGTTGACAGCCTGAGCTTTGAATTATTTTCCAGCGACACCGGACAATTCGGTATCAATACTCCCACTTTCTTTGCTATCGATCGGGTGACCCGTACCCCGGCTACTTCGGTAAAACCGGCCCAGGCTTCCAGGTTGAGCGCCTATCCCAACCCCGTATATTCCACTTTGTACCTGGAAAATGTGGGAGAGCAATGGATGCTGTTCAATCAGCAGGGCAGCCTGCTGAAAACAGGTGGCGGCAACACACTGGATGCCTCTGTATTACCCGCCGGACTGTATTACCTTCGTGATGAAACGGGTAAAACATTGAAAATTATCAAACAATGAGAATCCGGATTCTACTGATCATCCTGTCCCTGGCCGGTAGTCTGCAGGCGCAATACGCCCCTCGCGACAACTGGCCGGGTTCCACCGCCATTCCTGCCGATTCGGGAATCATTATCAGCTGGGCTGCGGATTATACCGTGAACCGGGGTTTCCGGGATATCCGGCTTCCCGACAGCGGTAAGGTGGTAGCCGGACTGGATGAATATGCGCTCGGCCCTGCCGACGGACAGCCGGTTTCCCTGGGCGACGGGGGAAATATCGTGCTACGCTTTTTCCCTCCTGTGGTGGATGGACCGGGATATGATTTTGCCGTTTTTGAAAACGGATTCCATATCCGGATCAACGGCGACTCCGATTTCCTGGAACTGGCCTTTGTGGAGGTAAGCAGCGACGGGCAAAACTGGGTACGTTTCGCCTCCGAATCTGCCAATGACACGGTAAACCAGCTCAATACCTTCGACGGTATGAAAGCCAGCAGGGTGCATAACCTCGCCGGAAAATATGTCGGAAAATTCGGCACCCCGTTCGACCTCGCTGAGTTGAAGGACTCTGCAGGTATCGATATCATGAATATCGGATGGATACGGGTAACGGATGTGGTAGGCAGCCTGAACGACAGCCTGTGTTCACGCGATTCACGCGGACATAAAATAAACGACCCCTTCCCTACCGATTTTGACCAGGGCGGGTTCGACCTTGATGCCATTGCCGTAATCTATAACCAACATTCCCCGAATGGAGTGAAGGCAGTTGCCGGAAACTTCCGTCCATACCCGAACCCTGCTTATGCCGGACAAGGGGTGCAAATCGGAACGGAAGCAATTCCCTACCGCATATTCGACAGCCGGGGAAGCCTGGTGGAAAGCGGTATGAAGCACCTGGTGGCAAAAGACCTCCCTCCCGGAATCTATTACCTCACCTGCGGTAACTCCCGTAAACCGTTAAAACTCATCCTGCGATGAAAAAACTCCCCATATTGCTTTTCTGGCTATTGCTCTGCGCCTGCTTCACGGAGCCGGCAGACAAGGGAATGATCCCGGACAACCTGCCCGGAGGAAAGCTGCTGATCCAGAATGAAGGCAATTTCCAATGGGGAAATGCCGGGCTGAGCCTCTACCACCTGGACCAGAAAAGTATGGTGAGCACCAACCTCTTCCAGTCGGTAAACGGACGCCCGCTGGGTGATGTCTTGCAATCGGCACGGGTGATCGGTAACGAGATCTGGCTGGTAGTGAACAATACGGGCACCCTGGAACTGATCGACCGCAGCAGTTATGTCTCTACCAGGAGCATCCCGGGCTTTGTGTCCCCCCGCTACCTCTGTCCGCTGAATAACGACCAAGTGGCAGTCAGCGACCTGTATTCCGATAGTGTCAGTGTAATCCGGACGGGCACGGGGATGACCGACTATAAGGTCTTTCTGAAAGGATGGACCGAAGAGATGGCTTTGGTGGAGAACAAACTCTGGGTGAGCAACCCGAACGCATATAAGATGTATGCCATCGATCTGCAAACCCGGCAACTTAGCGACAGTGTGGAGATCGGGTTCGGGTCTTTTGCCCTGAAAAGCGATGACGGAAAAAACCTCTGGATCGCGACGCGGGGAAACAAAGACCTGGGAATTCCCAGTATGATACACGGGTATAGTCCTTCAACCGGGCAGTTTTTCTTTAGCAAGGAAGTAGGAACGGAACCGGTTCAGGACCTCTTCCTGGACGACAACAACAGGGTGTGGTACCTGTATCGCAATCAGTTGTTCCGGTTTAAGAACAGTGCAGATCAGTTACCGGACGCACCTGTGTATGACGGAACCGGCAGGAACCTGTACGCGGCGGATTTTGTCGCCGGACGAATTGCCATCAGTGATGCCGTGGATTATGTCCAGAACGGCGAAATCCTTTTACTCGATACCGAAGGGAATGTCCTGGAACGTTTTAAGGCAGGACGTATCCCGAACGGATTCATTTATTTACCATAAATCGTATTTTTGAAACCCATGAAACTGAACATCAAAAGCAGCATTCTTATTCTGACCATTTTGGCAGCCGCATTCAGCCGCCTTATCCCGCACGCTCCCAACTTTACCCCTATCGGAGCAGTGGCCCTGTTCGGTGCTGCCTATTTCAGCAGAAAATACCTGGCCTTCCTGGTGCCGGCCGTATCCATATTCATCAGCTCTCTGGTGATCAACAATGTCATGTTCCACCCGGAATCTTTTGTCTGGTTCGATTACAATTTCATCAGCCAGATACTGGGATTCGCCCTCATCAGCCTGATGGGTATGTATACCCTGAAGCAGGTGAAATTCCGGAACGTGTTGTTCAGCAGCATCAGCGCTTCGCTTATCTTTTTTGTAGTGAGTAATTTCGGCGACTGGATGAGTGGCATGATGTACCCGCAAACCCTGGAGGGTCTGGCCCTCTGTTACAGAAATGCCATTCCTTTCTTCTGGAACACCCTGGCCGGTGACCTGGTATACTGTGGAATCCTGTTCGGCGGTTTCGAACTGGTACGCCGCAATGTTCCGGCTCTTGCCCATGCCTGATCCGCATAAAGAAAAATATTCGGGAACGCCTTCTCCACTCCGGGAAGGCGTTCATTTTTATTTCAATGCCCAGGGACTCATGGTCTTCACGGAAGCCTATCACCTGGAAAGAGGTTACTGCTGCGGAAGCGGGTGCCAACATTGTCCCTGGAAAAAGGAAGCGGGTAGAAAGACTTAACCCGTGATCAGGAAACGCTCAACCAGAAAAATAATTCCCCATAGCACAAGAGCTGTCAAAATAAGCGTGAGCAGAAGTGCCAATAGGGTATGGATAAGTTCCCGCTGCCTTTTGCGGATCATTTTCCGGCGGATCTCTTCCAGCAATTCGGGGCTTGCCTCCCGGAAACTTATCTTCTCTCCATTGGAAACGTGCAGGTAATCGCCCATGGTTTTGAAATAGCTCTTCTTACGAAGCAGGGTTTCGTTATTCCTGATCCGCGCGATGGCGTCTAAAACAATTCCTGCTCCCGGGATACCCATGTCAGCGATTTTAGGAGAAATTACAAAATTACAGGTGCGTACCGTAATCTTTCGGGCCAGATCACAAAGTTATGGGTTATGTACCCAAGTGACGGGCTAATCGGAAGAGTAGGAAGTTAACTGCCCTCGGTGTCTAACGAAACAAACAAACACAAATCGGTTCCGGAAATGAGGAAATCAAACTGCCGGTAGGATTAACATATCCTGAATCATTATCCATGTTACATTCTAATTAGTAGTGTGAATGCACTTTCCGCCGCCGTCAGGCCGTTTTCCTGCAGCGCGTGCCGCAACAAAAGCGTGCGGAGCCTGTGCGCCAAATCGCCTTAATCTTTTCTTTCGAAACAAGGCTCTGCCTATTCCCGTTGTTTTGAAAACGCATGCTCTGCAAAGTGATATAGTCATGGAAAAGATTCCAGCGATGGCCAAGCTTTTGTTGCGGAGGGAGGTCAGTGCGGCGGCAAGGCGCCTTCAGGAAAACTGTCCTTTTTTCGCCCATTTTTTAGACAAGTAAAAAATGGGCAAGACCATAGAACAAACGGAGTGATAGGCATTCGAGAAAGTTAAAGTGTCAACACAGGTTTTGATCCTGATCCGATTTACGGATGATATCGGGCCTCAAACCAACAGTCGCCTTCCAGATGGGAATCAGCCATTACTCCATGTGGCCAGGGCGGAGCGGCCACTCCCGTATCCAACGCTTTTTGTGCCACCCCTATCCGGCATTCGTCCCAAAGCCCGGCTTCCATAAATGCCTCATGAATCCTGGCTCCGCCCTCCACCATTAGGGAAGCAATGCCCTCCTCATGCAAACGGTTCAGTGCCTCCCCAAGAAATTGTTCTTCCGGGCATTGCAGGTACCGGACATTTCCTTCTTGTCCCTCTTTTCGGGTATTGAAGATCCATAACGGATTCCCGTCATGAAACATCGTCAACTCACCCGACGCCCGAAGATTCCGGTCGAGAAGCACACGTTGCGGATTATTTCCCGGGTAAAAGCGGGCATTGAGCGAAGGATTATCATTGTTGGCCGTGTCCGGCCCGATCAGTATGGCCTGCTCTTCCGTGCGCCAGCGGTGGACGCGTCTCAGGGAAAAGGCATTGCTGAGCACCTGTTTCTCTCCCAGTTTGCCGATAAAACCATTGGCACTCTGCACCCACTTCAAAACGATATAGGGTCGTTTTTTTTCATGATAGCATAGAAAGCGCCGGTTCAGTTCCCGGCATTCGGGTTCCAGGAGGCCTACCTCCACGTCAATTCCTGCCTCCTGCAATCTTCTGATCCCGGCTCCATCAACTTTAGGGAAAGGATCTTTCATCCCGATCACCACCCTTTTCACCTGTCGGGATACAAGCAGGTCGGCACAGGGGGGGGTTTTACCGTGATGGGCACAGGGTTCCAGGTTAACGTACACCGTGGAAGCAGGCAGTAATGCCGGATCGGTAACGGAGTGGATGGCATTCACCTCAGCATGCGGGCCTCCGAACTCGTGGTGGTACCCTTCGCCGATAATCTTTCCATCATAAACTACCACACAACCTACCAGCGGATTGGTAAGGGTATAACCCAGTCCTTTACCGGCAAGTTCCAGGCACCTGCGCATGTACACCTCGTGTTCCGACACGCCCCGAAATTAGCTTTTTTCTATCTTTGGCGAAATGACGCTGTATTCGGAAATGAGCCGCTTCAAAGCCTTGCTGGGCAATCTATACGAGGAGGAAGAGGCTATGGAAATCACAGCGCTGGTTATGGAAGAGCTGACGGGTCTCAAGCGACATGAACTCCGTAACCCCGACAACCGTCAACTTGCTCCGAATGAAAGCGAAAGTCTGAACGAAGTGCTGAACCGGCTGCTGCAGGGAGAGCCTGTTCAATATGTCCTTGGTTTTGCCTGGTTCCTGGGAGAACGTTTCCTGGTCAATCCGGCCACCCTCATTCCCAGACCGGAAACCGAAGAACTGGTACTCTGGATAAAGGAAGAAATACCCAACGGGGAAAACCTTCGCATCATTGATCTGGGGACGGGAAGCGGTTGTATTGCCATCTCCCTTAAAAAGGTTTTCCGGAATTCCGACGTATTTGCCACCGACCTGAGCGAGGCAGCCATCCATACTGCACGAATCAATGCACAAAACATTCTGGGAAGCTCCAAAAAAGAGAAATTCTATGTGCAAGACATGACCTCCCCCGAATGGTGGGCAAGGCAGGAACCTTATGATGTTATTGTCAGTAACCCTCCTTATGTAAGAGAAAGTGAGAAAAGGGGCATGCACCGGAATGTTCTGGATTTTGAACCGGCTTCCGCACTGTTTGTATCCGACGAAGATCCACTTCTTTACTACCGGGAAGTAGCCAGGCAAGCCTTTCCGAAATTGAACAAAGGAGGCAGACTGTTCTTCGAGATCAATGCCGCTTTCGGTAAGGAAACCGGGGAGCTTCTGGAAAAGCTCGGTTATTCGGTAACGATCCGGAAAGACATGCAGGGCCGCGAACGGATGATCATGGCGGGGAAAGACTGAAGTTCTTTCCCTGAATTTTGTTCATTTGCAGGTATGGACATCGAAGGAAAAAAAGTCATCATTACCGGTATCAGCAAAGGCATTGGCAGAGCGCTGGCCGAACAGCTTCTGGCAAAAGGAGCGCGGGTAACGGGCCTGGGCATAACGCAGCCGGACTATACACATCCCAACCTGAATTTTATCCGGACTGACGTACGGGACTATTCCGCGATGGAAGCGGCTTTTACCGAAGTCCTGGAAAACTGGAACAACGAGCTGGACGTACTGATCAACAATGCCGGACTGGGTTACTTCGGCAAACTGGAAGAGCTTCCGCTTGACCAATACCACGAGATGATGCAGGTGAATGTGAATGGTGTTTTTTATGCCTGCAAGCTGACCCTTCCTGTTATGAAAGCGCGGCAAAGCGGACATATCATCACCATCTCCTCTACGGCGGGCCTGGAAGCCTATCCGGAGGTGGGCGGTTACTGTGCCACCAAATTTGCGGTGAAGGCCATGATGGAATCCCTATATAAAGAGGTGCGCTATGACCGAATTAAAGTTACCTGCCTTTATCCCGGTTCGGTAAAAACGGACTTCTTCCGGAACAGCCCGGGCATCAAACCGCATGATTTTATGCTGATGCCTGAGGATGTAGCAAACGCGATGGTTCAGGTGTTGGAAACCCCTGACAATTACCACGTGGTAAATTATGAAGTGAGGCCGTTGCGCCCGAAGGGAGAAAGGTAGTCTTTGGTGTTTGGTTCTGGCGGTTGGCCCTTAGCTGTTCGCTTTTTGCTCTTGGCCTGCTGTCCTGTTGAGCCCGTCGAAACATGACAGCACTTATGTGGTTCTTGGTTCTGGGTATTGGGTTTTGGCAGTTGGCTGTTGGCTGTTAGCACCGTTTGCTTTTGGCCTCTTAAGCTTGCCGAAAGAGGAGGCTTGCCTGCCGAAACCGGGGCAAGCTCAGGCCGAGAAAAACTCCCCCTTTGGAGGGGGCGGGGGGAGGACTTATGGGAGGTTCTTGGTTCTAGGTATTGGGTTCTAGCCGTTAGCCCTTGGCTGTTCGCCTTTCGCCCCCTGTCATGTTTCCCGCTGATCGCGCAGAATCAGGTTTATCGATAAGCTTTCGGGTTTTCTCCAACCGCGGCTCTGCGTGTTCCGCGCAAATCGGGTTTCGCAGATCACGCGGATGTTTTTCAGAAGAAGCTGCCTTTGAGCTAACGCTCCCGTATCTCAGCGCATTCTGCGGGAAATAAAGTGCCCCCTGTAATGTTTCGACAGGCTCAACAGGACAGCACGTGTGGGTTGTCTCCCCTCCAATAGCAAATAGCCAATACCCAACAGCCAGAATCCAACAGTATCACCCACCCAATTCCATCGTCTATTAGCTATCATGCCTGTCCGGTAGGAAAAGGTTTTGCTTGAATTTAACACGTGTAGCCCTTTGTTTACGGGATTTAATTCATTCAAACCGTCGGCAAGAAGTCTATACGCGTAGGTTTAGTTGAGTCCTTGTA
>CAXPEB010000090.1:0-18627 GCA_964215915.1 Bacteroidia bacterium
GGAATAAATCATTCCGGGGCTTTTCATTTAAAGACTTTTTCAGAAGCTTACTTCTTCACTTTAATCGTACAACCGATAGCTTTGGTAGTGGTGGTTTCAGGCTTTTCTCCTTTCAGGAGGGCCTCAACAGCCATCTCTACATATTTTTCGTCGGCTTTTTCCGCATTCTTCATGTTATTGTCAATTGCTCCGATGTACTCCACAAACACCCCGTCGTCTTTCCGGGAAAGTACAAAGGTGTGGGGCGTACGGGTAGCTCCGAATTGCGGAAATACCTTTTGTCCGTCATCGAAAAGATAAGGGAAGCTGTAGTTCTTTTCCTTAGCCCTTTTAATCATCTCCTCGAAGCTGTCGTCCGGCTCGAGGGCAGGGTCGTTCGGATTGATAGCGATTACGGGAAACCCTTGTGCGGCATATTTGGCATCCAGCGCCATGATACGCTCTTCGTACAATTTGGCGTAAGGGCAGTGGTTGCAGGTAAATACGACAATATATCCTTTGGCTTTCGGATAGTCGGCGAGGCTGACCATATTGCCATCGATATTGCGCAGGGAGAAATCGCTTACTTTATCGCCAACGGCATAACCGCCTTCGCTTATGAAGGCCAGGTTGAGTGCGCCAAAAAGGATGACGCCGGAAAAAAGTAAAAACTTGAACTTTTTCATGGTGTGTGATTTATAATGGGATCTAATGTTTCGTGTAATTCGGAAGCGGTAAAACTACGCTCGAAAAAATAGCGCTCCTTTTTCCGGTAAACAAGTGTGGCGGGAATTGAACCCGACCAACCCGGATCAATTTTGTTGATCCAGGAATTGGCATCCGGATCGTCCAGAACCACTACCTGTGACTGTATATTCCTTTTCTGAAGCAAGGGAAGGACCTGGCTTTCCAGTTTTTCGCCAAAATCCAGGCTCACCAGGATCACCTTGACTTTTTTGCCTTCATAATGTTTTTCCAGCTGATCGAAATCGGGTAGTTCCTTGATACAGGGCTTGCACCAGCTCGCCCAAAAATTGATGATGTAAGTGGTATCGCTGTCCTTATTCAGGTAAGGAGAAAACTCTTCGAAGGTATAAATGGGTATTTCCTGGCGGTTTTGCTGGGTTTGCGCTGCAGGAAACAAAAAGGAATACAGAATGAATAATACAAACATGGCCGTTTGGATGGTCGTCGCGTAACGGTCGAAAATCATGCCATTTCCTGACAGGAAGAATCATTGGGAGACTTGAATTCCCTACCTTTGCGGCCCATGATCGATTTGGTCAATATTAGCTTTGATTTTGGCGGAAATTACCTCTTCCGCGATGCCAGCTGGCAAATTCGTCCGGGTGAAAGGATCGGACTTATCGGACAAAACGGGAAGGGCAAATCCACCCTGCTCCGTGTGATCAACGGGGAATACACGCCTAGCGGCGGAAGTATCACCCGTGCAAAAGACGTTACCATCGGGTTTCTGAACCAGGATCTGCTTTCCTACGAAACGGATGAAAGCATCTTTCATGTTGCTCTGGGAGCCTTTAAACGGGTTACCGAACTGGAAGACGAAATACAGGCCATCTATGAGCAAATGGCCACCGATCACTCGGATTCCCTGATGGATAAACTCACCGTATTGCAAACGGAGTTTGATTCTCTGGACGGATACAATATCCATCATAAAACGGAAAAGGTCCTTGAAGGACTCGGGTTCAATACTACCGATCTGCAACGACCCCTGCGTGAATTCTCCGGAGGCTGGCGCATGCGGGTGATGCTGGCCAAACTCCTCCTGGAAAATCCCAGCGTGCTGCTGCTCGATGAGCCTACCAACCACCTTGACCTTCCATCTATTCAATGGCTGGAAGAATACATCACTTCTTACCCGGGCACAGTGATCACGGTTTCTCACGACCGTGAGTTCCTGAATCATATGGTGACCAAAATTGTCCATGTGACCCAGCAAAGACTGGTACACTACCCGGGCAACTACGATGATTTCCTGGAGAATAAAGCCGAACGGGAGGAGATACAGCAGAAAGCTTTCGAGAACCAGCAGGCCTATATCCGTCAGCAGGAACGCTTTATCGAACGATTCAAGGCCAAAGCCAGCAAGGCTACTCAGGCCAAGAGTAAGATAAAACAACTGGAAAAGCTGGAGCGCGTGGAAGCGGTGGAAGACGATACCGTGGAGATCAACCTGCGCTTTGAAGTCAAACAGACTTCAGGGAAGGTGGTTTCCCGGCTGGAAGACGTATCCAAAAACTACGGACCGCAAACGGATATCCTGAATCATTCCACCGCGGAGCTGGTTCGCGGCGATAAGATTGCCCTTATCGGGGCTAACGGAAAAGGTAAGTCGACCTTACTCCGCATCATTGCCGGAACAGAACCGGTACAGGGAGGAAAGGTAAGTCTGGGACATGCCGTACAGTCCGCTTTTTATGCGCAGCATCAGTTGGAATCCCTTCACCTTCAGAATGAAATGCTGGATGAACTCCGGCAACATGCCCCGGATAAAACCGATCAGGAACTCCGGACCGTACTGGGGTGTTTCCTGTTTACGGGAGAAGACGTGTTCAAGAAGATAAAGGTGCTATCAGGGGGCGAAAAAGCCCGGGTTGCACTTGCCAAAACCCTTCTTACCCGTTCCAACTTCCTTCTGCTGGATGAGCCGACAAACCACCTCGATATGCAAAGTATCAATATCCTGATACAGGCTTTGCAGCAATACGAGGGAAGCTTTATCGTAGTGTCTCACGACCGTTATTTCATTTCACATATCGCCAATAAAATCTGGTGGATTGAAGACCATCAGATACGGGAATACCCCGGAACCTATGCCGAATACGTTGTCTGGAAGGCAGAAAAAGACAGGGAACTGGCCAAAAAACCGGTTGCGGAAGAACCGGTAAAACCGGCTCCCAAACCGGCTAAACAGGAAAAAGAGAATACGCAAACCGACGAAAGAAAGCGTCTGCAGAAGGAGTCGGATGCCCTGGAGCAGGAACTGGAGAACCTGCGAGCCGAACTGCAAAAACTGGAAGCAGAAATGGCTATCCCACAAAATGCAACGGATCCGGAAAAAATGGGCACACTCCATGCTTCATACGAAAAGACGAAGAAACGCTGTTCTGAATTAGACGAAGCGTTCGAATCTCTTTTCGAAAAACTCTTAAGTTTGGAAGACTAAGATGAAATATTTCCTGATTTTACTTGCCCCCCTTTTCCTGGTGATTGCCGCTAAGGGTGAAAAGGTGCTGCAATACGCCAATTATATTTACGAGCCTCAGATCAAAACGGTATTGCTGTACCAGCAGGGAACCAATACCCCAACTCCCGTGATCAAGCTGAACACCACGGAATCGCTGGCGCTGAGCTTCGATGAGTTGGTCCCTGAAAACGATTATTACATGTACACCCTGATCCACTGTGACGCCTACTGGCATCCCAGCGATCTCAGGCCCATGGAATACCTGGTGGGAAATACCTTTGATTTTATCGAAGACTTTAAGTTTTCCAACAACACCTACCAGAAGTACGTGCACTATTCGCTGAATTTTCCGAGTGCGGATATGCGCCCCAAATACAGTGGTAATTACCTGCTGAAGATTTACCGTAACTACGACGAAAACGATGTGATCATTACCCGGCGCATTTTTGTGCTGGATGCACGAACCACCTTCGATTTCGATATCCATCCCGCCACTTTGGCTCAATACCGCTTTTCCAAGCAGGAGGTGGATTTCAAAGCCACTATTAAGGAATACCAGGTCTTTAACCCCTACCAGGATCTCAAAGTGATCATCTCCCAGAATAACCGATGGGATAACGTAAACTTCGGGATGAAACCCCAGTTTATCGTGGGGAATGAATACACCTATAATTACGAGGAAGAAAATCTGTTTGACGGAACAAACGAGTTCCGCTTTTTCGATTCCAGGAGCCTTCGCTTCTTATCCCAGAACGTCAATAACAAATACATCGATTCCATATACCACCTGGTATTACTGCCCTCCGAACGCAGGGTGTCGAAATCGTATGTGCAGTATATCGACTTTAACGGCAAACGAGTCATCGCGAATAAAGACGGGCAGAATGACGGCAGTTTCGACGGCGATTATGCCTGGGTGTATTTCAGCCTGGAGGCACCCAATGAATTGCGCACCGGTGATGTATACGTGTTCGGAGAGCTAAGCGACTGGCAGGCGAAGGAAGAATTCCGGATGACCTATAACAAAAGCGAAAGGCGTTACGAATGTAAGGTGCTTCTGAAACAAGGGTATTACAGCTACCTGTTCACCACCTATAACCAGGAAAACGGTCAGATGGAGACCATCGAAACCGAAGGCAATTTTATGAATACGGAAAACGACTACTACATCTACGTCTATTGCCGCAATCAGAGCTTCGGTTACGATGAACTCATCGGGTTTGTAAAACAATCCAGCAATTCCCGCAACTAGGGGAGTTTCTGTACCACAGCGCTTCGTTTCCCTTCCGGCGTATCCAGGATCAACCGGTACAGGCCTGGTTTCAATCCGTCTGTGAAAATGGTTTGCTCTTCTGATTTTGCCGGGATGATCTGTCCTTTGCTATCTACCCAATATGCCGATAGAAATACACAAGGCACATTCAGGGCCGACTTACAGGGGTTGGGATAGACACCAAGTAATCCCGATTGTGGGTCTTCAACAGACAATCCGTTGTAGTAAAACACTTCCCGATCCAGGTATTTCCAGCCTTCGGAAGGAGACAGGTAGCTGCGGGTCTGGGATTTGGTTTCGTCGTAACTGCCGTATTCCAGACTATCCCTTTGTCCGTCAATGATTCCCCATCCATTCTGGTAGTTGTAGCGTACGATATCCCGTAAATAATCTTTGGAATCGTAGATGTAGTCGTTACGGCTGGCTGTATCGATAGCGCTTCCTCCACTCCAGTTAAACAGGATGTTGCGGGTCTGTCTCCCGTTGCTTACCCAGGACGTATCATAAGCAGAAGGTTGCCAGCCGTTGTTATACTGATACGCGAAATACGACGTGGGGTTGAAATCGATGAGGTCGAAACCGGAACGCCAGGTCATGTACCGGAGCTCAAAATTATCCAGGAACTGTCCGATGTAATAACCCTGCACCGTGAGTTGGGTTGGCAGGTTGTCGTTTCCGAACTCCGACCAGATCAGTTTTTGGGTTGGCTCGGCATTCGGACCATTAAATTGAAAGAGGGTCATTTCCGTAACCCTGTTTTGTCCGTCGTATGCGTAATGGATGGAATCGCCCTGGCTGATGTACCAGTTCTGATTCAGGTAATCCTCATTGAGGTAAAGAGCGTAGTTTCTGTTGGCATCATATCCGTACCGGTAACGGTAATGCGGAACCCACTGACCGGAGAGGTTTTCTTCGGCGAATACCAGGCTATCCAACCCGTCATGCGTATAATAATAGGTGAAGCGGTTGACCGGTTCACCCGATTGCGGATCGATCTCAATCAACTCCTGTATCCGCCCCTCATTGTCGTAAGAAAAAGTTCGTCGCCACTTGTGTTCCCAGCTTCCTGACCATTGATAGAAGTCTGATGAATCAGCCAGTGTGTTCGGCTTTTTAAGTGCCAGCTTGTTCTGCTGAACAGAGGTGGGCATTTCGGGAAGTTTGAATTTCTGGGCCATTGCCGATACGCCGGCAAACAGGGCCGCATAAAAGAGTACCTTTCTTTTCATAGCAGCACCAAGTTAAGAAACTGTTATGAAAGTAACCGGTTATGGCAAGTCGTTTTGTCCGGATTATTTCAACCCGATCTCACGCAAACGTTCATCCAGGTATTCCCCTGCGCTGATGGGCGCGTACTGCAAGGGGTGTTTTTCGTCGATGCAGGATTCCAGGCAATCCAGGCGCATGTCGCTTCTTGGGTGCAGGAAGAATGGAATGCTGTACCGGGATTCGTGCCATTTCTCACGGGGAGGGTTCACCACCCGGTGCGTGGTAGACTTCAGTTTGTTGTTGGTGAGGCGTTGTAACATATCCCCCACGTTCACCACAATTTGTTCGGGTAATGCGGTTACGGCTACCCATTCGTTTCTTTTATTGAGTATTTCCAGTCCGTCGGCACTGGCACCCATAAGCAGGGTGATGAGGTTGATATCCTCATGTTCCCCGGCACGCACTGCCGATTCCGGTTCGTGGGTGATGGGGCCGTAGTGGATCGGGCGCAGGATACTGTTCCCGTTATGGATACCGGAGTCGAAAAAAGTTTCTTCCAGGCCAAGGTATAGTGCAATGGCTCTGAGCATCTGCCGACCAGTATTCTCCAGTGTTTTGTAGGCATTGATTCCCGCATCGTTGAATTCCGGCAATTCATCCACCCAAACATTGGCCGGGTATTCTTTGGCTATGGGGTCTCCGTCCGTAACCTCCTGGCCGAAATGCCAGAACTCCTTCAGGTCGCCGACCGTGCTGCCCTTGGCATGTTCTTTTCCGAATGATGTATATCCGCGCTGACCGGCGAGACCTTCGATCTCGTATTTTCTCTTTATCTCGTCGGGCAGAGAAAAAAAGGCCTTTACGGATTTGTAAAGTTGTTGTTCAAGCTCCGTACTCAGGCCATGATTTTTCAGAGCTACAAACCCTATCTTTTCGTAGGCTTCACCGAGCGCATGCACAAAGCGCGACTTACGGGTAGCATCATCGGATAAAAAATCAGAAAGGTCTACGGAAGGTATGGATGTCATGTCGGAAAATTATTTCGTTGCAAATATACCCTTTAGCAGAAAAGGAGGGACCGTTTAACTTTGTGCACGATGAAATACCTGATTGTTGTTTTCTTCTTGTTCGCCAGTAGCCTGATCCGGGCGCAGGACATGCCTGTTCCGGCGCATATGGACAATGACGTAACCAAGAAAATGGGGTACGTGAATCCGGAGACGGGAAAATGGGTTGTACCTCCCACGTACGATTTCTGTCGCCCCTTTGGTCCCGACGGCACGGCTGTAGTCATTCTGAACGGAAGAGCAGGCTTTATCGATACGAAAGGAAAGCTGGTCATTCCCATGGTCTTTGACGATGCTCAGAATTTTAATGAAGACGGCGTGGCCATTGTGCGGAAGATCGGAGACAACTCAAGGCTGGATGCCCATCAGGCAAGCCCCGACCGTTACGGAGCCATCGACCGCAGCGGGAAACTCATCATACCTTATGTCTTCCGCGAGCTTAACGACAAATCCCTGCCGGGAACATTGGTAGGGAAGCAGAAATACCATTGGGGACTGATCTCCTCCCGCGGAAAGGTGATCCTGCCTTTTGAGTATGATATGATCAATGTGCACAAAAGCAGGGAAGTGGCAATACTGCGCCGCGACAGTCTGCTGAGTGTGATCAATAAAGATCTGGTGATGGTGGTTCCGGAGGGCGACAATATGGCCCGCTTTGCGGGGAATAACCTGATCTCATTATGGAAGAACGGGAAATACGGTTACTGCAACTTCAACGGGGAGATGGTGATCGATTACCAATTCGATCAGTTTGCCATTTTCCGCGAAGGCCTTTGTGTGATCAAACGCAATGGTTTTTATGGATATATCGATACACTGGGAAAAACGGTGATCCCCTTCGTTTACGATGGGGGAGAACCTTTTGTGAACGATACGGCCATTGTGCTGAAGCAGGGGAAAATGGGCATGATCAACCCGAAGAACGAAGTGCTGGTGGAATTTATCTATGACAAGATCTCCCGCTTCTATTTCCCCAAGCCTCCCGGAGGTATTGTGCTGATCCGCGATGAGCAATGGTTCTTTATCGATCCGCAAACCCATGAAATTCGTCCCTGGGACGAGATTGATATGAGCGACCCCAACCTCAATAAGCCCCAGGAGTAACCCTCATTGCCAGTCGCCGGTAAAACGGGCGAGAAGCTTGTCGCCGCGATAAAGGTTCAGAAAGGAACCCTGTTTGTCATAGCGGGTACATTTTTCCAGTACCAGCCCCATTCCCTTGGTGTACAGAGCCTCCGGGCAGAATTTCTTGGTGGAAGCGATCGGACCGAAATGCAACTGATCTCCCTCCAGGCTGTAACTTCCGGAGAAACGGTTGCACCCATCCGAACCCTGTGCCCGGTTTGTTGAATCTTCCAATACGAGAAAAGGCCGGAGTTCATCCGGTAGCGTATCCGGCAGGCTAACGGTACCCAATTCTTTAAGCCACCAGGTGGTGCCGGTTAGCTCAGGGGTCATAACCGCAATAGCCGGTTCTTCCTGTCTGACCTCCGGTTCGTGGTTTGTTTTGGTATTCCGGCAGGCGACAAACAGCAGGGGAATCAGGAAAAAGACCAAACGAGGATTTATTTTCATTGGCAATACTGATAAGAGGTTTCGACTGTCTTAAAATACGAAATTCCCCCGACTGCTTTAAGAATCACGGTACCAAATGCCGAACGATCGAATTCGTCACTCCCGTTGATCCGGAGCCAGGCTATATCTTCTTTCAGAATAGCCTGGTTGCAGGTGCTTTCTTCCCCCGTATCCCGAACGGGGAGCATACCAGGGGTATTGAAGACTTCGAGGGTCACCGTTACCACCGTTTTTCCGCCCCGGGAAAAATGCAACTCCTGTACCCGGCTGTCCATGCCTTTGGTTTCCGTGTTCCGTGTGCTGACAGATGCCGGGCGGATATTTCGTTTCCGGTAGTATTTTTCCAGATGTTCCTTCAGCGGCAAAGGATCCATTTTCATGGCTCTTTTGGTCTTCAGGCCCTGTTCGAGAACGGCATTGACCTTGGCCATTTCTTCGGGTATTTCGTTTCTGCTTTCCAGCAAGCGTCGCATACTGTCTGCCCGGGCACAGTACTGACCGCCTAACTGACAGGAATAGGCCAACACCCGGTATTTCCGGAATTGCAACTCCGGACTGTTTTGTTGTTCGTTTTCAGGTTGGTTGAGCAGGAACCAGGCATTGTGGTATTCGCCGGCAGCGAGAAAGGAGTCTGCCTCCCGGTATACTAATTCCATGCTTTTTTTCTCCTGCTTTTTTACGAGGACCTTTCGGGCTATTTCTTTTTCAGAAGAGAGGAACCACCAGGCCAATACCGCTATAACCGGGAGGGCAATTATTCCTACGACGAAGGTTATTTGAATTCGGAACCGCTTGCGGTAGCGTCGTGTTTCCTCTTCCAGGGCTGCCAGGTAGGCGGGGTCGGCTTCCACAAATTCGAGCTTTCCGGAGATTCCGCTGCTTTCTACATCCCGGTCAAGGAATTTCCCTTCCTTGTCAAATTGCGACTTCTTACGCAGTAGCGCCCGGTTTTCCCGGATACGCTTTTGCATTTCAATGACACTATGGAAGCCCAGCATGATGTTGAAGTAGGGATAAGCCGAGTCCGGCCGGGGAGAAGACATATTCCCTTGCGAACCGGTTTGCTTACGTACGGGGAAATTCGGCTTTTCCGTTGAAATTACCAGCGGGATTTCAGCAAGTCGAGCAGGGTGTTTTTCCGGCTCCTGCTCACCGGTATTTCCAGGTCATCACCGATGATCAGGGAATAATTGTTTCCCGAAAGGATACGCCGGATATCACTGATATTGACAATATGCGAATGGTGCACGCGACAGAACAGCGCAGGGTTCAGTGCCTCTTCCAGTTCTTTTAGCGTGCGGGCAACCAGAAAGCGGTTCCCGTTGCGGGTGTGCACATAGGAATAATTCCGCTCCCCTTCCAGGTGTACGATGTCCTCTACATGAACGACTTCATAGCCCTTCTTTACCGGGAACAGCATCTTGTCCGGAAACCCTTCTTTCCGTGTTTTCATCAGCTCCCGGAGAAATTGCAGCGTCTTTCCGCCTTCCCGGTTTTCCCGGGCCCGGCTAACCGCCTCGATCAGGTATTTCGGGGAGATCGGTTTTAGCAGGTAGTGGCAGGCGCTCACCGTGAATGCTTTCAGCGCATATTGGTCGAAAGCGGTGGTGAAGATCACATTTACCCCATCGAGTTTGCTTTCCTCCAAAACATCAAACCCGTCTTTGTCGGGCATCCGGATATCCAGGAACAGGATATCGGGTTTATGCTCTTCGAGGTAATCGATCGCCTCTCGTGCCGATTGCAGCGAGGCCATGAGTTCCACATCGGGGCAATATTGTTCCAGCATCAGTTCCAGGGTTTCTCTTGCCGGTTTTTCATCATCTACTAAAACTGCTTTCATAGTTTTTCCATTATGTCGAGGGGGATGGACAAGCGCACCAGGGTGCCGTTATCGGTGTTGAATTCCAGCTTCATCCGGGTGCCATACAGGTCGTTGATGGCTTGTATTCTTTCCATGATCAGGTGTATCCCTTTGGATTGCCCGTAGCGTAATTTATCGAGATCGAACCCTGGTCCGTTATCATGAATCTCGCAAAGCAGGTGTTTATCCTGCAGGTAAAAGCGCAAACTGATACGGCTATCGGTACCACCGGGCCGTATTCCATGCCAGATGGCATTCTCCAGGAACGGCTGTAGCATCATGGAAGGAATACGCATATCGTAGGGATCGATGGAGGCATCCATAACCAGATCGAAAGAAAAGGAATTGTCGTTTCGGATCTGTTCCAGTTCCATATACAGTTCCAGGCGGTCCATCTCCTCCTGCAGGGAGATAAAGGTTTCATCGGAATGATTCAGAATGCTGCGCATCAATAGGGCGAATTTGCCCAGGTATTCCTGTCCGTCGTGGGTTCTTTTTTTCAGGAAGAAATGCTGTATCGAATTCAGCACATTGAATAGGAAATGGGGGTTGATCTGCGCGCGCAGGGCTTTTTGTTTCAACTCACTAACCTCCAGCTGTCGGGCGGCACGAAGGCGGTTGTTCCGGTTTCTCAGGTAAAAGGTCATCGATACGATACCTACAAAAACCAGGGCCAGGATCAGCCGGAACCACCAGGTATCGTACCAGGCAGGGTTAACCTGGATTTTCAGGGTCAGGTCATCGCTCCACCGGGTATAATCAAACACCCGGAATTCCAGTTCATAACTACCGGATGACAATGGACCCAGGTTAAGTTCAGGAGAAAGCAGGTTCACCCATTCGCCGCCATTCACCCGGTATTGATAGCGCAACTGGGCACCCGGCAGGAAACAAACAGGAAGCAGGCGCAACTGGATTTGGTTCTGATGATGGGCAAGCTCCAGTTCCTTTTCAAATCCGATGAACATGAGCTCTCCGCTGATACGTAATGAACGGATATACAGTGCCGGGCTTCGGCTGGCTTGTTTTTTAGCCGCGGTATAGCGGTACAGTCCGCCAAGGCCACCCACAAACAGGCTGGCATCCGGCAAACGAACGAAGGCATTGGCAGATTTCTGGACGTGCATCAGTTGTACCTGTTGTTCCCTCACCTTTTTCCGGAAGCTGATCCCGAATACCCCTTGCTCATTGACTGCCAGCAGAAGCGAGTCCGACAGGAAACCGAGATCATTCACGGACAGCAGGGCAGACGTGTGCCAGATTATGCGGTCGTTGAGAATGAGGTAGAGACCATCTGAGGCTGTACCCACCGCGAGCAGGTTATTTCGTGTGGCCAGGGAAGTAATTCTTCCGTGTATTTCCGGGAGAAGCGGAAGGGCGGTATCATTCTGATAAAGAAAGAGCCCGCTGTTTGATCCGAGATAGATTTTGTCTCCGACAGTACCGAGGGCTTTGGACCAGGTCCAGGGGAGAATGGTTTTTACGTCGGTCAGTTTCCTTTGAGACTCCGGAACACTGAACTGGTTGCGATTGTCTCTGAAAAAACCGGTTCCTTTTGCCACGAAAACGTAATTACCCAGAATGAGAAGGTCACGGGTGCCCGAATGGTTGTAGAATCCCTGGTAACGCCCGTTTATCAGCATAAAGCTGAGTTTCCCGCTACCCGCAAACACGGTGTCGCCGCCAAGTTTATGTAAGGTATAGATGACGTTGTTTATCCCGAATTGCCCGGGGATGAGAAAGGTATCGCAAGCACCGCTCACCGGATCCACCTGGTAGATCGCATCCCTGGAACCAACCCAGAGTTTTTGATTTGCAGAGTCAACAAGAAGGGAATAGACGGGAGCATTAAGCCAGAGTTCCCCGCTTTGGTTTTTGCTTTCGCGTATGAGTCCGTGCTGCAGCGTGCCATACCAGACATCCCCTTCCGGGTCTTCCCGGCGATGAACCAGTTGTATACCGGCATACTGTTGTGAGAGCACTTTTTTTCTTTCTGAATCCGTAATATATAGCCCGTCGCTGGTACCGAAATGCCAGGTTTCACCAAGGCGTTCGAAAAAGTAAACCTGTTTCACCTCAAACGGAAGCAGGGTTTTATGAAGTTCCCCGTTCCGGTAAAAGAAGAATGTATCGTTGTTCCGGTCAAAGGAACTCAGAAAATACAAAGTGCCCTCGTTGTAATAGGAGCTGAATGGCTGAACCCGGAACGGAAGCTCTGACCCTGCCTGATTCAATTGCAGGGTTCCATTACTGAATTCCGGAAAGTACTGCCGGCAACTACCGTGTTTGGTGTTATTGATCAATAGGATTCGTCCGTTTGTTTTTTCAAGCAGATCGATCTCTTCCCCCTCAAGCAAATGACTGAGCTTACCGTTGGGGTACAAAACAAAGATGCCGTCTCCGAAGCTCTGGATGAGGATAGTCCCGTTTTCATCTTCCCGGAAGCTTTTGGTGTACGAATTGGTTTTTATCCGGGGCAGTGTGGAGTTTTTGTAGGAGAAGAATTGTTCCGAATGAAAATAGCACAATTGCCCGTTGAAGGTTCCGAACCAGATGCGTCCTTTGCTGTCTTCAAACAGGCTGAACACTTCGTTATCGGCGAGGCCGTCCTCCACCGTAAAGGTTTCGAAGTCTATCCCGTTATACCGGCATACTCCGCGGTCCGTAGCTAGCCACACAAATCCTCTGCGGTCTTCCAGCGTAGCGTAAACCGTATTGGAAGGCAGCCCTTCAAGGGTGCTGATTCGTTCCATGACACGATTATGTTGTGCCCGGAGCGGTTGCAACGCCAGTACAGTCAGCAGGCAGAAAATGAAGCGGGAAGCCGTCATCTGCTTCGAAAATAGGTTCATTTTTTCAGGAGATAAGCCCGATCGGAGGGCTGTACAGGTCAATTGTGGTATCCTGCTGCGCGATCGATCATAAAGATGTGCAATGGCTCAAAATCGACGAATATTTCCGGTTACGGCATGCTTATTTCTAACTTTACTTTCCAATACTTTTGCGTATGCCAAAACTCAATACTCTTCCCCTGCTGGTTTCGGTACTTTTTTTCTGCCTGCCCTTTCGGGCAATGGCGTTATTTCCGCCGGTGTTGACCTCTCCTCCCGATGCCGATACCGGACAAAGACAGTCGCTATACCTGAAAACCGACATTTACCCCTGGTATGATTACCAGTTTCAGGTTGATGAAGATTCCAATTTCACCAATCCGCAGAATTTTTTCGACGATGTATTTTCTACGCTGGTAGGGCCACTGAAAAGAGGCACACTCTATTACTGGAGGGCCAGGCTGATTGACGGTTCCGATACCGGGACCTGGTCGGGGCATAGACGGTTCACCACCGCTGCCGTTCCTGTCATGTACGGTTCAGGGACCATCAGCATCAGCGGTCCCGGTAATTATTTTGCCTGTTACCGCAATACCGATCCCGATTACGAGCTTCAGGTGGATACCAACGGCAACTTCAACAGTCCTGTCTTCAAGTCGTACCACCTGAACCCGATTGGCAACGACTCCTGGGTGGAGAAACTGGAAACCGACCTGTACTTCGGAGCAACTTATTACGCCCGCTACCGTTCCTGGAACGGTAGTGATACTTCCGGTTGGAGTGATCCCAGAATCATTACGGTCATCACCAAGCTGGAGCCAACTTTTCCGAACAACGGGTATACCGGGGCCACCAATATGAGTTTCAAATGGCCTTCATACTACAACATACCCCTTACGCATGAAATAGAGATCGATACCAGCCCGCAATTCAATACCTCCCGGTATTATACCCAAACCGAAGACACGGTATTCACCGCCGACGGATTCCTGGTCAAAAACCTGGATTATGCGACCAAATATTACTGGAGGGCACGTTACCGGCATACCAAAGACACCAGTGAATGGTCGGATGTGCGCGACTTCACCACTTCTTCTTATGCCAACAAAGGGATAGCGGTATACAATGACGGTCACCCGGAATTCACCATCGTCCCTTCCAGTATTTATTATGCCGATTATTACGAGTACCTCATGGATACCGTGGCGGATTTCAGCTCGCCCTATGCCCATACGGATACCTGTGTTGAACGTGACACTATACGCAATGCCCTGTTCGGTAAAACCTATTATTTCAGAGCACGGCCCATCCATCAGAAAGACACCGGCGAATGGGGACGCGACCGAAGCGTTACCGTAAGGGACTATGTTTCGCTAAGCACCCCCTATTACCGTGATACCCTGGTAAATGTATGGCCCCGTTTCCGATGGTCGGATGTAAATGGAATACTTGGGTACCAGTTGCAATACGATACCACCCTCGACTTTAATTCGTCGATGCTGGTGGATACTTCTCTGGCCCCCTCGCTCACGCAGTGGTATCCCAATACACTTCTGCATTTCAACCAGGTGTATTATGTTCGGATCCGCTGTTGGACCGATACGGATACCTGCGAATGGGTCTCTTTTTTCCCGGATCGCTGGTTCCGCACCGTGGCGCGACCGAAGCTCTACAAACCCTGGAACGGACCGCTTATCCCCACCGGAGCAGACCCGATCCTTACCTGGGATTCGTTGTCTAATGTAAGAGATTACCGGGTCCAGCTGGATACCACCATGGACTTCAACTCCCCCTTACTGATCGATCAAACGACTCTGCAAGCGGGCTATGAGCTTCCCGTTAGCGAGCTGAAGTTCGGGCAGACTTACTACTGGAGGGTGTCCGGCATTACTTCCGAGGATACTTCGGAATGGTCGGATATATGGAACTTCCGGGTGAGTGACAAGCCCCGCCTGGACTATCCGAAGAACAAAGCCGTAAATGTGAGCCCGGGAGGCAGCCTTGACTGGGCTTCGATCTCCGGCACTTCGGGGTATATCCTGCAGATGAGCAGGGATTCCCTGTTTGCAGGCACGGATGAATACAGCAAGCTGGTCTCCAATCCCTTTTTCCATTACTTCGACAATGACCCACGGAAATTTGACAGCACCTACTTCTGGAGGGTTAAAGTTTTCCATAATTCCGATACCTCAGACTGGTCCGATACCTGGAAATTCACCATCCGTTCCCGTGTGGCCCCTGTCCTCGATTCTCCTGCCGACGGTGCCGTCCAGGTGCCGGTCAATACTTCCATCGTATGGAAAAAAGACAACATAGCTTCAAGCTATAAATACCAGGTAGCCAAAGACAGTCTGTTCACCAACCTCGTATACGACAATGCCACACTGGGTACCTGGTATTCGCTTAGCCTGGCACCCAAAACCACTTATTACTGGCGCATTCGCTCGCGAAACAGCAGCGGGAACGAAGTCAATGACTGGTCGGAGGTATGGAAATTTACCACCGATGAAGGATTCCCGGCTGTGGTGCTGAAATCCCCTGCCGACAAATCCATCCATCAGCAAACCACCAGCGTTACCCTGGTTTGGAACGCGGTTAGCGGAGCCAGCTATGAGGTACAGCTCTCACAAAACGATCAGTTTATCTCCCCATTTGTGAAAAATGTAAGCACAACCAGTGCGGTTTTCACGAACCTGCTTAACAATACCACCTATTACTGGAGGGTTCAGGCAAAAAGCGGACAGGCTGCGGGTGAATGGAGTGAGGCATGGGAATTTACCGTGCAGAAACCGAACGGAATCGATAACCCGGAAAACATGCTTGTCGTTTATCCGGTGCCGGCCCGGGATGAGGTTCATGTAGAGGGCGTTTCTCCGACTTCCGATGTTCGGATCTATGACAGCAGAGGCGTGGAAATGAATTGTCCTGCCGAATGGGAAAGCAACAGGCTCACTTTGGACTGCAGCCGGCTAAGCCCGGGAATCTATATGCTGCGTTGCTCCGATGAGCAGGGTACGCGGTACCTGAAGATACAGATCAAAAGCGAGTAAACGGATCTGCTTTTTTCTCTTTGGAGGCGGGGAAATTCGGTTTTCCCCGCTTTTCTTTTTTCAAAGCTCAGACCCGGGTAAGACGGGTTATTAGATCATGGTGACCGGGAAACTCTGACCGCAGCGCTTCTCTTTCCGCCAACTCAAAATCAGCAAAGTCGAAACCGGGAGCTACGGTACAGCTCACCAGGCAATAGCTGTCGGGTTCGGTGACTTCCGCGGCAAACCAGGAAGCGGCCGGGATAATGGCCTGGTAGTTCCCGCCTTTTTCGGGAGGACCTACCCGCAATTGCCGGTAATCGCCCTTTTCATCAATAACATGGACGAGGGCGGAAGACCCCTCATGAAAAAACCACAACTCATCCTGGCGGATCCTGTGAAAGGCACTGAAAAATTCCGAACTGAGCAGGAAATAAATACAAGTGGAAACGTTCCGATCCCCATTGATTCCGTTGGGTAATACCCCGGCAGGAAGGGAGTCTCCGGAACGGTAGGTTTCCAGGAAAAAGCCTCCTTCCGGATGGGGTTGAAGTCCGAGTTCTTCGGCCCTTTTCCGTATGGATGGATTCATCGCTTGTAATTTTTTTCGTAAAGACTGATCCAATCCTCCATACTCATCCGGGAAACCAATTCCCCGATCAGGTCATAGGGCAGCTGATCCGGTTTTTTAAAGCGGACACAGCTTTTGCCCATATCCAGCTTGGTGGAAAGGTGTTTCGGGTATTCGCTAACGAACCAGTCCATTAACTCCGGACTGGCATAGATGCCCATGTGATAGAACCCGATAAAGTTCTTCTGAGAGGCAATGCTCATAAAAGGAAGGGGTAGCTTGGGGTCGCAGTGGTAGCCGGCCGGGTATTTGGAATGCGGCACCACATACCCGATCATGCCATAGCTCATGGTTTCTTCAAAACCTTCGGGCAGGTTTTCGAGGATCACCTGGCGAAGTTTACGCATGGGAGCCTGACGCTCTTCCGGCACTTTTTCCAGGTATTCTTCAGGGTTGGAAGCGGGTATCTGCATGATAGATCTTATAGTTCTTATTAGGCGTACTTGGCTGCAAAGTAACCAAACCCAACGAAAACTGTTTTTCGTATCGACAGAGTTCTTTGTGCAGGAATCACCCGATCAGGATGGCCATAAACTGAAGCACAAACCCGATGCTGAAAAGAAGCGCGCCCAGTTTGAGCGCATTTTGCCTGAGGTCCTGGCTTTGCAGAATACGATCAATCAGTGGTCCGGACAGGTGTTTCTCTATCCAGGCCCGGATACGTGAATACCTCAGGACAAATACCAGGTATACCAGGAAGCTTGAGCCGAGAACAATAAAATAGCGAACCATTTCCTGTTTCTCAATCCCTTCCGTGGAAGCCCGGAAGCCTTTGATCAGGCCGATAATGGAAAACCCCAGCCCAAAAACGGCGGCCAGGGTCAGAAACAAGATTCCCGGAAGTATGGAAAGGAATTTTTTCAGCCCGGATTCCAGCCTTTTTAGGGTATTCACCCCAAGCAGTTCCGGGGCGGCAAACCAGAAGGCGAAAAATTGAAGAAGGAGTCCGGTGGCGTTGATCCATTTCATCCGGACTCCAAGATATTCAAATTACCGGTTAGGACTGTCCCAGGTCGCAATTTACCATCCAGTGTACGCCGAACTTATCGATCAGCATACCGAAGTAAGCGTTCCAGAAGGTTTTTTCCAGCGGCATGGCTACCGTTCCCCCTGCAGAAAGGCCTTCAAATACCTTTTTGGCTTCTTCCTCGGATTGCGTGTTCACGGAAAGGCTCATGGAGTTGCCCTGAACGAAAGGTGCAGCAAATCCCGGCATGATGTCGCATCCCATGATGGTACTTTCTCCCACCGGCAGGGAAATATGCATGATCTTTTGGGCGGCTTCCTCACTCATCGGCGGTTGGTTAGGGTCAGCAGGCATTTCGCTGTAACGACCGACATAAGAGAATTCTCCCCCGAAAACGGATTGGTAAAAACGGAAAGCTTCCTCGCAGTTTCCGTTGAAATTGAGATAGGCGTTTACATTCATAATGGTGCAGATATTTCTCCGAAGAAAGCTCCTGGATGTTAATCCCCCAATTCAATACGACGAAAGGTTTATGGCCTTATGAATTAGTATCAATTCCCGCGCAGTTTCAGGGGAATGACCAGCTTCAAACCCGACCAGTCCGCATCAACAGAACAGACCTTCACGTCAACGAGTCCGTTATCAAGGGCCAGTTCACGGATTTGGTCCTCATTCAGATCGCCGGCCATGCGGGAACTTTTTTTCGGCCAGCTCACCCAGATCATTCCGTTGGACTTAATCTGTTTTCTGAAAGTGATGAGCAGGGGTTCCAGGGTACCGACTTCTTTGTGAAAAAGGTGGATCATATCCAGATTCCCTTCCTGGGTCTCGCAAAGTTCAAAAGGCGGAGCACCCTGAATCAGGCTGAAGTAATGATCGCGAGCTTGCTACGGAATTACACCGGTACCTGCTGCAAACCTTCCCCGAACTGAAGTCGGAACTGAAATGGAACGCACCAAGCTATGCGGTAAACGGGCAACACCGGATTACC
>CAXPEB010000091.1:0-8810 GCA_964215915.1 Bacteroidia bacterium
CGATCTCCGGCACCAGCATGTTTTTTCCTATTGCACTGAAGCCTGATTTCAGCGCCTCTTTATCGATACGGATAAAGCCGAAAGTGTCGAAGTGCATGGCAATGATGTCATCACACTGGATAAAATCCGCCGCCATTGCTGCCTGCTCGGCATCCATGGTAAAATTATCACCTACGGGCAAAAATGCAAAGTCGAGGTCGTGAAACATGGGGATCAGTTTCATGTCCTGGAACAGGCTGGTGTCGCCGGCATAGTAGAAACAATGTGTATCTGTAGTAAGGATAAACCCTCCGGCCGCACCCGCATAGGTGCCATCCGCAAAAGAGCTGCTATGCATGGCCTGGAAGTATTTCACTTTACCAAAATCAAACTCCCAACTGCCCCCGAAGTTCATCGGGTGGGTCTTATCGATTCCCTGTTTGGTCAGCCAGTTATGCAGTTCCCAGCTACCTATTACCGTTGCGCCGGTCTTTTCAGCAAGGTAAACCAGGTCGGCTGTATGATCTTCGTGCCCGTGCGAAACAAGAATGTAATCCGCTTCGATCCGGTCGATATCCACCTTGCCCTTGGCCAGTTCATTCGGGCGTATAAAAGGATCGAATACCAATTGGGCCTTTCCGGTATCAATATGGAAGCAGGAATGTCCCAGATAAGTAATCTTCATCTTTTTTTTGTTCATTTGGTGAAAGGCAAAAATAGCCAAGCCAGGCTCCTAATTTGTGCACATAAATGCGGAATTTATTAAGAGTTATACACATCAGTTTCCTGTTCCTTTCCTGTAGTGAACAATCGGTCACTTTCGGGCCGGTTTTCCGCTTCAATATGGAAACTGCGCTGAACTCCCTCGACCCGGCTTTTGCCCGGGATCAATTCGGGATTTGGGCCAGTTCCCAGTTTTTTAACGGACTGGTTCAGCTGGATTCCGCCATGAATGTGGTTCCTGCGGTGGCTTACCGTTGGGAGCGGCACGATAGTGGAAAAATATGGCGCTTTTTCCTGAGGGGAGATGTACGGTTTCAAAAAGACCCCTGTTTTTCGGATAAAAACGGGAGGGTGGTCACCGCTGCGGATTTTGTGTATTCCTTTAACCGCTTGGTAGACCCCGTTACGGCTTCTCCCGGAGCCTGGATATTCAACGACAAAATAACGGAACAGCGGCCTTTCCGGGCACTATCCGACAGCGTCTTTGAAATTCATCTGAAAACCGCATTTCCACCGCTCGCGGGAATGCTGGCCATGCCCTACTGTTTTGTTATCCCGCATGAAGCCGTCGAGCATTATGGCAAAGATTTCCGGGCGCATCCCGTGGGAACCGGTCCCTTTCGCCTTCATCACTGGGAAGAAGGGATCAAACTCATCGCCGAAAAGAACCCGGATTATTTTGAGTTTGAACAGGGAAAACGCCTTCCATACCTCGACGGTTTTGAGGTGAGTTTTATAGAAAGCAAACAAACCGCATTTCTGGAGTTTATACAGGGGCGGCTGGATTTCTTCAGCGGACTGGAGGGGAGTTATAAGGATGAGTTGCTGACACGCGACGGGAAACTGCGCGAAAAATATCAGGGGAAATTCCAGCTGTCCACCGGTCCCTATCTCAACACCGAGTATCTGGGGTTTCTGATGGATAGCACGGTTCCCCTGCCTGACGGAGAAAACCCCTTTCTCGATAAAAACCTTCGCAAAGCCCTGTCGTTTGCCGTCAACCGGGAAGAAATGATGCGCTATCTCCGGAACAATATCGGCACCCCCGGCAACAGAGGCTTTATCCCGGAAGGGTTACCCGGCTTTGCCGGTCGTGATTATTATTCCTATAACAAGGATTCCGCACGTTATTACCTGTCTAAAAGCACGTACAAGCAACAAGTGCTTCATTTGTATACCACCAAAAATTACCTTGACCTTACCGTTTATGTACAACGTATGTGGCAGGAGATTGGCGTGAGGTCGGAAATAGAGGTCAACCCGGGACCTTTCCACCGGGAAAGGGTTTCCAAGTCACAGTTCGGTTGTTTTCGGGGTTCCTGGCTTGCCGACTACCCGGATGCCGAGAACTACCTTGCCCTCTTTTATTCCCCCAACTTTGCTCCCGCGGGCCCCAATTACACCCATTACCGTAACCCGTTTGCCGACTCGCTCTACCGGGCAGCGCTTGCTGCCGAAACGGATTCCGCCTGCCTGGCGCTTTACCGGCAAATGGATGCCGCCGTGATGGAAGATGCTCCGGTACTGGTGCTCTTTTACGATAAGACCCTGCACCTGCTTTCTAACCGTGTGAGCAGAATGCCGGTCAATGCTTTGAATCATTTATCCATCAAATACATACAATTCCATGAAACTCCCAGATAGTCGCTGCATCAAGGATTGGGACCTCCATACCCTGCAAAAACTGGGGATATCCTCTTACCAACTGATGCAGCATGCCGCTTATTCCTGCAGCCGGGTACTGCTGACGCTACTGGACCCTTCGCGACCTGTACGAGTGCTTTGCGGACCGGGCAATAATGGGGGAGACGGTTACCTGGTTGCCAAACACCTATTTCTGCGGGGATTGGAAGTTGCTGTAACGGATTCCGGGGAAGGTGGGTCGTATGACCGCAGGCAGGCAAGGGCGGAAGCTCTGGCAACGGGTATTCACTTTGTTCCGCTTGAAGAAGAACCGAACATCGGTTCAGAGGAACAGGTTATCGATGCGTTGTTTGGTCACGGGCTGACCCGGAAACTGGAAGGATCTTATGCCCGCTGGGTAAACCATGTCAACACCTCAGGCGCTGACTGTTACAGTATTGATATGCCCTCCGGGATGCCTTCGGAAACCTCGGAAGCATATTACGACTGCTTTCTGCATGCCCATTGGGTGCTAAGTTTCGGAAGACCCAAACAAAGTTTTTTCCTGGAAGAATACGCGCAGCACCTCGGTAGGATACTCCTGGTGGATATTGGGCTGACACCCGGTTTCCCAGACCGGTTTGATTACCTGCCGATATGGCTTACCGAAGAATATGTGAGCGGATTTTTCCGGCCCAAGAAAGCGGTGTCGCATAAAGGGGATTTCGGCTCTGTGCTATTGGCCGGAGGAAGCCTGGAATACGGAGGAGCCATACAATTGAATACGCTGGCTGCCTTAAATACCGGGGTAGGAAAGACCTTTGTGGCCACTCCGGAAGTCAACCGGAACCGCTTTACGGAATTGCCGGAAGCGATTCTGATACCCGACTGTGGAGAGCATCATCTGTCCGCAATACCCGACTTTGAAAACCATAACACCGTTGCACTCGGTTCGGGCATGAATACCAGGAGAGAAACCCGGGACTGGATGCGGGCGCACCTGAGCGGAGACAAACGCTGGATACTGGATGCCGATGCGCTGAACATACTGGCAGCACACCCGGATTGGATCGTAGGAGGGGAGGTGCTCATCACGCCGCATCCCGGTGAATTCGATCGCCTTACGCAAAAACACGCTACCAGCGGAGAACGCTGGTTAACGGCAGCATCCCTGGCGCGGGAAAGAAAGTGGATCGTGGTGCTGAAAGGCAGTACTACCGCCATCTTTACCCCGGAAGGGAAACAATTTATCCACTCCGGGGGGAATGCCGGTCTTGCCAAGGGAGGAAGCGGAGACCTGCTCTGTGGCCTGATTGCGGGATTTGCCGGACGTGGATATTCTCTTGAGCAGGCCGCCTGCCTGGGTGTATATTTGCAAGGAAAAGCCGCGGAAGGCGCTGCGCGGGAAGTTTCCTGCGAATCCATGAAAGCCTCCGACTTGGTAACATACCTGCAGCATTGTTTGTCAGAATGGGAAAACTGGCTAAAAGAAGCGTAAAAAATATCCTTCGGGAAAACCTGTCGAGGGCTACGGTATTCGAGTTTTTTCAGGTCGACTACCCGCGTTTCCTGGATCAGACCCTGGAGCAATTGGCGGAAACATACGGCATACACCTCGAAGTGATTGAAGAAGCGTTGGTCAGCGTGCAATCCAGTCTTCCAGATTTTCGCTACGACTTCCTGGAACTTCCCGTGCTCATAGCCTATCTCAAACATACCCACCACGAATATGCGCGTGCCAAGATGCCGCATATACGCAGAAACATGGAACGGTTGGGTAAAGAGGAACTGCTGGAAATCTTTGCCCGGTTCAGTCGCGACCTGCACAAGCACATGCTTTTGGAAGAACAGGTGATCTTTCCGTTTATCCTGAACCTGGTAAGTCTGAATGAAGATTTTGACAGGCAAGCAGCCTTAGTGCTGCTTGAATCTCATTCCACCGAAGTTCTTTGTGCCAGTCATACCCAGGATGACGATGAGATGAAGGAGTTGCGGGAATGTACCGAAGGCTTTCTGTTCGAAGAAGAAGACCCTATCCTGTACCAGGTATTGATGACTGACCTGGCCAGGCTGGAGCATGATATCCATCGTCATGCCCATATCGAAGACACCATCTTGTTTAAAAAAGCCCGCAGGGAAGAGAATCTTCTTAAAGAGAGGCTTTGGATTGAAGGAAGGAAAAACTAAGTCTTAACTTTACCCCCATGAAAAAGAACGTACATCTCCTCGCAGCGTTTTCGCTGACCGTCATTTTGATGGGATCATGCGGAAATGCACAAAAAGATCATAAAGACGATAACGAGCAGGAACCTCAGGCGGAAAAAGTCTGTACCTGGTCGTATGTGCATGAAAGCAGTTCGGTAAGCTGGACGGCATATAAATTCACCGAAATGGCCGGAGTAGGCGGCAAATTCGATGAGTTTACGGTGAGCGGAACGGAAGCCGCTTCCGAAAGACAAAATGTGATCGCGAAGGCCGGATTCCAGATCCCCGTAAGCAGCATCAATACACAAAACCCCGATCGGGATAAAAAAATCCGTGACTTTTTCTTCGGTAGCCTGAGCAGCAGTGAGGTACTTAGCGGACAGGTAACCGGTATCGAGGGCAATGAAGATCTGGGCACCGTGAGCCTGTCGCTGAAACTGAACGCTATGGAAAAGGACGTGAAGCTGGATTACAGTTTTCATGGCGATACGCTCCTGGTAAGCGGGATGATTGATGTAAGCAACTGGGATGCGGGTGCAGGTATCGAAAAACTGAATGCCGAATGCAAGCAATTACATACCGGAAGTGACGGGAAAAGTGTGCTTCACCCGAATGTAAGGCTCGATATCCGTACCGTACTGAAACAGGTCTGCGAATAAACCATCGACCTAAGCCGGATTTTTATCGAATGAAAGAAGCGATCCGTTCCGTCTCACCTAGCTTTGCAGGCGTTTTTTTAGATTTCATGCCTATTTTACGCACTAAATCAAATCCATACAGATAAGAACCATGAGGAAATTCAACATTCATGTTTTGTTGCTTACCCTCTTTTCGCTGGTGAGTCTTGCTTCTTTCGGGCAGGCCAAGCTGATTGAAAAGGTGGAAGCCAAGCCCGGTGAGACAAAGATCTCTTACGAAAAGTACGAGCTGGCCAACGGGCTGATCGTGTACATACACGAAGACCATTCCGACCCGATGGTACACGTAGAAGTGACCTACAAGGTAGGTTCCAACCGCGAACATATCGGGATTACCGGATTCGCTCACTTCTTCGAGCATATGATGTTCCAGGGCTCCAAGCATATTGCCGACGAAGAGCATATTAAAACCGTGGAAAGTGCCGGGGGCGATATGAACGGTACCACATCGGAAGACCGTACCAATTACTTTGAGACCCTGCCGAGCAATATGCTGGAAACCGCACTCTGGCTGGAGTCCGATCGTATGGGGTGGTTGTTACCTGCCGTTACCCAGGAGAAATTTGAGATTCAGCGCGATGCCGTTAAGAACGAGAAGTCGCAGAACGTGGTGAATCAGCCTTATGCTCTGCCCTTCTCCGAACTTTACCGTCAGGATCTGTACCCCAAAGGCCATCCTTACAGCTGGCCGGTGATCGGCTATGTGGATGACCTCAACCGGGTGACTGTAAACGACCTGAAGCACTTCTTCCTGCGCTGGTACGGTCCGAATAACGCCATCCTGGTGATTGCCGGTGACGTAGATTCCAAAAAGACCATTGCCATGGTGGAGAAATACTTCGGTGCGATCCCGCGCGGACAGGAAGTTCGCCCTATGCGTACAGAGCCGGTAATTCTGCGTCAGGACGTGTTCCGCCAGTATGCCGATAACGTATTCCTTCCGGTGGTAACCATGTATTACCCATCGGTGCCGAACTATCACCGCGATGAACCCGCTCTGGATATCTTGTCGGAACTGCTTGGTTCCGGAAGGAATTCCGTGTTCTACCAACGTTTTGTTAAGAGCAAATTCGCTCTGCAGGCTTCGGTAAGCAACCCTTGTAATGAATTGGCAGGGGAGTTCCAGTTCCAGCTTGTTCCCAATATCCGTCAGTTTTACGACATGACTCCGGGAGCCATGCAAACCATGGTGTACGATAGTATCCGTGCGGTAATCAATGATTTTGATGTGATGAAAGACGTTACGGATGATGACCTGGAACGTATCAAAGCCTCTTTTGAATCGCAGTACACCAATTACCTGGAAAGCATCCGGGGCAAAGCCACGGCCCTGACCGGGTGGGAAAGGCTGGCAGGCAACTCCTTCAACCTGCAGGATGAAATCGACCGCTATCAGAAAGTGACCAAGTCGGATATTCAGCGGGTGTTTAACAAATACATCAAAACACGCGGTGCTCTTTGTACGATTGTATTTGCTGCTCCCAATGACGATATGCGAACCCAATCCGTGAACCCGAATGCGGGCGAAGTGGATCAGGAAGGCGAAAAACAATACGAGGGCTTAACGTATACCGAACCTAAATCGGATTTTGACCGTAGCACTCCTCCGGTAATTCCTCCGGCAAAAGCCGTAAATGTGCCTCAGTATACTACGGATCAACTGGCCAACGGGCTGAAAGTTATCCATACCCAGAGCAATGAACTGCCTAAGGTAACCATGCTCTTTACCATTCGGGGTGGCCATTTGCTGGAAGCCTATGATCCTAAAACCATTGGTCTGTCAAACATTACGGCAGATATGATGAATGAAGGCACCCAGCTGAGAACCTCCGAAGAGATTGAGGCCGCCCTCGATAAACTGGGAAGCAGTGTAAGGTTTAGCTCCGGTGAAGGAGCCACCACCATTGTGGTGACTTCACTGACCAAAAACATTGACGCCACCCTGGCCATCCTGGATGAGATGCTCTTTAAACCTGCTTTCAAGGAAGAGGACTTCAAGCGGATCATGGAACAAACCGAACAAGCCCTGATCAACCTGGATAAAAACCCCAGTGTACTGGGTTCCAAGGCTTTTGATCAACTGGTTTATGGAAACAGCATCCTGGCTGCTTTCTCAGCAGGGTATGACAAAACTCTTTCGAAGATCGATCTGGATGATGTAAAAGACTTTTATACCCGTCACTATGCCCCGAATGTCACCAACCTGACGGTTGTGGCGAATATGCCTTACGACCAGATCAAGCCGAAACTGGCTTTCCTGGATAAATGGGCCAAGAAGGAAGTGAAGATGCCGGAAATCACCGAATACCCGGAAAAAGAAGGTACGGTGATTTATATCGTGGACAAACCCGGAGCCACACAAAGCTTCGTGATCTTCGGAACACGTACCATTCCTTACGACTACAACGGAGATTTCTACAAGATGGTGATTGCTAATTACTCGTTGGGAGGAAGCTTCAACTCGCGCATCAACCTGAACCTTCGTGAAGAAAAAGGATATACCTACGGCGCTTACTCCTTTAATTCGGGTGGGCATTACCCCGGTTTCTGGGCTATTCAGTCGAGCATCCGTGTAGAAGCCACTGACTCTGCAGTAGGCGAAATGTACAAGGAGGTGAAAAAATACTACGAAAGCGGAATTACACCTGAGGAGCTGGCTACTACGAAAAAGTCACTGAATCAGGCTGATGCCCTGAGTTATGAAACCTCTTTCGAAAAAGCAGGCTTCCTGAACCGCATTCTTTCCTACGACTTACCGAAAAACTACGTGAATGATCAGAATAAGTTGCTGAACAGCGTAACGGTGGAAGAGCTGAATGCCGTGGTGAAAAAATACCTGGATCCGGATAAGATGATCATTGTGATTGTTGGGGATGAAGGCGATATCAAAGACGGACTGAAACGTCTGAATATCGGCAAAGTGACGAGCATTGATCCGAACAAGGTGAAGATCAAAGCGGCTAAGTAAATCCGCATTTCAGAAGAAATCAGAAAGAGCTGCCCTTTGGGTGGCTCTTTTTTTTGGTTCTGGGTATTGGGTTTTAGGTAGTTGGCCTTTGGCATTTTGCTTTTGGCATTTTGCTTTTGGCTTGCAGAAAGAGGAAGTTTACTTGTCGGAGCCTTGTGAAGGCAAGGGGGCGGGGGAGGATTTTTCGAGGTACTTGGTTTTTGGTATTGGGTTCTGCCCTTTAATCTGAATGCTTCCCGCAGACCTCGCAGAATCAAGTTGTTTGGTAAGCATACGGATTCACTCCGATTGTGGCTCTGCGATATTCTGCGCAGATCCGATTTTCGCTGATTTCGCAGATGCCCTATTCGAAGAAGTCCCTTCTAAGCAAACGTTCCAGCATCTCCGCGTATTCAGCGGGAAATAAAGAGCAATGTGCCTTTGGCCTCTTGTCACCCTGAGCTTGTCGAAGGGTGGAGGTGCTAGGTTTTTGGTATTGGGTTTTTGGCATTTTGCTCTTGGCTTTTGGCTTGCAGAAAGAGGAAGTTTACTTGTTGATGCCTTGTGAAGACATGGGGGGGCGGACTATTTCCCCCTTTGGAGGGGGCGGGGGGAGGATTTTTCGAGGTACTTGG
>CAXPEB010000092.1:0-27077 GCA_964215915.1 Bacteroidia bacterium
TCAGACGTGTGCTCTTCCGATCTGCAATTTGTTGTAGTTGTCAGTATAGAAATATATATATATGACAGACTTCTTAGGATTAAAGTGCTCATCAAGAATGGGTACATCGCAGTTGGTTCCAGCACTATTCAAGGAAGTTGGATAATCCTGACTCCAGGTTGCTCCTCCATTATCACAATGTTGAGAACAATTAAGTTTTGTTCTACAGGTATGAACACTTGATCTTTTAAGGGGGGTACATGCAAAACTTCCTCTATGCCATGATTGATGACCGTTTGGTTGATCAATAATACAGCCATATGCAATTTTATAATTACCAACCATGTATCGATATTTTTCACCAGGACCACTTGTGCAGATGTTTCTGACACGGTTGTCCCTTAGTACAGCATATTTCTTAATTTTTAACTTCTTATTCTTGTCAGAACTACAATCTGTACAATTTGATTCATCTTCTCCACATTCTTCGTCGCAGTAGTCATCTGGACACAATGGAGCAAAATCACCAACACAAGACTTAGTTGAACTTGCAGTTGGTTGTTGAACCTCTCCATAATCCACAAACCAGAAATAGTATGTAGAATTCTGGTCATAAATTTCGTCTTCGTCTTGAATCGTGTGTTGTACTATCTTATTTTGAAGTAAATCCCATTTATAAGCGGTAATTGGAAATAGTAGTTCATCATCCACATCAGTGATTTTTGGCACTACAACTATTGGTTTACTCTTCTGAGTGGGTGTTAATGATTGATAATCTGGGATCTGAATATAAGAATTGAAGGTCACACTGTTATCAATATATCCTTCAAGCATGTCCCAATTCCATGTATGACCGTGAAGATTAACTATAACACCATTTTCAGTGTATGACGTATTAACTGCATAATTGATTGCATCTCCTAATTCATTATTCGTTCCTGAGGCCGGTACATCATAGGCATTGTTTTGCATGTGTACGAGGTGTTTAAAAACGGCAACGTCTTTGGATGTTGAAGCACCGAGATAATTTTCAATGTTTGATTTGGACGTTGATAGGTTGGCCATTGAAGGATTATTTAGTAGCTCCGCCATTCCTAATGCTATGAACCTCTTATGATCGTTTATTATATCATTGTCGCTGACAATGGGAAATACAGGAGTAACATACTCTGTTTCAGGGCCTAAGTGTTCTGAGTTATTATCCTTTTCGCGTTGACAGCCAAATACAAATACAAAGATACCCATGGTAGCAAGTAGCACCTTGGACATTCTTGTTTGAGAAGCGAACAGATTTCTTTTCATGAGGAAAAGTTAGTCTTTTTTGAAGAATTCCTGTCAAAGCTGTCCATACTGAAATCTCCAGAGAAGTATTAACCCCATGTTTTGATGATCCTTGAATTTTCTTAATTTTTATGTGGATCAATTCTCTAAAAGGTGAAACTTAATCTTGCCAAGTGGGATTAAGACCCAACCAGCCTCAATGTATTGTCTTACCTATCTTGTGAAGAAGTCTTCTCTGTCGTGGCCGTTTTCCTGCAGCGCGCCGCAACAAAAGCGTGCGGGAGTCTGTGCGCCAAATCGCCTTAATCTTTTCTTACGAAACAGGAAGTTGTCTATTCCGGTTATCTTGAAGACGAATGTTTTCCAAATGAATAAGGTTATGGAAAAGATTCCAGCGATAGCCAAGCTTTTGTTGCGGAGGGAGGCCAGTGCGGCATGAAGGCGCCTTCAGGAAAACTGTCCTTTTTTCGCCCATTTTCTAGACAAGTAAAAAATGGGCATCCCAAAAAGAATATTCTCAGCGACAGGGGGACATAAGTGCTAAAAGCTTCTCTACCCAAACAGCCTTTACCCTGATCCTCTGACTTGAATGACAAAACCTCAATAAAAAGAAAAGCCCCACTTGCGTGAGGCTTTCGTTGACCGACTAGGGCTCGAACCTAGACTCTTCTGAACCAAAATCAGACGTGTTGCCAGTTACACCATCGGTCAGTTTCCCGTAGGGGAGTGCAAAAATAGGAAGAATCCGGATTTTGGCAAAAGGTCCCGGAAAAATTAATTAGCCACATCCGAAATGAACTGAATACGCATCAGTTGCAGTTCTTCCAGGCTGTATTCGCCGTCGAATTCATCGTAGGCTGCGTCCAGCGAGTCTACCTCGCTTCCCCGGAAATAGTCGAAGATCTCTTCCTGCCTTTCTTCATCCAGCATGTCGTTGATGTAGTATTTCAGGTTGAGCTTGGTGCCGCCGTAAACGATATTCTCGATTTCTTTTACCAGTTCATCGGGGCTCATGCCATTGGAACGGCTGATCACATCCAGTCCGATCTTTTTGTCAATGTTCTGGATGATGGCAATCTTCTTACCCGACTTGTTGGCTACCGAACGGACCACAATATCACTGGGTCTTTCGATATCATTCTCATCCACATATTTGGCAATGGCCTCGATAAAAGGTCGTCCGAATTTGATAGCCTTGTTTTTCCCTACTCCCACAATATTCTCCAGCTCTTCCATGCTCACCGGATATTTGGTGGCCATGTCTTCCAGGGAAGGTTCCTGGAAGATCACATAGGGAGGGAGATTCTTTTGTTTGGCTACCTTCTTACACAGGTCTTTGAGGATCGCATAAAGCGTTTCATCAAAAATATTCTCGATCTGTGCGGTATCGAAGTCTTCGTCGGTAACCTTTTCAAAGCTATTGTCAATAGCCATCTCTAACGGGTAAGGCTTGGCTATGTAGCCCACACCCTTCTCCGTAACACTCAGGAGACCATAGTTTTCAATGTTCTTATGGATAAGTCCGTTTAGCAGTCCGAGCCGGATAACTCCCTTCCAGAATACGGGTTCCTTCTCGCTGCCTTTCCCGAACCATTCGCTTTGGTCGTTGCCGTAATCGGCAACTTCATTGCTCTTGTTGCCGCGCAGTACATCCACTACGTGACGGATATTAAATTTCGGCCCCAGAGCGGAAATGGTTTTTAATACGGTCACCACCTCATCGCTCACATCGAAGCGCTCTTTGGGATGGCGACAGTTGTCGCACATTTTGTTGCAATTGGACTCGTCAAAGGATTCTCCGAAATAATGCAGCAGCATTTTCCTGCGGCATTGTGCCGACTCTGCATAGGAGGAGGTTTCGAAAAGCAGTTGCGAACCGATTTCCCTTTCGGAAACCGATTTGTCTTTCATGAATTTTTCCAGCTTCTCGATGTCGCCTGGGTTGTAGAAAAGGAGGCAATCCCCTTCCAAACCGTCGCGACCGGCCCGACCGGTTTCCTGGTAGTAGCCTTCCAGGGATTTGGGAATGTCGTAATGGATGACAAAACGCACATCCGGCTTATCGATACCCATACCGAAAGCAATGGTGGCCACAATAACGTCTACGTCTTCCATCAGGAAGCGATCCTGGTGAACAGCACGGGTTTTGGCATCCATACCGGCGTGATAGGGTAGAGCATTGATGCCATTCACATTCAGCATCTCTGCAATCTCTTCCACCTTTTTGCGGCTGAGGCAGTAGATGATCCCCGATTTTTTCGGTCGGTTTTTGATGTAGGAAACGATTTCCTTCATCACGCGGTCCTTTTTTTCCTTGGGCCGTACCTCGTAATAGAGGTTGGGGCGGTTAAAGGAAGATTTGAACACCTTCGCCCCGTTCATACCCAGGTTTTTCTGAATATCCGCCTGTACCTTGGGAGTAGCGGTAGCCGTAAGGGCCATCATCGATACATCACTGATCTCTTTGACGATCTTCTTGATGTTGCGGTATTCCGGTCGGAAGTCGTGCCCCCATTCCGAGATACAATGCGCCTCGTCAACCGCAACAAAAGAAATATTGATCTGCCGGAGAAATTCTACCGTTTCTTCTTTTTTCAGGGTCTCCGGAGCCACATACAACAGTTTGGTATTGCCTTCAAGGATATCCGTCTTCACCCGCTGTATCTCCGATTTGGAGAGCGAACTATTCAGGAAATGAGCCACCGAATCCGTACTTCCGAAACCACGAATGGCGTCCACCTGGTTCTTCATCAGTGCGATAAGCGGAGAAATCACTATAGCCGTTCCGTTCAGGATCAGCGCCGGTAACTGATAACACAGGGATTTACCGGCCCCCGTAGGCATGATCACAAAACAATCCTTGCCTTCAATAATGGTCTGAATGATTTCTTCCTGATTACCTTTGAAAGTATCGAAACCGAAGAACTCCTTCAAGGCTCCCTTCAAATCAACAGTTTCAACCATGTCTAAAGCCTTTGCCTTTTACTAAATTAACATACTTTGCCAATAAAAAACAAGCCGGGATTGCCCCATTTGGCTAAATTTGCTGGCGTTTTTACTGAGAGTAGAGTTGTCTCGAATAGGCTTTCAGAATTTTACGCGAATTTAACACATTTATGGATCAAAAACAGAAGTATGTGGTAATCATGGCCGGTGGGGTAGGAAGCCGCTTCTGGCCATTGAGTACCCGACTTAGACCCAAACAATTTATCGACATACTCGGAACGGGGAAATCGCTTATCGCTCAGACCTTCGACCGTTTTGCCAAACTGGTGCCGGCGGAGAATATTTATGTGGTGACCAATGCCATTTATTCCGACCTGGTTCGGGAACATCTCCCGGAAATAAACCAAGAGCAGATCATTGCTGAGCCTTTTGCAAAAAATACGGCTCCCTGTATCGCTTATGCCAATGAGGTGATCCGCAAGAAAGACCCGAATGCCGTGTGCATCGTAGCACCCAGCGATCACCTGATTTTGCAGGAGGACAACTTTCTCCGGATCTGCGACGAAGGCCTGAATTTCTGTTCCGGACAAGACGCCCTGCTCTGCCTGGGTATTATGCCGCACCGTCCCGATACCGGTTATGGCTATATCCAGTATAAAGAGGAAGAGCAGGCCCCGAATATTCACCGGGTAAAGACCTTCACCGAAAAACCTACCCTGGACATTGCCCAAACCTTCCTTGATAGTGGTGATTTCCTGTGGAATGCAGGAATTTTCATTTGGAACGTGAACAGCATCGCTTCGGCCTTTGAAAAATACCTCCCTGAAATGCACCAGCTTTTTGCCGATGCCGAATACTCCCTCGGAGGTGCCAGGGAACAGGAAATCATCAAAGGAGTTTATCAGATGTGCCCCAATATCTCCATCGATTACGGAGTTTTGGAAAAGGCAGACAATGCATTTGTCTATCCGGCTGATTTTGGCTGGTCGGACCTGGGTACCTGGGCTTCTTTGTATGATGTGTATGCGAAAGACAATTCAGGCAATGCTATCAATGGCAAAATGGTCAACACCGTTGATTCGGGCGGTAACATGATCTGCGTACCGGAAGACAAACTGGTGGTGCTAAACGGTGTGCGCGACCTTATTGTGGTGGAATCCGATAAAGTACTGCTGATCAGTGAGCGTAAAAGGGAACAGGAAGTGAAGCAGATCGTTACCGATGTAAAACTCAAATACGGAGAGAAATACAGCTGAGTTAATTAAATCAAGTCAGTAAGGTTTGGGGTATTGGCTATTTGTAGTGAAGTGACCTGAGCCGTCAGTCCGTTTTCCTGCAGCGCGTGCCGCAACAAAAATGTGTGGAGCCTGCGACCATGCCGATTTAATCCGAATCCATGTAATCTGAAATAAGAAAAGGGCCGGAGAAAATCTCCGACCCCCCTTAACATGGCTCTCTACTATTTTCTTTGAATTAATTCATCCGTACAGAAGCAGTTTACAGGAAATTTTCCTTGTTCTGCATCGCGTAAACCAGCAGGCTGTTGGTGCCTTTCAGGTTGAGCTTCTTACAAATATTAGCACGGTGATTATTGATGGTTTTGACGCTGATCCGCATTTTCTTGGCGATCTCATTGCTGGTATGGCCTTCAGCAATCATACGCATCACGTATTTTTCTGTTTTGGTAAGTCGGCGGCCTTTTTTCTCCGGTTCGGAGGAGGCTGCTGAGCGGGCGTTCCGGTTGAGCAGGAAAGAGGAAACCGAAGCGCTGAAAAAGAAGTTGCCGCTCAATACGGTTTTGATCCCCTCGGCCAGGTCGTCTACAGAGTTCTCTTTCAGGATGTATCCGTGTACTCCTGCCTCCAGAGCCTGGTTGAAGATTTCCTCATCCTTATGGACGGTGAGGGCAACAACTTTAGTGAATAAATTTTCTGAACGTGCTTTCTCGCAGATTTCGAGACCACTCATGTCAGGCATTTCTATGTCCAGCAATGCAATGTCTGGTTTCTTGTTTTTAATCAAGTCCCAGGCCTGACTACCATCTTCTGCTACTCCAATGAGCTCGAATTCTTCCATACGCTCAAGGACGGACTTCAGCCCCAGCAGAAAAATGGGATGGTCGTCGGCAATGACAACCGTAGGTTTTTTTCCCATAGTGTTTCTGTTTTAATCCCTGTGAAATACACCAGGGGGGTTAATCCTAATGTGCATTTCGTTGGACAAGATAGGATTAAATCCAGAAACGGAAACAAATTTTTTTTATGAAAACCCGTGTTTTGTGGATAACCGGTATTAATTCCCCGGAAAATCAGCAGCTCTTTTCTCAAGAAATGCGTTTGTGCCCTCAACAAAATCAGGTGTTTGGAAGCGTTTTCCGAAGGCTTCTATCTCCAATTCAAACCCATCCGTAGATTCTGCATAACACGCGTTCACCAGGGCCAGGATACTTGCCATGGCGGTAAAGGATTTTCCACTCAGTTTGGCTGCGAGTTTTTGGGCGGCTTCCTTAAGCTCAGCAAGAGGAACCACTTGCGTGCATAGCCCAAGTTGCAGGGCGTCATTTGCTTTTACCGGATCGCCGGTGATCAGCATTTCTATGGCCTTACTCTTACCTACCAGCTGGCACAAACGCTGAGTGCCTGCATAACCCGGTACCAATCCCAGGTTGATCTCCGGCTGACCGAAACGGGCATTCTCGGAAGCAATACGTATGTGGCAAGCCATGGCCAATTCACAGCCTCCGCCTAAGGCAAAACCATTTACGAGCGCGATAACCGGCTTGGCCGACTGTTCGATGGTATTCATCACTTCGTGCCCGCCGGCCGCCATTTTGGTGCCCTCTTCAACTGTAAAATCGGCAAACTCTGCGATATCGGCTCCTGCGGCAAAAGCTTTGTCGCCGGCGCCGGTCAGAAAAATGATCCTTACGGTCTCATTCCGGTTGGCTTCTTCCACGGCAATTTTGATCTCCTGGAGGGTTTCAATGTTCAGCGCATTGAGTTTGTCTGCGCGGTTGATGGTGATCAGGCAGGTATTGCCTTCCTGGGTAACAAGTAGGTTATTGAATGTCATGGGGGTACTGAATGTCATGGGGGTTATTTTTTTAACAGGCTTCCGAGTGCTCCCAGTCCTCCCGGGAGCATGTCTTTGGCCACGGAGGCCATTTCGGCTTCTGCCACATTGTCGGCTTGCTCCAGTCCGGAGTTAACCGCCTCGATCAGGTTTTGCTTCAGGAGTGCCGGGTCGGTGAGGTTCTCATCGATCTGCAACTCCACCACACGGCGGCGTCCGTTAACTACAGCCTTCACGCTTCCATCGCTTGAGCGGCCTAACACCTGTACCTGTTCCAGTCTTTTTCTGATCTCCTCGGCTTTCTGTTTTGCTTCTGCTAACTTTCCGAACATGGCCTGACAATTTGCGACAAAAGTAGGGTAAGGCCTGCTTTTTGGCAAAACGAAAACAATGAAGCAGGAAAAGCTCCGGTTTTATCGTGCCCTGAGGGTTCCCCTGGTTTTTACGGGGATCATGTGGGCAGTATTCCTGCTGGAACAATATGCAGGATTCCACTGGAGCCAGTTCGGGATTCAACCCCGCAGTCTCTCCGGACTCTGGGGAGTGTTATTCAGCCCCTTTCTTCATGCAGATTGGGAACACCTGCTATCCAATACATTCCCGGTTTTGGCTCTGGGAACCATGCTCTTCTACTTTTTTCCGAAGATTTCGTTCGAGCTGCTGATCTGGCAATGGCTGATCAGCGGACTCTGGTTATGGAGTTTCGGCAGGAGCGGCTCCACGCATATCGGAGCGAGCGGACTGGTTTATGCCATGGCTTTTTTTCTGCTGATCAGCGGGTTCATTCGCAAGAACCGCGCACTGACGGTTATTTCCCTGATTGTGGTGATGCTATACGGTTCCCTGGTATGGGGCGTATTTCCGGTGGATCCGGGTATTTCCTGGGACGGTCACCTTATGGGGATGCTCTGTGGCGTGTTGCTGGCAATCCTGTTTCGCAGGAAAGGCCCGGCAAACGATCCGCCCAAAGTATGGGATGATTCGGACCTCGACGGGGTGGAGCCGTATTGGGAGGTAGATAATGACAAGATTGAGGAAAATGCCCGCCCTTTTACCATCCGCTACCGCTATACGCGCAAATCAGAAAAGCCCGAGGATAGCTGACTCCAGGTTGCTGTCCACACTCTCCACGATGCGGCCTGCTTCTTTACCGTCCCGGTAAAGAATAAACGTAGGCAAATACTCCACATTGTCTTTTAACTCCATTTGTTCCGGCGATTTTTTATCCATATCCAAAGCAAACCAGGTGATTTGTTCTTCCTTCCATCCCAGGCTATTCCCGATTTCACGGAAGGCAGGAACCAGCTTACGGCTGTCGCTGCACCAGCAGCCCAGGTATACCTTCCAGCTATAGGTTTTCCAATTCATGGAGCGCAGACGTTCCAGAACAACCGGGTCTGGGATATAGCCCGTGGTATCGGCCAGCCAGCCGCATTCCGGGTCTTTACGAAGGGAGTGGGGATTTGTTTGTCCCAAAACTTTTTCTTGCATGGACAGCGTTTTACAGTTACCGAGCAGAATTGCCGTTACCAGCAGAACAATGCTTAAGTTTGGTACCTTAGTCATACGTTTACGGCAGGTCAAAAATAAGGTTTGGAAAGGAGTTTATATACGGTAATGGGGCTTCCTGATTATGCCAGCCTGTCGGAAGTGAAACAAACTTTCCGGACGCTGGCGGTGAAGTACCATCCCGACCGTAATCCTGGAAACCCGCTTGCGGAAGAACGGTTCAAGGAAATCAGCGGCGCCTATCATATCCTGGGCGAAGAGGACAGCAAACGCGAATACGACCTGAGGCTCTCCGGCTATCATATCCTGCTCAAAAGCCGCAAATCGGAAAAGGATGAAAAGGCGGAAAAGCGCAAACGGATGCGCGAAGAACTGCTGGCCCGGAGAAAAAAGGAGGCGGAACACAAGATCATCAGCGACTGGGACAAGCTGCACGGCAACACTCCGCTGATCCTGCGGCGAGGATTGAATTACGGTTTGATCGCAACGGGAAGTATTCTGGTCTTCCGAAACTGGTTCTATACCCTGGAGTCTTTTTCTCCCTTCAATCTGATCCTGGCCGTGATGTTTTTGCTGATCGGGAATATCCGGGAGCAAAACCTCAATTATACCCGTTACCTCTACCTGGAGCTTAAAGGAAAGATCAAATTCAATATCGGACGCAGGGTAATCCGGAATCTGGCACTCGGCATGGTCCTGGGCTTTGGAGCCGGGATAACGGGGGCTCATCTCATGGCCTTATACCATTTCAAGCATTATGCGGTGGAAACCCAGGCTAAGGTTAAACTGGTTAAATCAGGGGGCTATCATTTTATCTATGAATACAAGGCCAATGGAAAGACCTACCGGAAACCCCTGCCTGAACGGTATGTTACCGAAGGGATGCCCGGGGAGGGACTGAAGGTCCGCTATTCGAGCGTCAATCCTGTTTTTGCGAAGATTGTGGAAGACTAGCCTCATACAGGAGGTAAACGGTTTCTTCCATACCCAGTTGCTCATAAACCTGCTGAGCAACACGGTTATTCCGTTCCACATAAAGCCTCAGGGTTTCAATCCCTGCCTTCTCTGCTTCCTCCCTTACTTTATCGTATAGCGCCCTGTAAATTCCTTTCCGCCGCATGTCCGAACGAACATACACGCTTTGTATCCACCAGATGGTGGCGTTACGCCAGTCGCTCCATTCATACGTGATCATGATCTGTCCCACCAACTGACCATCCTGTTCCGCCACGAAATACCGGCCTTTTACCGGGTCTTCCAGTAAGGCCTTTACACCCGGCAGTATCTTTTCATCCGGCAACTCCTTATCCTCGGTCTCGCGGGCCATAAGCTGATTGAAGCGGGCGATGGTCACGGCGTCTTCAGGGGTGGCGTTCCTCAGGGTGTAAGTCATGGTTTTGTTCTTCTATGGATAGATAAAGATCTCTTCCGCAAATAATCAGCGCCAGGGCCATCATGGCCGCCAGTACACTGAATGGGAATACGACAAGGGTGGCAAACAGGAAATACAGGTATGCGAAAAAAGAGGCGCCGACTACCAATAGCGGCAGGTACCACCTTTTCGGGAAGGTGAATGCATAGATCAGTGAAAGCACATCTGCCGGATAGAAATAGCGGTCGTGCATTCGGGGCAGGAAGAAGGGAATAAGCAGGCAGGAGAACAAAGCCACCCGGAGCAGCATTTTGCTGTCGGGTACCCATTTCGATTTCCATACATAAAAACAGAATGCCGCACACAGCACTCCGGTGCCGATAATCCCCAGGCGGGTAAACAAAGTCCCCGGCGCCCAGCTCAGCCATTGATAGACATTGGGAGCGAAAGAACTCAATCCTTCGTGTGCTCCTGCCTGATCCAGGTAGATAGTGAGCAGTTCATATAGCGGTCTGCCGGCCAGGTAATTCGGGAAAACGGCCAGGAGGTAAATAGCCGGTATCCACAATATGCGCGACAAAGGAAATTTCCCTTTGAGGTACAGCAGGGCCGGCACCAGGACGATAAAGATCGTTTGTATTTTGAAGGCGAAGGCCAGGCCCAGCATAATCCAGGGAAAATGTTTCTTTTCCCGGATGAAACCGTAGAGTGCAAAAAGCAGGAGGGAGGTATGGATGCTGTCGCATTGTCCCCAAAGCGCACTGTTCATCCATACGGTAGGCAAAAGAAGGCTAACAAATCCGGCCTGATAAGCCAGTCGGCGGTTCCCGGTAGTTTCCGTCAGTTTCACCACACCCCAGGCCAGCAAATAATCGAAAACCAGCGCGATCAGCTTGATGGCCCAGATCTTTTTCAGGGGAAGCAGGCTCACCAGGTACATCAGGTAGAGGTAGGGAGGGGAGTAATTATGAAACCCCCGCGACAGACTGGCGAAACCTTCGTTTTTCAAGGTGTCGTACCAGAGACTCAGGTTGCCGGTATAGTCGCCAGACTCAAAGTCGAGCACCAGCAGGCGCGGAATCAGGCTAATCAGGAATAGAAATAACAGGCTGAATTTTTTCCCTGCGGACTGTTTGCCGTAACGTGTGAAGAAATAATCGAAGAGTGCGCCGACTACCAATATCAGGAATACCATTAGCGCGAGCCTGCGGATAGGTTCTTCACCGAAAGCCAGGGGCACTAACAGAATTCCCAGGGCAAAAAGGAACGGTTTCTCCTGTTGCAGGAATGACTTCACCCCACAAATAAAAGCATTCCGCCTTTATTCGCCTTCTTCGCTGAAGCGGAAAATGCTTCCCATCAGATCGGCGAAGCGGTTACCCTGTTCGAGGATGTCGCGGTTCAGGCGGGAGTACTCGGAGAGTGCAAAGAGCACAAACTCCATCCATACATACAAATCCCCCGCACCGGCATGTTTCCCGGCATAGGTGGAGAGGCCGTCCACCTGTTCCAGGCTTTTCTTCCAGGATTTGTCATCGCTGCGGTACAGCACATCCAACTGGCGACCTTCGGCAAACCAGTTTTCTATTTCAGCAAAAGGACTGGGTGTGCCCTTTTTCCTGAGCTTGTCAGGGTCACCGAAATGTTCGGCAAACAGGCTGCGAATGGCCTGGCCAATGAGTTTCTGAGCTACGATCTGGGCGCCTTCCTGCTCGCCTTCGTAAACCAGTTCCACTTTCCCGGTGATGGCGGGGATCACTGCGTGGAAATCGCTGATGCGCACCCGGCCTTGTTTTTCGCCGTTGAGTATCATTCTTCTTTCCGCAGCGGCAGCCAGGTTTTCCAGGGCGGAAATGCTCAGGCGGGCAGAGACTCCGCTTTTGGTATCGATAAATTCACTGTTGCGGGCTTCTATCCCGATTTGCTCCAGCAGGTCGAGTACCAGATCGTCAAACAGGAGCCCCCTTTCCTTCAGCGATTCGAGCCTGGCTTCCTGTGCGGTGATGCTTCGGGCCAGTTCCCTGCTTTTGGGATAATGGGTGATGATTTGCGACCCGATGCGGTCCTTCAGCGGGGTAACGATGGAACCCCGGTTGGTATAGTCTTCCGGATTGGCGGTGAACACAAAGAGAATGTCCAGCGGGATACGCAGTCTGAAGCCACGGATCTGCATATCGCCTTCCTGCAACAGGTTGAACAGAGCTACCTGTATCCTGGGCTGCAGATCGGGAATTTCATTGATTACGAAGATGCCCCTGTTGGAGCGGGGGATGATACCGTAATGGATGACTTCTTCATCCGCATAACTCAGCCGGAGGTTGGCCGCTTTGATAGGATCGATATCGCCGATGAGGTCGGCTGTGCTTACATCCGGTGTGGCCAGCTTCTCTCCATACCGCTCCGAACGGTGGAGCCAGTCAATGGGGGCTTTATCGCCATCCTGCTCCAGTCGTTTTTTTCCTTCTGCGGAAATCGGGTGAAAAGGGTCTTCGTTCATAGCCGTTCCCGCCAATACGGGGATCCATTCGTCCAGGAGGTCGGTCATGCTTCGCGCAATCCGGGTTTTGGCCTGTCCCCTGAGACCCAGCAGGTTGATATTATGCCCGGAGAGCAAAGCCCTTTCCAGGTCAGGAATGACTGTGTCGTCATACCCAATAATACCCGTAAATCTCGGGGTCTTTTCCTGCATACTTCGTATGAGGTTTCCGCGCAGTTCCTCACGCAGGGACCGCGGTTCATAGCCGGATTTTTTCAGTTCTCCGAAGGTGGATATACCGGGTTTGTTCATTTCAGTAGCGTCGTTTTTTGTTGCGTGCATAATCCTCCAGGATCATTTCGCCCAGGCTCCCCAGTCCAGTGTAAAAGGCTTTTCCGCCATTGGCCTCGCTAAATTCATGGATGAATTGCATGAGGTAGGGGTCGCGGGCAATCATGAAGGTGGTAATGGGTATTTTCAGTCGTTTGCAGGCGCTGGCCATGTTCAGGCATTTGTTCACAATCTTGCGGTCGAGCCCGAAACTGTTTTGGTAATAGCCTCCGTTTTCTTTGAGGCAGCTGGGTTTACCGTCGGTGATCATGAAGATTTGTTTGTTCGGGTTTTTTCTCCGTCTCAACAAATCCATAGCCAGCTCCAGCCCGGCCACGGTATTGGTATGATAAGGGCCTACCTGCAGGTAAGGAAGGTCTTTGATTTCAATCTGCCAGGCATCGTCGCCAAAAACCAGGATGTCGAGCGTGTCTTTGGGATACCGGGTAGTAATAAATTCTGCCAGAGCCATGGCCACTTTTTTCGCCGGGGTGATGCGGTCTTCCCCGTAAAGGATCATGGAATGGGAAATATCGATCATCAATACGGTCGACGACTGGCTTTTGTATTCGGTATCCTGAACAACCAGGTCGTTTTCGTTCAGGGTGAATTCGCCGTTGTTTCTCAGGTACGCATTCCGCAGGGATTCGGTCATGGAAATTTGCTCCGGCCGGTCGCCGAAGCGGTAGGAGCGGAGGTCTCCCGTTTTTTCGTCGCCTTTACCGCTTTGTTTGCTATTGTGGTCGCCGGGGGCTGCTTTTTTCATTTTCCCGAAGAGCTGTTCGAGGGCATCTGCCCGGAGCATCTTTTCCGTTTTGGGAGAGGGTAGGAGAATTCCCGATCCGGGTTCTTCTTCCTGAATGTAGCCTCGCTTTTTCAGGTCTTCGATAAAGTCACCCATTCCGTAATCTGGTGTGGTGATCTGATATTCCTTATCGAGCTCCGTCAGCCAGGAAAGGGCTTCGTCCACATCTCCGGAAGTGAATACCAGCAGCTCTTTGAAAAGGGCAAACAGTGTATCGAAAATACTCTTGCCTTTTTCCGGTTTGTATTCACTGAATCGATAACCTATCATGCGTAAAAAGCAAACATTTCAGAGATTGGATAGTTTCCTAAATTTGGAACCTGGTTTGATGTAACAACATTAATTAATCCAAAATTAAAGCGAACAATGGTTAAAAATGTGACTGACCCCGAGTTTAAGGAAATCGTGGGAAAAGGAGATAAAGTAGTGGTGAAGTTTTATGCCGACTGGTGCGGTAACTGCAGGCTTTTCGCCCCTAAATTCAATAAAATGTCAGAGAAGGAAGAGTATAAGGATATCCAGTTTCTGGATGTCAATGCCGAAAGCAATCCCGAAGCCAGGAAGCTGGCCGGTGTGAGCAACCTTCCTTTTTTTGCTACCTTTAACAAAGGTAACCTGGTGGCTACCGACTTTACCTCCAAACAAGAGGTGGTAGAACGTTTGATTCAAGGCCTGCACTAAGATGAAAATACCGGTAATCAAAAAAATCGTTGAGACCTATAGCCTGGAAGAGGTCACTTTGGCAGAAGCTGCCATTCTGGAAGGAGAATCACCTGCCATCGATATCGAAGGCGAGGACGAGGGAGAACAGCTGACGCATGCTTTTGCGGCAAAATACATCCTGGAAGCCATGCAGGGTGGGAAGGAGTTCAAGGAAGCCCTCAGAGAATATACATCCAAGGTAAGGAGCAGTATAAGCTGAGTTAGCCGTTATTGGTACTGCCCAGGTCACTGAGCATTTCCGGGGCGGTTTTTCCAAGTACCGGGTGAACGAAGTCGGGTGCGAGGTCGTTGAGCAGCACCAGGGTAAAGTTACGTTCGGCAATACGCGGATGCGGGATTTCCAGGTTTTCTTCTTTTATGATCCGGTCTTCCGCAAATAGTATATCGATATCCAGGGTTCTGGGTCCCCATTTGCTTACTCGCTGACGGTCCATAGCTGCTTCGATCTCATGGATAAGCCGGAGCAGGTCCTGCGGACTCAGTTCCGATTCCAGCAATACGATCTGGTTCAGAAAATCAGGTTGATCTTCCATTCCCCAGGCTTCGCTTTCGCGCACCTCGCTGGCACCCAGAAGCCGTCCGCCTTTGGATTCAAGCAGTTCCCGGGCATAGCTCAGGTACCGGTTGCGGTCGCCCAGATTACTGCCCAATAGAAGGGTATAGATGGTCTTTTCTTCCAATTAATCGCCTAAATTTGAAGGCAAGTATATGGATTTCCAAACCGTTTTATACATCATTGCCGGAATAATCTACCTGATCTACTCAGCAGGTAAGGCAGCCAACAAAAACAAACAGGCTAAGCCTCAACCGAAATCCAAACCCACCGGAAAAAGTTGGGAAGAGCAGATCCGCGAATTGCTGGAACAGCAGCAACCCCGGCAAGAAGAACCGGAACCCCGCCAGCAACCTATCCCGCAGCCAAAGCCCGAACCGGAACCCCGTACCGTAGCTTACGAAAGCGAAGAACCTCTTGATCACGTTCCCAAACAAGCACAATGGCAGGAATACCTGAAGAACAAGGAGCGGGAGATGGCCGAACACGAGCGAGAAGAACACTATAGCGTGGAGACAGACCCGGACAGTTTGGAAGATCATATACGGGATGCCATTTCCGAAATCCCCACCGGAGAAGAAGTTGCTTCGGAAGGAGCGGAAATAGTCCACGGAGAGGAATTCGATGCCCGGAAGGCATTTATCTATTCCGAGATATTCAACCGGAAATACTGACCGGTTTAGCTAACTACTAGTTGTAAAACGGTGGCACTGCGTTGTTCCATCCATACCTTCTTTCCCCTGATCAGGCTTTCGGTATCTGCATTGGCGTAATTCCGTATGGTGATGAGTTGCGTACCCCGTTCCAGGTTGATGTTGTAAAATTCCGAGAGGCTTTCCACCAACTGATCGATACGGTCTTCGTCATCATTCACCACCAGCGAAAAGCTGATCGCGGAATTTTGCATGAGGTTAGCCCTTACCTGCAGGTCGGTCATACGTGTAAAGATTCCCGTTAAATGCTCTTCGGCTATGAAGGAGAAGTCGCGGGAGGAAAGCCGTATATACGCCTGATCATCCTTGAAAATATAGAAGGGCTGAACCAGGTCTTCTTTTACTGCCGTACTTACCTCAGTGCCCGGGCTTTCCGGGTCCATAAAAGAACGGACATACAAAGGAATCCCTTTATGCTGCAGCGGTTGTATGGTCTTGGGGTGAATGACCGTGGCACCGTAATAGGCCAGCTCAATCGCAACCTTGTAATTCAGTCCGTCGATCTTAACCGCTTCCGGCATCCTTTTCGGGTCGGCATTCATTACGCCGGCCACGTCTTTCCAGATACATACACTATCGGCATCCAGTCCGTAAGCAAAGATGGCTGCAGAATAATCCGAACCTTCCCGGCCCAGAGTAGAGGTTTGTTTATCGGGGGTCTGCCCGATAAATCCCTGCGTCACCACCATTTGTTTCTGTACAATGGGTTTCAGTTTGCGGCTGATGATGCCGGATGTCAGGCTCCAGTCCACTTTGCCTTCCCGGTAATGGGAATCGGTTTGTATGAAGTTTCGGGCATCGATCCAGCGGTTGGGGATATCCGTTTCCTTCAGGTAGGTACTGACGATACGTGAGGAAAAGATCTCTCCGTAACTGACAATTTGATCGTAGTTATAAGCGTAGCTGCCTTCCGCCTGGGTTTCCAGCAGGCATTCCAGCTCGATAAAGAGGTTCTCGATATCGTCATAAGCATGGCTGCCTTCGCGTTTCAACAGGCCGGAAATGATGCTGTCATGAAAGCTTTTGATCTCGGCATAGATCGATTGCATTTCTGCCTTTTCACTTTTTACATAGGCCTTTACCAACCGCTCCAGCGCATTGGTGGTTTTGCCCATAGCCGATACCACGATCAGCAGTTGTTCATTCTCAAAATGGCGCAGCACATTCGCGACATTCTGCACCGCCGACGCATCTTTTACCGATGCTCCTCCGAATTTGAAAACTTTCATTGTGCGCTGACTTCGGCAGACAACATCTCTTCGAGTTGCACTACCATGTTCTCAGAACCGATAAGGATGGGCGTACGTTGATGAAGTTGTGTGGGTACGATCTCTCTCACTCTTTTGCCGTAACCGTTGGTTGCCCGTCCGCCAGCCTGCTCGATGATAAAGGCCATGGGGTTGCATTCGTACAACAGGCGAAGTTTCCCTTCCGGCTTTTTGCTGGTCATGGGGTAGATGAAGATGCCGCCTTTCAGCAGATTCCGGTGCAGGTCGGCTACCATAGAGCCGATATAGCGGCTGGAATAAGGCCGGTTGCTGGCTTTGTCGATCTGCTGACACCAGTCGATGTACCGGTTCAGTCCCGCCGGGAAATCGGCTTTGTTGCCTTCGTTCACCGAATAGATCTTGCCGTCTTTGGGCATGCGGATATTGGCATGAGAGAGGCAGAATTCGCCGATGGACGGGTCCAGGGTAAATCCGTTAACCCCGTTACCTGTTGTGTATACCAGCATGGTGGAAGTTCCGTAAATCATGTACCCTGCCGCCAGGCATTTGTCGCCGGGCTGGAAGAAGTCTTCCTCAGTTGGGGCACTGCCTACCGGGCTGATCCTTTCGTAGACGGAAAAGATGGTACCGATTGATACGTTCACATCGATATTGCTCGACCCGTCGAGCGGATCCATCATCACCACATATTTAGCCTCTTTGGCCTGAGGGGTGGTGATGGGGATGATGTCCTCATTTTCTTCGGATGCCACTGCGCAGCATTCGCCGCCTTTGCTCAGGCAGTCGATCATCAGTTCGTTGGCGATGATGTCAAGCTTTTTCACTTCCTCACCCTGAACGTTCTCATGACCGGCTTCTCCGAGAATTTCTGCCAGTCCCGCCTTGTTTACTTCCCGGCTAATGATCTTGGCGGCAATACCGATGTCGCGCAGCAAGCGGGAAAACTCTCCTTTAACGCCGGGTATTTCGGCCTGGCGTTCGATAATAAACTGACCTAGGGTGGTGACGTGGAATCCTGACATGTGTTCTCTTTTCTTTCTATTTTCGGGGGGCAAAGATAAGCATGTCAATCTTCTTTGCGCTTATACACACCGAAATGGAAGTCAGAGGGAAAGGATTCCAGGAAACGGTCTTCTGCCCGGAATAGTTTTTCGAGCAGTTTACGGTTCTCTTCCGTTTCTTCCGCGAAATGATGGGCGATGTCTTTGAAAAGCAGGTGCAGCAGGTTACCTCCGAAGCCCTTTTCATACAGGCATTCGAAGTGTTTCCTCACATTAGGGAGAATGCGGGAAGACGCTATCGATTCGGAAGGGTCGGTGAGGAGGGTACGCCATAACCCGGGCCGGTAATGCCTTCTTTTAATCCCGCTTCCGAAGACGTAACGCCGCTTGGACTCCGGCAGTTCCTTCAATAAGCTTTCTACTTCGCGCAGTTGTTCGCGGGTCCACATCATACGGTCGGGACCGGTATATTCATGCAGGATGAGTAACCCTTCCGGGTTGAGTTTGTTGCGGAGTTTGGGGATCAGGGTATCGAGGTCTTTGAAATGATGGAGGGAGGAGTAAAAAAACAGCAAATCGCAGCCACCCGGTTCATTCAGCCAGGAGTAAAAGTCTTTAACCTCGTACCGGATCTTTTCCGGCGCATTTTTTCGGGCTTCGGCTATGGAGGCCGGGCTCAGGTCGAAAGCCATTATGGAGCCAATCTCCGGCATTTCCGAAAAGAAACGTTCATGCGAACCGGTTCCGCAACCGGGTGAAACCATATGAAGTTCGTTGCGCCCTTTCAGGAATTTTTCCCGGACAAATTCCGGGTAATTCTGGTTCGGGTCTCCCGTAATTTTTTCATTCCAGCGTTTGCGTACTGCCGGTATGTTCCACCAGTTAGAGGCCGGCAGCCGGGTTTGGTCCCAGTGTCCGGCAGCCTTTTTCCCAGCCGGCTGAAGCAGGCCACGGAGCAGGGTTTTGCCCCGGAAACGGAATTTCCGGTACAAGTCGCCGATATCGCCGGGAGAGAGGTAAGTCATCTGCGACAAAATTGCCGAATTTCATACGAAGGGAAAAGCGAACAATTTCTTCCCCGTTTTCGTTAGAGAAATCAAGGAATTGATCGAATTTTGCGCAAACATTCGCACATGAAGCTTCGCGTAGGCGGTGTTCCCGAACACTACAACCTTCCCTGGCACTGGGCCTGGGAGAATCAGCTCAATTATCCAAGTCAGGTACAATTCGAATGGAAGAGTTACCCCGCCGGAACGGGCGCCATGTTAAAGGACCTTCACGAGGGGAAACTTGACCTCGCCATTCTGCTTACCGAGGGCACAGTGAAGGATATCGGTTTGGGAAACCCTATCCGTATTATCGGTTTTCACGTGGATTCACCGTTGCGGTGGGGAATTCATACCGGCAAAAACAGCAGGTACCATTCGCTGGACGAGGCGCATGAGTCGCGTTTTGCCATTTCCCGGTACAAATCGGGTTCACACCTGATGGCCCGGGTGCTCGCGTCACGCTGGGACCGGATACCCGATGACGATACCGATTTTGTACTGGTGGAGAACCTGGAGGGTGCGCGTCAGGCTTTGTCCGATCAACCCGATCTTCTGTTCCTTTGGGAACGCTTTACTACCAAACACCTGGTGGATTCCGGCGAGTTTCGTTACCTGGGCGATTGCTTTACCCCCTGGCCAAGTTTTGTGGTAGCGGCCCGTTTGGATGTACTCGGGGAGCGGGAAGAAGAGGTGCAACACCTGCTCGGCCATGTGAATGCAATTTGCCGTGAACTTACCGGCCGAAAAGATATCCTGGATATTTTGAGCCGGAAATACCGGATGAACCGGGAAGAAGCGGCAGAGTGGTATGCGGCGTTGCGCTGGAATGCCGGGGAGGAATACAACGAAACGCAGCTGTTAGGAATATTGCATGAACTGTCGCGTTTCGGTTTGGCGGACAGGCATTGTTCCCTGAATGAGATCTTTCGTTTTCTCAAACCGATCGAACAGGATCGGTGATCCATAAGTAAATACATAAAAAAACGGCCACCCGTTTCCGGGCAGCCGTTCTGAATGTTTTTCCGATTGAATAACGTTATTCTTCTTCTTTTAGCTTAACGCCATAAACTCTTTCCTGGCCCTGGGCGTCAACCCCTTCTACCAGGATCGCTCCTTTTTTGCCTTTGAGCAGTTTGCTCACCTCCAGAGCTGAGTTTACGCTGCGCTTATCGATATGGGTGATCACAAACCCTTCCTGGATACCGGCGTCTTTGAAAGCTCCGTTTTTCAGGCTTTCGATAACCACCCCGTTGCTGATCTTCAGGTTGAGTCGTTCTTCCCGGGTGGTGTTGCGGAACTCGGCTCCGGCAACCGAATAATTGGATTTCGGTTCTACCGTTTTTAGCAATTCCGCTTTACCATCCATATTCTTAAGCTTGGCTTTCAGGGTCTTTTCATCGCCTTTGCGTTTCAGGGTCACTTCTATTTCATCTCCCGGATAATAACGGCTTACTTCTTCCTGCAGGGCGGAACTGGAGTTCACCTCTTTGCCATTAATCTTCAGGATCACATCGCCTTCTTTTATTCCGGCTTTATCGGCGGCACCGTCTTCGCTCACTGCTGCAACGTACACGCCTTCAATTTTGCGTATTCCTTTTTCGTCAGCCAGCTTCGCATCAACATCCTGTATGGATACCCCCAGGAAGCCACGTTGCACCACCCCGTATTTGAGCAGGTCATCCATAACCTTTTTGACAATGCTCACCGGAACTGCAAAAGAGTAGCCGGCATAGGATCCGGTTTGGGTAGCGATGGCGGTATTGATGCCGATCAGGTTTCCATTGAGGTCTACCAGGGCACCTCCGCTATTGCCGGGATTAACGGCAGCATCCGTCTGGATGAAATTTTCAATTGCGTATTGATTGTCGCGTGTACGCAGCAGGTTGATATTTCTTCCTTTGGCGCTTACAATACCTGCCGTAACGGTAGAAGTAAGGTTAAAGGGGTTTCCGACTGCCAGGACCCATTGGCCTACTTTTACCGCATCCGAATTTCCGAAACGGATGAAGGGCAGCTCTTCTTCATCAATCTTGAGAAGAGCCAGATCGGTTTGCGGATCTGTTCCGATCAGCTTGGCCTGGTAGCTTCGCTTGTCGTTCAGGATAACCTGTATACTGGTTGCACCATCGATTACGTGGTTATTGGTGGCGATATACCCATCGTCAGAGATAATCACCCCGGATCCGGATCCTTGTTGCGGGCCCGGGTTGGGCATATCGAAAAAATCGAAAGGACTGAATTCGTCCTTATTGCCGGTGGTTTGAATGGTAGAGATGATGTGGACCACGGCGGGTGTCACTTTTTCACTTGCTGCCGTAAAGTCAAGGGCGGCAGGCACTTCTGCCGATTCATCGTAGTTAGTGAAAGCTACCTTTTGTTTCTCTTCAAAGCTTTGTGGTTCGTCTTTTTTTACCAGCTCGCTGATGCCCAGGGCGATACCTCCACCCACTACGGCTATTGCGAGCACACTACCTATTTTTTTCATGTTGCTCAAAATCGTTTAAAGACCATTAAAATCGAACTTGACCATCCATACCCTGAGACGGGTGGAGGTAAAAGCCAGTTTGGTGATTTCAAGAAATATACCAAAAAAACCACGGAAAATATAACTTTGACGCGGCATGCAGTCAATGCAAAAAAATCTTTCGGACGGCGTTTACTTTTCCCAAAAGGAGGGTATAAAGAGGCATAGGTGATGTTGGGCAGGAGGGAATGGAACGATGCCACCATCGTAGAAGAGATCCGCAAGGGAAACAAAGAAGCCCTGCTCCATCTGTACGAAGGGAACTATGCCCCGGTCAGGAATTATATCCTGAAGAACAGCGGCGACAATGACGACGTGGAAGACATTCTTCAGGAAGCTGTGATCGCAGTCTGGCAAAAAGTCAGTCATACCGAATTTGAACTGACGGCCAAACTCAGCACATTCCTGTTTGCGGTGGCAAAGAACCTTTGGCTGAAGGCGCTGAGCAAAAGCAAGCGTACCGAGGCCATGGAAGAGCACCATGAGAACAGGGCCGTGAGCAGCTCACCGGCTGTTCATCAACGCGACCTGCAGATCGTGGTGCAGTACATGGATAAGCTGGGAGAAACCTGCAAACGCCTGCTTCACCTGTTTTATTTTGAGGAACAGGACATGAAAGAAATCGCAAACCGATTGAACTTTGCCAATGCCGATACGGCAAAAGCAAAAAAGTACCAGTGTTTTAAAAAACTTGAACAACTGGTGAAGGCACATTTTTCCAAATCTGACTTTATTGGCTAAGTAATGGAAGAGCAGGAAAAATATGCACTCTTTGACCGCTACCTGAGGGGGGATCTCAGTCAGCAGGAACTCGATGATTTTCTCGAACGCCTTAAGGAAGACCCGGAGTTGGCTGCCGATCTGGAAATGCACAAGTTTCTGGTAGAGGGCATTCAGGAGCACCGGAAAGAAGAACTCAGAACGTACATGAAGGAGAAAGCCCGGGTGCGCTTTATGGGGAATCCCTGGACGCGTAACTGGACCTATGCCTCTGCTGCCGTTCTCCTGATTTTCGGAGTTATGTATGTGGTTATCGATCAGAACCGGAAAGTCGATCCGGTGGCGGTAAAGGATACACCGGCCGAAACCTCTACGGGAGTGGATACAACCGGGGAAAAATCTCAGGATTTGCCGGAAGAATCTTCTGCCGAAGAAACACCGCAACTGGCGGAACAACAGGACCCGGTTCCGGTGGTTCCGGAAACGGAACCGTATGAAGATACAAGTGGTGTGGTGAGTGATGAACACGATGTTGAACACCGCACCATCACCGAACTTAACCAGGAAAACCTGGCTTCAATGCCCAAAGAAGATGAGCTTCCCGTAAAAAGCGATACCCGCATTTACGATACGCTGATCACCCTGAACCTTGCATTTATCCCGGCCCAGGGAGCAAAATCAGGGGACTTCAAAGACAGCAGCGGGGTTACCAAACAGGCAACGACTTCGAACAAAGACGAAAAAATCACGGTACAATACTGGAAATCGCCGATTAACTACAAAGGGTACCGTTTTGATGGGCGGAAGCTGGAATTGTTCGGGGTAGGGTTTTCGGATGAAATCAGTTTGAGCTACCTGGTGCTTGACCCCAAATTAAAAGTATACCGGGTGTACCTGAAAAAGAACGGCCAGTATTTTCCGCTGGTTGATGACCATGCGTATCATCCATACAAAGCTGAAACAGACCCGGACATACTGGAAAAACTGAAGTGAAACTGAGATTCTATAAATACCACGGAACCGGTAACGATTTTATCCTCATCGATAACCGCCGCATTGCCCTTTCGCACGATACTTACGAACGATATGGACGCTGGTGCCACCGGAGGTTTGGTATCGGGGCTGATGGACTGATCCTTTTGGAAGAAGAAGCCGGTTACGATTTCAGGATGGTGTATTACAACAGCGATGGACGGCAAAGCAGCATGTGCGGAAACGGCGGACGCTGTATCGTGCAGTTTGCTCATGACCTGGGTATTATCGGCGACCGGGCCCGCTTTATGGCCATTGACGGGGAGCATGAAGCCAGGGTTAGTCCCGGCAGGGTGGAACTGAAAATGGGGGACGTGGATGGCGTGGAAAAGATCGGCGCCGACTTTTATCTCAACACCGGTTCCCCGCACCTGGTGCGGTTCAAAGAAGGGAGCCTGGGGGATCTGGACCTGATTCCGGAGGCAAGGGCCATCCGTTACGGAGACCGGTTCAGAGAAGAGGGAACCAATGTAAACCTGGTATCCGATTGTGGCGATTACCTGGATGTGCGGACCTACGAACGCGGAGTGGAAGATGAAACCTATTCCTGCGGAACCGGAGTTACCGCAGTGGCACTTGTACAACACCTCTGTTCAGCACCGGGGAAATACGTGCAAAAGATTCAAACACCCGGCGGTAACCTGGAGATACGTTTTGAGAAAACCGGCGAAAACAATTACCGGAATATCTGGCTCTGTGGCCCGGCAGAATATGTCTTTGAAGGCGAGATAGATCGCGAATAATCCGTCAAATAATTTCCGTCTGACACCCGTTTTAGCCTAACTTGCGGATTTTTCCGACCAGAAAAAACCGCGATTTGAAAGTAGTCAATACCATGCCTTTTGTGCTGGTGTACGCCATTCTGGAGCACCCGCATTTCGGATATGTGATCGAACCGCATGTGGTCCAGGTCAATAGCCTCGGGCATCTGACGCTTTCTCATCAGAAACTGTTTTCTTCCAATTTTGACTATTACGCCAAATCCATAGACGATATCGATAAGAAGCTGGTGATCTTGCTGGAAGAGATTGATCAGGAGCGTATCGTCAAACGCTTCCATAAAAAAGGTCCGATCCGGCCCGCCGAGTTCTTCCGGAAACATTTTAATGAAGACATGCAGAAAAAGCTGGTCAGGCCTTTTATTGAAAAGCGCCTGGCTGAAGCCATACCGCTTCTGAAAGAGAAACGGATCTATGAAATGGGAAAAGACGGTAATCCCGCTCACCGTAAAGTGACGCTGGCACCGGAGAAGGCCTCGGTACTTTTCCATTTCCGGAGGGATGAAAAGGGAACGAATTATTTCCCGACCCTGAAATGTGCCGACGATAAGGTAGAGTTCAAAGGGCATCACGGTGTATTGTTGGTGAATCAACCTGCCTGGCTGCTGAATGAGGGGGTGCTTTATACTTTTGAGAAAAATGTGGACGGCAATAAGCTGCGTCCTTTCTTACACAAACAATTCATCCATATACCCCAAAACACGGAACAGACTTATTTCCAGAAGTTTGTGGTGCCTCTGGTGGAAAAGTTCGATGTGTTTGCCCTTGGCTTTGAGATCCGTTCGGAAACCCTGAAAGCTGTTCCCGTCATCCAGATCGATAATTCCTGGGGAGACGGGCTAAGGCTTAATCTATCGTTCAGTTACGACGGTCACCTTTTTCCCTACCATTCGAATAAGCGTGTTTCGGTATTCCTGGAGAAAAGGCAGGAGGACTACATCTTCCACCGCATCCGGAGAAACAAGGACTGGGAAGAAAAACAACGGGCATTGCTGGAGTCGGCAGGGCTTTACCTGTTCCAGGGCTCTTCTTTCAAAAACAAGGAACAGCATGGCCTGGACTGGCTCAATACCAACCGCACCTTTCTGGAGAACCACGGTTTCCAAATTCGCCAGGATGAAAAGAAGCGGTACTTTATCGGTAACCGGCTGATCGATATCCAGGCAAAGGAAGAAGGCGATTGGTTCGATGTGCGGGCCAAGGTGATATTCGGGGAGTTTGAAATCCCATTTATACAGCTAAGAAGATACATCCAGGAAGGTCGAAGGGAGTTTCCGCTTCCCAATGGGGAGATTGCGGTTATCCCGGATGAGTGGTTCACCCAGTTCAGTGAACTGATCGAACTGAGTTCGGAACCGCATACGCTCAAATTGCACCGCCATCATTATGGCTTGATAGAAGGGTTGCAAAAAAGCCGTTTGCGTGACGATATCCGGCAAAAACTGGATGAGATCGAAAACCAACGCACCGAGGTGCCGGCCGTACCGACCTCTATGTTTGAAGGAGACCTGCGTCCTTACCAGCTGGATGGGTTTCATTGGTTCTATTTCCTGAGGAATAACCGTTTCGGAGGTTGTCTTGCGGATGATATGGGACTGGGTAAGACCATTCAGGCACTGGCCTTGCTGGCCCATGAGGCAGCCACCTTAAGCAGGGTGGAAGAGCAGACTATGGAAGTGGGCGAGTATGAGGTGGATTCCGCCCAGGCGCAAATCTCACTTTTTGACGGGGCCGATCTCCGGAATACCCGGACTGTGGTAAAGAAAAAAGTGCAGCGTCCGCTGAGTCTGGTGGTGGCGCCAACTTCTCTGGTATACAACTGGCACCGGGAGGCCACCAAGTTTGTCCCCGGACTTAAGGTGCTGGTGCACAGCGGAACCGGCAGGAGCAAAACAAGTGCGGCATTCAGTGGTTATGATGTGGTAATTACTACCTATGGGGTGTTACGGCTGGATATCGATTGGATACGCGAGCTTCCTTTTCATTATGTGATACTGGATGAAAGCCAGGCGATTAAAAACCCGGCTTCGCTGACTTCCCGCACCGTTCGCGAACTGCAGGCAAACCACCGGCTTGTTTTAACCGGAACGCCCATTGAAAATACGGTAACCGACCTGTGGTCGCAGATGTCCTTTGTTAATCCGGGGCTGCTGGGTTCTTATTCCTATTTCCAGAAACGATTTGCCATCCCCATTGAAAAGGAGGGGAATGAAGCCGTTCAGCAACGTCTGCATGAGCTGATCGCTCCCTTCGTACTGCGTCGTACCAAAAAAGAAGTGGCCCGTGACCTTCCGGACAAGTACGAGCTGCTGCACTATTGCGAGATGACCGAAGAGCAGGAAAAGCTCTACGAAGAAACCAAGAGCCTTTTCCGTAATACGATTCTCAAAGTGGTATCCGAGCAGGGAATGAAAAAATCCAAGCTGCAGATACTTAAGGGACTGATCCTGCTCCGGCAAATCAGCAACCACCCGCGACTGGCAGAACCTGATTTCCTGGGAGAAAGCGGGAAGTTTATTGAAATTACCCGCATGCTTGAAACTGCTATGATGGAAGGACATAAGATCCTTTTGTTTTCCCAGTTTGTAAAACATCTGAACCTGTTCCGGGAATATTTCAACAACCGGAAGATTGAGTATGCTTACCTGGATGGCAGTACCCCTGTAAAAGAAAGGTTGAAGGAAGTGGAACGGTTCAACGGAGACCCCTCTCTGATGGTTTTTCTGATCAGTCTGAAGGCGGGGGGAACCGGCTTGAACCTTACGAGCGCGGACTATGTATTCCTGGCAGACCCCTGGTGGAATCCGGCCGTGGAGCAGCAGGCCATAGACCGGGCACACCGGATTGGTCAGACCCAGAAAGTTTTTAGTTATAAATTCATTACCAAAAACAGCGTTGAGGAGAAAATTCTGTCATTACAACAGAAGAAGCTGGAACTTGCAGGTAATATCATAGACACAGACGATGCTGTTTTAAAGAACCTG
>CAXPEB010000093.1:0-12786 GCA_964215915.1 Bacteroidia bacterium
GCACAGGTAAAGTCGGTTGTGTTGAGGCTGTAAGTATCGATAGAGCAGTTATCCGAAGAGCCGTTGTTAACCTGCGTGGTAGTGATTGAAGCCTGTCCGTTAGCATTAAGGTATACGGTGAGGTTCTGAGTCTGTACGGTGGGCCTGATGGTATCAGCAACGGTAATGGTAGTAGCAGTGGAATCTTTGTTTCCACTTGGGTCGCTTACAAGCAACCATACTTTATTGGTGCCAACCTCCGCACAAGTAAATGCTGTTTTGGATAGTGTGCGGGAAGCAATGCTGCAGTTATCCGAGCTGGCCGAATCCACATCGCTGGCCAGAATACTGGCGGTACCCGAAGCATTCAGATAGATTGTTTTGTTGCGTGTAACAGCTTGGGGGTTCTGCAGGTCTTCTACGGTGATGAGTATGGCCGCAGAGGTATCGGAATCGCCACCGGCCGTTACCAGTCTTCTGAAATAGGTAGACTGAGTCAGAGTGCCGGGCAAATAATTCTGGCCGGCATCATTGCCTCCTGCTGCCCCATACCCGCTATTTACGGAAGAAGACTTCAACCATTTGAAAGTCCAGGCGCTGCCTCCACCGGTATCCGGACTACCTTTCAAGGTATCGGGAGCGGTGAAAGGGCAAATGCTTTGGTTAGCGCTGACGGTATTGATAATGGGGTTTTCAATGTCAAGTGAGAAGAATATCGTGTCAGAAAGGCATCCCACCTGAGAGTTAGCCAGGGTCATCCCGAAGGTATAGGTTCCCGAAGCAGAAGCCGGAATAGTTACCTGTATGGGAGAGGCACCCAGAGTACTACTATTAACCGGGGTGAATCCGGGCATGCTATTCGGGTTTACGGCAAATACGCTGTATTTATCAGGAGACCCGAAAAGAGCAGAATAAGGAATCTCAAAACTTGTGCTGCTGGGACTTACCGAATTAATCGTTCCAAGGCTAATGCTTACCGAATCGATTTTGGAAACGGCTATTGTATCCGAGTAAGCGGTACAGGTATCGGCAGTTACGTAGACATAGTAATTGCCTGCTTGTGTCGGGTTATAGAGAGCGGTATTCGCTCCGTTGATTTTGGAATTATTGTAATACCATTCGTAAGCGGCGTCAGGGCGGGAATTGGCCGGAAGGTTGAGCGCGCCGCTCTTACAGATGGTGGTGCCAGCCGAGGTATCTATAGTAGCCCGCAGGGTATTGATATTCCGATAGCCGCGGATGTATGAGCCGTTGTCGGTATATAAGACATCCGGCCGGCCATCCAAGTCAATATCGGCAACCAAACTAGTGATGGCGGCAGAGGCTCCATCTGCACCGGGTACCGTAAACATAGGTCCCAGCTTGATAGTACCTCCGGAGGATTCGTTGCGGACAAAGAGGGTTCCCGAGGTTGCCAGGTTGGCAATGGCAAAATCCGGGTCCCCATCACCGTCGAGATCACCGGCATCCAAATAAATACCTTGAACCCCGCTTGTGCTGGAGGTTGTGGTCACGGTGCTCCCAAAGGAAAAGTTGCCCCCGGAACTTGTATTCTGTATACTGAAGAAGAGTCCTGCGTAACGGGCACAGCCGCTGATATCCGCTTTCCCGTCTCCGTTTAAGTCAGCCAGACTGAATCCCCAAATCTGAACTTCCGGTGCGGTTACAATGGAATCAGCATAATTCAACCCGGTTCCGTCATTGAGGTTGACGTGGATATTGGCATTGCTTATCTCCGAATATACTACGTCCATATCTCCGTCGAGATCCATATCCGCCACCTTGACATCCCTAATCGTTGTAGGTGATACCGGGTAGGAGAAATCGTGTCGGGTAAATGCCGATCCATTCAGTGTGCCGGAGTAGTTATTGATAAAGACATACCATTTTTGGGTTGCTCCTGCCGATACAATATCCGGTTTACCGTCACCGTTCAGGTCCTCTATTCGAACAGAGGTACCACCTATTCCATTGGAATGTTTCAGGTAAAAAGGAGAAGCGAACTGAATATTGCCCGTAGTACTGGTATTTCGGTAAATAGCGATCGTGTCGTTGCTGTAGGTGGAAACGGCAATATCCAGCCTTCCATCTCCATCCAAATCCCCGGTGCAGGCCAGGAATAGTCCCTTGGCTCCGGTGAGGGTATACAGGCTATCTAACACCATATTACCTGGAGTGCTGTTGTTCCGGAAAATGGTGAGCGCACCGGTGGTAAAAGTCGGGATGGCGACGTCTATTTTTCCATCATTGTCAAAATCACCTACCGTGCTTCCCTGTGGGGTAGTACCGCCTACTCTCATTTTGCTTTGAGGTTCGAAATCGATGTTACTGATCAATGCACCGCACCCGAAAACCGGGTTGAAGCTTTGAACCGAAGAAGCTGTTTTTCCATTCACAACTACCCGGATGCGGCCATATTGAGCCCCCACAGGTACAGTTACGGTAAGGCTTGTGGCAGAAGCGGAGGTTACTGTCCCCTTGATACCTCCGAAAAATACATGGTTATTGCCTGCGGTAGAGCTGAATCCGGTTCCGGTAATGGTTACCGAAGTCTGCGGTGCAGCTACTGTTGGCGTGAAAGAAGTGATGCTCTGCGAGAATGCAGGCATTCCCGTGAGGAAGAGAAGACCGAGAAGAACGGAGAGGTAAATCCGTATTTCCCTTGTCGGTAGTGGGGGTGTTTTCATGTTTTAGGGTTCTTTAGGACGTTACTGTTTGCAGTATGGTGGAAAAAGTGACCACGAAAAAACAGCTCTCCTAGAAACTGGCTGTAACTATGTGTACCAACGACCGGATATCGTGTATGAATAAATCTGAGGGGTGATTACCGGATCAAGTCAGGAAGTTGGGAGACATTTAGCTATTCAAAAGAGAAAAACCCTTTCTTCCTATCCAACGAATCAAAAGAATGCCCCACCGCCATAAAGAATAGGGCCTTCGGGAATATTGAGAGTATATCTTTCTCCGCCGTAAGGCCGTTTTCCCATATTCCCGTTGTTTTCGGAAAACCCGGTATTCCCGACAGTTGATCCGGATTTTAACCCGCTTGGTAAAAGAAAATCCACGTCAGAGCAAAAATAGTTTCTGTTCGGGTAGGGGTAGGTTCAATTTCGCGTGTCGATAAACACAGACACACAGCTATGAAAAAATTCATTTTAGCATTTGCCCTGGCCTGGTTGGCTGGGATGCTGCACGCACAAGTACCGAACGGGAGTTTTGAAAATTGGGAAAACCTGATGGGAATGCCCATAGAAGTTCCTTCCCATTATGCCACCTCTAACTTCAGCGTCTTTGACGGAGCAGAAGTATCGGTGAAAAAAGTTCCCGGAAAAGTTGGCCATGCGGTAAGTATTAGTACACACCTGGAAGACGATGGTAACGGGCATATGGTTGAACAACCCGGATACCTCAATACCCTAAGCAGCTTTGATCTGTTGAAAGGAGAGTTCAACCTGAAGTTCCCTACCAACGGGAAACCGACCAAACTGAAGGGCTATTACCAATATGATCCGAAAGGAGGAGACCAATTCTCCATATACGTACTCCTGTTTAAAAACGGTATAATCATCGGGGAGACCGAATGGATGGATGGTCAGGCCACAAGCGGTTTTACCGCGTTTACCCTGGACCTGGATTACAACAATAACCTGAGCATGCCTGATTCTGCCGTCATCACGGCAAGCAGTTCTGCAGATACCTATACGGTGGGAACTACCCTGACCCTGGATGAGCTGAGTTTTGAGTATGCCGGACAAAGTACCGGTGCAGTAGAGATCAGTCCGTCCGCTTCACTTGCCATTTTCCCGAATCCCGTAAAAAACCGCACCCGGATCCGCTTCGCCGGTTTTGACGGAAACACCTTCCTGCTGAGCGTTTATGACCTGCATGGAAGAGAAGTGATTCGGAAGGAAACTCCCTGGAACGAAGAAACCGAAATTGACCTGAGCGATCTGGAACCCGGAACTTATGTGGTAATGGTAAGTGACGGAAAAAAACGGGCTTCTTCCCGCATCATGCGCACACACTAAAGCTGAATTTCAATAATAAAGCCGGCTCTCCCTGGGGGCCGGCTATTTTGTTGCCTGACCGGAAAGAAGGTCCAGGTTCAGCTATCCATACCCAGCCAATCAATGGCCGGGTAGAAATGTCACAGTGAAGTGCGCCCCGTTTTGATTGGAAAATGAAAATTCGCCCTTCACCTGTTTCTTCACCAGGTTTTGAATCAGGCGAAGACCAATGCTGTTTTGCCCTGCTTCATTGAGGTTTCCGGGAATTCCCTTTCCATTGTCGCTAACCGTCAGTTCCCATTTTTCTTTTCGGACAAGTTGCACGGTGATACGGGCATCTTCCGATTTTTCTGTAAAAGCATGTTTCAGGGCATTGGTAATGAGCTCGCTGATAACAAGGCCCAGAGGAATTGCCTTGTCCATATCCAGTTTCAACGCCTCTAATTCACAATCGATCCTTACCGAATCGTGAGGCAGGGTATGGAGGATATCGTCGCACAATTTCCGGATATAGGTTTCCAGGTGAATCGATGACAAGTCCTCGTGCTGGTAAAGGGAGTGGTGAAGGCTGGCCAGAGCCGCGATTCGTGCAGCAGTGTCTTTCAGCGCCTGGGCAGCCTGGGGGTCGGTAAGTTTGTCAAGCTGGATATGGATGAAGCTGGTAACGATCTGCAGGTTGTTTTTTACCCGGTGATGGATTTCCCGGAGTAATTCCTCCACCTGGTTGTTGCGTTCATCCAGTTGTTTCCGGGTTCTGTTTTCACGGCGGTAAAGCAGGAAGATTACAAACAGGCTGATGAGGGCAAAGGCAAGCCCCGCAATGATCAGGTTCCGCATGTTCCTCTCTGCCCGGTTTTTTTCCGTAAGCAGCCGGATCTCGGTATCCTTCAGGTCCGCTTTGTATTTGATCAGGGCCTCATCGAGCCCTTCCATATACTTTTTCCGATTCATCTCCCCATAGGCTGCGGTGAGTTCCCGGTATAATTCCAGGGCATGAACTTTATCTCCATACAGCGCTTCCAGGGAGGCATAGTTTTTCAGAAAATCCGTGTAATTCAGAAGCTGGCCCTGTCGGTTCGTCAATCCATAAAAAAACCGGCAATGTTCCAGTATGGATTCTGCGATACGAGCCTTTCCCGTAACATTCAGCGAACTGTCGAGCAAGCAGTTGACCACATGTGTATTGATCATTTTTACGCCGTGGCGCGGGTCTTCCAGCTTTACCGCATAGGCAATCGCTTTTTCAAACTCACTGAGTACCTCAACGGAGCAGGAATCTCCCTTCATCCTTAAATACCCGGCGTTGAGCTGATGCAACAACAAAAGCTCGTAATTGTCTTCGCTGTTTTTTACAGCCTCTTTGTAGCGCTCAAAATAATGGCTGGCGGAATCTCTCCGATTGAGGGCAACATATCCCATGGCCACGTTGTGCAGCAGTATGGGGTATTCAACGCCATTTTCCTTTCCCAGTTCCCATGCTTTTATGAAGTACTCCTGCGCCAAAATGTATTCTGCCCGTTCAAAGAAATAATCAGCGATATAGGTGCAGAGGTTGACTTTGATCAAAGGGCTTTTCAGGTACCCGATCCTTTTTTCCGCTTCTTTGAAATAGTAAAGGGCGCTGTCGCGGATCTTGTCATCGCGCTGGCTATACTGCCAGCCCATAGCCATTAACAGCGATGCATGCAGGTCTTTGTCAGCTTCTTCTGCCAGGGGAAGGATTTTCCGGTACCAGTTCATGGAGGAATCAAACTGGCTCTGCAACTGTGCAACGTTCATACACAGGGAGATATAAGCCTGAGTATCCTGTGCGACTTCCATTCCGTCGAGCAGTCCCAAAAACGTGTTCAATGCTTCTTCGTTTCGGCCAAGCATGTAATAGGCGTTCCCGTAGGCCAGTTGCACCCGATTCTGCAGGCGTTGTTCCGATAGGCGGAACAGGGCTTTATTTTGATCCAGCAACCGGATAATGCTGTCAGGGAGGTTCTGTTCGACTAACAAAACCATTTGCTTGTAAACAACCTCTCCTGCTTCGTTATACAGGCGGGCTTTCAGATATATGGATTTAGCCGCTGAATACCGGTCCCAGGCTCCCGAATAATTGGCATGTGTTTTTTCGAAGTTGCCTTTGGTCTGCTGGAGCATGGCCAGAAGGGAGTCTTGCGTCAGTTCACTGGCCAGTTCGGTTGCCCTCTCAAGTACGTTTTCTGCCTGTTCATGCTCTGGGTGATCGTTGACAAAGTCAATGAGGAAGCGGAATTTTTCTTCTTTATTGGTAATGGATTTCAGCTGGTCTTCCCAACTTCCGTTTTGTGCAAAAGCGGCCACAGACAAAGCACAATAGGCTGCAAATGCGATAAATAGTCGTTTCATGATTGGAAAAGCCTTGCCACCTCGTTTCGGTAAGTGCGCCCTACAGGCACCCGGTAAGTACCAAGGCCGAGCATCTCACGGGAAATCTGTTGTACCTTGTTTTTGTTCACGGAAAAGGATTTATGTACCCTGATAAAGGGCCCCTCCTGGAGTTCTTCAAGCATTTCTCCAATGGTTTTTCGTTCGGTATAAACGCTTTCTGCAGTATGGATCTTTGTGTAGTTGCCGTCGGCTTCCAGGTAATAAATGTCCCGGTATGGAATACGTAACTTTTTGGTTCCCTGCCGGTAGAAAAAGGCCCGCTCCTGACCCTCGCTTTCCTTTCTGGATGTATAATTGGCCAGAGCCATTTCGATAGCGGTATAGATCGCTTCTCTGTTAAATGGTTTGAGCAGAAAACCGCTGGGGTTGGTTTCTTTCACCTTGGCAATGGTGGCGGCGTCCGAGTGTGAAGTCACATAGACAAAGGGAATATCCAGTTCTTCATACAGAAGACGCCCCAGTTTCAGGCCTTGTTGTTCCTCACCCAGGGTGATATCCAGCAGGGCGATATCCGGCTTGTGTTTCTCCAGCAGCTCGAGGGCCTCGTCATACGAATACGCAATCCCTGAAACAGTATGCCCGTGACTTTCAGCGGCTATCCGGATATCCTCCGCAATAATAAACTCGTCCTCAACCAGGAGTACCGATAAAGACATGGCGGCAAAGTACTATGAAATCTCTGTTTCTAATTTGAATTTTGAGTGAAATTACCAACTGGGCTTTTGAATTGCATGTAACCGTGGTCTCGCCGGTTAGGACTGGGTTAACGAATTATAAACGGCTTGGCAGATCTGAAGGTATCCTGAATGCAAAACAAATAGATACCGGAATCCAATTCTGATAGATCAAGTTGGGTGGTTTCAGTATTCAGTTGGCCGGTTTTAATGACCCTTCCAAATTGATCTCTGATCTCGAATGTGATTGGAAATCCGTAAGCCGGATACTCAATGATCAGGAAGGCGTCAGCGGGATTCGGATACAGTTTCAGCGGGCTCCCGCTTGTTGTTTTGTCGTTTTTTATTCCCAGTTTCAGCCCAAGTAGGCTCACATTACTAGTGTCTTCGCAACTCGTCAGGGTTACGATGCAACGAAGTTTCAGGTTGTGATCAGGTGGCCGGACATTGAAAATACGCAATTCCCGGGTATGTACCCCGCTTAACTTCCCGGTATCCATCAGGTTTACAAAGCCCTGACCGAAATCGCCCTGCCAGCGAAACCGTGAGGCAGGATGTAACGATCCGGCGTCAAATATGACGGTATCTCCTTCAGTAAGGTCCGTTTGTTGAGAAACCGCTGGTAAAACCAGCGGTGGCAATACCCATACACTGTCGAAACCGGTATCTCTGCAACCCTTGTCCGATATGCTGGTCAAGCTTATCCGGTAAGATCCGGGCTGATCAAAAAGATGGGAGGGACTCACATAAATGCTGCTGTCTCCGTCACCGAAATGCCAGACACTATTCAGCGTACCGGCAGCTATTGTTGAGGTGTTGGTGAACAATACCAATGAATTATCCGTGCAGACTGAATCAGGAGTATGGGAAAAGTCAGACTGCGGTTGAGGGTGCACGTGTATATGAAAGCTGTCGGTAACCTCACAACCGTTGCCTGTGGTGCCTACGGATAGGTATAGCGTTTCTTGCACTATATTCTGTGTGAGGGTGTTGCCCTGTTTCAGGAACGTAGTGTTTCCGGAATCTCCGGCTTGATACCAGGAGTATTGACTTGGCCCGGGAAGCAAGGAGGAACTTAGAGTCAGCGACTCATTTTTACATAGGGAATAGGAGTAATAATGGGATAACTTACCTGTATCCGACACGGAAAACGTATCATAAAACACCTGCGTACAGGTTGCGGAAGAGGAGGCAGTCAGCTTGGAGACGTAGGTGCCTGAATCCAGCAGAGCCGTATCCTTCTTATGTGAGCTTTGCCAAACAGTGTTTCCCTGCAGGTCCCTGACTTCGTAGAAGTTCGTGAAAGCCTGCATGTACGGATAGGGTGTAAAATCAAAAGCGACGTAGCGGCAGTTTAACGGTGAAATATGACGGGTAATATGCGGGTAATTGTAGATTCCCTTCCTTACTTCGACTGAGAAGGTTTTTGTATCCTGCAACTTTTTCGGACAGCCATTATCCGTGGCAACAATGCTGAAGACGAACGGGCTGTTTGTGGTGTCTTCCGCTTTCGGGGTCCAGCAAACTTTGCCTTGTGCAACGAGGTCGGAATCATTTGTGGTAGTGAATGTTGCACCGGGGAGTGACGTGCCCCAGGAGATTCGTACGGAGTCATTTTGGTTTGGGTCAGTTACGCCAATGGAGATGCATAGCTGATTCCCGACACAGGCTTCATAAGAATAGGGACCGCTAATAGAAGGTTTCTGGTTGGTAGGGCAGGAAACCACTGTAACCTGAAGGTCGCGACGAATGGAGCCGATCTGGGTCCATGATCCGTTCAGGTTTCTCCATTCCCGGACCTCCACGGCGATAACCCCCACTTGATTCTGTTGGGTGGGACGGAATTTTAGTTCACCTGTCACCGGGTCCAGCCGGAATCCTGCCGGGTAAGAGAGATTTTGGTTAGGAAACCCGAAAAAGTTGAGGGGGCGCTGTGGGCTGAAATTACCGGAATAGCTTGTGGGAGAACCTTTTCCCTGCAGGGCACTGACTAGCTCGTAGCTGAATGAATCTCCGCTGTCTACCGTATCGATCACGGCAAAGCTGTAATTGATATCGGTGTTATGGCACATGAGGATCAGGCCGGCCGGTGAATGCGAAAATTCCGGAGAACTGTTGCAGGTGCCAAGGCATTTGTCGAGAGTTGCCGTGTTGTAATAGTTTTGGTTGGATTGCCCGGTGGTAATGGAGGTGCTTCTGCAGCATCGCTCCCAGTGCAGTGTCCATTGGCAATCGCTGTAAGCGCTAAGATCGAGGGTCATTTTCCAGGTATGCTCCTCAACACCGTAGGTGAAACTGGGGTCTTGGCAACGAGTTCCCGACTGACAGAGGCTGCTGCTTTCAGTAATATCACGGACCGATGTTTTGGTTTGGGCACTGACCGTTACCGTTTGTGTACCGGCCTGAGCAAAAAGGTTTCCCTGAGAGATCTGGATTCCGCTACAGTCGCGGTACACCCTTACCCAAACCTCGTATTTCCCATTTCCGGTACAGCGGTAGGTGATATCGGTTCCAAGCAAGTGATTTGCCTTGCCTGGAAGCGAGAAAAGGGCCAGTATTAAGCCAAGCAGAAGGGGGAATATCCGTTGCATAGATTCAGATAGGCAGTGAAGATACGTTTGTATTTGCCTGTTTATTTGTTAGACAGGAAAGGTTGAGGAAGGTTGTTTGGCTGTAGAGGTCACCTGGTAAGAACATATAATGTTCTGCCAACTAAGTAAGTGCGCTATTGATCGGACTCATTTAACCAGTCTTTCCTTGATATCCGCGTATGCAAGCTCAACCAGGGTCAAAATCGCTTTGTCGTCATAGTTCACCCCCGGTTTTAGTTTGATGTGTCGCATGTGTTTTCCGCTACCTTCAAGCAATCCGGTTTTGTCATATAACGCGGCACCATGGAAAAACCCAAGATTCACGTGGGATGTATAGATGTTAACATAAGCAAAGGGAGCATCGCACACACACCCGATCGGGTAGTTATCATGGAATATGCTTTGAACATCCGAACCACATTGCTGAATGATCGAGAACCATTTTGTTGCAAGAGGCCGCAGTGCTTCCGGTTTTTGTTCAAGCCATTCATCCATGGTGATGTCCTGAAGGTCTTTGCCGGAAAATTTTAATAGGGTATTCATGGAAGCGGAGGGTGTTGTATAACACCCAATTTAAACCAATGCAGCTGTATTGCCAGGCTAAATTTTACGGTTGTCCATGCATCTTAAGCTAGTTTTATGATGGATTCCTTTTGAGTTCTTTAGTGATAGAATGGGTTTTATCTATGGTTGAGGGATTTCTTCTGTAGCACTTGTCTTGGATCAGGGTCAGGAGCTTTGGACTACCTCAAAACCCAGCGCGTAGGCGAATGTCCACTGGTTGAAACAGAGCTTGGTTAATCGCCCGGCGTAAGGAATAGTTTTTCCGCCGTCAGGCCGTTTTCCTGCAGCGCGTGCCGCAACAAAAGCATACGGGAGCCGGTGCACCAAATCGCCTTCAGGAAGACTGTCCTTTTTTCACCTATTTTTTAGCCAAGTAAAAAATGGGCATCCCAAAAGAGAACAACCTTAGCGACAGATATTCAAAAATGGTATAGTATCTCCTTGCCCACAACTTTTGGACTTGATCCGAATAGAGGATGTATAAATAAAACACGGAGTCAAAGACACAAAAAAAGGGAAGACCTATTGCCTTCCCTTTTGCTCCGCGATCCCGGAAGTCCGGGAGACCCCCTGATTAATCCCGCAGGTGCGGGACTCTAACCAGCTGAGCAAGGTGTCCTTCGGGTGTAAAGCTAGGGTCAGAGAGCTGCAGGATAAGGTTTCTGCTTTTTTGCCTCTTGATCCACTGTTCGATTTTTAGTGCTTGCCCCCGGTTTTCCCCCACCCGGAAAACGGCTCTTAACTGCCAGTCATGGAACTTGCCGGTATACTTGGTTGTATTGTTTTGGTTATGCTGTATCAATCTCTCCCAGGGGTTTTGAGAATGCCCGACATAAAACCTGTCGGCAGCTGGGGAATAGAGGATGTATAAATAAAACACAGAGTCAAAGACACAAAAAAAGGGAAGACCTATTGCCTTCCCTTTTGCTCCCCGAGTTGGGCTCGAACCAACGACCCCCTGATTAACAGTCAGGTTAAACTAGTTTTTCACGCATTTTCAGTCTTTTTCATATATTATCATAACTCACTGTGAAACAATATAAATGCCCTAAATATTCTTCTTTTCTTTTCAAATATCTGGATTTGTTTCTGAAATATGTTTGCAAAAAGTTTGCAAACATTTATCTTAGTATTTGAGAAAACATCAGGCTAAAAAGGCAATGGAGGCAATAGTTGACATCTACCATGACAAAAGAAGGGCTATCAAGGATTCTGAATCCTATCCGGTAAAGATAAGAGTAACCTATGCGCGTGTTACGCGGTTTTTTAGAACCGGGGTACAAATGAGCCAGGAAGAGTTTGAAAGGTTTAAAGATGGAAAGTACCTGAAAGAATCCCTTAAGACAAGGGCAGAGAAATTAGGGAAACTAAGGTCAGCTTTTGAGGATGCAGTAGAAAGGACCGTTCCTTTCAATTTTGACAGGTTGAAGCAAAACCTGAATCCGGTAAGAAAACAGGCCTCCATAGATATGTTTGCCCTTTTTGAGATTAAAATAGCAGAGTTGAAAGAAGGGGATCAGGTTTCCACCTACAAAAGCTATTCAACCTGCCTGAATACCTTTAGGGAGTTATCTGGTAAAAAGACACTCCCCTTTTATGAGATCAGCCCCGAGTGGTTGATGCATAGTGAGCGGAAATTGCTCAAGAAAGGCACCTCAATTGGAAGCGTAGGAGTTTATATGCGTTATCTCCGGCATCTTTACAATAGGGCAATAGAAGAAGGGCATGTGGACCGCCAGTTGTACCCGTTTGGACAGAAGGGCTACCGGATCAAATCCCCCGAAAAGACAAAGAAGGCACTGTCAAAACAAGGATTGATCTCATTGATGCAATATTGGGCCACGGCAGAAGGAGCGAAAAAGAAGGCGTTGGATTACTGGTTTTTCAGCCTGTATTCCAATGGGATCAATATGCGGGATATTCTGGAACTTAAATGGAAACAGATAGAAGGAGAGACTTTGAAGCTCAGAAGGGTAAAAACCAGGGGTACGAGTTCCTCACCCACAGAGATTACCATTCATCTGACTGCATACCATTTTGAAATAATGGAAAGACAGGGTAACTCGGATAGAAGCGCGAATGCCCATATTTTTCCTGAATTCCAGGAAGAAATGACAGAGGAACAGAAGTATCAGAGGACGAGGGACAGAAGGAAATATGTAGGCCAGTACACCAAACAAATCGCCAGGGAATTGGAACTGAACATAGAAGTCCGGTTTGAGACGGCCCGACATAGCTTTGCCAATAGCCTGAAATACCTGAACTTCTCTACCTCAATTATCTCCGATATGATGGGGCATTCCTCCACCCTGACAACAGATAAGTACCTAGGTTCTATCCAGACTGAGGAAGAAAAGAAGGTTATAAACACCTTTATTGGGAGCCTTATTGAAGACTAAGACAGAGTGTTAGTGATAGCCTGAAATTAAAAAGGGGTATCATCCTCTTGCTCAGTTAATTGTTGAATCAGTTCTTTAAGTTTTACTGCCTCATTCTGGAGATATTCTTGAAAGAAATCTGATGCTGAGGTTTCAGATCGGAAGAGCGTCGTGTAGG